>CAVUKL010000015.1:0-37016 GCA_963742015.1 uncultured Acidobacteriaceae bacterium | reverse complement strand
GGTCTGATCAGCCGTCGCGTGACGGTGCTCGTCTTCGGCCGTGACCTGGGGATCCTTGTCGTCTCTGCCATCCTTTATGTGAGCATCGGCATGCGCGACTTCCGGCCCAGCATCTATGGCAAGGCCAACACTCTTGCTCAAATCATCGCGCTGTCGACGGTGCTCGTCAGCCAGTTTTACGCGCCCGGCTACATTCTGGCTATTCGGAAAGGGTCGCTGGAAGCCACGATGGCGCTGACGATTATCTCCGGCTTCAACTACGCATGGCGAGTCGGACGAAGGCTAAGTTTCCCCGAAAATCCCGCCGGTCAGCAAACCTGACGAGTCAGCCACGCCCCAAATCTCGAACCTTCACTCGTCTTCGAGATCGTCCTGTCTGCTTTCGATCTCCATGTCGCGGAACTCCGCTGACTCAAAAACCTCGCGGCAATTCTCGCATTCAACGTACTCGGCATCCTCATCGCGTGAAACGATGCGGACTCTGGGGTGGGAGCAAGGCGCGTTCATGGAATTGTCGTCACCAAAATGGAGGAATTCCGGTCAGATTGTACCGACAGCTGGCCAATTCTGAAACATTTTTTTTGATGTAGCGACATCGGAGCAGTTTTTCTCACCGTCTGGGCCGCACGCAGAATTCTCTTAGCGAGTTGTAAATCGGACACTTTCGGTCGTATACTCGGAGAAGGTTATAGTTTGTGTTAGGTGTATCTTCACATCGATGCTGAGGCTTACTAAAAAAGCGGATTATGGGTTGCTCGCGGTGAAATTTCTCGCTGAGAACCCCGACTCCACATCTCTGAGCGCTAAGGACATCTCTGAGGCCTATCACATTCCGTTGCAGCTGCTGGCGAAAATTTTGCAGCGGCTGACCAAGGTCGGCCTGCTGCGCTCGCACGCCGGGATGAACGGTGGCTACGAGCTGTCGAAAGACCCCAAGGAAATTACCGCGTTTGAGGTAATTCACGCAATCGACGGCCCGCTTTTCATCACTTCGTGCATCACGATTAGTGGTTCGTGCGACCTGAACGATATTTGCACCATCAAAGAACCGTTACGACGGGTGAACGACAGCATCTCCGATTTGTTGAAGAGTATCCGTATTTCAGACCTGATCGAAGCGGACGTTGCCAGGCGCCAGCATCATCACGTGCCGCAACTCGTCACGATTCATTGATTCGTGATTCGAATCGGGATTAGCAAGCGCAAGGAAGACGCGGGAGAGAACAGGAACATGAGTCACACCGAAAACGGAAACGTAGCAGTGCCGGCCGGCGTTCAGCTGCCGATTTACATGGACAACCACGCCACCAGCCCCCTCGACCCGCGAGTGCTTGAGGCGATGCTGCCATTCTTCACCTCGAAGTTCGGCAACGCCGCCAGCCGCAACCACTCCTTTGGCTGGGAGGCTGAGCAGGGAGTCGAGACCGCCCGCGAACAGATTGCTAAGCTTATCGGCGCGACCGCGAAAGAGATCATCTTCACCTCTGGTGCGACCGAGAGCAACAACCTCGCCATTAAGGGAATCGCCGAGATGTACAAGGAGCGCGGCAACCACATCATTACCCAGGTGACCGAGCACAAAGCGGTCCTTGACACCTGCAAGCGCCTGGAGAAATACGGCTATCGCGTCACTTATCTGCCCGTAAAGGCAGACGGCCTGATCGATCTTGACGACCTCAAGCGGGCGATGGACGACAAGACCATCCTGGTTTCAATCATGTTCGCCAACAACGAGATCGGAGTGGTGCAGCCTATTGCCGAGATCGGCAAGCTCTGTCACGAGCGAAACGTGATCTTCCACACTGATGCGGTGCAGGCTATCGGCAAGATTCCGGTTGACGTGAACTCGATGAATATCGACGTGCTCTCTCTGACCGCTCACAAGATCTACGGGCCGAAGGGCGCGGGCGCGCTGTATGTTCGCCGCCGCAACCCGCGCGTCCAGATCTCCGCGCAACTCGACGGAGGCGGTCACGAGCGCGGCATGCGTTCCGGAACCTTGAACGTACCCGGCATCGTCGGTCTCGGCGCAGCCTGCGAAATCGCCCGCGAAGAGATGGCAAGCGAAGCGGCCCGCCTTGCCCGCCTGCGCGACAAGCTCAAGGCAAAGCTGGAAGGAGCGCTGGATTATGTTCACGTCAACGGCTCGATGGAGCATCGTCTTCCCGGCAACCTGAACATGAGCTTTGTCTATGTCGAGGGCGAGTCGTTGCTGATGGGCATTAACGAAATCGCGGTTTCGAGCGGATCGGCCTGCACCTCAGCGACGCTTGAGCCATCGTATGTATTGAAGGCGCTCGGACTGGGTGACGATGTCGCGCACAGCTCGATCCGCTTCGGCCTGGGCCGCTTCAACAATGAGGCAGAGGTCGATTACGTCGCCGACAAGCTGATCGACGTCGTGCAAAAACTTCGTGAGCTGTCTCCGCTCTATGAGATGGTGAAGGAAGGCATAGACATCTCCAAGATCGAGTGGCAGGCGCACTAGGGTCTAGGACCTGAAACGAGTTCAACGGCTCACGAACACAGGAAGATAGGGAGAAATAAAATGGCATACAGCGATAAGGTCATCGACCACTACAACAATCCCCGCAACGTCGGCCAGATGGACAAGAACAGCAGCGCAGTCGGCACCGGACTCGTCGGCGCACCTGAGTGCGGCGACGTCATGCGGCTCCAGATCAAGGTGAACCCGGCGACGCAGGTCATCGAGGAAGCCAAGTTCAAGACCTTCGGCTGCGGCTCGGCGATCGCTTCGTCCTCGCTCGCGACCGAGTGGGTCAAGGGCAAGACGGTCGACGAAGCGATGCAGATAAAGAACACCGACATCGTCAAGGAACTGGCGCTGCCTCCGGTCAAGATTCACTGCTCAGTGCTCGCGGAAGACGCCATCCGCGCCGCGATTGGTGACTGGAAGCAGAAGAACGGTGTCACCGCAGGCGCGGCCCTGGAGGCCGTAGCTGCGCACTAAGCGCCAAACGATAGGAACTGACCGCCGATTGCCATGAAAAATGCGGCAGCCCTGTGGCTGCCGCATTTTCTCGACAGATCTCCGGCGGGAATAGGAACAGGAATGATCGCAGCAGACACAATTCGCAGCGCCGAGAACCTCGCCCCCGCGCAGAAGGGCGTTCAGGTGACAGAGCGCGCTTTGAAGCGCATCCGCGTCGCCATGGCGAAAGAAGGTGTTTCGCCCGTCGAGGGTGGGCTGCGTCTGGGCATCACCGGCGGAGGATGTTCGGGGCTCTCCTATAACATCCGCTTTGATACACAGCCCAGGGAGCGCGACCGCATCTATCAGTTCGAGGACATCCGCATCTTCGTCGATCCCAAGTCGTTCATCTACCTGCACGGCATGATTCTCGATTACGAAGAAACCCTAATGCGGCAAGGCTTCAACTTCATCAATCCCAACTCGACCAAGTCCTGCGGCTGTGGCTCCTCGTTTTCCGCATGACTTATTCGGCCGATATCGTTCCAGCACATGCCGCCGAAGAGAACTCTGTTGCGGCGAGATGTTGGTTCTGTTCAAGTCCTCTGCGATCGGCTGAATTGTTCTGCGGCGCTTGCGGACGTATTCAGCCGCTCTCGGCCGAAGTGAACTACTTTGAGGTCTTTGCCCTGCCGCGCAAGTTGAGGCTCGATACCGTGGCCCTCGAGCGTGAGTTTTACCGTCTCAGCCGCCGCCTTCATCCCGACGTCTACGCACGAGCAAGCCAGCAGGAGCAGGACTGGAGTCTCGCCAACAGCTCGCTTTTGAACGATGCATATCGGACGTTGAAAGATCCGGTGAAGCGCACAGAATATCTGCTCAAGCTCGAAGGGATCGTCAGCCCTGACCAGGGCGGGACTAAAAGGGAAGATCGAGTCCCCACCGACTTGCTCGAAGAAGTCTTCGAGCTCAACATGCAGCTCGACGAGATGCGCATGACGCGCCAGATGGGCGAGGACGATGCGCAGTTGCAGAAGGATCTGCTAGCGGCCAAGGAGAACTTCGATGCTCAGTTCAAGAGCACCAATGTAGGCCTCGAAAAGCTTTGGGAAAAGTGGGACATCGCCATCGACGCAGGCGACGAAGCGAGAAAGCAGTCGGCAAAGGATGAAATCGCCGCGTTGCTTGATCGGCGGAGATATATTCGCAACCTCGTAAACAGCGTGAACGAGGCGCTCGGGCTCTAATTGCCTGCGTGAAGTACAGACAAGGATTGCAATGGCGGAAGATCGCGTTATCGGAATTGATTTAGGCACGACCAACTCGCTCGTCGCATTCATGCAGGGCGACCGGCCGGTGGTCATTCCCGGCGAAGACGGCTCGGCCCTCCTGCCGTCGGTGGTGGCGATCCCGCTAGCTGGTGACGCGGCGTCTGGTGGCCAGAAAGTCATTGTCGGCAACGGAGCAGCGAGGTATCTCGCAACCTCACCCGACCGCGTGGTTTATTCAGCCAAACGTCTGATGGGCCGCGGCCTCGAAGACGTACAGGAGGAGTTGAAGCTCTTCCCATTCCGTCTCGCCGAAGACATTCAGCCTGGCGAGGTTCTGCGCCTTCGCGTCGGCGAGGGTGAATATACACCGTCGGAGATATCCGCCTTCGTTCTCCGCCAGCTCAAGCGCAATGCCGAGCGCTACTTCGCTGCACCAGTCACGAAGGCGGTCATCACCGTCCCCGCCTACTTCAACGACGCGCAGCGCCAGGCCACCAAAGACGCTGGCCGCATCGCCGGACTCGAAGTCCTGCGCCTGGTTAACGAACCGACCGCAGCCGCTCTCGCCTACGGACTCGATCGCCAACACGACGGAATCGTTGCCGTCTACGACCTCGGCGGCGGAACCTTCGACATCTCCATCCTCAAGCTGCATGATGGCATTTTCGAGGTGATGGCCACCAACGGCGACACCCACCTCGGCGGCGACGACATCGATAACTTGCTCATCGCCATCGCTCTGGACGACATCAAGGGCGACCAGGGAATCGACCTTCGGACCAACCCTGAAGCCGTGCAGGCAATCCGCAAAGCAGTCATCGAGGCAAAAATCGCGTTGTCGGCGGAAGATTCCGCCTTTCTCAACGTCGAACTTCCCGGCGGCGCAAAGTATCAGCGCAAGATCGAGCGCTCGCAATTCGAAGCGCTCATCAGGCCGGTGCTCGATCGCACTGCCGCTCCCTGCAAACAAGCGTTGAAGGATGCGGGGATCACTCCGGACCAGATCGATGAGGTTGTCCTTGTCGGGGGCTCGACCCGGATCCCCTCCGTTCGCGCTCTCGCCGATGAGCTCTTCGGCCTCAGTGCCCGAGGTAAGAAGCCGCATACCGAGCTCAATCCCGACGAGGTCGTCGCGCTCGGCGCTGCGGTCCAGGCAAATATCCTCTCCAGTGGCTCGCTCGCCACCGAAAACATGCTCCTGCTTGATGTCACTCCGCTTTCGCTCGGCATCGAGGCACTCGGTGGAGTCGTCGCCAAGATCATTCAGCGCAACTCGACCATCCCCGCATCGGCGACCGAACATTTCACAACCGGCGTTGAGGGCCAGACTAACGTTGCAATCCACGTCGTCCAGGGTGAGCGCGAACTCGCCAAAGACTGCCGCTCGCTCGCCCGCTTCGATCTCAAAGGCATCCCACCAATGAGCGCCGGTCTGCCGCGCATCGAGGTGAAGTTTCTCATCGATGCCAATGGAATCCTGCAGGTTTCCGCGCGCGAACAGCGCAGCGGCAAACAGGCTGAAATTGAAGTGAAACCCACCTACGGACTCACCGACGAGCAAGTGGAATCGATGATTCTCGAATCGTTCGATCACGCCGAAGCCGACATCGAACAGCGCCAGCTTATCGAAGCGAAGAACGAGGCGAACACAATCCTCGCGGCCGTCGATAAGGCGCCGTCGCATTCCGCCTGGGAACAGCTCAGCGACGACGAACGCACCCAGATCATTCTGCTTCGCGATGAGCTGGCAGCCCTGAAAGACGGTGACGATCTCAAGCTTCTGCGCGCGGCCACCGAGGGCCTTGATAAAGCAACCCAGCGGTTTGCAGAGTTGATGATGGACTCCACCCTCGCTGTTGCCCTGCAAGGCCAGACGATGGAGTCCGCCGGCAGCGGCATAGGCGAAGGACCAACCGCACCGCATCCTTTTGGTAAGGCAGAATTCGAGTAGCTTGCCTCACGCTCTGATAACCTCTACCAGCAAGTATCGAAAGTGAAAAGATGACAGAATCAACCGAAAACACCGTCGATCTAACTCAACCGCCGGCTCCGGACATGGTTCGCGTAACCTTCCAGCCCGAAGGGCGCACGGTCGAGTTCAAGTTTGGGACCCTCCCTTACGACCATCACGGCAAGCCAATGTCCTTTCTCGACGTCGCCGAAAACTACGGTATCTTCCTCGACCACGCCTGCGGCGGCTCCTGCGCCTGCACCACCTGTCATATCTGGGTGGAAGCGGGCGCCCAGGGAATCAGCGAGGCCGAAGACGACGAGCTTGACCGGCTCGATATGGCCGCTGATCCACAGCTCAATTCGCGTCTTGGCTGCCAGGCGGTCATAACAAAACCCGGTAACTACGTCGTCGAGATTCCCAAGTGGAACCGTAACTATGTCTCAGAGGGCAAGCCGTTGACGCTCGCCGAGAGTAAGTAACATCGACTAACTGCGGAGGCGCAATGGCACAGGAAATAAGCTGGGAGGACTCTGAAGAGATCGGTATCCAACTTCAGGAGAAGTTCCCGGACATTGATCCACTCACGGTGCGTTTCACCGACCTGCTTAAATACGTCCTTGAGCTCGATGGATTTACCGGTGACCCCGCCAAGTCAAACGAGTCAAAACTCGAAGCCATCCAAATGGCATGGTACGAGGAATATAAAGACACTCAGTAGCTGGGCCGCTCCGACCAGCCGAATGCGCTCTTGAACAGGGTGAAGTCGGCTGGCTTGCCGGTTTCAAAATAAATCGCCAGCACATCGAATCTCACACTCCGCGGGGCGGGGAGCTGCCGCATATAGTGGCGCGCCATCTTGCGCAGAGTTGTACGCTTTCGCTGATCGACTGCGGACTCAGCGCTGGCGACATCGCGCGTTGTTCGTGTCTTCACTTCGATAAAACACAAGCAATCACCATCCCAACCGATCAAGTCAATGTCCCCTGCATAGCGATGCGAACGCCACGACCGTGCGGTAATGACGTATCCCTCCCGTCGAAGGTAAAAGAACGCGGCTTCTTCTCCGCGAATCCCCAGCGCAAGATGCGCAGCTTGGGACGGAGCACGGCCCAGCCTGATTGCAGCCAGATCAAGTGACGCCAACAGCCCGCTCCAAGAGCGCGGGGCCGGCCAAATCCAGGGATTTCATGGGGTTGCCTGCAGAGATTGTCTCTCCGCAGACGGCAATTAGCAACAGGCTTGGTCCACCCATGCGGACAAAGACTCGACCTTCATTCCGCATGGATTCAATCAGGGTAGCCGCCATCAGGCGTGGGCGACCGACTTCTCGTGTGCTTCAGTGGAATGCTTATGGGCTTCGGTCGCGTGCTCGTGCGCCTTCGTGGCGTGTTCGTGGGCTTTCTCGTGGTTGCCCGCCTCGTGGTGCGCGGCGGCTTTGTGATGGTGCCCAGCTGCTTTGTGGTGCGCTTCGACTGCCATGTTGAAATCCTCTATTGGGGAATACCCCGACAAGCATCGAAACACACGGGGAGTGCAACCGTCGACCGTTTCGACGAACATTCATAGTCTTTACATCGGGCGCTAACATGAACATTTCATGAATGATGAGGATGCTATGGACCCCGTTAAATTTGACATCTTTCGAGCCTCGTTATAGCTTTCCTACAGGATGCAGGTTCGCGTACATCATCGTCATTCGCACCATCACCATGTGACGAACATGTCGGCGGACTCCTTCGGCCACTAACAAAGGCCAGAACCGAGAGATCAGCAAGAGCCCGCCGGCGCGAAAGCCAAGGCGGGCTTTTTCATTCTAAGAAGACGGATCGACGATGACTGCGGAAAACGACAAGATCGATTTTGCAAAGATGGATGGCCTTGTACCGGCGATCGTGCAAGACGCAAAAACCCTGGAGGTGCTGATGCTCGGCTTCCTCAATGAGACAAGCTATGCGAAAACCCTGGAGACCGGATTCGTGACCTTCTGGAGCCGGACCCGCCAGAAGCTATGGATGAAAGGCGAGACAAGCGGCAACCGCTTGCGCGTCGTGGACGCCGCAACCGACTGCGATCAGGACACGGTGCTCTTCCGCGTCGAGGTCGAAGGGGATGGCCTCGTCTGCCACGAAGGCACCGTAAGCTGCTTTACTCGCCCGATCGCAATCCCTGCCACAAGACAGTCAGAGCAGGTGAGCGCATGAGTGGCAAGCTTCGTCTCGGCATTCCCAAAGGCAGCCTGCAGGACGCGACCATCGCCCTCTTCGGCCGTGCCGGTTGGAACATCTACGCCAACGGTCGCTCCTATTTTCCCTCAATCGACGACGACGAGATTGAGTGCATGTTGATCCGCGCACAGGAGATGGCGCGCTACGTCGAGCACGGGGTGCTCGATGCCGGATTAACCGGAATCGACTGGGTTGTCGAGAGCGGTCTCGATGTCGTTAGCGCGGCTAGCCTCACTTATGCGAAGCAGAGCAACCGCAAGGTCCGTTGGGTACTCGCTGTGCCGGAGGACTCGACCTACCATCGCGCCGAAGACCTCGCCGGCCTTACGGTTGCCACCGAACTCGTTGAGGTCACCAAGCGATACTTCGCGGGTAAGAACGTTCCCGTCAAAGTCGAGTTCAGTTGGGGCGCAACTGAAGTGAAGCCGCCTACCCTCGCAGACGCCATCGTCGAAGTCACCGAAACCGGCAGTTCCCTCAAGGCAAACCGTTTGCGCATCATCGATACCGTGATGGAAAGCGAGACCCATCTCATCGCCAACAAGGCCGCATATAAGAATGCGTGGAAGCGAGACAAGATCGACACGCTTGCCCTCATGCTGAACGCAGCCATCAATGCTCAAAGTCATGTTGGGCTCATGCTTAACGTCCAGAAAGCCAACCTTGCAGGGGTGATCGCCGTGCTGCCGGCGTTAAATTCGCCCACTGTTTCGAGCCTCTCCGACGCAGGATGGCACGCAGTCAACACTATCCTTCCCGAAGAACTCGTTCGCACTGTCGTCCCCAAACTCAAGTTGGCCGGCGCGACAGGCATTGTCGAATATCCCTTGAATAAGGTAGTTCTCTAATGCGTTTGCTAAGGACAACTGGGCGCGGCGCGGCTGAAGCGCGAAGATTGCTTGAAGCACTGGAAAACCGCCGCGACTCCAGCGCAGAGAGCGTCATCCCGGCCGTTCACCGGATCGTCAAAGCGGTAAGGAAGGGCGGCGACAAGGCTCTGCGCAGGTACGCGGCCCAGTTTGACAGACTTTCGCCACAAGTATCGTTACAAATATCAAGCGAGGAGATGGAACAGGCTTGGCATCAGACGAGCAAGTCCATCCAGAACGCACTGAAAGTCGCGGCGAGAAACATCCGCACATTCGCCAATCGACAGCTCCCCAAGTCGTGGAGCTTCTCACCGATATCGGGCCTCAGCACGGGACAGATGGTGAGGGCCATTTGTGCCGTTGGCTGTTACGTTCCAAGTGGACGGCACCCGCTACCGTCATCGTTGCTAATGACAGCCATCCCAGCTCAGGTGGCCGGCGTCCCACGCATTGCCGTTGCTTCTCCAAACCCGGCCGTGGAAACGTTGGCTGCGGCCCATCTTCTTGGCATCGAGGAGTTCTATCGTATCGGCGGCGCACAGGCGATTGCCGCGCTTGGCCTATGGAACGGAATCGATTGCGCGCGTTGACAAGGTCGTCGGCCCGGGTAATCTCTACGTAACGGCCGCGAAGAAGGTAGTCTCCTTCGACTGCGCGATTGACATGCTCGCAGGCCCGACGGAGATCGTCGTCACCAGCGACAAAGGCAGCCCAGCCGTGATCGCCGCGGAATTGGTCGCGCAGGCGGAGCACGATCCAGAAGCGCTGGCGATTCTGATCACAACGAGGCGGGAGCTTGCTACGCGGGTGATCGCGGAGGTGAAGACGCAGGCGAAGACAAATGCCACGGCCAGAGCTTCCCTCAGGAAGCACGGATATGCTTTTGTTGCTGCATCGACACAGGAGGCGCGCGAAATTACGAACCATCTCGCGCCAGAACATCTTACCGTCGACGATCAAACCGATCTGGAGTGGATCCAAAACGCCGGGTCCGTCTTCGTCGGCTCGTTTTCTCCTCAACCAATGGGCGACTATGTCTCGGGGCCCAATCACACCTTGCCCACCGGTGGCTACGCTCGCGTCAGGGGTGGACTGAGTGTCTTGGATTTCGTGAAAATCATCACTGTACAGCAGTATGACGAGACTGCATTGCAAGAGTTGGGTCCCTCAGCAATCGTGCTCGCCGAGGCTGAGGGATTGATCGGTCACGCTAACGCCGTGCGCGCTCGGGGCATCAACACGCCGCCAGCGGGCACTGCTGCTGCCGAGAGGGGAATCGCATGAGTGAGTCAGCGAATGCGATAACGCCAACACCTCGGGCCGCTGTGTTCCGTACCAGGGAGTACCACCCTCCGCTCGGCAATCGTGATGGGCTAAGACTCGACTTTAACGAGAACACGTTCGAGTGCTCGCCAGCCGTGATCCAGGCTCTGCATAACATTCAGCCTGTCAACATAACCCGGTATCCAGAGCGTGAGCCTGTCGAGGCCCTGGTGGCGCGGCATCTTGGTCTCGCGGCTGAACAAGTGCTCCTAACCAATGGGGTCGATGAGGCGATTCACGTTATATGCCAGACCTACCTCGACGTTGGGGATGAGGTCTTGCTGCCGGTGCCTACATATTCGATGTACGAGGTCTATGCCTCGGCGACCGAAGCGGAGATCGTCACGGTTCAGGCAGGTGTGGATTTTCATTTCCCGGTCGATCAGATCCTCGATGCAATCAATCCGAAGACGAAACTTATTGCCATCGCGAATCCGAATAGTCCGACTGGCAGTGTCGTCACCCGTGACCGCCTGATAAAGATAGTGGAGCACGCACCCCATGCAGCAGTCCTCGTCGACGAAGCGTACGTTCACTTCTATGGTCAAACCGTGGCCGATCTGATCGGCCGATATCCGAATCTGTTGCTCGCGCGCACGTTTTCGAAGGCCTACGGCCTCGCGGGTTTGAGGTTAGGCGTCCTTGCCGGCCCGGTGGAGGCTGTCCGCTGGTTGCGTCGAATGATCTCGCCGTATAGCGTGAACTCTCTTGCGCTTGCATGCCTTCCCGCGGCTCTGAAAGACCAACCCTATCTTGAATGGTATGTTGCGGAAGTGCTTGCTGCGCGTGCCGAACTCGTCGCGAACCTGAATAAGTTGAAGGTTCGGTCATGGCCGAGCGAGGCTAACTTTGTCCTCATTTACATCGGAACGAAGCACCGAGCATTCACCGCCGCTATGAAACATCGCGGGGTGCTGGTTCGCGATCGCTCCAATGATCCAGGCTGCGATGGCTGCGTCCGCATCACCGTCGGCACCCGGCAGCAAATGGCAGGCGGCATCGAAGCGCTCAAAGGAGCACTCAACGACATTGACTGGAAGGCGAGTGAGGATCCGTCATGACCGCGAAGAGAGCAAAAGGCGGAAGCATCGGCAAGTCGAAGCGCGAGGCCGAACTTCATCGCGACACCAACGAGACAAAAATTGCCTTGTCTCTAACCATCGAGGGTCAGGGTCGGTACGAGGTCCAGACTGGAATCCGCTTCTTCGACCATATGCTCGAGCTCTTCACGCGTCACGGCGCATTCGACCTGAAGCTGGAATGCAAAGGCGATCTCGATGTCGACCAACATCACACTGTAGAGGATGTCGGCATCGCTCTTGGCAAGGCATTCGATCAGGCGCTGGGTGACAAGAAGGGTATTTTGCGCGCTGGTTATTTCCTCATGCCTATGGATGAAACGCTCGGTGTTGCGGCCGTCGATCTAAGCGGAAGGATCGCCGCGGTCATAAAAACGAAGGTCAAGACGCGCCTCGTCGGCGACCTCCAGAGCGAACTCGTCAACGACTTCTTTGAGGGCTTTGCGCAGGGTGCGCGCGCCAACGTTCATCTCAAAGTGATGTACGGTCGTTCCAGCCATCACAAGATCGAAGCTTTGTTCAAGGCGTTCGCCCGCGCCCTCCGCGTGGCCTGCTCGCGCGATAAACAACTTGGCGAGATGCTTCCCAGCACGAAGGGCCTCCTATGAGCGTCTCAAGCGCGCGCGAAATAGCGGTCGTCGATTATCGCGCTGGAAATCTGACCTCGGTCGTCAAGGCTCTCCATGCTCTGGATGCTGATCTTGAAGTCACCTCCGATCCTGAGGTTGTGAGTCGGGCTGCCAAGGTGGTGCTCCCAGGAGTAGGGCATTTCGCTGCCACGAAGTTTTTAGAAGAGCGCGGTCTCGCCACTGCCATTCGCTCCCGAATTGCGGACGGCGCGCCATTTCTGGGAATCTGCGTCGGCCTGCAATGGCTCTTTGAGGGAAGCACCGAAGCGCCTGAGGTCTCTGGCGCGGGTTTTCTCAAGGGTTACTGTGAACGATTCGCTACGAGTGAAAAAGTTCCGCACGTTGGTTGGAATTCCCTTGCGGTGTGTTCCGGTTCTCGCCTAATGAAAGGCGTCGCCGATGGGTCTTATGTCTATTTCACCCATTCCTACAGGGCCCCAGAGCAAAACGATACTGTCGCGGTTACAGAATACGGCGGCCGGTTTGCCGCGGCTGTCGAGTCTGGAAACATCATGGGCGTCCAGTTCCATCCGGAAAAGTCCGGCACGGTGGGGTTGACCATTCTCAAGAACTTCGTGGAACGCTGAATCGATGCTGACAAAACGAATCATCGCTTGCCTCGACGTCAAGGACGGTCGCGTCGTCAAGGGCATCAAGTTCGTAGACCTCGTCGATGCTGGCGATCCGGCTGCCCTCGCCGTGGCCCATGCTGAGGCGGGCGCAGACGAAATCGTCCTGCTCGACATAACGGCGACTCACGAGGGGCGCGGCACGCTCATCGATACGGTCAGGCGCGCCTCGCGCAGTTTGTTTGTGCCTTTTACCGTTGGAGGGGGCATCCGCACGCTCGACGACGCATCGGCAGTCTTTGACGCGGGCGCAGACAAGATCAGCATCAACTCAGCTGCCGTCGCCCGTCCCAAGCTCATCGAAGAAATCGGCCGTTGTTTCGGGGCTCAGGCCGTGGTTGTTGCCATCGACGGCCGCCGGAATGCGGCGAGCGCCAGCCCAATCGCAGATGCAGAGGTCTTTACAGGAGGAGGACGCAACCCGACAGGATTGCGAGTGATCGACTGGGCGCGCGAGGCCCAGGAACGTGGCGCCGGAGAGATTCTGCTCACATCGATGGATGCTGACGGCACGAATAACGGCTTTGATTGCGAACTTACTTCCGCTGTCAGCGAAACTGTCGCGATCCCAGTCATCGCCTCTGGCGGCGCCGGCAACGCGACGCATTTTGCTGAAGTTCTTGGGCGCGGTCCGGGTCAGGGAAGAGCAGATGCAGCGCTTGCGGCGAGCATCTTCCACTTCGGCATTTCCAACGCTCGCCAACTCAAGACCGAGCTAGCGGTGCTCGGCGTCCCAGTGAGGCTGCCATGCTGATCCCGCCATGTTAATCCCATCGATCGATCTAATGGGGGGTCGAATCGTTCAGCTGGTCCAGGGAGAGAAACTCGAGCTCGCCTTCGACGACTTCGACTACTGGATTCAGCGCTTCTCCAAGTATCCTCTGGTGCAGCTGATTGATCTCGATGCCGCCATGCGTCGGGGCAATAATCGCGCCCTGATCGAGAGGATTTCGAGGGAGTTGCCATGTCAGGTCGGTGGCGGCATCGCCACGATCGAGAAGGCCGAAGAGGTCCTGCACGCGGGCGCAAGACGAGTGATCGTAGGTTCGGCGCTGTTCCGGGCCAGCGCCTCTCTCAACGATCCTCCAAACGTCGTGGACACAGAGTTCGCAACGGCGCTCAGCTGTGCCATCGGCGTCGAGAAAATCGTTTGCGGAGTTGATACGAAGCAAGGAACAATCGCCGTCAAAGGCTGGACGGAGCGGATTTCGCTCACCCCAGATGAAGCGATCGCGCAGCTGGAGCCCTACTGCGGCGCGTTTTTGTATACCCATATCGACAAAGAGGGCACAATGCAGGGATTCCCGATGGACGTCGCTGAGCGCCTGCGGTCGATCACCCAACGTCAGCTAATCGTCGCCGGGGGCATTCGCGATACCGAGGAAGTGGAAGCGCTCGATAAAATAGGCGTGGACGCGGTCGCCGGTATGGCTGTCTACACCGGGACGATGCAGGCATGAATTGCCTTTAGTACCTTCGTCTAGGCCGGTTGAATGCAAAATACAGACCTGCTGCCAGGAAGCAAATCGCCACAATAGCCGCAACGAGACTCTGGCGCAGATCGTGCCTGCGAAAGGCAAAGCCCGCGTCGATGATCCAAAGGACCGCAAGGCAGAGCCAGATTGTCGCGGCACGCATCTGGAAGAGAATAGCACCGCGCAAACCAGGTTTGCGCTGGCTTTGCGTTCAGAGCATAGGCCAACGTAGACTTCCGCTTGCCAGTTTGAATCAAACATCCCGGCAGTGAATTTCAGAGTAGAAACTTGAGGGCAGTGAGATGGCAGGTCATAAGAGTCGGCTGCGGGTAGCCAAGCGCCTCGACGAGGTCGGATTTTCAGACATTGTGCAGGTCCGCAATCGCGTCATGGAGCTGCGCGCGGGCGGTCAGGTCGTACACGGATTCCACGGTGGTGAGCCTTTCTTCGAAACCCCAGATCCCATCAAATATGCGATGACCAGGGCGCTGGTCGAGAACAAGACCAGGTATGCGCCTTCCTCCGGCATTGAGCCGCTGCGCGCCGCCCTGGCGCAGAAGCTCGCCAATAAGAACCATATCCCCACCGGCTTCGACGACGTGCTGGTGACTGGCGGAGGCGCTCATGCAATCTATGTCGCATTTCAGGCGGTCCTCGATCCCGGCGATGACGTACTCCTCTTTTCGCCGTTCTGGACGCCGATTCGCGAAATGATCAACGGCGCTCAGGCGCGGCCGCTGCTCGTGCCAACCACGAGCGCCCGCCGTCACGGCCTCACCGCCACTCTCGAGAAAATGACAACTTCGCATACCCGCGCGATTTACTACAATACCCCGCAAAATCCCGCGGGAACGGTCTTCACCAGAAGCGAAGCCGAGGAAGTTGCGGCCTTCGCCAAGAAGCACGACTTGATCGTCATCGCCGATGAAGCCTATGAAGATCTCGTCTATGAAGGTGAACACTTTTCCATTGCCTCGCTGCCCGGTATGCCTGCGCGAACGATCTCCACCTTCACTTTTTCCAAAAGCTATGGAATGACCGGCTGGCGGGTCGGCTATCTTACTGCGCAGGAGCCATTCATGACGGGGCTTCGTAAGTTGGTGCTTTATTCCGTGAACGGCGTCTCAACCCCAACGCAATGGGCAGCGCTCGAGGCGTTGTCGATACCCGAAGAAGTCTTTGCAGAGCGTCGCCGCGAATACCGGGAGCGCCGCGACCTGCTGGTCTCCGGCCTCAACGAGCTCGGTCTGGAGTGCGAGATTCCGCACGGCGCCTTTTACGCGTTCCCGCGGGTCCAATCGATCCATAAGGAGAGTCGCAAGGCGGCGGAGATTCTCCTCGAGAAGGCTCACGTGGCGACCATCCCCGGTTCCGTCTTTGGAGCTCAGGGGGAGGGTCACCTTCGATTTGGGTATGCAACCTCGCTCGAAGCGATCCACGACGGTCTGGCAGCGCTGCGCACCTTCCTGCGCGGCTAATTTGGCGATCAACAAATGATTACAGGAGTTCAAGGAACTGCTGCACCTTCAAGCAACGTTATAGAGTCTAAAGTAGACATGAATCACGGCATCGTTTTCCGCACACACACTTTGTCCCTTTTCTTCGCCGTCGTACTTCTCTCTCCTTCGATCCAGGGCCGCGCCCAATCGACGACCGATCCGGCGCGGAACGCTTCGGATAGGACCGTGGCGAAACTCAGCGATTCCGATCTGAGTGTGCTGAAGAATCCGGGATCCGACTCAACAACGCCAGACTCGGACAAACTGCCCGACGCGCCCCAGGCTGCGCAAACAACGACTTCCGCCCCAGCCGCATCGCCGACCGCTACAGATTCTACTCTCAACACCGGTCAACAGACGAAACGGATTCTCTTCATCATTCCAAACTTTCGCGCTGTCTCCGTCGATGAGAAGCTGCCTCCTCTTACCGCCAAGGAAGAGATCAAGCTTGTCTTGCAGGACAGCTTCGATTATTCGTCATTTATTTATGTGGGTATCGTTGCAGGCATCGGCCAGGGCGAGAATTCCTATCCGGAGTTCGGTCAGGGCGCGGCCGGATATGGTCGATACTATTGGCATAGCATGGCTGACGCCGTCGACGAGAATGCCTTCACTGAATTTATCGTTCCCTACCTCGCTCGCGAAGATCCAAGGTATTACACCCTCGGTCGAGGAGGTTTCCCCAAGCGTCTGATCTATTCCGTCAGCCGGCTCGCGATCACCCGCAACAACAACGCGCACAACACGATCAATCTTTCTGAAATCGTCGGTGCAGGAGCCTCTTCGGGCATTTCGAACTTGTATTATCCCAGCGTCTACACCACCTGGACGAAGACCGGTCAGAAGTGGATTACTCAGATCGGGGTCGACGGCCTTGGCAACATAGCCAAGGAATTCTGGCCGGACGTCAACGCTTACGTCTTCAAGAACAAATTCTGAGCCGATTGCGCTTCACCGTTCCGGGCAGACGGCTTCGGCGAAATGAATTGCGCGCCTAGTCGAGTTCTGGGCAATCTGCTCCCGGCAGCTAAAGCCGTCTGTAACGATGACGGTTGCGGCGTCAGCCCTCCGCACTGCCGGAAGCAGCACGCGCTCGCCGACGGCCTGAGAGACCTCGAATTTTTCTCTCTCAAAACCGAACGGGCCTGCCATACCGCAGCATCCCGAGTCGAGATATTCGACCTCAGAGCCGGTGGCGCGCAGCAAGGCCAGCTCGTCATTCATCTTCATCAGCGACTTGTGATGGCAGTGGCCGTGCACCAGCAGCTTTCTCTGCGGAGTTTGAGGCGGCTTATAGCCTGGCGCATGACGCGCGAGGAATTCGCTCAGAAGAAATACCTGATCGCGAAGCCGCTCCGCTCGCGGGTCGTTTGGAAAGAGATTGCGAAGCTCATCGCGGAAGACGCTGGCGCAGCTTGGCTCCAGGACGACGATAGGGGTCTCGGCATCGATCTGCGTCGCAAGCGTAGTCATCACTCTCTCTAGATACTGACGAGCCTGAGGCAGGAAGCCGAAATCATATAGCGGGCGTCCACAGCAGATGTGGCCACGTGGGAGCTCTGCTTGGAATCCGGCGGACTCAAGCACCCGCTGAGCGGCGGTCAAGGCTGTCGGATGAAAGTAGTTATTCCATGTATCGGGCCATAACAGCACTCTCGGCATCGAGCTCGCAGCCTTAGTAGGGGCTGCACTCTGAAAGCTCCGTGCGGCAAACTTCGGTAAATGCCGCTCATCGGCAATGCCGGCGACCTGCTTGATCAAACTCCCGACGACCGGCGTCTGCATCGCCAAGTTTGCCAGCCCCGGAGTGACGCCGGGAATGATTGACGCCAGGTGCGCCCAACGGTCCATGAAACCGAAAAGATAATCGCGCAGCGGATGCAAACGACCTTCGTAATAATGCGATAAGAATTCAGCCTTATAAGTCGCAACGTCAACGCTGACCGGGCACTCGGTCTTACAGGCTTTGCATGCAAGGCAAAGGTCGAGGGCATCGTGCACGGCCTCGTTCTTCCACCCGTCCTTCAGCACGTTGCCTTCGAGCATCTCCCACAGCAGATGGGCGCGGCCACGGGTCGAGTGGCGTTCCTCGCGCGTCGCCATATAGCTCGGGCACATGGTGCCCGAGTCCGTCTTGCGGCAGGCGCCGACGCCTACGCATCGAAGCGTCGCGTCGGCGATTGAACCGTGGTCGTCAGGAAAGCTGAAATGAGTCTCATAGAAGTGTTCCTGATAATTCGCGCCGAGCCTCAGATTGTCTTGTGGCTCATAAACCGCGATGGGGTCGACCAGCTTGCCCGGATTCATCTTGTTCTCCGGGTCCCAGATCGCCTTAAACTCGCGAAATGCCTGCATCAGCTCGGGGCCAAACATCTTCGGCAGCAACGCCGCGCGCGCCTGGCCATCGCCATGCTCCCCTGAGAGCGAGCCGCCATGCTCGATCACAATATCGGCGGCGCGATCGAGGAACTCCCGGAAGTTCCGAATGCCCCCTTCGCTTTCAAGGTCGAAGTTGATGCGCAGATGCACGCACCCCTGGCCAAAATGGCCATACATCGGACTACGGTAGCCATACTCTTGCATGAGGCCGAAGGTCTGCCGCAGAAATGAACCAAGTTTCTCTGGCGCCACCGCAGAGTCTTCCCATCCCTCCCAGCCATGCGGCTCACCTGGAACATAGACTGTCGCGCCCAGCGCCGATTCGCGCACCTTCCAGACGCGCCGTGCTTCCTCGATCGAATAGGCGCGGGCGACCGGAACGACACTCATGGTGCTAACCGAGCTCATCAGCGCATCGACCTGCGCATCGACCTCCTGGGATGACCATGCGCCCAGCTCTACCAGCAGATGGCCTTTTCCCGAGGGAAGCAGCACCACGTCGTCCACCGCCAGCTTCTTGCGCAGCATGAAGTCCACCAGCATCCCATCGAAGCCTTCAAGGCCAATCGGTTTGAACTCGAGCAACGCCGGAACATGGTCGGCTGCAATGAAAGGATCCGGAAAGCCAAGCGCCACAAGCCGCCGATGCGGCGGACTATCGGTCAACTGCAGATTGGCGCTCAACACGGTGACACATGTGCCTTCGCTGCCGACCAGCGAGCGCGCCACATGAAAGCCGTTCTCAGGCAACAACTCATCGAGGTTGTATCCGGATACGCGTCTGGGAATCCGCGGAAAACGCCGGCGCACCTCCTCTCCATAGCGATCGCGCAACTTTGCCAGGCTGGAGTAAATCTGCCCGCGCCGGCCGCCGGCGGCAATGATCGCCGGCAACTCCTCGTCACTCGTTGCGCCCACGCTGAACTTGGTGCCGTCATAGAGCAGGATGTCAAGCGACTCGACATTGTCCACCGTCTTGCCGCCGAGCAATGCATGCACTCCGCAGGAGTTGTTCCCAATCATGCCGCCGATCGTGCATCGACTGTGCGTGGCCGGATCCGGGGCAAACGTCAAATGATGCACTTCGGCAGCATCACGGACGCGATCCAGCACAATTCCCGGCTCAACCCGCGCGCGCTTGGATGCCGGGTCGAGCGCAACGATCTGATTGAGGTATTTTGAAAAATCGAGAATCACTGCGACGTTGCAACACTGACCGGAGAGGCTCGTACCGCCGCCGCGCGCCAGTATCGGAGCACCAACGGCGCGGCACGCGGCCACGGTCGCTTCCACGTCATCTGCATCGCGTGGAATCACGAGGCCAATCGGCACCTGGCGATAATTCGACGCGTCGGTTGCATAGAGCGCGCGCGAACTGACGTCGAACCGCACCTCGCCTCGCACCGTCTTCTTGAGAAGACTTTCCAGCTTTTGGGAATCGCTGAAGCTCTCATGCGCATGAGGCCTCTGCTTCAGAATGTTGAAGTTTCCTGCGGTTGTCGTCACGGAAAGATGGTACCAGCGAAACGACTCTAAGGCAGTAAGCTAGGCGAGAGCCGCTTCAGTGTCCTCGGCTTCTCCTGTGATGTCTGCCCCTGCCGCATGCCCCATCGCCCGGAAAACGATCGTCAAAAACGCAGAAACCAGCAGGTTCGCCGCCAGCGCGGGAATCGCAGCATACATCGCATAAGTGTGCCCGGCGATATGAAACGGAAAGATCGAGATGTTCACATCGCGGGAGATGGCCATCGCCGTTCCGGTCGCCATCCCCGTTGCCCATCCCCAAAAGAGCGCTTTGCCATGAAACCAGCGCGTGAAGACGCCAAAGACGACAGACGGGAAAAGCTGCCCAATCCAGATGCCGCCCAGCAACTGAAGCTCGATTGCATACTGCGCCTTCACGAATAGAACAAACGCCAGCGCGCCGAGCTTGATGAAGACCGAAACCAGCCTGGCGTTGTGTGCTTCCTCGGAATTCGTCATCTTGCGATGCAGCAGTTCGCCGAGCAGATTGCGGGTGAACAGATTCGCTGAGGCAATCGACATGATTGCCGCCGGCACCAGCGCGCCAATTCCGATTGCGGCAAGGCAAAAGCCCGCAAACCAGTCCGGAAACATCTTCACGAAGAGCAACGGCACCACGCTCGAGGTGTTCGCGGTGTGGATGCCGGCAGCCAGCGCCATAAATCCAAGAAGCGCGACGAGCGCGAGTAACAAATTGTAGGCAGGCAGCAGCGCGGCATTCCGCCGGATCACCCGTCCGCTTGCTGAACTCAAAACACCCGTGATCGTGTGCGGGTAGAGCACCACCGCCAGCGCCGAGCCAAACGCCAGCGTCGAGTAGCTAAGGTATTGCGAGGCAGGCAAAATCAGCGAGCCCGGCGGAGTATGTTGCTTGAGCGCGGCACCAGCGGCGCTGAAGATATGGCCGTAACCGCCGAGCTTCGCGGGAATGACGATGACCGCTGCCAACACCATGATGTAGAGCATGACGTCCTTTACAACGGCGATCGCTGCTGGCGCTCGAAGTCCGCTGGTGTAGGTGTAAGCCGCCAAAATCAGGAACGCTGCAACCAGGGGCCACTCCCCGCGAATGCCCAGCGCTGCGATCACCTCGCGCATTCCGACCAGTTGCAGTGCGATATACGGCATCGTCGCCAGGATTCCTGTAAGCGCAATCGCAATCGAGAGCGCGCGGCTGCCATAGCGCCCGCGCACGAAGTCGGCGAGGGTTATATAGCCGTTGCGGTGACAGATCGCCCACAGCTTCGGCAGCACCAGCATCATGTACGGGTACAAAAGAATGCAGTAGGGGATCGCGAAGAATCCGTAAGCGCCAACTCCATAGAGCGTGGCGGGAACGGCGATGATCGTGTACGCGGTGTAGAAATCCCCGCCGATCAGAAACCAGGTGATTAGCGTCCCAAACTTCCGCCCCGCCAACCCCCATTCCTCGAGGCTGTTCAGATCGGCCGCCCGCCAGCGCGCGGCCAGGAATCCAGCGACAGTGACCAGCGCGAAGCAGGCGCCAAAGATAACAATCGCGATGGGGTCGATAGCGGGCGGCATGCCGAAGTGAATCTATCCTAACCAATCGAAGGTGAAAAGCCACAGCCCGGGTCCCAGCTCGGCCACTGCTACCGACCTAACGCAACAGGCTCCCATTCGGTCCCGTCCATTCGTCGACCACGATGCCGAGATCGTTCAACACCTGAATGGTGGCCTCGACGTTGCGCCGGACCGCGGGTCGATCGGCCTTTGTCTCGATCGGAGTCTCCTCGACCGCAATCACCCGTCCGTAGGGCCACGATCCCTGCGGGACTGCGGCCAGCGCCGTCGGCAGATCGGCTAGGCGGATGTCCAGCTCCTGCTTGCGCGCGTCAGCGGGGCGTAGCATCGTTCCCGTCCCGTAGGCGTTCGGCGTGGCGTCGGGCAAGATCACCCGCATGTGGATCGTCTCGCGCCCAACGGTCAGAAAGGGATTGGCCCAATTGTTCTCGGTATGCACCGCCAGATACCTGCTCTTGGCAGGCGGCGGAATCTCATCAATCTCTTGCCGCGCAGCATCTTTCGCTTGCTGTGCAGCCTGGGCCGCTTTGCGCGCCTCCACAGCCGCATCGGAAGGCGGTTGATTGATCTTCGAGCAGCCGGCCAGCGCCAAGACTAGAAGGCAGCTCAAATTGAATTTGGAGAGTGAAGCGCGCACACTGCCAAGGATATCAAGTATGTGGCCGTAAATAGCGGTCGCAAGGCTGGTTTTGGCGAGAGAGCCTAATCATGAAACACCCTCGATTCAACGCGCCCTTCCAAACCGGTGGCCGCTTTTCTAGAAAGGCGCGAGTCCCTTCCGTCTTGTCCTCGGTAGCGCAGCAGACGCCAAAGAGCGAGGCTTCCAGATCAAGCGCCTGTCGCAACGGCAAATCGTATCCGGCATGGACGGCGGCAATCGTCTGGCGGATGGCCAGTGGAGCGTTGGCGGCCATCGCCAACGCGAGTTCCTCACCACGCTTCAGGAGGTCTCCAGCCGGGACCACCTCGTCAACCAGTCCCAAACGGAATGCCTCCGCGGCCGAAATGATCTCGCCAGTCAGCAATAGCCTGAGCGCCGCGCCTTTGCCTATAAGTCGAGGCAGCCGCTGCGAGCCTCCGTAGCCCGGAAGCAGGCCAAGCTTCACCTCCGGCTGGCCAAGCTTCGCTGTTTCGCTCGCAAGGCGCACCGTGCAGGCCATCGCCAACTCGCACCCTCCCCCGAGGGCAAAGCCGTTGATGCAGGCGATGACCGGCTTACCGCAATTCTCAATCAACTCAAGAATGCGCTGACCGCGAGCGGCAAGCCGCTGGCCCTCTGTCGCCGAGATCGTCGCCAGCTCCTGGATGTCCGCGCCCGCGGCAAAGGCCCTTTCACCCGCCCCTGTCAGCAGAATCGCCCGGACGCTCTCGCTTGCCGCCAGTTCAGTGAAGGCGCGTTCGAGCTCGGAAAAGGTCGCTTGGTTGAGCGCGTTCAGCACCTTGGGCCGATGGAGTGTCACGATCGCGAGTGGTTCGCGAATCTCAAAGAGGATGTTTTCGAAGCTCATGAGGGCACCAAAATAAAGGCTCGACTTACTTGAGAATCCGGCTAGCTAGCCTTCGCCCGCGACTTGGCGATAGCGTCAAGGACTCCGTTAAGGAAATTGATCGACTCAGGCGCGGAGTAGCGCCGCGCCACCTCCAGCGACTCGTTGATAATGATCGGCGCCGGAGTAGCAGGGAAGCCAAGCATCTCCGCGACCGCCGCACGCAGTACATTGCGGTCGACTGCCGGCATGCGTGTCAGCCGCCAGTTCGCGGAGTGCTGCTCGATCAGCGCGTCGATCTCCGTCTCGCGAATGCTAGCCACACGGTAGATGTCTTCCGCAAATCCACGCGTCTCGGGGTCAAGCTCCGACTCGGACCGCGCCTCCCAGAAGGATTTCTGCACCTGTTCCGGCGTCTGCTTGCCGATGTCGCCCTGAAAGAGCATCTGCATCGCCAGTTCACGGGATTTCCGCCGCTTGCCAGTCGCGCTCACTTCGTCGCCTCGACGGAACTCCCGCCTGCCTTGAGCTTCCGGTGAATGGACACCATCTCGATCGCCGCCACCGCTGCCTCAAATCCCTTATTGCCTGCTTTGATCCCAGCCCGATTCAGCGCCTGCTCCAGGTTTTCGCAGGTGAGCACGCCGAATGCATGAGGAATGCCAGTGTCCTGCTGTGACTGGCCAATGCCACGCGAGACCTCGTTGTAAATGGCCTCGTAATGCGCAGTCTCGCCCCGAATCAGGCAACCAAGCGTGACGATGGCATCGAACTTCTTCAACTCGGCGAGCGCCCGAGCCGCCGACGGAACCTCCCAGGCTCCGGGCACGCGCACGATCTCGATGTCCGCCCTGGACGCGCCACTGCGATAAAGGGCGTCGATCGAGCCCTCCAGCAGGCGATCTGTAATGACCGCGTTCCAGCGCGCAACCACGATCGCGAATCGCATTCCGGCCGCCGATAAATCGCCCTCGATGGCTATCGGCTTGCCCTTCAGCGGCTCGGCCCACTCCCAGAAACCTAAATTGTGCCCAGCAACTGGTTCGACGGTAAACAGACGCGACTTCCATGAGGTGTCCGCGATCTCCGACAGCGAACCACCGGGAGCGTGTGCTGCCATCCACCCTTTAGCGATCTGGCGAACCGAATCAAGGCCCACGACCTGGATCAGAATCTCCGTCGGAGCCGGCACCGGCCCTTCGACGATCTCCAGATTCCCGATCGGGGCCAGAAATGGAGCGCCCCTGCCGCCATCGATCTGCCATCCTGAGCCAGGTTCAAATCCAAGCACCGCGAAGAAACTGGATAACCGGTCGTAAATCTCAGGTGAAGCGGCACTGCGAACGAAGGTAATGCCCTTAATCATCTCTATTACAGTAACAGCGGAAGATTCGGTCAGGGAGCCGCTCAGGAATGCTACAAATTTTCTGGAATTCCTATTGCATTTTGCGCCATAGCGTGGCAAGCTCTCAAGAGCGTAGGAAACCCCGATGCAACGCATATCCCAAAAATCGATGCGTAGACTGCCACAGCCAACACTTGGACGTGGTAGTCGCCGGGCGTGGTCACGGGATTCTCGTTAACGATCTCGCTCTATCCTGCGTCATTCGCACTCACAATTAAGCGCCACTAAAGGGATCGGGAGCGGCTGTTCGTTGGCTGCGACTCAATCACTGCCTTCGCTCACATCTCTCTCAACAAGAGAGACAAGGTTTGTGGCTGCTTGCATAACCTCCGGTAAATCCGGATAGAAGGTATGGCACGTGATGTTCAAGATTTTTATCAGAGGGGGCGTCGCCCACGGCCGCACTTCGTTGTGTGCCACTTGCGCCTCGGCGCACATCGTCACCGGGTACCGCGAGTCCGAGATGGTGGTGATCTGCACCGAAGCGAACCCCCATATCCCCATCCGGTTCGAGGTCAAGGAGTGCACGGAGTACTCTGCCCGGGAACGGGCTGTACCCGCGCCTGTGCCGCGTAGGGTCGGGTTTCTTATGGACGAGTCGACGACCAGCGAGGAAGAGCATGAGATGGTTGCCATCGACAAATGACTCAGTCAACCGGGCGTCCTATGGCTCCAGTGAGAGACTGTGGACGCCCGCTGAATTTGAAACGACATGACACCCGTCGCAGACATGCGATCCCAGGCGCTCTCTCGGGGCTTGGCAGGGAAGTCGGCTGGTATAGTGTCCCTCATGTTGATCTTTATAAGTGTGGTTCTGTCGCTGTTTGCGGCGATTCTGGCTTGTCTGGAGATTGGCTGGCGGATTCGTAGCGCTGGGCTGGCCAAGGAAACACCCAATTCCGATGCCGGGCTGAACGCGCTGGACGGCGCCGTCTTCGGCCTCATGGGCCTGCTCATCGCCTTCACTTTTTCAGGGGCGGCAACGCGCTTCGAGGCGCGAAGGTCGCTGATCGTGCAGGAAACCAATGACATCGGAACAGCCTACCTGCGGCTTGATATGTTGCCCGCCGATGCGCAGCCGGAGCTGCGTCAGGACTTCCGCAACTATGTCGATGCGCGACTGGAGTTCTATGCCGTGCTATCGGGCGATCTGAACGCTGCCCGCGCGGTATACACCAAAGGCACGGCGCTGCAGCAGAAGATATGGTCCGAGGCGGTCGCAGCCACCTCCCGGCAGAGTTCCGCGGCGGTCACCTCCCTGGTTCTGGGTTCGCTGAATTCGATGATCGACGATACCACCACGCGATTGATGGCGCTGGAGACGCATCCTCCAGCGGAAATCTACATGGCCCTGGGTGCGCTGGTCATGGCGAGTTCGCTGCTTGCTGGTTTTGCCATGGCCAAGTCGGGGAGTCGGAATTGGACCCACATGCTGATCTTCGCCGCTGCGGTTGCCTTTGCCGTCTATCTGATTCTCGATCTTGACTATCCGCGGTTGGGCCTGATTCGGATCGACAGCGCCGACCATATCCTGGTCGATTTGCGGAACGGCATGAGATAGCGGGATACAGTCGAAAACGACGTCCCGCCCGGCGCACTAGGGGTTTTCTCGATTCGATGTAAACTCTGGCGGCAAAGCGCCGTCTATATGAGCGAATGGCTTATGCCGCTGCAAACGAGATGGCAGTGAGTGGCGATACGGCCGTCGCGGCCCCCGCGGTGCTTGGTCTCGACGACATTGAAGGCGTGATGCGTCTCTACCGGGCCCGCATCCTGCGCTATGCCATGTTTGCCGTCCGCGACCGGGATGCGGCCGAAACCATCACCCAGGAATGCTTTCTCAAGGCCTACCGCGCCCGGGAGAGCTTCCGGGGTGACTGCAGCCTGAGCACCTGGCTGATGCAGATCGCAGTCAACCTGGTGAGGGACTACGCCCGCAGCAAGCAGTTCCAGTTCTGGAAGCGGGCACAAACCTCAGCCGTCGATGTCTCGGAAGTGACCGAATTTCTGAAGCATCCGGGGAGTTCGGCGGAATCTGGCGTACTTGCCCGCGAGCAGCTGAAGGCGGTCTGGACAGCAGTCGAGAAGTTGTCAAAGATGCAGCGAGAGGTATTTTTGCTGCGGTTTGTCGAAGAGATGGAACTGCGTGAGATTGCTGAGTTGATGGGGATGAAGGAAAGCACGGTCAAATCCCATCTCTATCGGGCCCTGAACTCGGTGAGGACCCGGGTGCTGACGGAAACGGACGGAGCGCAATGAAGACAGACGACCATAACGGGCAACATCTGACGGCGAAGGAAATTTCGCGGTGGCTTGTGGAAGGCCCGGAGCAATCGGCCAGCGAACACGCGCAAAACTGCTGGGTCTGCCAAACGAAGTTGGCCGAGGCTCAAGCGCCGTTGACCGCATTCCGTGGCGCGCTGGTGGAGTGGAGCGAGGCGCAGGCGGTTCGACCTTTGCCTCTCCAGGCCCGCGTCACCGGCAACGAAGGTCATTGGGGTCTGCGGCTCTGGCTCCCGGCAGCCAGCCTTGCACTGGCAGTGCTGCTATTGGTGAGTTACATCAAGATCCCCGGCCTCTTTCACAGGCACTCCAATGCGCAGCCTTCAGTTGCAACCGCATCGACTACGACGGACTCGGACGAAGCTCTTCTGGATCAGGTCGATACCGAAGTTTCAGAAGCGGTCCCTGATGCGATGGCCCCATTGACGGACCTGGTGGCATGGGATTCCAGCGAGGGATCCTCCACACAAGCAGCGACCACAGAAAAACACGTACAGCGCAAGACTTCGACCAAACCAGTGAGCGCCAATGCGCAGTCTGACGGGTCGAAGTAAAGGAAAGAAATGGCACGAGAGAGCGAAAACGTCGGGAAAATCCGGAAAACGCAGCCAGCCCGGTGGGTGCGCCTCCTTTTGCTCGGAGCGCTTGCCTGCGGAACTGCGGTGACTGCTCTCGCCCAGGACGGCGCCGGCAATCCACCGCCTCCCATGCAGCCGAATAGGCCGCCCATGGAGCGCGCCTTTGATGGCCATGGTGGTATGGGCCGAGAGGGCATGGGGCGCTGGTGGGACAATCCCCAGGCTGCCAAGGACCTTAACCTTGCTCCGGACCAGAAGCAGAAGATGGATGATATCTTCCAGCAGAACCGTCCGAAGCTCGTCGATCTTCACGCCGCCGTGCAGAAGGAAGAAGAGACCCTGTATCCATTGCTCAATGCCGATTCTCCGGACGAGGCCAAAGTTCTTGCCCAGATCGACAGGGTGGCGCAGGCTCGCGCCGAGCTCGAAAAAGCGAATGCCCGGATGCTGCTGGCCGTCCGCCAGGTGCTCACCGCCGATCAGTGGGCCAGGCTGAGAGCGGCCCGCGCTCAAAGGATGGCGGCCCGCGGCCCGCGGGGCGGTCCTGACGGCGGTCCGGGTATGGCTCCGCCACCGCCGAATTAGAACAAAGTTTGCAGTAGCGAGCGAAGCGCCTTTGGCCAAGTCGGCAAAGGCGCTCTTTTTTTTGCCCGCGTGGAAGCCCCGGCCATTAGGCAGGGGAGACGAAACTTCTCCGATTGGGGCCCTTAGACCTGGGCTCTTTGCTCCAGGGTGCCTTCTCCCGCCTCATCCAAGGCCGACCAACGCCGAAAAAGCTACAATAAACATTGGGATTTCCCTGTAAGGAATGGCATGTACGAAGTAACCGTAGAGGCGGGCTTTTCCTCCGGACACTACCTCCGCAACTACAAGGGTAAGTGCGAGAACCCGCATGGACACAACTACCGCGTCGAGGTGACGCTCCGCGGCGAGACCTTGGACAAAGCCGGTCTCCTGCTCGATTTCAAAGACCTGAAGCAGGTTATGCGCCCGGTCGTCGAGCGCCTTGACCACCAGATGATCAACGACCTCGAGCCCTTCACCGAGATCAACCCCTCGGCGGAAAATCTGGCGCGATACTTCTTTGACGAAACCAACCGCCAGCTCGACGAAATGACCGCCGGCCGCGTCCGCGTCAAGGACTGCACCATCTACGAGACCGACACCACCTCGGCGAAGTACTACGAGTAGGCCCGCGTTGTATCTGATCGAAATCTACAAATCCGTTCAGGGAGAATCGAGCTTTGCTGGCCGCCCCTGTATTTTCGTTCGTCTGGCAGGCTGCAATCTGCGCTGCGCCTGGTGCGACTCCGAATACACCTTCAAGGGCGGCTACAAGCTCAGCGAAGACGAAGTCGTCGCCGAGATCGAAAAGCTCGCACCGGTGCGCCTGATCGAGTTCACCGGCGGCGAACCCATGCTGCAAGAGCGGGAACTCGTTCCCCTGATGACCAGGCTGCTTGTCTCGGGGTACGATCTCATGATCGAGACCAGCGGGGAGCGTCCACTGGCCAACGTTCCTGTCGAAGTCCACAAGATCGTCGACGTGAAGTGCCCCGGCTCCGGCGAAGGCGGCAGCTTCAGGAGAGACAATCTCGCAGCGCTGACCAAACGCGACGAAGTAAAATTCGTCATCAGCGACCGCGCCGACTACGAATTCGCCCGTGAGTTCGTGCGCCAACATGGGCTGGAGCAGAAGGTCGGATCAATACTCTTCTCGCCCGCCTTCACCAAAACGCCATCCCCAATTCGGACGGCCGAAAACTGCCTCCTCGATCCCCGGCTTCTCGTCGAGTGGATGCTTGCCGACGGTCTCGAAGCGCGGCTAAACTTGCAAATCCACAAATTCGTCTGGGAACCAGCGATGAAGGGCGTGTGAAGACGGAATTCCTTACCGTTCAAGCTTACTTCGTCCCCGCCGCCAGATACTTATCGAAGGGAATCTCAAAGTAGAACAAGTCCTTCCCATCGGAAGCCTGCAGCCTGCGCAGGTAGAGCTTCGCCCCTTTTAACGGATTATCCAAAGTCTGCACATCGTAAAAGAGAAAACCCGCCCGCGTGGTGTGCGCCTCAACCACAATCGCCTGATACTCAAACTCGTTAAAGTCCGCCTCGATCTTCGGGTCTTTCGATTTAGGCTTGGTGTTGAGCCCGGGAATCGATATCTTTGCTCCGCCAGGGTTCTTCACGTCTGTGGTGCGCCGCTCAACATCTTCAGGCTCGGCGGCAGGAATCTTATCACCACTGGCCGTAATGAAGTGGATCCGCGCCTGTTCCAGGCTGATCGGTTTGTCGCCATCGTTGGTGACAATGATGCGGATCGGCATGAACCCATACTTCAGGTAATCGATTCGGAAGCAACTGGCCTTCTCTTTTGTGTTATACGGGTCGGCGGCGATGGTCACGTGCTCGTCGGCGTGGGCCTCAAAGGCCGGGTAGCTCGAGGCCACACCAGCTGGCGGTGGAGGATGCTCGGCCGCGACCAGGCGTGTGCAAAGCAACAGTAGCCCGCAGACCATAGGGGCGATGAAAGAGCGGCGGGTCACTGGCACGATTATCATCATCCATTAAGACTTGCGCAAAGCTGGATTCGGGAGCGGTACGGCATCCTCTTCGATGCGCAGGCCAAGATCGAGGTTTGGCTCCTGCTGATGTTCCTCTATAGCCTCGCGTGGGTGGCAATTCTTGCGGTCAGCGCTCCGTGGTGGCTGTGGAAGATGGCGACCACCGGAAAGTACCGCGAAGGCCTGGCGGAGCGGCTAGGAAAGGTCCCGCATCGATTGTTCTTAGCGGGCCATCGCGGGCCGGTTATTTGGATCCATGCCGTCTCGGTCGGCGAAGTCATCGCCATCAGTGGACTTGTCCATACACTTAGAGCCAGTGTGCCCCACTATCGGATCGTTGTCTCCACGACAACCCGTACCGGTCAGCAGGTAGCCCGCGAACGCTTTGGCGCCGAGAATGTTTTTTACTACCCACTCGATTTCGCCTCCGCGGTGCGGCCCTATCTCCGCAAGCTTCGGCCACAATTGTTCGTCCTGGCCGAAACCGAGTTCTGGCCGCGCATGCTGCACGAGTGTCGAAGCGGCGGGAATCCCCGTCGCTGTCGTCAACGCACGCATCTCCGACCGCTCCTATCCTCGCTATCTGCGTTTGAAAGCCGTTTGGAAGAGAATTCTCAGCGGATTGGCGATCGTGCTGGCACAGACCCGGGAGGACGCCGCGCGATTGCGGGCGATCGGAGTGCCCGCCGATCGGGTCAAACTCGGCGGAAATCTCAAATATGACGTCCGCGCCAATCCCGCCTCGGCAGTTGTGGAGTCGATCCGCACCGCCTTGCCACATGGAGCAAAGCTGCTCGTCTGCGGCAGCACCTTGGAGGGTGAAGAACAACTCCTGCTCGACGCGCGGCCTCTGCTCATGGCGGAACATCCGGAATTGCGCATGGTACTCGCCCCCCGCCATCCGGAACGCTTCGGTGCCGTCGCGGCGCTGCTCGATCGTAGCGGGATCAGATGGTCCCGGCGTTCAGAATGGGAAAGTCCCACCCAGCCAGACTTCGAGCCCGGGTCGATCCTGCTTCTGGATTCGATCGGCGAGCTCGCCGCGGTCTACGCGCTCGCGTCCGTGGCCTTTATCGGCGGAAGCCTCGTGGCCGCGGGCGGCCATAACCCGCTGGAGCCAGCCCAATTCGGCGTCCCCATCCTCATGGGCCCCCACCATGAGAACTTTCGTGAAATCGTCGAGAAACTGAAAGCCCTGCAGGCAATACGAATTGTGGAACCGGCGGAGCTGAGTGTCGTATTACTCACCATGTTGCGTGAAGAGAGCACATCGCTGACCATGGGGGACCGCGCCCGCGAGGTCTTCCACGCCGAGGCCGGCGCAACCGTCCGGGCGGTCGATGCCCTCCTCGTTCTGCTACCGGAGACTGCGGCGTGAGCCGCGCGTATTTAGCCCCGCTGTCTGCAATATACGGCGCCGCAGTCGCCGCAAAAAACCTAACCTACGAAAATCGATGGCTGACGGCAAAGCTGCGCTGGCCTGTCGTCAGCATCGGCAACCTTTCGGTTGGAGGTTCGGGAAAAACGCCGCTCACCATCCGCCTCGCCGAATTGCTCACCGCTAAGGAAATAGCCGTCGACGTGCTCTCCCGAGGCTACGGTCGCGTCTCCGGCACCACCGAACAAGTCGACCCAAACGGAGACGCCGAGCGCTTCGGCGACGAACCGCTGCTCATCGCACGCCGTACCGAAGTCCCAGTCTTTGTTGGCGCTAGCCGCTACCACGCAGGCCTTCTAGCCGAAGCCGACTTCCAGGAGTCCGGCCGGCAAACTTTGGCCGTTCATCTCTTGGACGACGGCTTCCAGCATCGTCAGCTCGCCCGCGACATCGATATCGTCGTCGTCCACCGCTCCGACTTCGCAGAGAGGCTGCTTCCCGCTGGACGTCTTCGCGAACCGCTCTCCGCAATGCGCCGCGCGGATTTCCTCGCCCTCCGCGAAGAGGACCATGATCTGGAGCCGCGCTTGCATCGGCTAGGAGTCACCGCTCCGATTCTATGGATGCGGCGTTCATTGACCACCCCCAACGAATTGGTCGGAGCCACCGCAAAGGTCATTGCGTTCTGCGGCATCGCCCGGCCGGAGGAGTTTTTCTCCGCATTGATCGCAAAGAATATCAATGTAGAGCTCGCCGTGACCTTCCCTGATCACCACCGGTATTCACTCGATGATGTGAGTCGTCTGAAGACGGCCGCGGCAGAAGCACACGCCGATGCTTTCGTGACCACCGAGAAGGATGCGGTAAAGCTAGATCCCTCCCTGCTCCAAATTCTTGAATCCGTTGGGCCATTGCGTGTTGCCAGGCTGGAGGTTTCGCTCCGCGGCGAGGATGCGTTCATCCGCCAACTCCAGCAAGAGCTGCAATCATCTTTGCCGCACTGAATCGGGCGCAGACCTGTGACCTGCATCACTGTCTAATTTGAAATCTGGATACATAGTGATGATGTCCGGAGGTACCACCCCATGTCTACCGCTACTTCACATATCCCGTTCCCAACAACCTTTGCCGCGCCAAAGCGCATTCTGGTCGCCACCGATCTATCTGATTGCGACTACCTGGTTCCTTACGTGGTTGCGCAGGCCAAGGCTACCAATGCACGCGTCACCGTGGTGCATGCCGTCGTTCCATCGAATTCATTCCCGCTCGAGGCTGGGGCCGTTCCCTATATCGATCGCGAAACCATGGATGGCGATGCCCGTAAAGTGATGCTCAAAATGGCGCACAAGCTCGAAGAGCATGGCGTCGTCTGCAATATCGATATTCAACACGGTTTCGCTTCCGACGTCCTCCGCGAAGCGATTGCGGATACCGGCGCGACCCGGGTCATTATGGGCACGCACGGCCGCGGCAAATTGGGCCAGTTTGCTCTGGGCTCGGTTGCCAATGAGTTGCTCAAGACCGTCGACGTGCCAATCTTTGCCGTTGGTCCGGGCGTACACGGCTCATCGCACCATGCGATTCCAAGGAAGATCCTCCACCCGGTCTCAATGGTTGGCGACTTCCAGCGCGGCGTGGACTTTGCTGCAGAACTCGCCCGCACCTACAATGCCGAGTTGACTCTGATGCACGTGATGAACGCCGACTTCGGGAAGACCGGGTCTGAACGCTCCCTGACCTGGGCCCGAACGGCACTTGCCGAGCTGGTGCCGAAGGGAGTCGAGTTCGCGCATCCAGTCCAGTTCGTGACGACCTGTGGCAAAGTCGTTGAAGAGGTACTCGCAGCAGCCGCCCACATCGAGGCCGACTGGCTGGTTCTGGGCGTTGACCCCGATTTCCACCTCTGGTCGTTGAACGATTCGACTGCTTACAAGGTGCTCGCGTCAGCCACCTGCCCGGTTATTACCATTCGCCGCGGTTCAAGCCTCGCAACCGAGAAGGAGATCGCGAAGCACTACGAGCAAAAGGAAGGTGTTCCCCACATCGTCCACGCTTAGTAAGCGCCTGGTCGCTGGATTATCGCCCTTACGGAGGGTAGTATGAGTGATACCTTCCGTAAGGGCGATTTATGTCTTTGAGTGGTCGCATCTCGTCGCAAAAGTGTTCAGATTGTCAAAGTCGCGGTCTGCGCACTTTTTGCAACCTGAGCGATGCTGCTCTGCGCCGGTTTGACGAGATCGGTACTCCAGTCTCTCTTCCCGGACGCGCGACCCTCTTCCAGGAGAGTGAGCGCGCCAACGCAATCTTCGTCGTCTGCACTGGGCAGCTGAAGCTGACAACCACTTCGAAAGATGGCCGCACGATGATCCTGCGCCTGGCGTTGCCTGGAGACGTGCTCGGCCTGAGCGCGGCCCTCGGCGATATGCCCTACGAGGTCACGGCGGAGACGGTCGAACCTTCCTCGCTGAGAAGTGTGCGTAAGGCCGATTTCTTATCGTTCCTTTCGGAGTTCTCCGAAGTCGGGGAAAAAACCTCGAGTTCCATCGCACGGGAGTATCGCGCCGTCTATCTCGATGCCCGCCGGCTTGCCCTCTCAAGCTCCGCCGCGGGCCGGCTCGCGCAGTTGCTCTTTGATTGGGCCACTACTGCGGCGTGCGGTAAGCCCGACCTTCGCTTCACGATGGCGCTGACCCACGAGGAACTTGCCAGCATGGCCGGTACCTCACGCGAGACCGTGACCCGCCTGCTCAACCAGTTTGAACGCGACCACCTGATCACTCGTCGCGGTGTCTCCATCACCATCATCAATCCCTCCGGTCTCTCTGAGCTTGCCCTCTAGCCTGTATCGAACCGCCCGCGATCAATTTCGACCAGCAAGGCTCGAATCTCCTTAAATAACCTTCGTGACCTGCATCACTGCCCCCGCGCGCTGCTCCGTTCATAGTGAAGGCAAGAGAAGAAGGCAAGGAGGCGAGCCATGCATACCGGCGCCCTTAGATTCAAGACAATCACCGTAGCTACCGACCTCGGAGATTCGGCATCCTCCGCGTTGAGATACAGTCAGGCGATCGCCCGCCAACATCAGTCGACCCTGGTTCTGGTTCACGTCATAGATCCGGTGGGCTATGCATTTCCCGAAGGAACGCCTGCCTGGCTCGATGCGGACCAGGCCGCCCGCGAAGAGCTGGCGAGAATTGAGGAAGAAACCCGGCAGCAGGGAATCCCGGTTCATTCCGTCGTCGAGACCGGAATCGTCTGTGAACGCATCCTGCAGGCCGTCAAAGACAATCATTCCGATCTGCTGGTGCTGGGCACCCGGGGCAAGACCGAGGCTGGCCGCGCCGCGCTGGGCATGGTCGCTCGGCAACTGCTTGCCAAAGCCCCGTGTCCTATCCTGACTGTGTCGCCCGATGCAGACGCGTCTCTGCCTTGGGCCGGACGCTGGCACCGCGTCCTGGCGGGCACCGACTTTTCAGCTGTTTCTGTCTCGGCCCTGCTGCGCGCCCATCAGATGGCTCACAAAGAGCTGATAGCGCTCCATGTGTCCCGCTGCCAGAGAGAGGATGAGTGCTTCCAATGCCTCGAAAGACTGCGCTTTCTCGCGCCGTTCAATGAATCGCACACCGTGCCGGTCGAACACATAGTCAAGTCTGGCGACGCCAACGACCTCATCCCGGAGTATGCCTGGAAGCTGCACGCCGACCTCGTCGTCCTCGGATCGCCGGCCAACGTGCTCACCGGCGAGGAACTCGGAACCAGCACCGTCATGCACGTTATCTCCAAAGTGAAATGCCCGGTTTTGTGCGTGCCGATGTCGAGCGGCGTTTCGAATCTCAATCTGATTCGCGAAGTCGCCGTAGCGCACTAGTCAACGTCCTCGCAGACGATTGATCTCGCGGCGGTCGCGCTTCGACGGCCTTCCTGCCGGAATAGCCTCAAACTGCGCCATCGCTTTGCGCTCCGCCGCGACCTTCAGCCGCAGCTCGTGGCTAGCCTCAGTCTCGCGATAGAGAGCCTGCGCCACAGCAGCCGGCCCGCGTACTTCGCTCAGGCCCAGCACCTCAACCTGAAACTCGCCGCCCTCATTCCGGATATGCAGCATCTCTCCAGCCTTCACCTCGTGCGCGGCTTTGGCCGGATGGCCATGGGCCGCAATCCTGCCCAGTTCACAGGCGCGCGCGGCAAGCGATCGCGTCTTGAAGAAACGCGCCGCCCAAAGCCACTTGTCCAGCCTCATGCCGCCTTCGCCTTTCGATCGGTTCTCATCGTTCTATTTTGAACGCAGCACTTCCTAACCGGCCAGCTTCAATTTACCTTCAATCAATGCCCTCCGCTTCACCTAACGTGGTTCGCTATGGACGCTTCCTCGTCTTCGTCGCCGGACTCGGCGGCCTGCTTTACGGAATCGACGTCGGCATCATCGCCGCCGCCCTGCTTTACCTGAACAAGACCATCAATCTCACCGTCGAGCAGACCTCGATCATCGTCGCCGCGGTCCTCGGCGGAGGCATGTTCTCCTCGCTCGTCGCCGGCGTCCTTGCCGATTGGCTTGGACGCAAGAAAATGATGATCGTCAGCGGCCTGCTCTTCGTTGTGAGCGTCGGGCTGATCGTCGTCTCTCAGGGATTCGTTCCGTTATTCCTCGGCCGCCTGCTGCAGGGCTTCAGCGGCGGAGTGATCGCCGTCGTCGTCCCGCTCTACCTCGCCGAATGCCTCGGCGCCAACAACCGTGGCCGCGGCACCGCGATCTTCCAGTTCATGCTCACCTTCGGTATCGTGATCGCCTCCGTCGTCGGCTGGTTCTACACCCGTCAGGCCGAGGCCGCCATCGCCGCTGCCGCTGGTAATCAGGACCTCATCCTCGCCGCCGCCAACCACGCCTGGCGGGGCATGTTCCTAGCCATCGTCTATCCCGGACTGGTCTTCTTCCTCGGATCGTTCTTTCTCAGCGAATCCCCGCGCTGGCTCTTTCGCCACGGCAAAGAAGAACAGGCCCTCACCGCGTTGCGCCGCTCCTCGCCCGAAGACGAAGCCCAACTGCAACTGAGCGAAATGCGCAAGCTTGCGCTCGAAAACGACCGCCAGAGCGCCGCCCACGCGACCGGGAGCTTGCTGCAGCGCAAATACGTCGTGCCCTTCATCCTCGCCTGCATCGTGCTCGCCTGCAATCAGACCACCGGCATCAACTCGATCCTCGGCTTCCTCGTCATCATCCTCAAACAAGCAGGAATGAGCGCCAGCCACGCCACCGAAGGCGACGTCGCCGTCAAGGTCCTGCAATGCGTCATGACCGTCGTCGGAGTAGCCCTCGTCGATCGCAAAGGCCGCAAGTTTCTGCTCAAGCTGGGCACCGGCGGCATCGTCCTCGCCCTGCTGGCCGGGGCCTTCGTCTTCTACACATTCGAATCCCAGCGCGTCGATGTGAAGAACAAGGTGCAGGCAGCCGTGCAGGCGAACTCACTCGACCTGCCCCTCGCTGAAACCACACTCGCTCCAATGGCAACAGGCGGCCCAACAACTCTGACCGTCCTCTACTCCTACGGAGACGGCGACCGCCTCGCCACCGTGCTAAGCGGCGACCACGATCCGGTGCTGCGCATCCATCCCGACCCCGCCAAGGCAAGCGCCCCGCTCCAGATCAAGCGCGCCCTCTACGGTCCCGTCCCCACCGAGCACACCGGATGGCTCGTCACCGCCTGCCTCTGCCTCTTCATCGCCTGCTACGCCCTCGGCCCCGGAGTCGTCGTCTGGCTCATGCTCTCCGAACTCATGCCCACCCGCATCCGCTCCGTCGGCATGGGCATCGCCCTGCTCCTCAACCAGGGAGTCTCCACCCTCATCGCCGCCGTCTTCCTGCCGGTAGTGGGAAGGTTCGGCTATTTCGCGATGTTCGCCTTCTGGGCACTTTGCACCGTCGTCTATTTCTCAACAGCAGCGTTCTTCCTGCCGGAGACAAAAGGCAAGACGCTCGAGGAGATCGAGCAGCAC
>CAVUKL010000014.1:0-28256 GCA_963742015.1 uncultured Acidobacteriaceae bacterium | reverse complement strand
AGTAGCAGGGAAGCCAAGCATCTCCGCGACCGCCGCACGCAGTACATTGCGGTCGACTGCCGGCATGCGTGTCAGCCGCCAGTTCGCGGAGTGCTGCACGATCAGCGCGTCGATCTCCGCCTCGCGAACACTGGCCACACGATAGATGTCTTCCGCAAATCCACGCGTCTCGGGGTCAAGCTCCGACTCGGACCGCGCCTCCCAGAAGGATTTCTGCACCTGTTCCGGCGTCTGCTTGCCGATGTCGCCCTGAAAGAGCATCTGCATCGCCAGTTCACGGGATTTCCGCCGCTTGCCAGTCGCGCTCACTTCGTCGCCTCGACGGAACTCCCGCCTGCCTTGAGCTTCCGGTGAATGGACACCATCTCGATCGCCGCCACCGCTGCCTCAAATCCCTTATTGCCTGCTTTGATCCCAGCCCGATTCAGCGCCTGCTCCAGGTTTTCGCAGGTGAGCACGCCGAATGCATGAGGAATGCCAGTGTCCTGCTGTGACTGGCCAATGGCACGCGAGACCTCGTTGTAAATGGCCTCGTAATGCGCAGTCTCGCCCCGAATCAGGCAACCAAGCGTGACGATGGCATCGAACTTCTTCAACTCGGCGAGCGCCCGAGCCGCCGACGGAACCTCCCAGGCTCCGGGCACGCGAACGATTTCGATGTCAGCCTTCGCCGCGCCGCTGCGATAAAGCGCGTCGATCGAGCCCTCCAGCAGGCGATCAGTGATGACCGCGTTCCAGCGCGCAACGACGATCGCGAATCGCATTCCGGCCGCCGATAAATCGCCCTCGATGGCTATCGGCTTGCCCTTCAGCGGCTCGGCCCACTCCCAGAAACCTAAATTGTGCCCAGCAACTGGTTCGACGGTAAACAGACGCGACTTCCATGAGGTGTCCGCGATCTCCGACAGCGAACCACCGGGAGCGTGTGCTGCCATCCACCCTTTAGCGATCTGGCGAACCGAATCAAGGCCCACGACCTGGATCAGAATCTCCGTCGGAGCCGGCACCGGCCCTTCGACGATCTCCAGATTCCCGATCGGGGCCAGAAATGGAGCGCCCCTGCCGCCATCGATCTGCCATCCTGAGCCAGGTTCAAATCCAAGCACCGCGAAGAAACTGGATAACCGGTCGTAAATCTCAGGTGAAGCGGCACTGCGAACGAAGGTAATGCCCTTAATCATCTCTATTACAGTAACAGCGGAAGATTCGGTCAGGGAGCCGCTCAGGAATGCTACAAATTTTCTGGAATTCCTATTGCATTTTGTGCCATAGCGTGGCAAGCTCTCAAGAGCGTAGGAAACCCCGATGCAACGCATATCTCAAAAATCGATGCGTAGACTGCCACAGCCAACACTTGGACGTGGTAGTCGCCGGGCGTGGTCACGGGATTCTCGTTAACGATCTCGCTCTATCCTGTGTCATTCGCACTCACAATTAAGCGCCACTAAAGGGATCGGGAGCGGCTGTTCGTTGGCTGCGACTCAATCACTGCCTTCGCTCACATCTCTCTCAACAAGAGAGACAAGGTTTGTGGCTGCTTGCATAACCTCCGGTAAATCCGGATAGAAGGTATGGCACGTGATGTTCAAGATTTTTATCAGAGGGGGCGTCGCCCACGGCCGCACTTCGTTGTGTGCCACTTGCGCCTCGGCGCACATCGTCACCGGGTACCGCGAGTCCGAGATGGTGGTGATCTGCACCGAAGCGAACCCCCATATCCCCATCCGGTTCGAGGTCAAGGAGTGCACCGAGTACTCTGCCCGGGAACGGGCTGTACCCGCGGCTGTGCCGCGAAGGGTCGGGTTTCTTATGGACGAGTCGACGACCAGCAAGGAAGAGCATGAGATGGCTGCCATCGACAAATGACTCAGTCAACCGGGCGTCCTACGGCTCCAGCGAGAGACTGTGGACGCCCGCTGAATTTGAACGACATGACACCCGCCTCAAACATGCGATCCCAGGCGCTATCTCGGGGCTTGGCAGGAAAGTCGGCTGGTATAGTGTCCCTCATGTTGATCTTTGTATGTGTCGTGCTGTCGCTGTTTGCGGCGATTCTGGCTTGTCTGGAGATTGGCTGGCGGATTCGTAGCGCTGGGCTGGCCAAGGAAACACCCAATTCCGATGCCGGGTTGAACGCGCTGGACGGCGCCGTCTTCGGCCTCATGGGCCTGCTCATCGCCTTCACTTTTTCAGGGGCGGCAACGCGCTTCGAGGCGCGAAGGTCGCTGATCGTGCAGGAAACCAATGACATCGGAACAGCCTACCTGCGGCTTGATATGTTGCCCGCCGATGCGCAGCCGGAGCTGCGTCAGGACTTCCGCAACTATGTCGATGCGCGACTGGAGTTCTATGCCGTGCTATCGGGCGATCTGAACGCTGCCCGCGCGGTATACACCAAAGGCACGGCGCTGCAGCAGAAGATATGGTCCGAGGCGGTCGCAGCCACCTCCAGGCAGAGTTCCGCGGCGGTCACCTCCCTGGTTCTGGGTTCGCTGAATTCGATGATCGACGATACAACCACGCGATTGATGGCGCTGGAGACGCATCCTCCAGCGGAAATCTACATCGCCCTGGGTGCGCTGGTCATGGCGAGTTCGCTGCTTGCTGGTTTTGCCATGGCCAAGTCGGGGAGTCGGAATTGGACCCACATGCTGATCTTCGCCGCTGCGGTTGCCTTTGCCGTCTATCTGATTCTCGATCTTGACTATCCGCGGTTGGGCCTGATTCGGATCGACAGCGCCGACCATATCCTGGTCGATTTGCGGAACGGCATGAGATAGCGGGATACAGTCGAAAACGACGTCCCGCCCGGCGCACTAGGGGTTTTCTCGATTCGATGTAAACTCTGGCGGCAAAGCGCCGTCTATATGAGCGAATGGCTTATGCCGCTGCAAACGAGATGGCAGTGAGTGGCGATACGGCCGTCGCGGCCCCCGCAGTGCTTGGTCTCGACGACATTGAAGGCGTGATGCGTCTCTACCGGGCCCGCATCCTGCGCTATGCCATGTTTGCCGTCCGCGACCGGGATGCGGCCGAAACCATCACCCAGGAATGCTTTCTCAAGGCCTACCGCGCCCGGGAGAGCTTCCGGGGTGACTGCAGCCTGAGCACCTGGCTGATGCAGATCGCAGTCAACCTGGTGAGGGACTACGCCCGCAGCAAGCAGTTCCAGTTCTGGAAGCGGGCACAAACCTCAGCCGTCGATGTCTCGGAAGTGACCGAATTTCTGAAGCATCCGGGGAGTTCGGCGGAATCTGGCGTACTTGCCCGCGAGCAGCTGAAGGCGGTCTGGACAGCGGTCGAGAAGTTGTCAAAGATGCAGCGAGAGGTATTTTTGCTGCGGTTTGTCGAAGAGATGGAACTGCGTGAGATTGCTGAGTTGATGGGGATGAAGGAAAGCACGGTCAAATCCCATCTCTATCGGGCCCTGAACTCGGTGAGGACCCGGGTGCTGACGGAAACGGACGGAGCGCAATGAAGACAGACGACCATAACGGGCAACATCTGACGGCGAAGGAAATTTCGCGGTGGCTTGTGGAAGGCCCGGAGCAATCGGCCAGCGAACACGCGCAAAACTGCTGGGTCTGCCAAACGAAGTTGGCCGAGGCTCAAGCGCCGTTGACCGCATTCCGTGGCGCGCTGGTGGAGTGGAGCGAGGCGCAGGCGGTTCGACCTTTGCCTCTCCAGGCCCGCGTCACCGGCAACGAAGGTCATTGGGGTCTGCGGCTCTGGCTCCCGGCAGCCAGCCTTGCACTGGCAGTGCTGCTATTGGTGAGTTACATCAAGATCCCCGGCCTCTTTCACAGGCACTCCAATGCGCAGCCTTCAGTTGCAACCGCATCGACTACGACGGACTCGGACGAAGCTCTTCTGGATCAGGTCGATACCGAAGTTTCAGAAGCGGTCCCTGATGCGATGGCCCCATTGACGGACCTGGTGGCATGGGATTCCAGCGAGGGATCCTCCACACAAGCAGCGACCACAGAAAAACACGTACAGCGCAAGACTTCGACCAAACCAGTGAGCGCCAAGGCGCAGTCTGACGGGTCGAAGTAAAGGAAAGAAATGGCACGAGAGAGCGAAAACGTCTGGAAAATCCGGAAAACGCAGCCAGCCCGGTGGGTGCGCCTCCTTTTGCTCGGAGCGCTTGCCTGCGGAACTGCGGTGACTGCTCTCGCCCAGGACGGCGCCGGCAATCCACCGCCTCCCATGCAGCCGAATAGGCCGCCCATGGAGCGCGCCTTTGATGGCCATGGTGGTATGGGCCGAGAGGGCATGGGGCGCTGGTGGGACAATCCCCAGGCTGCCAAGGACCTTAACCTTGCTCCGGACCAGAAGCAGAAGATGGATGATATCTTCCAGCAGAACCGTCCGAAGCTCGTCGATCTTCACGCCGCCGTGCAGAAGGAAGAAGAGACCCTGTATCCATTGCTCAATGCCGATTCTCCGGACGAGGCCAAAGTTCTTGCCCAGATCGACAGGGTGGCGCAGGCTCGCGCCGAGCTCGAAAAAGCGAATGCCCGGATGCTGCTGGCCGTCCGCCAGGTGCTCACCGCCGATCAGTGGGCCAGGCTGAGAGCGGCCCGCGCTCAAAGGATGGCGGCCCGCGGCCCGCGGGGCGGTCCTGACGGCGGTCCGGGTATGGCTCCGCCACCGCCGAATTAGAACAAAGTTTGCAGTAGCGAGCGAAGCGCCTTTGGCCAAGTCGGCAAAGGCGCTCTTTTTTTTGCCCGCGTGGAAGCCCCGGCCATTAGGCAGGGGAGACGAAACTTCTCCGATTGGGGCCCTTAGACCTGGGCTCTTTGCTCCAGGGTGCCTTCTCCCGCCTCATCCAAGGCCGACCAACGCCGAAAAAGCTACAATAAACATTGGGATTTCCCTGCAAGGAATGGCATGTACGAAGTAACCGTAGAGGCGGGCTTTTCCTCCGGACACTACCTCCGCAACTACAAGGGTAAGTGCGAGAACCCGCATGGACACAACTACCGCGTCGAGGTGACGCTCCGCGGCGAGACCTTGGACAAAGCCGGTCTCCTGCTCGATTTCAAAGACCTGAAGCAGGTTATGCGCCCGGTCGTCGAGCGCCTTGACCACCAGATGATCAACGACCTCGAGCCCTTCACCGAGATCAACCCCTCGGCGGAAAATCTGGCGCGATACTTCTTTGACGAAACCAACCGCCAGCTCGACGAAATGACCGCCGGCCGCGTCCGCGTCAAGGACTGCACCATCTACGAGACCGACACCACCTCGGCGAAGTACTACGAGTAGGCCCGCGTTGTATCTGATCGAAATCTACAAATCCGTTCAGGGAGAATCGAGCTTTGCTGGCCGCCCCTGTATTTTCGTTCGTCTGGCAGGCTGCAATCTGCGCTGCGCCTGGTGTGACTCCGAATACACCTTCAAGGGCGGCTACAAGCTCAGCGAAGACGAAGTCGTCGCCGAGATCGAAAAGCTCGCACCGGTGCGCCTGATCGAGTTCACCGGCGGCGAACCCATGCTGCAAGAGCGGGAACTCGTTCCCCTGATGACCAGGCTGCTTGTCTCGGGGTACGATCTCATGATCGAGACCAGCGGGGAGCGTCCACTGGCCAACGTTCCTGTCGAAGTCCACAAGATCGTCGACGTGAAGTGCCCCGGCTCCGGCGAAGGCGGCAGCTTCAGGAGAGACAATCTCGCAGCGCTGACCAAACGCGACGAAGTAAAATTCGTCATCGGCGACCGCGCCGACTACGAATTCGCCCGTGAGTTCGTGCGCCAACATGGGCTGGAGCAGAAGGTCGGATCAATACTCTTCTCGCCCGCCTTCACCAAAACGCCATCCCCAATTCGGACGGCCGAAAACTGCCTCCTCGATCCCCGGCTTCTCGTCGAGTGGATGCTTGCCGACGGTCTCGAAGCGCGGCTAAACTTGCAAATCCACAAATTCGTCTGGGAACCAGCGATGAAGGGCGTGTGAAGACGGAATTCCTTACCGTTCAAGCTTACTTCGTCCCCGCCGCCAGATACTTATCGAAGGGAATCTCAAAGTAGAACAAGTCCTTCCCATCGGAAGCCTGCAGCCTGCGCAGGTAGAGCTTCGCCCCTTTTAACGGATTATCCAAAGCCTGCACATCGTAGAAGAGAAAACCCGCCCGCGTGGTGTGCGCCTCAACCACAATCGCCTGATACTCAAACTCGTTAAAGTCCGCCTCGATCTTCGGGTCTTTCGATTTAGGCTTGGTGTTGAGCCCGGGAATTGATATCTTTGCTCCGCCAGGGTTCTTCACGTCTGTGGTGCGCCGCTCAACATCTTCAGGCTCGGCGGCAGGAATCTTATCACCACTGGCCGTAATGAAGTGGATCCGCGCCTGTTCCAGGCTGATCGGCTTGTCGCCGTCGTTGGTGACAATGATGCGGATCGGCATGAATCCATACTTCAGGTAATCGATGCGAAAACAGCTCGCCTTCTCTTTTGTGTTGTACGGGTCGGCAGCGATGGTCACGTGCTCGTCAGCATGGGCCTCAAAGGCCGGGTAGCTCGATGCCAGGCCCGCCGGTGGCGGAGGATGCTCGCCTCGGGCCAAACGCGTGCAAAGCAACAGTAGTCCGGAGGTCAAAGTGGCGATGAGGAAGCGGCGAGTCACTGGCACGATTATCATCAACGATTAAGACTTGCGCAAAGCAGGATTCGGGAGCGGTACAGCATCCTCTTCGATGCGCAGGCGAAGGTCGAGGTTCGGCTCCTGCTGATGTTCCTTTATAGCCTCGCGTGGGTGGCAGTTCTCGCGGTCAGCGCTCCGTGGTGGCTGTGGAAGATGGCGACCACCGGAAAGTACCGCGAAGGCCTGGCGGAGCGGCGAGGAAAGGTCCCGCATCGATTGTTTTCAGCGGGCCATCGCGGGCCGGTTATTTGGATCCATGCCGTCTCGGTCGGCGAAGTCATCGCCATCAGTGGACTTGTCCATACACTTAGAGCCCGTGTGCCCCACTATCGGATCGTTGTCTCCACGACAACCCGTACCGGTCAGCAGCTAGCCCGCGAACGCTTTGGCGCCGAGAATGTTTTTTACTACCCACTCGATTTCGCCACCGCGGTGCGGCCCTATCTCCGCAAGCTTCGGCCACAATTGTTCGTCCTGGCCGAAACCGAGTTCTGGCCGCGCATGCTGTACGAGTGTCGAAGGGCGGGAATCCCCGTCGCTGTCGTCAACGCACGCATCTCCGACCGCTCCTATCCTCGCTATCTGCGTTTGAAAGCCGTTTGGAAGAGAATTCTCAGCGGATTGGCGATCGTGCTGGCACAGACCCGGGAGGACGCCGCGCGATTGCGGGCGATCGGAGTGCCCGCCGATCGGGTCAAACTCGGCGGAAATCTCAAATATGACGTCCGCGCCAATCCCGCCTCGGCAGTTGTGGAGTCGATCCGCACCGCCTTGCCACATGGAGCAAAGCTGCTCGTCTGCGGCAGCACCTTGGAGGGTGAAGAACAACTCCTGCTCGACGCGCGGCCTCTGCTCATGGCGGAACATCCGGAATTGCGCATGGTACTCGCCCCCCGCCATCCGGAACGCTTCGGTGCCGTCGCGGCGCTGCTCGATCGTAGCGGGATCAGATGGTCCCGGCGTTCAGAATGGGAAAGTCCCACCCAGCCAGACTTCGAGCCCGGGTCGATCCTGCTTCTGGATTCGATCGGCGAGCTCGCCGCGGTCTACGCGCTCGCGTCCGTGGCCTTTATCGGCGGAAGCCTCGTGGCCGCGGGCGGCCATAACCCGCTGGAGCCAGCCCAATTCGGCGTCCCCATCCTCATGGGCCCCCACCATGAGAACTTTCGTGAAATCGTCGAGAAACTGAAAGCCCTGCAGGCAATACGAATTGTGGAACCGGCGGAGCTGAGTGTCGTATTACTCACCATGTTGCGTGAAGAGAGCACATCGCTGACCATGGGGGACCGCGCCCGCGAGGTCTTCCACGCCGAGGCCGGCGCAACCGTCCAGGCGGTCGATGCCCTCCTCGTTCTGCTTCTGGAGAAGCCCGCGTGAGCCGCGCGTATTTAGCGCCGCTGTCTGTGATATACGGCGCCGCAGTCGCAACAAAAAACCTCGCCTACGAAAATCGATGGCTGACGGCAAAGCTGCGCTGGCCTGTCGTCAGCATCGGCAATCTTTCGGTTGGAGGTTCGGGAAAAACGCCGCTCACCATCCGCCTCGCCGAGTTGCTCACAGCCGAGAGGAAATCGCTGTCGACGTGCTCTCCCGAGGCTACGGTCGCGTCTCCGGCACCACCGAACAAGTCGACCCAAACGGAGACGCCGAGCGCTTCGGCGACGAACCGCTGCTCATCTCACGCCGTACCGAAGTCCCAGTCTTTGTTGGCGCTAGCCGCTACCACGCAGGCCTTCTAGCCGAAGCCGACTTCCAGGAGTCCGGCCGGCAAACTTTGGCCGTTCATCTCTTGGACGACGGCTTCCAGCATCGTCAGCTCGCCCGCGACATCGATATCGTCGTCGTCCACCGCTCCGACTTCGCAGAGAGGCTGCTTCCCGCTGGACGTCTTCGCGAACCGCTCTCCGCAATGCGCCGCGCGGATTTCCTCGCCCTCCGCGAAGAGGACCATGATCTGGAGCCGCGCTTGCATCGGCTAGGAGTCACCGCTCCGATTCTATGGATGCGGCGTTCATTGACCACCCCCAACGAATTGGTCGGAGCCACCGCAAAGGTCATTGCGTTCTGCGGCATCGCCCGGCCGGAGGAGTTTTTCTCCGCATTGATCGCAAAGAATATCAATGTAGAGCTCGCCGTGACCTTCCCTGATCACCACCGGTATTCACTCGATGATGTGAGTCGTCTGAAGACGGCCGCGGCAGAAGCACACGCCGATGCTTTCGTGACCACCGAGAAGGATGCGGTAAAGCTAGATCCCTCCCTGCTCCAAATTCTTGAATCCGTTGGGCCATTGCGTGTTGCCAGGCTGGAGGTTTCGCTCCGCGGCGAGGATGCGTTCATCCGCCAACTCCAGCAAGAGCTGCAATCATCTTTGCCGCACTGAATCGGGCGCAGACCTGTGACCTGCATCACTGTCTAATTTGAAATCTGGATACATAGTGATGATGTCCGGAGGTACCACCCCATGTCTACCGCTACTTCACATATCCCGTTCCCAACAACCTTTGCCGCGCCAAAGCGCATTCTGGTCGCCACCGATCTATCTGATTGCGACTACCTGGTTCCTTACGTGGTTGCGCAAGCCAAGGCTACCAATGCACGCGTCACCGTGGTGCATGCCGTCGTTCCATCGAATTCATTCCCGCTCGAGGCTGGGGCCGTTCCCTATATCGATCGCGAAACCATGGATGGCGATGCCCGTAAAGTGATGCTCAAAATGGCGCACAAGCTCGAAGAGCATGGCGTCGTCTGCAATATCGATATTCAACACGGTTTCGCTTCCGACGTCCTCCGCGAAGCGATTGCGGATACCGGCGCGACCCGGGTCATTATGGGCACGCACGGCCGCGGCAAATTGGGCCAGTTTGCTCTGGGCTCGGTTGCCAATGAGTTGCTCAAGACCGTCGACGTGCCAATCTTTGCCGTTGGTCCGGGCGTACACGGCTCATCGCACCATGCGATTCCAAGGAAGATCCTCCACCCGGTCTCAATGGTTGGCGACTTCCAGCGCGGAGTGGACTTTGCTGTAGAACTCGCCCGCACCTACAATGCCGAGTTGACTCTGATGCACGTGATGAATCCCGACTTCGGGAAGACCGGTTCTGAACGCTCTCTGACCTGGGCCCGAACGGCACTTGCCGAGCTGGTGCCGAAGGGAGTCGAGTTCGCGCATCCAGTCCAGTTCGTGACGACCTGTGGCAAAGTCGTTGAAGAAGTACTCGCAGCCGCCGCCCACATTGAGGCCGACTGGCTGGTTCTGGGTGTTGACCCCGACTTCCACCTCTGGTCATTGAACGATTCGACTGCTTACAAGGTGCTCGCGTCAGCCACCTGCCCGGTTATTACCATTCGCCGCGGTTCGAGCCTCGCAACCGAGAAGGAGATCGCGAAGCACTACGAGCAAAAGGAAGGTGTTCCCCACATCGTCCACGCTTAGTAAGCGCCCAGTCGCTGGATTATCGCCCTTACGGAGGGTAGTATGAGTGATACCTTCCGTAAGGGCGATTTATGTCTTTGAGTGGTCGCATCTCGTCGCAAAAGTGTTCAGATTGTCAAAGTCGCGGTCTGCGCACTTTTTGCAACCTGAGCGATGCTGCTCTGCGCCGGTTTGACGAGATCGGTACTCCAGTCTCTCTTCCCGGACGCGCGACCCTCTTCCAGGAGAGTGAGCGCGCCAACGCAATCTTCGTCGTCTGCACTGGGCAGCTGAAGCTGACAACCACTTCGAAAGATGGCCGCACGATGATTCTGCGCCTGGCGTTGCCTGGAGACGTGCTCGGCCTGAGCGCGGCCCTCGGCGATATGCCCTACGAGGTCACGGCGGAGACGGTCGAACCTTCCTCGCTGAGAAGCGTCCGTAAGGCCGATTTCTTATCGTTCCTTTCGGAGTTCTCCGAAGTCGGGGAAAAAACCTCGAGTTCCATCGCACGGGAGTATCGCGCCGTCTATCTCGATGCCCGCCGGCTTGCCCTCTCAAGCTCCGCCGCGGGCCGGCTCGCGCAGTTGCTCTTTGATTGGGCCACTACTGCGGCGTGCGGTAAGCCCGACCTTCGCTTCACGATGGCGCTGACCCACGAGGAACTTGCCAGCATGGCCGGTACCTCACGCGAGACCGTGACCCGCCTGCTCAACCAGTTTGAACGCGACCACCTGATCACTCGTCGCGGTGTCTCCATCACCATCATCAATCCCTCCGGTCTCTCTGAGCTTGCCCTCTAGCCTGTATCGAACCGCCCGCGATCAATTTCTGACCCGCAGGGCTCGAATCTCCTTAAATAACCTTCGTGACCTGCATCACTGCCCCCGCGCGCTGCTCCGTTCATAGTGAAGGCAAGAAGGCAAGGAGGCGAGCCATGCATACCGGCGCCCTTAGATTCAAGACAATCACCGTAGCTACCGACCTCGGAGATTCGGCATCCTCCGCGTTGAGATACAGTCAGGCGATCGCCCGCCAACATCAGTCGACCCTGGTTCTGGTTCACGTCATAGATCCGGTGGGCTATGCATTTCCCGAAGGAACGCCTGCCTGGCTCGATGCGGACCAGGCCGCCCGCGAAGAGCTGGCGAGAATTGAGGAAGAAACCCGGCAGCAGGGAATCCCGGTTCATTCCGTCGTCGAGACCGGAATCGTCTGTGAACGCATCCTGCAGGCCGTCAAAGACAATCATTCCGATCTGCTGGTGCTGGGCACCCGGGGCAAGACCGAGGCTGGCCGCGCCGCGCTGGGCATGGTCGCTCGGCAACTGCTTGCCAAAGCCCCGTGTCCTATCCTGACTGTGTCGCCCGATGCAGACGCGTCTCTGCCTTGGGCCGGACGCTGGCACCGCGTCCTGGCGGGCACCGATTTTTCAGCGGTTTCTGTCTCGGCCCTGCTGCGCGCCCATCAGATGGCTCACAAAGAGCTGATAGCGCTCCATGTGTCCCGCTGCCAGAGAGAGGATGAGTGCTTCCAATGCCTCGAAAGACTGCGCTTTCTCGCGCCGTTCAATGAATCGCACACCGTGCCGGTCGAACACATAGTCAAGTCTGGCGACGCCAACGACCTCATCCCGGAGTATGCCTGGAAGCTGCACGCCGACCTCGTCGTCCTCGGATCGCCGGCCAACGTGCTCACCGGCGAGGAACTCGGAACCAGCACCGTCATGCACGTTATCTCCAAAGTGAAATGCCCGGTTTTGTGCGTGCCGATGTCGAGCGGCGTTTCGAATCTCAATCTGATTCGCGAAGTCGCCGTAGCGCACTAGTCAACGTCCTCGCAGACGATTGATCTTGCGGCGGTCGCGCTTCGACGGCCTTCCTGCCGGAATAGCCTCAAACTGCGCCATCGCTTTGCGCTCCGCCGCGACCTTCAGCCGCAGCTCGTGGCTAGCCTCAGTCTCGCGATAGAGAGCCTGCGCCACAGCAGCCGGCCCGCGTACTTCGCTCAGGCCCAGCACCTCAACCTGAAACTCGCCGCCCTCATTCCGGATATGCAGCATCTCTCCAGCCTTCACCTCGTGCGCGGCTTTGGCCGGATGGCCATGGGCCGCAATCCTGCCCAGTTCACAGGCGCGCGCGGCAAGCGATCGCGTCTTGAAGAAACGCGCCGCCCAAAGCCACTTGTCCAGCCTCATGCCGCCTTCGCCTTTCGATCGGTTCTCATCGTTCTATTTTGAACGCAGCACTTCCTAACCGGCCAGCTTCAATTTACCTTCAATCAATGCCCTCCGCTTCACCTAACGTGGTTCGCTATGGACGCTTCCTCGTCTTCGTCGCCGGACTCGGCGGCCTGCTTTACGGAATCGACGTCGGCATCATCGCCGCCGCCCTGCTTTACCTGAACAAGACCATCAATCTCACCGTCGAGCAGACCTCGATCATCGTCGCCGCGGTCCTCGGCGGAGGCATGTTCTCCTCGCTCGTCGCCGGCGTCCTCGCCGATTGGCTTGGACGCAAGAAAATGATGATCGTCAGCGGCCTGCTCTTCGTTGTGAGCGTCGGGCTGATCGTCGTCTCTCAGGGATTCGTTCCGTTATTCCTCGGCCGCCTGCTGCAGGGCTTCAGCGGCGGAGTGATCGCCGTCGTCGTCCCGCTCTACCTCGCCGAATGCCTCGGCGCCAACAACCGTGGCCGCGGCACCGCGATCTTCCAGTTCATGCTCACCTTCGGCATCGTGATCGCCTCCGTCGTCGGCTGGTTCTACACCCGTCAGGCCGAGGCCGCCATCGCCGCTGCCGCTGGTAATCAGGACCTCATCCTCGCCGCCGCCAACCACGCCTGGCGGGGCATGTTCCTAGCCATCGTCTATCCCGGACTGGTCTTCTTTCTCGGATCGTTCTTTCTCAGCGAATCCCCGCGCTGGCTCTTTCGCCACGGCAAAGAAGAACAGGCCCTCACCGCGTTGCGCCGCTCCTCGCCCGAAGACGAAGCCCAACTGCAACTGAGCGAAATGCGCAAGCTTGCGCTCGAAAACGACCGCCAGAGCGCCGCCCACGCGACCGGGAGCTTGCTGCAGCGCAAATACGTCGTGCCCTTCATCCTCGCCTGCATCGTGCTCGCCTGCAATCAGACCACCGGCATCAACTCGATCCTCGGGTTTCTCGTCATCATTCTCAAACAAGCAGGAATGAGCGCCAGCCACGCCACCGAAGGCGATGTCGCCGTCAAGGTCCTGCAATGCGTGATGACGGTTGTGGGAGTCGCCCTCGTCGATCGCAAGGGCCGCAAGTTTCTGCTCAAGCTGGGCACCGGCGGCATCGTCCTCGCCCTGCTGGCCGGGGCCTTCGTCTTCTACACATTCGAATCCCAGCGCGTCGATGTGAAGAACAAGGTGCAGGCAGCCGTGGAGGCGAACTCACTCGACCTGCCCCTCGCTGAAACCACACTCGCTCCAATGGCAACAGGCGGCCCAACAACTCTGACCGTCCTCTACTCCTACGGAGACGGCGACCGCCTCGCCACCGTGCTAAGCGGCGACCACGATCCGGTGCTGCGCATCCATCCCGACCCCGCCAAGGCCAGCGCCCCGCTCCAGATCAAGCGCGCACTCTACGGCCCCGTCCCCACCGAACATACCGGCTGGCTCGTCACCGCCTGCCTCTGCCTCTTCATCGCCTGCTACGCGCTCGGCCCCGGAGTCGTCGTCTGGCTCATGCTCTCCGAACTCATGCCCACCCGCATCCGTTCCGTCGGCATGGGCATCGCCCTGCTCCTCAACCAGGGAGTCTCCACCCTCATCGCCGCCGTCTTCCTGCCGGTGGTGGGAAGGTTTGGCTATTTTGCGATGTTCGCCTTCTGGGGACTATGCACGATCGTCTACTTCATAACCGCAGCCTTCTTCCTCCCCGAAACCAAAGGTAAAACGCTCGAGGAGATCGAGCAGCACTTTGAAGGGAAGGATGCGGGGATCATCAATGCAGGGGGGCTAAGGCATTATGCTCAACGTTGCATCATCAAAATGGCCGGCTGCCGAAAGCATTGACTTTGGAAGAGCTTGCTTCACTGACTCCCATATACCTTCAGCAGAAGTGCCCGTATAACAGCAAAAAAAGAGGTGACGTGACAAAGCCTTTGGAGGTATTCGCCGAAAGACGCCTTCGTCGTAGATCTGACGCCGAGACCGAAGACATACTGGTTCAATTTGGACCAGTCATAAGGCAGGATGGCGCAGCGTTCTGCCGCTACACTTTGTCGGGAAGAGACGGATTCCTTACCAGAGACATCTGGGGCGTTGATGATGTCCAGGCTGTCCAGCTCGCTATGGCTATGGCCGGCGCTGACCTCGACCGGCTTGCTGACGGCGGGAAATACAGCGCTCGCGGATGACTCTGACGGAGAATCCGGTCATGGGCTGGCGCCTCTAATTTGAATTCCTGAGCCCCACCTTACCTCGCTCACGAAAACGCGTTTTAGGAAAGTTCATGGCTAATTCATCGTGGAACCGTCTCCAAAGTCAACACCTCAAACGCCCCGAGATGAAAAACATGCCCTTCACCCGCCCGTAACTCAATCGCCGCCTTTGAAGCATCCGCCGCCCAGGGACTCCGCGCACTGTAATTCTGCGCCGCACTCGCCGGAAGCTCAAACGCCGAAGCAATATCCACCGTAAAATCCTGCCCATGGTCGCTCGGATTTCGCAAAGTCAGAATCGCCTTCGCCGGAGACCAAGCCGCCCACCCATAAACCTCAAGCCAGCGCGGATCGCCGCCCACCCAATGCGTATCCACCAGCACCGAGGCGTTCGCCCGCGACCACTTCGCCGCCTCGGCCAGCGTCTCCCAATTCGCTGCCGTCAACAGCGATGGCGTAATGTAAAGCTCCTGCAACTGCGTCCCCGAACCGAAGTAGGAATGCACCTCGTTCCCAAAATCCCTGCCAGGATCAGTCGACAGACGCGGCGCCTGCTTCGCATAAACAATGCCGTGCAGCATCAGCGAATTCAGCGGATAAAGCCTGCCCGCCTTCACCACTTCGTCATACGTGTCGCCATCGCGATACGTGATCCAGCGCTCGCGGTCGGTGCCCACTCCAGCAAAGTCGGTATCGTCGCCGCCCCGCCAGATCGAGTCGGCATACATCAGCCAGAACGGCGAAGGATAAGTCCCTGTAGTCAGGTTGATAAATAAGTCAGGCTTCAGTTTTCGAAGGTCTCCGATCAGATGAATCGCAGCATCGAAATCGCTCGAAAACTGGCTGCCCTTCACTACCCGGTCAGCATTCCCGGTACCGTCAAACTTGAACTGATTCACGCCATACTTCGTGACCATCTCAGTCACCACGTCGTGAAAGCGCTGATAATACTTCGGCCCCGACAAGGCCAGCCCACCGTCAACAATCTCGTAGCCCTCCTTCGTCGCAGCCGCGACACGCTCCTTTTTCGCCGGCCCATAGCCGCCCCATGGAGAAAGCCACACTCCCGGCGCAGTCCCATATTCAGCCGCCGCCTCCTTCAGCGGCTCAAACCCGTCCTTGAAATCCGCGCGAATCTTCCACAGATTGTTGTGGTCGTCCCAGCCATCATCGAAGAGAAAAGAATCGAGCGTCACGCCGCGCTTCTTATTCAGCTCGTCGCCAATTGCATGAATCCGATCCAGCGCATCCTGCTGCGTGTAAGGCGTGAAGAAGCCAATATCGAACCAGCTGTTGTAGTGCAGAAATGTGCGATAGGGATGTGCCCGCTCCCGCTCGATGTAAGTCAAAAACGCTCGCCGCATCTGCCCCGGCTGCGCAATGCCGACGACCGACGAGTATTCGACCGATTGCCCCGCGCCGATCGGCACACCACTCTGCAAGTTGCAGGTCGCGCGATTCGCAACCACTCCGCAGCTCGAGAGCGGATGCTCAAAGCCAAGGAAGAAATCCCCATCGACCAGGGGCGAGCCCTTCACAACGCCAGCCAATACAGCGCCGAGAGTGGAGATCGACCAGCGAAAGATCGCTCACGTCAACAACCTGCGCACCCGCATGGATGGTGAGCGATTGCCGAATGTACTGCGACCCTTCGCGGAGAATAACTGCCCAGTCCGCTGTAAAGCGCCCTTCCGGATCACCCAACGCATAATGAACTGCAATCCCCGCAAGCCGCTCCGAATATCGCGCCGCCGCTGGGTCGGGAGTGAAATGCTCGACCCGCGCCGCTCCATTTACGACAAAGTCCGACGCATGCAACACTCTGCCATCGCGCAATGCAATGGAGAAGGGGCCATTCAGAGTCAGCGACTTTCCTGCCTTCTTATCGCGAACGAAGAGACCGCTTAAATGCCCGTCAGTAAGTTGCCACTTTGCGGAGATTTGCTCGTTGCCAAGCATTCCGCCTTTGAGCGGATCGATCGAGGCAGTTTGCGCGCAAAGCGCGCTGCTCACGGCCACCGCGACGATCGTGATCAGAAGCCCCGTCGCCCGGCGCAAAACACTCGATTCCACTGAAGCCAAATTCAATCCCCCTCACAACCGAATTCGCGACAGCACCCTCAGGCTGTTTTCCCGATAAACCTTGCGCAACACATCATCGGGAAGAAAAATCCCGTAGACCATCCACCGCCCCTGCCGCGAAGCGTGAGAAGGATAGTCGAAGTATTCATCCGCCGTCTCAAAGAAGCGATAGTGCAGCCGATACATCGTTATGTCCGGCAGCAGATCGGTGCCAAAGAAAATCCGATCCGCGAATTTAAGAAAGAACTCCCGCGCAGAGTAAGGCTGCCGTCCAAGCTCCGCGACCCGCGAACTCATATCCACCATCACATTCGGAAAACGTTCCAGCATCGCCGCAACAAAGCCCAAATCCTCCGGAGACTCACCCACATGCGCGCCAATAAAGCGCGTCTGCGGATGCCGCGCAAAAACGCAATTCCGCTGCTCCAGTAATTGCCGCTTCGAAAATTCTGCGCCATAGAAACTCCAGTCCGGATGCGCAGCCAGCTCCTCGTATCTCTCGTTGAATCGGTCCAGCGGTTCAAAGAACGCAGCCGGATCGGCGGTATGAAACATCACCGGAATATCCAGTTCACGGGCTTTGTCGTAGACCGGATCAAGCCGCTCATCATCGACCCGCACCAGCTCGCTCCGGGCATCGCGCAGCGTCAGACCCAGGTCTTTCCATATCTTGAATCCCACAGCGCCGCGCTCAACCAGGCGCTCCAGATAGTCGACCGACTTCTGAACGAAACCAGGCTGGTCGAGGCCTGTCCAGTCCATCCAGCCAATCGTGCTGAAGCGCCGCGGCGACGCATCGGCGTATTTGCGCATCACGCTCAAGGCCTCATCGCCAAGCTTCATCGTGATGTTGACGACGTGCTCGATGCCGCACTCATCCATGATTGCCAGCACTTCATCAGGTTCGAGCGAGTCGAGATGATTGTGGCAGTCAATCGCAGGGAAGCGCGGCGTTCGCACCTCGTGCACCGCCGTGTTCAGCATCGCGCGTGGCGCAAAGTCGCTGACCGCAAGTTCAGTCCGAGTCGTCGCAGTAACCATCGCAACGAATTTGTCGTCCATCGCAGCCTTCGTGGGCTTGTCGTTAGATTGCTGACTCAAGAGGCTCCGTTCATTCGTAATGGCATGCACGCCGAAGCCGCCCGGGCCTCCCGTCGGAATCGCTCCAGAGCGAGCGAATCGTGTGCCACATGGTCACTCAGGAACTTTAGCGCGACAAAACGCCCTAGCCGCGTGTCCTCGGCCTTGTACACGATGCCCATGCCGCCGCCTTCGAGTTCTTCCAGGATGCGGTAGTGGGAGATAGTCGTACCAATCATCAGGGTGTCTAGTGGATAAGTGACTCGTCCGTCAAGGGTAGCGTAGGAGGACGTGCGGGGTAAGTCAATCAGATATAAGGCGACCTCAATGTCCTCAGACGCCGTTTGGCGCATGCAGGTCGCAGCTCAGGCAGAATGAAGACCCGAGCGATGAGACACGCCCCGGCAGCAACCTCTACAACGGGGTGGCAGGCCTCGCTGTGCTCGACGCCGACCTCGAGCGGCCACTCGAAGCGCGGATGCCCCTATTCGAGAGTTTAATGTTTGAAAGAGATTAAGCAGCACTCAACGGGCGGAGTGCCCGGTACAGAAAAAAGAAGGCCCCGCCGGAGATTACCCGGCGGGGTTGGGAGTGCTAATCACAACTGCAAATTTAGCCCCGCCAGCCCCTAGAGTCTTGGCCCGAATGATTGGTTTTCATCTGCAACCCTGGGTGGAGCTAGGGTGACAGCGGACTCAAAGCCCTCGGAGCGCCTGCATCGGTTCAACACTGGAGGCGGCGCGCGCCGGAATGAGCGCCGCCCCCACTGCCGCCAGGACAAGTATTCCAACGGCCGCGCTCAGGCTCAGTGGATCGGCTGGGCTCACGCCCGACAGCATGCTGGCAATGAATCGGCCGGCGATCAAGCTCAACCCAAGCCCGGCGACGATTCCGATCGACGCCAGCACCAGCACCTGGCGCAGCACCATCGTGAGAATGCTCTCTCGTTCCGCGCCAAAGGCCATCCGCACGCCGATCTCGAAGGTCCTCTGCGCCACGGAATACGAGACAGTCCCATACACGCCAAGAATGGCGAGCAACAATCCCACGCCAGCGAAGCTGCCAACGAGCACGCTCCGAAAGCGCTGCATCTCCACCGAATCACCCACCATCGCATCCATGGTGGTGAAGCGAGTTGCAATCCCGGGATCGATGCGCTGAATCCTCGACTGGACCGTGTCGATCAAGGCTGCTGAAGACACCTTGGTGCGAATCGCAATGTTGATCTGCGTCGCCATGTAGGGATGCTGAGTTAACGGCATGTATAGTGCCGGTCCCGGCGACTCGGCAGGAGAATCCTGCCGCAAATCCCTGACCACGCCAATAATCGTCATCTGCTTGCCCGGAGCGTCGAGGCCGCATTCAATCTGATGCCCGATAGGGTCTTGGCCAGGAAAGCTCTGCCGCGCGAGCGATTCGCTGATGATCGCAACAAACGGCGCCTCGTAGCTGTCCGCCGCCGTGAAATCCCGGCCTTTGAGCATAGGGATCTCCATGGTCTTGAAGTAATCCGGGCTCGCCAGGCTGAAGATCGCCTGCCCTCCGTGATTATCCACGGCAGCGCCGTTCACACTGTAGTAGCCATTGGACCCATATTTCCCCGTAGGCAGGCCCATCACCCCGGCCACGCTCTCTACTCCCGGAATAGCCTTCAGGTCGGCATAAATGGCGTTGAACTTCTGCGTCGCTTTGAGTGAATCCTGAAGGTTGACAGCGGGCGCATCGGCATCCACCACCAGTAAACCACTCTTCGAGTAGCCAAGGTCGTTCGATTGCAACGTCAGCATAGTGCGCGCCAGTAGCGACGCTCCCACGGCCAGCACAAAGGCCGCCGCCACCTCGGCGATCACCAACCCATTGCGAAGCACGAAAGAATGCCGCGAAGACATCCCGCGCGAGCTGTCCTGTTGCAGCGCCATGATCGGGTCAACGCGCGCCGCCTGCCGCGCCGGCACCAGCGAAGCAGCCACCGTTGCGACCAGAGCAATTCCCGCCGTAAAGGCAAAGACCCAAAGGTTCAATTGAATCTCCCCAGCCCGCGGCAGGTCCGATGGCGCCATGCTCACCAACAGCCTCACAATCGGCTCAGCGATGGCGATGCCCAGCAACGCACCGGCGGCCGAGAGCACCAGGCTCTCCAGTACCACCATCCGTCCCAGCCGGAGCCGCGACGAACCTAGCGCCGTCCGCACCGCCAACTCGCGCTGACGCTCCACGGCCCGCGCCAGATAAAGGTGGGTTACGTTGACGCAGGCAATCAAAAGCACCAGCCCTACCGAGAACATCAACAGCAGCAGCATCGGCCGCACTGCGCCTACAAGCTGCTCCTGCAGCGGAACGAACCTGAAGCTCTTGTCCTCGTTGTCTTTGGGATAAGCCGCTCGCAACCGCTTTCCGATTCCGGCCAGCTCCACCTGAGCTGTTTCTAGTGGAACCCCACGCCGCAGCCGTGCTACGGCGCGATAGTTGAATGCGGTCCGCGAAGTCGACTCCGGCTGTGCCGGATAATCCATCCATACCTGGGTGTGGCTCGGGAATTCAAAGCTGCCCGGAACCACTCCGACGATCTCGAGCGGCTCGCCCTCGACCTTGACGATCTGGCCAACAGCGGCCTGAGCACTGCCAAAGTTGTTTCGGGCAAATGCAGCGTTGACCACCGCCGCATGTTTCGACTCGGCGTCCGTAAACCAACGGCCGACGAGCGGCTGAATCTGGAAGACCTGCGCAAAGCCGGAATTGACCGAGCTCACGCCAACAAAAGTCGCGTGATCGCGCAACTGCACGCCAAGCTCGCCGCCCTCGTAGAAGCCGATCGCCTCAATCGACTTAGCCTGGTCCCGAATGTCCACCAGGTCCGGGCCCGTCATGCGCGGAATAATATGCGCCTTATGCTCCCACAGCGTATTGAGGGCAATGATTCGGTCGGCCTCGGGATACTCCAGCGGCTTGAGCAAAAGTGACTGCACCACGGTGAAGATTGCGGTATTCGCGCCGATCCCCAGTGCCAACGTCAGAACCGCAGTGAAGGCAAAGGCCGGGCTCTTCCGCAATTGCCGCAGCGCGTATCTGACTTCATCGAGAAAACTGCCCATGCCCAGCCTCCCAAGAACGTGGCTAAACTCAGCACAAGATGCACGTCTTCGGCCAGAATCGGAATCGGCGGTTACCTGAGAAACTAGGTCTTTTGCAGGTCGAACGCCCTTCAAAGAGCCGCTCTGCTGGCCGTTAATCAAAACTGTGTGTCCGCTTCCGAACACGCTTCTGAGCCTAATCCTCCGCCAGATCGCGAAATCAAGATACTCCGAAATTACTTAAGTATTTGCTTGACAATCCAAGAGTCTCCATTCAATACTCAAGTTGATGCTTAAGTATTAAATTCCGAAAAGGAGAAGGAAATGAAAGGACAAGCCGTTATGGACAGCACTTTAGAAGAACAATCCGTCATCCACAGCACATTCGTCGTCGAGCACAGCTACACTACCTCACCGGAGCGCGTTTTTAACGCCTTCGCCGATCCGGCCAAGAAACGCAAGTGGTATGCGGATCGCGGCGGCTGGGATGTCGAAGACTTTCAAATGGACTTTCGCGTCGGCGGTGTCGACCTTGGCCGCTATCGCTTCAAACCAGGCACCCCGGTGTCGGCGGGCACTCCGATTGTCTACAACACCACATACCAGGACATCGTTCCCAATCGCCGCATTGTGCTCGCCTACACGGTAACGCTGGGAGAAAAGCGCATCTCGTCCTCGCTGGCGACCTTCGAGTTACTTGCTAATGAGAAGGGAACCAACCTCATCTTCACCGAGCAGGGAGCTTTTTTCGAAGGTGCCGACGGCTCCCAAATCCGCGAAGCGGGGTGGAAACACCTGCTCCAACTGCTGGAAGAGTATCTGTCGAGCTAAAACAGAGAGTGCGCCGGAGAGCCCAAATCAATGTCCGACCACGCACCAGATGTCGACCGTATTTTTCACGCCCTCGGCGATCCCACGCGGCGAGCGATGGCGGAAAGGCTGAGCGTCGGTCAGTTTCCGTCTCAAAATTGGCAGAGCCTCTCAACATGACGCTAGCCGCCGTGGTTCAACACCTCCGGATCCTGGAGGAGAGCGGCATGGTGCGCACCGAAAAAATCGGAAGGGTGCGCACCTGCCGCATCAACCCGAGAGGGCTGGACGCAGTTCAGCAATGGATCCAAGATCGTCGCTCTGTATGGGAGAAACGATTCGGCCAACTGGCCGACGTGCTCGCCGAAGAGTGGGAGAAATGAGTCCCCTTCAGAATGTATCGACCATCCATACGTTGTTATCGCCTGGTATCTGTGCTCTCAAGGCGCCATAGCGACCATCCGGCGATGGAATGAGCCAGTTGAAGCGAGTATTCGCGTCGCCCCGCAAAACGACCTCAGCATTGCCGGCCTCGGTTACAAACAGGATCAAAGGCTTGCTGTCCGACCCAGCGATGGGAACAAAAAGCCCTTTACTATCGGCCGACCAGTCGCCGTTCCAGGTGGGCCAGGCATCGATTCTGACGTCGTGAGCAAGCCCAGTCTTCAGCGAGAAAAACCGGATCTGATGGTTACCGATGAACAGAGCAAGCTTCTCCCCGTCCGGCGAGATGACCCAGTTCGGGTCCCCTGCTCCGTTCGAGACTCTGGTCACCTCGCGACTAGCGCCGTGTTGCAGATCGAAAGAGACGAGAACGTATTCCCCTCCAACAAACTTGCTGAAAATGCACAGCTGCGAGGGCGCCCGAGCGCACTGGAAATTAGCGATTCTCTTCTCTTGCAAGACGGTCTGAGCAGGTCCGCCTTCGAGGGGTTTTCGCATGAGGGAGACGGGAAGAGAACTGTTCGGCGGGTAGGAGAGATAAAGGACCTGCGATCCATCCGGGCTTAGCCGCGGCAGGTAGAGACCATGCCCTTCAACAAGAACATCCGCAGTCGTCTCGTCGATGGCTTGTTTGAAGATGGTCCACCTACCGTTCCGATTCGAGACAAACAGGACAGCCTTGCTGTCGTAGGTCCACGCCGAGGGCACATTGCCGTTTGCATCCAGGGTCAGGTGTTGAGGTGATTGTAATCGGTTGGTATCGGCTTCAATTTCAGTGATGAAGACCTGGTCTGCTGTGTTTTGTCGGGTGAAAACGAGGCGCTTCCCATCCGAATTGGCACTCAGATCACCAACCCGCCCCTGACCTTTCGTCACTTGTAGTGGAGAGCCCACCGCCTTTCCAGTACGTTCGTCAACCCGGATCGAATAGACATCCTGATCGTTGCGTTCGCCTCCAGGGTCTCCAGAATATGCGTAGAAGATGCGCCCATCAGAGGCCCAGTAGAGGGCCGGCCTAATCCCCGGATCGTCGGAGAGGATGGTCAGGTCGCCGCCGCCAGCGTTTTGGGTTCGCAAGGAGCACAGCCCTTCGGCAGGGTCAGGCGCGACGTCGCGATGGCATTCTAAGTAAGCAATCCGCCGCCCGGCCGGTGACCAGGCTAGGGGGTAGATCCAGTTCCATAGAGAGTCAGGTGGCTTATCGGGCGCGGCTATTCTTCGTGGATTTGCGCCGTCGGCATTCATCAGCCAGAGTTCGCTGCCTGACGGTAGTTCTGACAGATAGGCGATACGGGAGCCGTCCGGAGAAACCAATCCGGCGGCTGCCTTGTCCATAAGTTTGAGTGGAGTTCCCGTTAAGAGTGAAAGCTTCCAGAGGCCAGGCACCTGATCAGCACCCTCACAGCGCGTCACAAGAAGGTGGGCACCGTCCGGAAACCAGCTGTTTGGACAGGCAACGAAGTCCTTCGGCAAATCCCAACGGTGGGTTTCTCCGTTGGAAATCTGGCGCAGGTAAAGTCCGGTAGGGTCCGAATACGCGACGTACTTGCCGTCGGGAGAAACGACCGCGAACCGAACCGGCGCGTCGGGTGGGTTTGACGTGACTCGGTGCTCGGTGGCCTGATGCGGTCCCTCCCGCGAAGAACGCCACAAAATCCCCGCAACAAGGACGATCAGGAGAAGGGTCCGATCAGGGCGCCTGGCCAAGCCCGCCGGTGAGCTGTATTGAGGACCCCGCGGGCGCCGGTTCAACTGGCCCATAGTCGCCTGACTTCTCATCTTTCCCTTCGACAGTGCCGTGGGCAGATTGAGCTGCCGAACGACTATCTGAAGGAGGAACCGCGACCTGCGAATCACCCGGCTGTGATACCGGAGCAACGAAGCGATATCCCCGCTTCGGAATCGTCTCAATATACAGAGGAGTCTCTGCCGAGTCGCCCAGCGCCTCGCGCAGCTTCATCACTGCCGTATTCAAGCTGTGGTCGAAATCAACAAAAGTGTCGGAAGGCCACAGAGCCCGGCGCAGATCCTCGCGCGTAACCAGTTCGCCAGGATGTTCCAGCAGATGAACCAGGATGCAGAACGACTGTTCGCGGAGCTTGATTAGCGTTCCGCCGCGACGCACTTCCCCATTGCGCGCGTCGACTTCATACACTCCGAAGCGCCAGTGACCGTTCGGGTTGACAGAGGATGCCACGTTCCCACCCCTCTGCTTCCTCTTGCCGGGGAGTTTAGCACCATGCATTCGACAATGCAGAAGGCGATCGCCACTGCATAGCGTCAACTAAGTCCTTATTCATCATACGCCTCAAACAGGACACCTGTTTGATCGCGAAGTGATCTCCAATGCATGGTAGGAAATCGGGCCAAGGTGCAAAGTAAGAACCATCAGACACGGGTGCCGGGCAATGGGACCCGCAATCCGATAAGGAGGTCTACCATGAAACGCCAAGCTACAACCATAATCCGCATGTTTCTTGCCCTTTGCTTGCTTACCGGACTACTCAGTGTAGCCTCGAGTGCGCCAGCGCAAAACACCGCGACGGCGATGATCCCATTCGGCTTCGTCGCCGCCCACCACTACGTTCCGGCTGGCCATTACAGGGTTCAGCTGCTCTCCGACCACACGATGTATTTACAAAATGTTCAGACTGAAAAAACACAGATGCTGTTGATCCGCCCCGAATACGGACAAGTGGTTCAAACCAACAGCCGACTCGTGTTCTTTCGGTACTTCGGAAAACTTTATCTGAAGCGGGTTTTTCTTGCGGGAACGAGCACTCACAGTGAAATCGACTTTCACCTCAGACCCGCAGAGATGACAGCGACAGTGAATACGCCACAAGAAGCGACCGTCGAAGTCGCAATGAAATAAATCATTCCATAGCAAAAAAGGCCGGCCACACGAAAGTGTGGCTGGCCTCTCCTATTTCCGGGAAACCTTTCTAAGCGACGACGTCGATGCCCATCGACCGCGCCGTGCCCTTGATGCTCTTGACCGCCGCGTCAATCGAAGCGGCGTTCAGGTCGGGCATCTTCTGGGTGGCGATCTCGCGGACTTGCTTCTCGGTCACAGTCCCCACCTTGGTCTTGTTCGGCACCCCTGATCCCTTGGCCAGGTTGGCGGCCTTCTTCAGCAGCACAGGCGCCGGCGGCGTTTTGGTGATGAAAGTGAAGCTGCGGTCCACGTAGACGGTGATGACGACCGGGATGGTAAGTCCAGCCATCTCCTTAGTCTGGGTGCGGGCGTTGAACTGCTTGCAGAACTCCATGATGTTAACCTGCGCCTGACCGAGCGCCGGGCCGACCGGGGGAGCTGGAGTGGCCTTGCCGGCCTCAATCTGCAGCTTGACGAGTGTTTGGATCTTCTTCGGTGCCATTTCAAATACCTTTCTACTGAATCTCTGTCATCCTGAGCGAAGCGAAGGATCTGCAGTTCCAGCGATGACCGCATTGGAACTACCGCAGCGCTCTTAAGCTACTTTCTCGACCTTGCTGAACTCGAGTTCGACCGGGGTCGAGCGCCCGAAGATCGTCACCATCACCTTGACGGTCTCGCGGTCTTCGTTGACTTCGTCGACCACGCCGTTGAAGTTCGCAAATGGCCCATCGGTGATGCGGACCGATTCGTTCTTCTCGAACTTGATCTTGAGCCGCGGCTTCTCCTTAGAGGTCTCGGCGCGGAAGAGAATCGAACCGACTTCTTCCTCGCTCAGCGCGACCGGTTTGTCGCCAGTGCCAAGAAATCCCGTGACCCGCGGCGTGTTCTTGATTACATGCCAAAGGTCGTTGTCGAGGTCCATCTCCACGAGAACGTAGCCCGGCAGGAAAACCCGCTCGATGGTCCGCTTCTTGCCGTTCACGATCTCGCTGACCGGCTCGGTCGGGATCATGATGCGGCCGATCCGGTTCTGCAGGCCGAACGCCTCGATGCGCCCCTCGAGCGACTCGCGCACCTTGCGCTCAAAGCCCGAATACGCGTGGATGATGTACCACTTGAAATTCGCGTTGGCCGGTGGGCCAAGCTTTTCGGGACTTTCGCCTTCGGCTCCCGCGCCTACCACTTCTTCCGCCATCGATGCCCCATTCATTTCATTCAATGCCACTGCCATCACTGTCCGGCACCCATCCAGTGCAACACCACTTGAATGCCGCGGCCGAGGATCGAATCCACCAGATAGAAGTATCCGGCAAATGCGAAGACCGTCACCAGCACTACCACAGTCGTGGACTGCACTTCCTTGCGGGAGGGCGTGACCACTTTCCGCATCTCGCCGCGGACGTCCTGAAGGAAATCCCGCAGCCGTGTAAAGCCCCCGGTGAGTTGCCCGGGAACCGGAGCAATAGAACTCGTCGGCTTGCTTTGCGGCTTGCTGACAACATCATCGTTTGCGGGTGCTAGCGCCTTCGCCATAAAAACTTCCTTATCGAAAACACCGTCGGCAACTCGCCGGCAAGCGTTCCTACTTCGCGTTCATTCAAATTCCACCGGCGTCGATCTCGTCCGACGCCGATACTACAGAACTGGCAGGGGCGCTCGGATTCGAACCGAGAAGTGCGGTTTTGGAGACCGCCAGTTTAACCGTTGAGCTTACGCCCCTAAAACAGTTGTCGGCGGTCAGTCTTCATTTCTGAAGGAGCGCTACACTCACCAAAAACTGATCACTGACTACTGGCTACTGAAGACTGTTCTTACTTCGTTTCCTTGTGGTCGGTGTGCTTGCGGCAACGATTACAGAACTTCGAGAACTCAAGCCGGCCAGTCGTGGTCTTCTTGTTCTTCGTCGTCGAGTAGTTGCGTTCCTTGCACACAGGACACTGCAATGTCACTATTTCGCGCATCTCTTATCCTAACCGATCCCGGAATTCGCGTCCGGTGATCTAAAACCGCCAAATTGATGATTCGCTCGCTGGCGCCAGGCAAACGCTGACCACTTACTTAATAATGTCAGTAATCGTGCCCGCGCCGACGGTACGCCCGCCTTCACGAATCGCAAACCGAAGACCCTTCTCCATCGCCACCGGAGTATGCAACGTGATCTCGAGCGACACATTGTCTCCCGGCATCACCATCTCCGTGCCCTCAGGCAGCTTCGCCGTTCCCGTCACGTCGGTCGTCCGGAAGTAGAACTGCGGGCGGTACCCGTTAAAGAACGGAGTGTGACGCCCACCTTCTTCCTTCGACAATACGTAAATCTCGCCCTTGAACTGGGTGTGCGGCTTGATCGAGCCCGGCTTGGCCAACACCATGCCGCGCTCCACGTCTTCCTTCGCAATACCGCGCAGAAGAAGTCCGGCATTGTCGCCCGCCAGACCTTCGTCCAGCTGCTTCTTGAACATCTCAACGCCGGTCACAACCGTCTTGCGCGTGTCGCGAAAGCCCACAATCTCCGCTTCCTCGCCAACCTTGATCTTGCCCCGCTCGATACGGCCGGTAACAACCGTGCCACGCCCCGAGATCGAGAAAATATCTTCGATCGGCATCAGGAAAGGCTGATCGATCGCACGCGCCGGAAGAGGAACATATTTGTCGACCGCCTCCATCAGCTCGTCAATCTTCGCTTCCCACTCCGCCTCGCCGTTCAATCCGCCCAGCGCCGAGCCGCGAATCACCGGCACATCGTCGCCCGGAAACTCATACTTCGACAGCAGCTCGCGAACCTCCATCTCCACCAGGTCGATCAGCTCCGGATCGTCCACCGCATCGCACTTGTTCAGGAAAACAACCAGGCTGGGCACGCCAACCTGGCGCGCCAACAGAACGTGCTCCTTGGTCTGCGGCATCGGTCGATCGGTCGCCGCAACGACGAGAATGCCGCCATCCATCTGCGCCGCACCGGTGATCATGTTCTTGATGTAGTCAGCGTGGCCCGGGCAATCGACGTGCGCATAGTGCCGATTCTTGGTCTCGTACTCAACGTGCGCGGTCGCGATCGTGATCCCGCGCTCCCGCTCTTCCGGTGCATTGTCGATCGTGTCAAAGCTGCGGAACTTGATGTTCGGGTTGTGCTTCGACAATACTTTCGTAATCGCCGCCGTCAGCGTCGTCTTCCCATGATCAATATGTCCAATCGTTCCCACGTTCACATGCGGCTTCGACCGGTCAAACTTCTCCTTCGCCATACCGTCCCCTTTATTTCCTGTACTGAACTCGCGCCAGTCTTGGCTAGTAATACGCGTAAACCTTCAAAAATCTCGCCCGCAGCTCCGGAGCAACCTGCTCCACCAGCCTCAAATACTTCTCGCGAATCTGGCCCCGGTCGCCGTTGCCCAATGCTCCATACCGGATCGGAACATC
>CAVUKL010000013.1:0-199162 GCA_963742015.1 uncultured Acidobacteriaceae bacterium | reverse complement strand
TCTCTTCACGGGGAAGGTGCTCAAGGATATCGATCGCCAACACTCGGTCCGCGGAGCCAGCCTCCTGAGGGCCGAGAAAATCCTCGAGTGTCGAGCAACTCGCCGAAAGAATTCCCAATCGCGCGGCCACCGCGATCTGCTCCTCAGAGACGTCCACCCCGGCTATATTGCGATATCCAGCTTGCTCCAGGAAGTAGAGCAGAGCGCCCGGCCCGCAGGCCACTTCCAAAATCCGTGCGGTGGTGTCGCGCGGCATGTGCTGGGCGATAATGTGCGTGAGAAATGCCTTACGCGGACGGAAGAGAGCCTCGGCTGTCCCGCCGGTGTCGATCGATTGGCCGCTCGAAACGTAGGCTTCATAAAATCGCGACTTCCAGGGTGGGGTGGCGCTCACTTCTGGCATGCCTCCGACTGCGTCAGAATCAACCGCCCAACAGTTGGGACCCCCAAACCAGCAGCACAATTCCCAATATGATCCGGTAGATCGCAAAAGGAACAAATCCATGCTTCCTCACCCAGATGAGGAACCATTCGACCACGCCGAGCGCAACCAGAAACGAAACGATCAATCCGATCGCCAGGATGATCCACCCATGGGTAGTAATCACCAGTGGAGCAATTGCAGGTTCTCCAGCAACTTGCTTGGGATGAACCGCTTTTAGCAGGTCGTACCCCGTGGCGGCGACCATGACAGGAATCGACAGCAGAAAGCTGAACTCCAGCGAGGCGCCCCGGGTCAATCCAGCGAGCTGGCCGCTGCTAATCGTTGACATCGACCGGGAAGTTCCGGGGAAGACGGCAGAAAGAATCTGGAAGGCCCCAATCCAGACGGCCTGCCACAACGACATCTGCTCGACGTCTTTCGTCGGCGATTCGTGCCGGTCGCTCCACCAATCGATCACCCACATAGCCACGCCGCCGATCAACAACGCCCAGGCCATGACGGTGATGCTTTCAAGATGTTTGCCGATGGTTTTCGCCAGCAGCAGCGAGGGTATTGCGGTCACAATAAATGCGACCGCGGTCAGCGTGATCGGATGGTTCCAGACCGTCCGGTCCCCGGTCTCGCCTTGCGGGAATGTCCTGAAGAACTCCACGATGCGCCCGGTAAAGAGAGAAAGCAGCGCCAGAATCGCGCCCAGCTGGATAACGATCGTGTACATTTTCCAGTAAGGATCAGTGAGGTCAAGGTGCAGCAGCGCCTCGGCGATCCGAAGATGCGCGGTCGAACTTACCGGAAGAAATTCTGTGAGACCTTCGACAATGCCAAGCAGGACGGAAATCGGGTAATCGTTCAAGAATCCTCCGGAGTTGTTCGTGAGGTCAACTCGCGCTCACCTACTCGCGGTCGACGCCGTAGACAGGAATACCCTGCTCCAATTTGTATACCAGACCCGCCGCGCGAGGCGCGTAATCGGTCTGGGGGTACTTGGCTTGTAGCCGCTCCGCCAACTCCTTCGCGTGGGCGCTCGCTTGCTCAGATTTCTTGTCATCGTTGTCCGCGGAATACATGTCCGCAGCCGACGCCTGACGCCACGCCGCCTTGTAAAGGGCTTCGGCGGCTTTGGGGCTGTCCGGATGATCCTCGGCATACTTGACGTAAAGTTCAGATTCTTTTTCGGGGCACTTTTCCGAACCCTGCCAATCGCCGCAAATCTTGTTGTCAAGCATGTCCCAGGCTGCCAAGTCCGACCATCGTGTGCCCGGATACTTCTTTTCAATCTTTTTCATCTCCGTATCGTCGATCTGCTCGCGGAGATAATTTTCCTTCTCGTGCGCTGAAGGTAAAGAGAAGACATCTTCTTTGTGCAGCTGCCAGCCGATGTCTGCTGCACGCCAGGCCGCCTGGCCGGCATACTTCGATTGCGGAAACAACTCAGCCACGCGCTTGTATAGCAAACGCGCTTCCTGTGCCGCAGTCTTTGGCGGATGCGGTTCACTCGCCAGCTCCTCGACGTTTGCGGCGACCCCAAAAAGCACTTCGTCACCATTCGGCGTATCCGCCGCGATCACCCCTTTTGCCTTCGTCCAGCCGGAGATGGGCGGCGGTGCTGCCTCGGCGCCAAAGATAGGAGCGTCCTGCGCATGAGATTCTTCGATGTCGGTATTCGCAAAGACCCGCAGCCAATCCCCATTTCGCTCGACAATCACCATCTCCCGACCTGGGCTGACATTGGCAAGCCGCTGCGAGCCTTCGTCGGCCGAGGTAAACAACAGTGTTTCCCGAATCGCCGTTCCCAGAGTGCCGGCCGGCACTGGCGGCGGTTTCTTGTCTCCAAACGACACATGTGTACCGAGGACCGACGTCAGTATGACAAGGCAGGCGGGAAGGTATCGATTTCGCATCACGCTCGTAAGACGAACCAGAAATACCATACGTCTCGACCGTAGCACATGGCCGAAGATAGAAAGCAGGCTCCTATGGCAGGAATTGCGCAGGCAATGGATTCGCAGACGTCTCCGCCTGCCAGCTAATCTCAAGCACCCTCCAGCGGGTGCCGTCGTTGACCGCCTCGATGCTGTTGATTCCGCGAACAATCGGCTTACCGTCGGGGGTTTCGGTTACCGCATAGGTGCTCCAAAGGTGGGCAATATTGCCGTAAATCTCCGTAGAGTACTTGATCTGGTGTTCGTAGAACGTCTTATCGCCCCTCTTGGCGACCCGATCGATGTAGTCGTCCACAGTGAGGATGGTCGTCTTCACCTGCCCATCAGCGCCCGCGCTGACCGGAATGAGTCGAACTTCGGGCATAAGCACCGCCCGCAGGCAGGTTCGGTCCTTATTTCCCGGACCGCTTACTGCATCGTCGATGGCTTTCGGCAGCTGTTCGAGAGTCGTGGTCGGCAGACAGCTTTGGGCAGCCTGTGCCTGCGCCGCCGGAATCGGCATCACGGCGACAAGCAAAGTAACAAAAGCCAGCCAGCGCCCATGGCATGAGAGAGTCCTGAAATGAGTCGACATTGGTTCCGCCTCAGACTTCCAAAATCACCGGCATGATTAAAGGCCTCCGGCTCGTATTCTTCTGGATGAATCTCTTCAGGTCGACCCGAACTTTTTCCTTGATCACACCGTAATCGGCTTTCTCTTCGGCGCTCGATCCGTCCAGCGTCTTGGAGACGATCTGCCGCGCCGACTCGATCAAATCCTCGTCCGCTGCAGCGAACCCTCGCGTGACTACCTCGGGCTGCATCTCGACCTTTCCGCTCAGCTTGTTAATCGTGATGATCGGCAGGACAAATCCGTCTTCGCTGAGATGCCGCCGGTCGCGGATGACAATGTCTTCCACGACATCGACATTCGATCCTGAGTCAATGCAAACTCGGCCAGCTGTGACCTTCCCATTCTTGCGGGCGTCCTTCGCGGTCATCTCCAACACATCGCCGTCTTCGATCAGAATCGCCTGCCCGATGACGCCGGTCTCAGTCGCCACCTGTGCATGCTTCTTCAAATGCCGGTAATCTCCATGCACGGGAATAAAATACTTCGGGCGCAGCAGGTTGATCAGCAGCCTCTGTTCTTCCTGGCTAGCGTGGCCGCTTACGTGAATCAGCCCCGAAGCGCCATCGTCGAAGATCACATTCGCATCGCGCCGGCAAAGGTGGTCAATGACTCGATAAATGCTCTTCTCGTTCCCTGGAATCACCCGCGAACTCAGCACGACCGTATCGCCTGGATCGATATGCGCGTGCTTGTGGTTATCTACCGCCGCCCGCGACAGCGCGCTCATCGGCTCGCCCTGTGTTCCGCTGATCAGGATCAGGATATTCTCAGGAGCATAATCGTTGATCTGCCCGGGGTTGATCATCAGGCCTGGAGGAATATCCAGGTAGCCCAGGTCCTGCGCAATCTCTGACGACTCGACAATCGACCGGCCGACCACTGCGACCTTGCGGCGATGGGTGTGCGCCAGATCCAACGCAATGCGAATCCGATAGATTGAAGAAGAGAAGCAGCTGAAGAAGAGCTTCTTCTTCGTTCGCGAAAAAACCTCGTCTAACCGCGGCTTCACTGCCCATTCGCTCGGCGTGTATCCCGGCCGGTCGACGTTGGTCGAGTCCTGCAGTAGCGCCAGAACGCCCCGCTTGCCGTATTCGGCGAAGGTATGCAGGTCGAAAGCCTTGCCGTCCGGCGGCGAAAGATCGATTTTGAAATCGCCAGTATGCACGATCACGCCCACTGGAGTCTCAATCGCCAAGGCAACGCAATCGACCAGGCTATGCGTCACGCGAATCGGCTCGATCGTAAACGGCCCAATTGTGAACTTCGATTTAGGAGCGATCTCGATCAATTCGGTCGAGTCGAGCAGCTTATGCTCATCTAACTTGCCCTCAACGTATGCCAGAGTGAACTCGGTGCCATAGACGGGAACATTCAGCTCGGAGAGGATCCAGGGAAGGCCGCCGATGTGGTCTTCGTGACCGTGGGTGAGAATGATCGCGCGGACGCACTGGCGGTTTTCCACCAGGTAAGTGATGTCAGGGACAACAATGTCCACACCCAGCAGTTCCGACTCGGGAAACATCAGCCCCGCGTCTATCACAATAATGTCGTCCTGCCAGCGAATTGCGAGGCAGTTCATGCCAAATTCGCCCAGGCCGCCGAGCGGAATTATCTTCAGTTTATTTTCTGTCATCGAATCTTCAAGCCTAGCACAGCAGCCATGCAAGACGCCCCCGTTTTAGACAACGCATTGTGCAATGTCGGAGGATCAGTGCTAATCAGGACTGATGCGTGCCATCTGCTTGATTAACTGCTCAGCGGAAGAGCGCTAAGTCGATCGAAGATCCCATCACCTGGTAACCCGCATCACCGGGGTGCAGATGGTCACCAGAGTCAACACTCGGAAGGAAGACATTCGGATTGGCAGGGTCCTGAGTAACCTTATCGAAATCAATCACACCATCGAAAACACCGTTGGTGCGGATCCAGTTATTGACGGCTTCGCGAGTCTCTTCGCCCGCCGGGGAAGCGTAACCCGCACCACCATAAGGGGTCAGAGTCGCGCCGAAGACCTTGATGCCGTGCGTATGAGCTCGTGTAACAAGCTGGGTCAGAGCGAAGGTGAGGGCGGAAGTGAGTTGGGGGGCCGTCAGCGAGTCCTCAGTATCCCTCGGTCGCGCGATCGCGCCTATGTCATTGATGCCCTCGAGAATGATGAGGTAGCGGACGCCGCTTTGCGCAAGCACATCGCGGTCGAAACGGGCGAGCGCGGCTTGGCCTGCTCCCTCACGAAGCAGACGGTTGCCGCCGATGCCCTCATTTAAGACGGAGAGATTGGCCGTCTTCGGGTCCGCCTGGAGCCGGCTGGCAAGTACGTCTGGCCAGCGGTGGTTTGTATCCCGGGTCGAGAGTGCTCCATCCGTAATCGAGTCGCCCAGCGTCACAATCGCAGCCGCATGTGCGTCGGTGACGCTGACGTCGATGCCTTTCACGAAACACCAGGACATGATCGTCCGAGCGTCTGTGAGTGCTGTCGAGGCCGTCGCGTCTCCAGCGGCGATTAAGGTCGTCGAGCGCGCGTCTTCGTGACAAGTGGTTTCATTAATACGCTGGTCGGGAAGATAGACGCTAACCGCTAGGCTTGCCAGTGGCGATATAGGGAAAGCGACCGGGTCGCTTACGACAAAAGCACCCGGCGGAATCGTGACGGTGGGCTTGCCCGAAAACGTCAAACCGTGGTCACTCCCAGGCTGGATCGCTCCACTTTCTGCGCTGAGGGCTACGTGCGCTGCACCAACGACCAGCGACCGACTCCCAAACTCGTTCGTCACCTGGACACGGAGCGATGACCCGCCAGCACTCATCCGCACGATATTCCGATACGTCGAGTTGGCAGGGGACGGCTGGCCAGGGTTGACCCTCTGGCTCATCGGCGACGAAGCCCAGGAGCCGATCCAATGCGTTGAAGCTTGCTGGGCATCTGCCGGGAATGCGGCAAGAAAGAGAGCAAAGACGGCGAAAAGAGATTTCTGCATAGCGTAATTCGTTCTACTTGAGTGCTCGGCTCGCGTCAACGCAACAAGTCTTCCAAGGCCACGCTCAGCTCCGTCTTTTCATCCCGATACTTCACAATCACCGGGGTATAGAGGCTCACACCCCAATCCAGACCCTGACCATGCGTGATGGCACGCGATCCCGGCACTACCACCGCGCCCTCGGGAATCACCAGCGGCCGGTCGCCGTCGGCCCGCAAGACCTCGCCCTTCACCAGGTCGTAGACCGGAGTGCCCCGCGTCAGGATCGTCCCGGCACCCAATACGGCCCGCCGCCGAACCAGAGTTCCCTCATAAACGCCGCAATTGCCGCCAACCAGCACGTCGTCTTCGATCACCACCGGAGCAGCATTCACCGGCTCCAGCACGCCGCCGATCTGCGCTGCCGCGCTCAAATGCACCCTCTTGCCAATTTGCGCGCACGAGCCGACCAGAGCGTGAGAGTCCACCATTGTGCCTTCATCTACATAGGCGCCTGCATTGATGTACATGGGCGGCATGCAGACGACTCCCTGCGAGACAAAAGCTCCCGCCCGAATAGACGATCCTCCCGGCACGACCCGGACGCCATCTCCGGCCGCGAAACGCCGCGCCGGGAAGGTGTGCTTATCCACAAACGAAAGCACCTCGTTCCCGCTCCCCACCAGCGCGCCCAGCCGAAAGCCCAGCAGGATTCCCTGCTTGACCCAGCCATTCACCCGCCAACCCAAAGGAGATCCGCCATCCGGCTCGGCCGCCCGCACCAGCCCCTTCTCCAGCGCCTCACGCAGCGCCATGAACGCGTCCATCGCGGCAACCTCGCCGGCCGCGGTTGCACCCGCCGCAAAGTGCATTTCAATCTCGGCTTTCAGTGAAAATTCATGCTCGCTCATGTTCTAAAGATAACGCGGCGAAATCAAGTAAACTGGCCTCAATGCCTGCACCCTCCACAATCCGGCCGGCGAGGACCGCACAAGACCTCGAAACGACCAAGGTCCTCCTGCGCGAATATGCCGCCTATCTCAACCAATCGCTCGGCGAGGAGCACATCTGTCTTGAGGAATACGAGAGGGAACTGGCCAGTCTTCCCGGCGTTTATGCAGAGCCGCGAGGCACAATCCTGGTGGCGTTTATGAGCGACGAACCCGCCGGCTGCATCGCTCTCAAACCGCTGAAACCCAACCGCGCCATCGAGCTGGGAGAAGCCGCCTGTGAGGTGAAGCGCCTCTGGGTGCGTCCTGAATTTCGAGGCCAATCCATCGGTATTGTCCTCGCCCAAGAGCTAATTCGATACGCGAGAAACCAGGGCTACACCGCGATGTATTTAGACACCGTGCCAACTGCGATGCAGTCCGCAAATGACATTTACAAGAAGCTGGGCTTCCAGCCCGTCGAACGCTACAACACCAACCCGATTCTTGGCCTGAATCCCTCACTTACCGTTGAGTTCTTTCGGCTGCCGCTTGCACCATGAATGGCCCGCTCCGTGGGGCACGTTAATCTGTCCGCAAATGGCTCTTGTCCTGCTGCATATTTGTTAAGAGTCCCAGCTCTCCCGCCAGCTTCTGCAACCTCTCGCGCGTGCTCGAAGCGACGGGTACCATCGGCAGCCGATACTGCTCCTTGATCTTGCCCATCATGGCGAGCACCGCTTTCACCGGGCCGGGGCTCGTCTCCCAGAAATTTGCCTGCATCAGACGGAAGTATTTGCGGTTGATGTTTTGCGCCAATCGCCAGTCATTGTTGCGCGCCGCATGCACCATCTGCGACATCTCCGATGGAATCTGATTTGAGGCCACTGAGATCAACCCCGCTCCACCAACCGAGATGACCGGAAGCGCAACCGGATCGTCGCCTGCAAATACCTTGACTCTCTCCGGCATTAAATGAATGAGCTCCGTGATCTGCCCGAGCTGTCCGCTCGACTCCTTGACCGCTTCGATATTTGGCGCGGCTTCCACCAGTCGCGCCACGGTAGACGGCTCCAGGTTCGCGCCCGTCCGGCCGGGAATGTTATAAAGCACCACCGGAAGCTCGACCGCCTCGGCGACCGCCTTGAAATGCTGGAACTGTCCCTCTTGCGTCGGCCGGTTGTAGTAGGGATTGGCGCTGAGAATTGCAGTCACACTTGGAACCTGGGCCGCCGTGCGCGCCTTGGCGACGGCTTCACGGGTCGCGTTGTGGGTGCACCCCGCCCAGACGGGAACTCGGCCACCTGCTGTCTCCGCCACAATTTGGATGACGCGCAGCCACTCCTCATCATTGAGCGTCGGAGTCTCTGCTGTGGTGCCGCAGGCCACCAGAAAGTCGATGCCGCTAGCAATCTGCCATTCGACCAGCGAACGCAACGCGGCTTCGTCGATTGGCGGCTCCGCGCCTACGCTTGACGCAAACGGAGTCACCAAAGCCGTGCCGCATCCAGTCAATTCCATAGCTAGGGTGAGTTTACCGCGAAGAGGGCTGTGCGAGTAGGGGAGTTCGTGGACGCTATCCTAATCGAACTGCTCATAGACATCCCGGAACTCAAACACACCCTGCCTGGTGGCGATCCACTCCGCTGCGCGTACCGCGCCCTCGGCGAAGCCGCGCCGCGAAAACGACTCATGCCGCAACTCGATGAGGTCGCTGTCGGTCCTCGCGTCGATGACGTGAATTCCCGGAGTATCGCCCTCGCGCTTCGATTCGATCGGCACGTTCAGATGCGGATTGGCGGACTCCAGCGCGAGCTTCAGCGCCAAGGCCGTGCCGGAGGGGGAGTCTTTTTTCTCGGCGTGGTGGGTCTCTGAAATGTTGAACCTGAAGCCAGGCGCAGCCTGCGCCATCTCGTGGGCGATCTTGTAAAGCGCCTGCACTCCGATCGAAAAGTTGCTGCCGTAAACCAGCCCGGCATTGCGCTTCTCGGCGAGCGCTTTAATGTCCTTCAGATGCGCGTGCCACCCCGTCGTTCCGACTACCATATGGGCTCCGGTCGCCAGGCAGGCGCGCATGTTGGGAAGTACTGCTTCCGGCGTGGTGAAGTCGATCACCGCGTCGAATTGCCCTAGGAAAGTCGCCGTGATGGCCGAACCGTCGCGGTTGGCCTCTTCGCCAACCACGCGCACCCCGTGACCGCGCTCTTTGGCCACATCCGCTACGAAACTGCCCGTCTTCCCGCGTCCCAACACTAAGAACAGCATCGCTCTAGTCCACTCTTTCCTGCTGCCGGCGTTCTAATACTTGTGTACTGTCTCCGCAACCAAAGCGGCCCGCGCTTCCACGTCGAAAACCTCCGGATCCGGGTCCCGGAAAAACGCGGCGTGAAGCGCACGTACCGCCTCTTCTACGTCGTCTTCCTCAATCATAAAGCTCATGTTGATCTCCGATGCGCCCTGCGAGATCATTCTCACGTTGACGTGGCGAATCGCCTGAAAGACCTGCGCAGCAATGCCGTTTTGCCCGCGAATGTCCTCGCCAACCATGCACACCAGCGCCTTGCGCCCCTCGTATTTTACGTCGGCAACCTTGCCTAGATCGGCAGAAATCTCCGGCAGCTTCTCGTTCGAATCGACGGTCAGCGAGACGCTCACTTCCGAAGTCGAAACCATATCCACGGCGCATTTATGCTTATCAAAGACGTCAAAGATCGACTTCAGGTAGCCATGCGACATTAGCATCCGGCTGGCCACCACATCAATAATTGTTAAACGTCTCTTGACCGCGATCGATTTAAAAGGGCTGCGGCAATGCGAGGCCAGCGCCGTGATCTTGGTGCCTTCATTCTCTGGATTCCGTGAATTCAACACCGCAACCGGAATGTTCTTCTGGACGGCAGGCAAGATCGTCGCCGGATGCAGCACCTTGGCGCCAAAATAAGCCAGCTCTGCCGCCTCCTCGAAGCTGATCGTCTTCACCCGCAAGGCATCAGGACAGATGCGCGGATCCGTCGTCATGATGCCGTTCACGTCGGTCCATATCTCAATCACGGAGGCATTGAGGCCACCCCCGACCAGCGCTGCGGTAAAGTCAGATCCCCCACGGCCGAGAGTTGTAGTCACGCCCTCTTCGGTCGATCCGATAAACCCGCCCATCACCGGCAGCTTCTGGTCTCGCAGTAGCGGCAACACAATCTCCGCCAGCCGCTTCTCGATCAGGACATCGTTGGGTATGGCTCGTCCGTATTGCGCGTCGGTGACGATGCACTTCCTCGCGTCCACGTGGACCGCGTCCAGACCCCGTGCACCGAAACCGGCGGTCACCATGCGGCTCGAAAGTTGCTCCCCGAAGCTGACGACAAGATCACCTGTGCGCGCTGTCAACTCGCCGACGGCTGCCAGTCCACGAAAGATTTCATCGAGCGACTCGAAGTTCTTGTCGATCCACTCCGACAGTTCGCAGAAGCTCGGCGTATCAGAAAAGTTGGGCGCCTCAGTCAGCAGCTTTCGCGCGGTGTCATGATGCCGATGGCGAAGTCTTGCGCTGATGGCTAGCGCCCCCGCGCGGTCGCATCGTCCAGCTGCATTGGCTGCGGCGAGCAGCTGGTCGGTGACCTTGGCCATCGCGCTGACGACGACGATTGGCAATACCCCTTGCGCCCTGCGCCCGGCGACGATCCGGGCGGTGCGGTCGATGGCTACGGCGTCCTCGACTGAAGTGCCGCCGAATTTCATCACCACATAGCTGGGGCCAGTGAACTTCATGCAAGCGCCGCCACGGGATCGTTTTCCGCCGTCTTGATGGGTTCCAGCTTCCCAAGCTTCTCAAGAATCTCCGCATTCAAAATCGCCGCACCCGCTGCGCCGCGAATCGTATTGTGGGAGAGCACAGTGAACTTCCAGTCGAACAAGCTGCAAGCCCGCAGCCGCCCCACCGTCGAGGCCATACCATTTCCCCGCATCCTATCCAAGCGGGGTTGTGGACGATCCTCGGCAGCCACAAACTCCACCGGCTGCTCAGGAGCGCTCGGCAATCCCTGCCCGCTGAGTGGAGTAAACTCCCGCCAAGACTCGATCAATTCTTCCCGCGAAGCCCCCGTACGCAACTTGATGCTGACACACTCCATGTGGCCGTCTTCCACGGGAACGCGGTTACAGTGCGCGCTGAGCTTCGCCGCCAGAGGATCGACCGCATGGCCATTCCATCTGCCCAGCAGCTTTAGCGTTTCTTCCTGAAGCTTCTCTTCCTCATTCTTGATGTAGGGAACCACGTTACCGAGAATGTCGAGCGAGGCCACACCGGGATACCCGGCGCCGCTCACTGCCTGCATCGTCGAGACAAACATCGCCTCGATGCCAAAGCGTTCCTCGATCGGCTTGAGCGCCAGAACCAGTCCGATGGCGCAGCAGTTGGGATTGGTCACGATGTAGCCGCCCGAAGCCTTGCGCCAGCTCTGCTCCTCGATCAGAGGTAGATGGTCGGCATTCACCTCGGGAATCACCAGTGGCACATCGGCGTGCATCCGAAAGGCGCTCGAATTCGAGACCACCGCGCAGCCGGCAGCAGCGAAGGCCGGCTCCATCTCACGGGCAATGTCTGCGTCCAGAGCTGCAAATATGATCTTGGGAGCGCCATCGGGGACCGCCGGAGAAACTGCCATCCTGGCGATTCGCTCGGGAAGCGGCGTATCCAGCTTCCATTTCGCCGCGTCCCGGTAGAGCTTGCCGCTCGACCGGTCGCTCGCCGCAAGCCATGCCACCTCAAACCAAGGGTGGTTCTCGAGAAGTTGAATAAACCGCTGGCCGACCATGCCGGTCGCGCCCAATATGCCTACCTTGCGCCGTTGCTGCATTCTCGCTAAATGCCGCCCAGAAAAGACTTGCCATGTAACGACTCGATGCCGCAATCGTTTGGCTGTGTCATTTAGTGTATCGTCTCGTCGCGGCAGGCGACTCGGAATTACTGCATTTGGCCGTTGCCAGTGCCATAAGTGAAATCGACTGTCGCCGTCTGTTTCGATCCGACCGTCACCTGCATCGACTGCTGCCCTAGCTGCTCGTGATCGGCAACCAGCGTATAAGTTCCCGGAGGCAGCCCGCGAATCTCGAAATGCCCATTCTCATCCGAAACCGCGTAGAACGGATTCGGCGAGACGTTGATAAAGGCATTCATCCACGGATGGTTGTTGCATCGCACCGGAATCATCAACTCCGGCTTGGCAAAGACGCGCTGCGTCGTTCCGCCCTTTGGCGGCTGCGAAATGTCCACTTCCGGATTCACCGGAGTTTCCGCAGTCGTGTGGATGTTATGCATCGTCGGGTCCGAGTTGGTGAACTCCACCGGCTGCCCCACCTGTACCCCAATCACATGTGGAACATACCGGCAGCCCTTCTGGTCCAGCACGACTGGAGTCGAAGTCGCGGGATAAATCTTGTTGCCCAATCCATCCCTCACATACACAAAGACGTTCTGCAGCTTGCCATCTTTCACCATGTACTGCTCGCTGTAGTTCGCATCAGCGCTCAGCGAACAAGCCGGATCCTGCGCCATGTCGATCTCAATTCGCGGAGGAGCCTTCTTCGCAAACTTGATCGTTCCGCTGATCGTGCCGGAGGTGTTGTAGTCAATCTGCGAGTAAGCGGCCGCCGGCGTTGTTCCCGCCACGGTTTCGCCTTGACCCGTGGACTTCTTGCACCCACCCGCGAACAGAGCAACAACCGCCGAAATACATATTGCAGGAAAAAACTGCTTCGTCATCAACTCCTACCCCATCGCTGCCAAAACCTCATCCGCAAAGGCCTTCGTCCCACTCGTCCCATGCACATCCCGCGTCAAAGTTTTCGCTTCGGTGTAAACCTTTTCGATCGCCCTTTGCACCAGGTCCGCAGTCGCATCCTCATCGAGATGACGCAGCATCAACACCGCCGACTGTAGGAGCGCCGTCGGGTTCGCAATGTCCTTGCCCGCGATGTCCGGAGCCGATCCATGCACTGCCTCGAAAATCGCTGCGCGGTCGCCGATATTCGCTCCCGGTACCAATCCCAGCCCGCCAACCAGCCCCGAACAAAGATCGCTCACAATATCGCCGTAGAGGTTTTCCATCACCAGCGTGTCGTACTGGTATGGGTTCATCACGAGCTGCATGCAGGTGTTATCGATGATGTGTTCCCCGTAGGTGATCTCCGGATACTTCTTACTCACCTCCCGAGTGCACTTCAAGAACAGCCCATCCGAAAGCTTCATGATGTTCGCTTTATGGATCGCGTGGATCTTCCGCCGTTTGTGCCTCCGTGCATATTCAAACGCCCACTTCGCAATCCGGGTCGAACCCCTCTCGGTGATCACCTTAAGCGACTCGACCACCCCCGGCACAACTTCATGCTCGAGCCCGACATACAAGCCCTCGGTGTTCTCGCGAACTATGATCAAATCCACGCCGGGGTACTTCGTCTCCAGCCCAGGAAGATTTCTGATCGGGCGGAAATTCGCGTATAGCTCAAACTGCTTGCGCAGCGTGACATTGATTGAGGGAAATCCGCCGCCGATCGGGGTCGTCACCGGCCCTTTTAATCCTACCTTGGTCCGCTCGATCGACTCGGAGAGCTCCTTCGGAATGTACTCGCCCTGTTTAGCAAAGGCCTCGGCACCCGCAGCGAAGCGCTCCCAGGCAAACTTCACACCCGTTGCCTTACCCGCCGCCTCCAGAATGCGGATCACCGCATCAGTAACCTCGGGCCCAATCCCATCGCCCGGAATCAGCGTCACCGCGTGTGTGCGTAACTTACTCATCCAAACCCTTTCAGTGGTCAGTGGTTAGTCCTCAGTTGTTAATTTCGGGGTTTCTTATTGAAGACTGAGAACTGATAACTCTCCCTACTCCCTGCCCTTATGACTCAGCAACTGTTCCAGCTCAGCCTTAAACTCCCGCACATCCTTGAAATCCCGGTAAACACTCGCAAACCGTATGTAGGCCACTGTATCCAGCCCTTTCAACCGGGACATAATCAACTCCCCAATCTCGCGCGTGGTCAGCTCCCGCTCCGGGGCATCCATCAAACGAGTCTCTGTCTCATCGACGATCGCCTCCAATTTGCCTGCCGACACGGGACGCTTCTGGCACGCCTGAAGCAGACCGGAGAGGACCTTCTGCCGCTCAAACCGCTCCCGGCGGCCATCTTTCTTTACTACCATGTAGGGGATTTCATCGATGCGCTCGTAGGTGGTAAAACGCTTATTGCACCCTTCGCACTCGCGCCGCCGGCGAATCGAATCCGCCTCTTTACTCTCCCGCGAGTCCACCACACGATCTTGCGCAAAGCCGCAATAAGGGCACTTCATCTCGTAGGTTTGATTTTATCAGCCGGTGCGGCGAGTTTGCGTTTCCACGGAACCAACGATCGCCGGCCTCCGTACCATCCCTCACAGGAGCGCCCTATGAAATTCCTCGCCCAGACTGCGTCTCTAGCAGCAGTAGCCCTAATCGCCCTCACGGCCTCAGCCCAAACCGACAATCACTGGGAAAAGACCTACACCCTGTCCGGGCAGCCCAAGCTCGTCCTCGCCACTGGCGACAGCAACCTCACCATCACCTCCTGCGGAGAATGCCAGACCGTCAAGATCCACGTCGATGCGACGAATCGCAAGCTCAGCGACTACCGCCTCGAAGAAGACCAGAGCGGCAACACGATTCATTTCTCGCTCAAAGAAAAAGTTCACGTTGGCCTCCACTTCAGCGTCAATTGGAATCCGCACAGCTCGGTGTCGGTGCAGGTCGAGACCCCGGCCAATCTTGCCCTCCACGCAGAAACCGCGGATGGTAACCTCAACGCCTCTGGGCTCAAGGGCGCGATCAGCCTTCATTCTGCCGACGGTCATCAGACGATCGCCGATGTCTCGGGCACGCTGACGGTTCAATCCAGCGACGGCAGCGTCGATCTCCGCAATATCGCCGGAACCCTCGATGCCCACACCTCCGACGGCAACCTCAACGTCTCCGGCAAGCTCGACAGTCTGAACATCCGCACCAGCGACGGATCGCTCACCCTTGAGCTTGCCAGTGGCACCACCCTCAAGGCCGACTCGACTCTCCACAGCTCTGACGGAAGCATCACCGTCCGCCTGCCCAAGGACCTCTCCGCCAATCTCGATATATCCTACCTCTGACGGCAGGATCGATTCAAACCTGCCGCTTACCTTGGACGGATTTCACGGTGGCTCAGGGAACTCGATCAAAGGCAAGCTCAACGCCGGAGGCGCGCTGTTCACCATCCACACCAGCGACGGCTCGGTGCACCTCACGTCGCTCTAAACCAGCGACGAGCCGAGGACTTTTCGCATCTGGCAGACAGACTGGCGCATCTGGTTCGTCGGTGTGCTTCCGAATCCGAGGATAAAGCCCTGCTGGGGTGGCGCACTCACGTAGCTCGGTGAGAGCGGCCACAACCAGAGCTTCTCTTTCGCCGCTCTGGTTGCGACCTCGATGTCCCGGTAGCCATCGGGCAAAGTGACAGCCATGTGCATGCCGGCTTCAGTACCGTGCACTCTCAATTGCTTTCCAAAGACTTCCCGGATGCTTTCGACCAGCACCTTGCGCCGCTCGTTGTAAAGTGTGCGCGTTCGCCGAATGTGCCGCCCAAAGTGGCCATCGCGCATGAAGTCCGTAAGAACCTCTTGATAGAGATAGGTAGGGAAAATATCCATCGCGAAGCGGACGGCCATAAACCGTTCCACGAGGTCAGGTGGAATGACGATATAGCCGAGTCGCAGCGAAGGAAACAGGACCTTGCTGAACGTGCCGATATAGATGACGCGGAAGTCCGTATCCAACCCTTGCAGAGATGGGATGGGCATGCTCTCGTAGCGGTATTCGCTGTCATAGTCGTCCTCGACGATCCACGCTCCATTGCTCTGAGCCCAGTTGAGCAGTTGCAGGCGTCGGGGGGCACTCATCGTCGACCCAAGCGGGTATTGATGAGAGGGTGAGACGAAGGCGGCTCGCGCCTTTCGACGCGCCCGGATGCCAGCGGCAACGTTCAGCCCTTCCTCATCAACTGGAACGGGAACCAGCTTGCAACCAGCTCCAACGATGACCGACCGCATCAGTAGATAGCCCGGGTCTTCCACCCATACCGAGTCTCCCGGGTCGAGCAAAACGCGCGCCGTGATCTCCAGCGCCTGCTGCGAGCCAGAGACCACCATGATCTGGTTCGGCTCGCAATGCACCGCGCGAGCTGTTCGAAGATAGTCGCAAATTGCGTTGCGGAATGGCTCCAGACCCAGCGGATTGACATGGTGGATCGCCTGCAGCTCGCGGCTCTTTGCTGTGGTGGGTAACCAGCCTTGACCACACCTCAAAAGGAAACAGGTCGAGAGCCGGCTGATGTACTCCAAACGCACCCCACCCATGCCTCCACGGGAGCTCGTCAAGGCGGGGAAAACGGGGATAGAGCGCCGATCGCTGGCCAAGTCGCCGGACGCCAGCCGGGCGGCCATTTTTGTGGCTGGAGTCGGGGTTCCGCTCTGGCAAAGAATTCGAGACAAAGGTCCCGGAGCCGATCCGGCTTTCGAAATATCCCTCCGCCAAGAGTTGCGCGTAGGCGTCCAGCACGGGAAAACGAGAGATCCGAAGCTCGGTCGCAAGCTCCCGGCTGGACGGCACCCGCTGCCCCCGACGCAGCTCGCCATGCAAAATTGCGGCTCGGAAGCCATCGTAGACCTGCCGCGGCAAGGGCCGCTCAGAATGCCGATCGATCGCGATCACCGGCGCGATTCCCGCGGATACGTCCTGCATGCAACAAATCATAGTGGCTAGGCGAGAGAAGCGGCAAGTGGATATGGCTAGTGACCACTCCAAAGCAGAACATTAGCTCTAATGGCGCACTTGGAGGCGCTGCTTATGAGCTACCGTCGAAGCCTGAGAATCGCGTTTATCCTGTTGGCTTTCACCGCCCTGTTGTTGTCGCAATGCCGCGCATCCGGCATCGAGGCCACGGCCCAGGAGAAGCCCGCACCCAAGTCGAATTTCGAGACGAACCTGTCTCCGGAGCAGTGGGGCGATTTGCTGATGATTCATCATCAGTATCTCGAAGCGATCGATTCTTACCGAAAGGCGCCCCGCGACTCGGCCATCGTCTGGAACAAGCTCGGCATTGCCTACCACCACATGTTCGCGCTGGACCAGGCAAAGGTCGACTATCTGCAGGCCTTGCGTCTAAACCCGAGATACGGCGAAGCGCTCAATAACCTGGCCGCCGTCTACTACGCCGAGAAAGACTATAAGAGGGCGGAAAAGACCTACCGTCGGGCACTGAAACTGATCCCCAATTCAGCGACGGCCTACAACAACCTCGGCACCGCTTATTTCGCGGATGAAAAATTCAAGCAGGGCACGGAAGCCTATCAAAAAGCATTTGCGATCGATCCGGCGGTTTTTAACGGAGATCCGCTCCAGACCATCTCCGAGACATCGACGACCGCCGAACGCGCCCGGGTCGACTACTGCCTGGCCGAACTCTATGCACAGGCCGGCATGAAGGATAAGGCAATCGAGTACCTGCGCAAGGCCCTCGATGCGGGATTCAACGATAACAAACGGCTGATGCAGGACCAGGAGTTCGCCAGTATCCGCCAAACAGCGGAGTTTGAGCAACTCATCGCGACGACAAAACACCCGTAGGACCACAGGAAGGTCAATTGGCTAGCGTTGCCTTGGTCAGAGTCCCTTTCGCACGAGTCGCCGGACCGCCTCGGTGACCACGCCAAAGATGGCGTAGGACACCCACTCGCTCTGCCGCTGTCGCGTCAGCTGCCGAACCGTCATCGCGTGTCCGCGTGCCTCGGCCTCCGGCGAGAGCGTCTCCGGAGCGATCTTGCGCAGCGCCAGGCCGAAACCTGCGCCTCCCCAGACGCCGGCCCTCGGCTCAATCTCGATCGCCGCGCCATAGGCAGCCCCGGCGATTGCTCCAACAGTCCATTGCGCCGCAATCTCTGGTTGCTGCTGCTGCCGCTCAACCGGCGCAGTCGCGCCATCTGCAACACGGGGCGAAGACATCTTCTCCGCCAGCAGCTTTGCGCCGGAGCCAACAACCCCGCCCACCAAGCCGGCCAGCGCACCCTGCAAGATTGAACGCTCCTTCTTTTGCTTGACCTTGCCCATGATTCTCCTTCGTCAAATCCCGCGCATGCGCATCTTCAGAATAAGCCGCCGCGATAGATGGATAGATGCAGGATAAAGGTGCCTACTGCGGAGCCCGCTTAAATCGAGGGTGGAACCGTGCTCTCTTCGGCAATCGGCGTGTGTCCCGATAAGATCGCTTCCTCGGCATGCTCGCTCTCCACCGCAACTGACTTCAGCGAAACATGCTCAAAGCGCGACCAGATCAAGCCGATGGGAATGATCGAGAGAAAGCTCACCACCAGCAGCATCGCTCCCGCCCCCAGCGCGGGCTCGGCCGCGACGCCCAGCCACGCATGCATGGTCGCAGAGGTAGCGAGTACGGTCGTGAACCAGCCGATCACGGGAAGCTGAAAGATTGATCCGCCCATACTCGCCGCCATGAGCACCATGCACCGCGCCAAGGTCATATTCGCCAGCTCCGGCGAGTCCCCAAAGGCCCACATCGTTTGCAGGTAGGCGTAGACGATCATCGCCCACATGGCAAACGAGATTCCAAAGGCCATCAGAAAATCGGGAAACGAGGCCAGAGTATTCAGCCCCTCGCGAAAGGCGCGGATCTTTTCGGCGATGGATTTGCCAAGCCCCGGCGCGACCGCGCCAATCATCTTTTCCGAAAAGGCAGCCAACACTCCACCAGAGATGCGCACCGCGAGCGCAAAACACGCAATAGCGAGCGTCACGATGAAGCTGCCCTTGGCGACTTTTACCATCAGATCGTGATGCGGAAGCGTGTTGCGGTCCGGAGCAAAGAGCAGTGCCAACGAGAAAATTAGCGCCATCGTTCCCAGATCGAACATCCGCTCTACCGTATAAACTGCAATCTGCGAACCCACTGTGAGCTTCACGCGACGCGCTACCAGATAGGGACGAACCAGGTCTGCAAGCCGGCCAAAGAGCGCGACTCCTGTAAACCCGATGACTTGCGACCCGATGAGCGTGAAAGGCGACACCCGTTTCACAGGACGCAGAAAGATCGCCCAGCGAACCGACCGCAACACGTAGGCGCCGTAGATCATCGAGATGGCGATTGCGAACTTGCGCCAGTCGGCCTGCTTCAACTGCTGGCCAAAGACCGTCCAGCTGAATTCCACCCGCGCGCGGATGAACAGCACCAGAACCACCAGGGCGATGGTAGCCAACAGCCACAGCAGCCAGTGTTTACTCTTGGCGGCTGCACTCTTCTCGATTGTCTCGTTCAAGGAGCAGTCGCTCCCGTCAGGCTGGCTTGCTCATGCTCCGCCTGAGCGGCCGTGCTTCGCAACTGCGGACCGGGATGGGCTAGCTGCCTCGCATCGAGAGTCGCATTCCTGCTGGCATTCTTGACCGAAGTGTTAAAGTCACGAATGATCCGCGCCACATACAGTCGCGTCTCGCGGTACGGTGGAACGCCATGCCAGCGGTCGACCGCCGCCGGTCCCGCGTTATAGGCCGCCAGCGCCAGCGCCAGGTTGTCGTGATAGCGCGTGAGCAGGGAATCGAGGTAACTCGCGCCCCCGGCGACATTTTCGTCGGGCCTAAGGCTGTCGCTCACGCCCAGCTGCGCCGCCGTCTTCGGCATCAGCTGCATCAGCCCTTGGGCGCCTTTCTTGCTCACCGCCGCCGAGTGGCCACCACTCTCCGCCCGGACGACGCTCGCCAGCAGGTTCACGTCCAGGTTGTGCTGCGCGCCGGCACTTGAGAGCAGTTCGTGAAGCTCCGCCTTGGTCAGGTCCGCATGGGCGGCATCGAGTGCAGGCTTGCCCGCTGAGGCTGAGATTGGAAGAGCAGGAAGCACAATCTTTTCTACAGAGACCACATCGGCTGTACCCACTTCAACAAAGTTGGCGCTTCCAGAGTCGGTATACAGCCTCACTCGATCTCCGGTCTGCTCACGGTGATCGCAAATCAGGTCGAATCCATTGGTCAGGGTTACATGTTCGGCGAACCGGCCTGGCGCCGCATCCGCAGCGAAGCCTCGCGCCGCGAAGACGGCGCAGCCACCGAGAACCAATGCGGACGCAAGCACCAGTTTGTTTAGCGGGACTCGAGATATATCCTTCATCACGGAAACTCTACCATGCCACGGCCCACCAGTTCGCGCGAATGCAGGCTCTCGTGCAAGCGATTGCGATGCAGGGCTCCCAGGATGCTGTGCGCAACCCCATCTTCGTCGTTGGTCCCCGTGATCGACCAGCCGGACTCCTTCGCTCGTTCTACCAACTCTGCCGGAGCGTTGCCCATCAGCACCGGCTGCCCGGCATAGTTCAGCATCTCCACATCGTTGTAGTTGTCGCCGATGGCCATGATCTCTTCCCGCCGAATGCCCAGGGTCTTGGCCAGCCGCCCGATCGCCGCGCCCTTGGAACAGCCCGGCGGCAGAATATCCAGAATCGAAAGGTCACGCCCCGGATATTCTGTCCGATGCGTCTCGATCAGTCCGGCAAAGTCGCTTGTGTTCAACCGTCGCTCGGCGTTCCGCATCTGTTCCACCGTCCCGCAGACCATCCCTTGTACTGGGGCATCCTCGCTGTCAAAGGCGAGCTCTAACGGACGGATCTCACGGATATAAGGACGGTTCTGCTCGACCCACTGGTCGACCCTGCTCTCAAGCGACTCGAGCGAATCGACGACCAACTCCCCCGGGCCTTCGCGGTCAAAGGTGAAAACCGTGGTCCCACCAAACTGACGCAGTTCGCTGCAGAGCGCTCGCGCGGTCTCGACCGGGAGTAACCAGCGATCGATCCGCCGCCCACTGAAAGTGCGGGTCACCGTGCCATTCGACGAGATCATTACCGTCTCAGGGGACAGCCCTGCCAGTTCCAGCACCGGAATCGCATACGCCTGCCGCCGCCCGGTAGCGACTACGAGATGCACGCCCTCGGCTTCCGCCCGCAGCAACGCCTCCCGGTTTCGTTCGCTGATACGAATTCCAGTGGTGGGAAGCAGGGTGCCGTCAATATCGATGGCGATTAAGCGAGTGGGTGCCGCAAAGGAAGTCATCCCTTTAAGTCTATCTGGAGCCGCAATAATTCACGATGAAATGCTCCGGCTCGTCATTGCTTATGTACTTGTAGCTCGGTCGCGCATCGCTGCTGGTACTCTGATCTGGTATGGCAACATGCTTCCGTTGCGGCAAGACAACCGACCCAGTCGAAAGTGAGCCTCCGCTCTGCGACGTCTGTCAAGCTGAGCAACCAACTCAGCCCCAAGCTTCATCGGAGCCAACTCTGCCCGTCGAGTTCGACCATCGCGGCATCCGTCTGCCGGCTCGAACAAGGGTGGGAGGCATCATCATCCCTCAATAGCGTCGAAACCCGCATCATTCCGAACAAACCCGACAAATCGCCTCGCCAAACTTCTCTGCCTTCGAAGGCCCAATTCCGGAAACCGCGAGTAATTCGTTCAGAGTACGAGGCTCCTCGATTGCGACCGCCCGCAGCGTCTTGTTCCCCAGGATATGAAAGGCTCTAACCCCCAATTTCTTTGCCTCTTCCAGCCGCCACGCGCGCAATTTCTCCCATAGCTCGCCTGCCCGGCCTGTTAGCACAGCTTCTTCCGCCACTGCCTCTGAAGGAGATTCACCCGCTCGAGCGGCAGCTCGTTTCTTAAGCCCGGCCTTCACCAGCGGAGCCGCGAAGCCATCCTTCACCATCAACCTGGCGAGCAGACCCTCTTCCAAATCCTCAGCATCCGTGCTCAGGCTGATCTTGCGGTAGTTGATCTCGCGGCCTTCCTTCTCAAAGACCGCGTCATCAATCGAGACCAGACCGGCCGCTGCTAACACTCCAAGCAGCAGCTCAAACTCGTTCCGCACCATCTGCTCACGCGGAAATAACTGCTTATACAACTGCCCCGTCGAGATGGACTGTCCCATTCGCAACGCCTTCAGCGCGGCAGCCATCGCTTGCTGTTCCGCAGAGGTCGGCGCACGAAACTGCTGGGCGATACACCGCTCCGGCGAGCAGAAATCGCACTTCCCGCACGGCCTGCGTCCATCCTCGCGGTCGCCGAAGTGACGGACCAGGGCAGCCATCCGGCATTGGCTCGCGCTTGCGTACTGCATCACCTGGTCGATCTGTGCCTGCCGTCGAGAGATCTGCGCCGAGTAGGCATCGGCCCAGCCATGGTCCCCGGCGTTCACGCGATCGGAGTAGTCCACATTCACTCCGCCATGCACCGCCAACTTCTCCAGCGCCCGCTCGAAGGTTTCGGCATCCATCTGCAGCGATTCGCGGAGCTCGTCCTTATGCAATCCCGTGCCAGGAAGTTTGCGCACGATGTCGCGCAGGGTTTCCGCGCTCGGGTAGTCTCGCTCGAGAAAGAACTCGAGCAATCGGCGGTCGGCCCACGAATACATCAGCACCGTTCGGCTCTGTTTGCCGTCGCGTCCCGCGCGCCCGATCTCCTGGTAAAACGACTCAAGCGTGGCCGGCATTGCGGTGTGAATAACGGTGCGCACATCGGCTTTATCGATGCCCATGCCAAAGGCGATCGTCGCCACGACTGCCTGCAGTTCGCCATTGAGGAACGCCTGCTGCACGCGGTCGCGATGCTGCGCATCCAGCCCTGCATGATAGGCCGCCGTCGGAAACAGCGGCGAGAGTTCCGCCGCCAGCGATTCCGCCTCTTTGCGCGAAGGCGCATAGACAATTGCCGGTCGCCTTGCAGGATCGGCAAGCAGTTCGCGCGTCAGCTCACCGCGGCGTGGCTTCGGCGTCTCCACAATCTCAATCGCGAGGTTCTCGCGGCGAAATCCATGAATGAACCGCGCCGCCGAGGTCATTCCCAACTGCCGCACGATATCGTTCTGAACCAGTGGAGTCGCCGTCGCCGTCAGCGCGATCACCGGCGCCGGTCGCAAGGCTGGCAAATGCTGGCCCAGCGTTCGGTAATCACGCCGGAAGTCATGTCCCCACGCAGAGATGCAATGCGCCTCATCGATAGCAATGAGAGAGGGTTTGCGCTTGGCAAGCAACTCGGTGAAGCCGGGCACCCGCAGTCGCTCCGGCGCGATAAACAAGAACTGAAGCGCGCCATTCAGGTATTCCGCGCAGGCCTGCCGCGACTCGCCCCGGTCGCGTCCCGAGTGAATGCGCGCCACTCGCAAACGCTGCCCGGCGAGCTTCGCCACCTGGTCTTCCATGAGCGCGATCAGCGGACTCACCACCAGCGTCGTCCCGCCACGCGCAATCGCCGGCAACTGGTAGCACAGCGACTTGCCCGCGCCCGTTGGCATCACCAGCAGGACATCGTGACCGTCGATGGCCGCGCGGCAGACTTCTTCCTGATTGGCGCGAAAGGTAGCAAACCCGAAGTGGCGATGCAGCAACTCAGAGAGCTCGCCGTCGGCACGCGGGAAGGGTGTTGTTTGTTGGTTACTTGCGACGGTCATTGCTGAAGCGCCGCCCTCTGCCGAGAGGAAGTAGCCCTCCGCGAGGAGGCTGAAGAATGGCTCATGGATTCCCCATGATATCTCTTTCCAAAGAACAAGGAGCCGCGTGCAAAGCCAGCGTTGGGAACCGCTATGCCGACGAGCTGGTGAGCGATTCGACAATAGCGCGAAGCTCGGCAACCTCTCTCTTGAGGTCCGCAACTTCTTCCTCCAGGACTTGAATCCGTCCTTCGTCGACGTGCCTGTTTACCGTGTCGCGCAGCGGCTCCGAAACGCCAACCGATGGCAATATCGGCTGCGCGTCCCCACAAAAGAGGTGCATATACCGTGACTCTTTCGTCCCCGGCTGCCGTGGCAACATTCTCACCAAAGGCGGATCACGCTCGATCAGCTTCTGCAGAGTCGATTGAACATCCGTTAGTTCGTCGAAGCTGTAGAGTCGTTCGGTGCGGCCGCGCAACTCGCCCGGAGTCTGTGGCCCGCGCAACAACAGCACGCAGAGCAGAGCGACCTCGCGCCGCCCGAAGTTATAGGCTTCGGAAAAGCGGTGTTCATATTTCGTCACGCGGCTGTCGGAGCCTCGCATGGCGCCGGCCAGACCCCTGTCATCGAGCCCATGCAGCGCCTGGCGCACGGTGTCCTCATCGAGTTCCGTCACCGGCTCGCGATTTGATTTCTGATTGCACGCGTTCAGCAGCGCGTTCATCGAGAGCGGGTAGTAGCCCGGAGTGGTGATCTCTTTTTCGATCAGCGCCCCGAGCACACGCGCCTGCGCTTCTGTCAGCAGGGATGTCATTGCGGGGCAATTGACTTCGGATTTGGATTGGCGAGCTGCGCGTTCCGGGCCGCGGCGTCCGCGGCATCCTGCTTGGCCTGCTTCTTCAAGCGATAATGGCGAGCGATGTCCGGCCAGAACTCGATCAGCGCCGCACCGATCATGCCTTCAGCGGTCACGGTCAATGCACTCTGCACTGTTTGTTCGACACCTCGGTCGGCGGCCGGATAATAGAGGTTGGAAATACCGCCAGCGATAAAGTTGCCCATCACATTGGCATAATTCGGCCCCGTGGTGCCGTCGTCGCGTTTGCACCAGACAGTCGTCGACATGGAATACAGGATTCGATGCGTCAAGGTCCCATGGCCGAGCCGAAAATAACGCGGGTCTTCATGGAGCACGATGGGAAGAATGGCATTCCCCCAGAAATTTCCGTCGGCTGTGTCGGCATAGTTTGCCCCATATCGCTTCGCATAGCCTTCCAGGCCCTGGCCATAGGCCGCATGGCTGTCTTGAGCCTGACCGATGCCGGCGGTGATGGCCGCGAATCCGAAAACATAGATATCGGTTGTGCTCTTCCACATCAACTTCATTTTCTGGCCGGGTGTAAGAGGTGGCACCTTGCCCTCGTAGACCGAGTTGAAGGCGGGAACGATGCCTAGAATGCGTTGCTTCTCCTGCTTTTCGAGCTGCTCCTTGCCAAGCGCCGACTGACCCTTCAGGTCGGGAGCTAGTCCGCTAGCGGGCGCCTGACCATCCTGGGCGGCTGTAGACGATTGTCCATTCTGGGCAGCTGGTGGAGTTGCCGATGGGGCTGGGGTTGCTGGTGGCGTGGTCTGTTGTGGGGGCGCTTGTGGAAGCCCATCGTCCCCAGCGATCGATGCCACGTCGCGAGTCGGGCCCTCGTCCACAATCGGAGAATTCTGGCTGGCGGCAGGAGCGGGGGCTTCAGGAAGTGATCCGGACCCTGATGCAGATTGACCCTGGAAATGCGCACAGGTCATCACGACTGACACCATCGCAGCATACCGAATCCCACACAGGACGGTCGAAAAACGCCTACGAATCAAAGCGACATCGGTTTTGGGGAAAGAATGAACCCAGAGTTTCTGGATGGTACGCGCGGCTCTCCCGCCTGAAAGCACTGGCCGCGATGGGGATAACAAGATATACCTTCCTCATGATCTGAGTGACCATCTCTAAAGACGGCTTTTTGGGGTCTAAAGTTGCTGTTTTCAAGGGACTTCCACAGCATGTGTTCAGCCGACGAAACAGGCATACTCCCATGCGTGCGGATCGCGTAACCGCGGTCCCCGATGACAGCACGTTCATTAATTTTACAGGGTTTTGTGCCCGATATGTGATCGAGGGCGCCACCACATGCGGTGTAATTGCGCGACACTGCACTGCAGGGCTTCTTATTCAAGATCTTCGGTCGTGAGGGAACCCAGTCAAAGCCTGTGCGCTCAGGAGCTTACCGCCTTCCCGAACCGTGTATAGCCGGTTGATCGCGAGGTCCTTGAAGCTATCGATCTGCCCTGATGGCCAGCGAATTTCGATCAGATCAACGGACTTCGCCTGATCCAGCCCGAAATGCAGCCGAAGGTCGTTCTGCGAATAATAGCTCCCACCGCTGCGCACTTCATCGATTTGTACGAGTGGTTTCGGGGCCTTTGGATCCGTCTTCGCCACCACCTTCACCCGCGCTCCGATTCCAGTTCGGTTGGATTTGACGCCGATCGCCTTGATCTTGATCCAGTTCCGCTTCCACTCCGAATCGCAACGCAGGAGCTGCGGCAGGGAATTCACGCAGTTCACCGCGATATCGAGATCGCCGTCGTTGTCATAATCGCCAAAGGCGCAGCCACGCGCCGGTGCTGCCGCGGTAATCCCCGGCCCGGCTTTGTCTGTTACGTCCTCGAAGCGGTCGTTGTGCAGGTTCCGGTACAGATATTTGTGTTCCGCATAGGGGGCCTCGGTCTTGGAACTCGATACCTCCGGATAGACATGCCCATTCGAGACGAGAATGTCGAGCCAGCCATCGTTATCCATATCGAAGAAGCCGACACCCCAACCCAGCAGTCGGGTATTCACACCGAGCCCCGAGATATAGGTGTGGTCCTCAAATGTACCGTCGCCAAGGTTCCTGTAGAGCGAATCGGTATCTCCGGCGAAGTTGGTCTTCACGATGTCCAGATTGCCGTCGCGATCGTAATCACCGATGGCCACTCCCATACCCGCTTGCGGTTTGCCGTCAGGCGAAAACGCCGCGCCCGCCTCGATCGCTACGTCTTTGAATGTCCCGTTCTTCTGGTTCTGGTAAAGCGTCGCCGCGGTCGAATCGTTGGCGACATAGATATCCGGCCAGCCATCGTTGTCCAGATCGGCAACCGCCACGCTCAACGCGTAATTCCCGGCCGTATTCCACATCCCGGCCTTCTCTGAGACATCGCGGAAGGTCCCATCGCCGTTGTTGTGGTACAGCAGATTCTTGCCCGGCGGCAATCCCGGCGGTCCGCAGGCCACCATAATGCCCTTGTACAAACAGGGCCCCGACTCCGGCACTGGCGCAGTCTTCAGATCAAGGTCGATATAGTTGCCGACGAAGAGGTCAAGGTTTCCATCGCGGTCGTAATCGAGGAACGCGCAGCCCGAGTTCCAGCGCAGACGCGATTGCGTCAAACCCGCTTTCGCCGTCACATCGGTAAAAGTGCCATTTCCATTGTTATGGAAGAGCGCGTTTTGCCCGTAGTAGCTGACGAACAAGTCATCGTGGCCATCGTTGTCGTAGTCGCCGACGCAGCAGGCCTGGCCCCATCCGCTGCGCGCCAGTCCCGCTTTGGCAGTCACGTCGGTAAATGTGCCATCGCGGTTGTTTTTGAACAAATGGCAGGTCGGCTCGTGTCCGGCGGCGAAGCCCTCAAGACGCCAGCCATTCACCAGGAAGATGTCCAACCACCCATCCTGGTCATAGTCGTAGAAGGCAACACCGCAGCCGGTGGTTTCGAGCAGATATTCGTTGTGGCCTTCGCCGCCGTAGATCGTCTTCGCCTTCAAACCCGATTGTGCCGCCACATCGACGAAGCTCACCCCAAGTGGCGTGCCGGCAATCGGCGAAGCCGTACCCGGCGGAGGCGCTACCGGCTTCGCCTCATACGCCGGTTCGCCTCCTACCGTTTGCTGCTGAGAGCTCTGCGACGCTCGCGCCCAAGGCGGTGTGGCCAGCAATAACACATCGGTAAACGGGAGGACGAGCGCCGAGCGGCTAAGCGAGGTAAGAAAGCGACGGCGGCTCCAATGCGAAGAAGACATCAATGAATTGGCGATCTTGCTATCTAAGTATACGTTCCGCTGCGCCCTGGGCGGGACGCCGGCTAAACGCTCGGACTCCGACTAATGAATACTCTCGACCTTCGTGCCGGCGCCGCGGCCACTCTGCAACTGTTCTGCGGTCTTGAACTGTTGGGTTGCATCTTCGGTGCGCCCAATCCGCCGATAGACCTGCCCAAGCAGGTTGTGGGTGATCGAGTTATTAGGGTCCATGCTGACTGCCCGTTCCAGATACAGCTTGGCCAGGAGATAGTTCTGCTGATCCAACATCACCTTTCCCAGCAGGATATAAGGCCCCGTCGCGTTTGGCTCCAGCAGCACTGCGCGGCTGAGCTCCAGCTGCGCCTTCTCATCGTCGCCGGAGCGCACATAGGCATCCCCTAAGCGGTCATAAACACTACCTTCCAGCGGATTCAACTCGCGCTCTTTATTCAGCTCCGCAATTGCCTCAGGCAATTGAGCTCGCGCCAGTGCCACCTCGCCGAGCAGCAGATGGGCCAAGGGCAAGTCCGGCTTGAGTGCGACAGCTTTGCGTGCAAACTCTTCCGCGGCCGCCGGATTTTCTTGTCTCAGCAACAGCCGTGCGGCCAGCAAATACGCTGGGGCGGAGTCCGGAGGAAAGCCATACTGTGCTGCGAACGCGTGTCGGGCATCGTCATAGCGGCGGACCGCGATATAGCAGACGCCGAGTACATAATTCGGATCGACATTGACCGAGGCCACGCTTGCGTGCGCTTTCTCCAGCAGCGGAATCGCATCCGCCGGCCGTCCCAGGCTGTACAGAGTAACGCCCTGCATTTGCATCGACTCAACATCTGATGGATCCTGCGCAACCGCTTTCGCGTAGGCAGCCTCAGCCGCAGCCATATTTCGCTGTTGGTAATAGATGAAGCCGCGCAGCTTCTCCACTCCCGCCGGCTCGGGAGTGAGGGGTGTCAACGTATCGAGCTGCTTTAGCGCATCCTCCGAGTGACCGGCAGCGAAAGCCTTGCGGGCGGAGGCGATCACCGCGGTCGGGTCCTGTGTCGCTGGAGCCGGCGCCGAGGGCACAGTAGTCTGCGCGGGGCTCACAGCGGCGAAAGACAGTAGCGCGAGAATGATTGGTGGAATTTGGCGGCGCATGGAAGGAACAAAGTCAGCTTAGCGCAAAAATCAGGGGGAGCACGATGGCTCCCCCGGTTTGAAGCGACCGCAGCGCCTGCGCTAGAACTGCAGGCGGAACGAGAACTGTAGTTGACGTGGGTTTGCGCCTGGCGCGTAGCCGTTGATGGTGCCGGGGCTTTCAATGTTTCCGCCGGGGTTGTTGGAGCTGACGATGTTGTAGGCATTGAACATATCCATGCGGAACTGGAAGAAGACGCTTTCCTTGATGGGGAAGTTCTTCTGAATTGCCCAGTCCATGTTGAAGAAGCCGGGCCCGAAGTTACTGTTCCGTCCCGAGTTTCCGATCTGGTCAAGTCCTGCGCAGGTGAAGCCGTTGTAGGTGCCTTCTCCATCGCACAGGTTGTGTCCAGCGGGAACGACGCTGTTGTAGTAGACCCGGTTGTGGGTAATCGGATTGAGGGAGGTGAGGTGATGGGGCAGGAATCCCGCGCGGCCATTCGGAAAGCACGGTGCGGAGGTTCCACCGACCGAGGCGTTGCATTCGCTATAGCTGAGACTGAACGGTTCTCCACTCCCCCAGCTCAACGTCGGGCTTATTTGCCAGCCTCCAATCACTTCATCAGCCCATGTCGGAATGCTGGTCATAAACATGCCCTTTTTGCCAAATGGAAGCTCGTAGACGCCGTACCCCGTGAGCTGCTGCTCGCGGATGTCGTTGTTGCGGCCGTAGGTTGGCTGTTCTTCCCAGGTGGAATAGCTGCCACCCTCGTCATAACCAGCTTGCCACGCGTAGTTCAGGTTGAGGGTAAGCCCCTTGGTGTATGACTTCGCCACGCTGATCTGTAGCGCATTGAAGTGGGCGTTTTGGTTGTCGCCGTAGTAGCTGATGCCGGAGGTCCAGCCGCACATGCCCGGCGTGATGCCTGGCTCGCCGGTCGGCGTCGCATACAGTGGATCCTGACAGGCAGGGAGCGTGCCGCCATAATAACGGGAGAGGAAGTTGCCAGAATTCGTCCCGCCATCAGCCCCGATCCCGTACGGCGCGCCCGGAGTACCAGGCACCACGACAGGTTTCGGGTCCCAGTGCAGAGGCTGCCCAATGATGCTCAAATTGGCGGGCAGGAATAGCCCCGTTTCCGCCGGGTTGGTGGTATTTCCATCACCCGAGCTTAGGGTATGCGTTGACTTGTTGCCCACGTAAGCGAAGGTGACCGACAGAGTTGGAGTGATGGCCCGCTGGATGCTCAAGTTCCAGGCGTCGACCGTCGGCATCCGAAGAGTATGCGGACGGGCCTTGGTGTTGACGTTGTAGCCGGGATTGGGCAGGAAGCCATCGGCCGGAACCGCCGGCATCACATTCGCAATCGGGCCGCCCACGCTGTCGGGAGGTTGTCCGGCGGACTGGGTGCAATTCGGCTCGTTCGGGCCGAGGCAGAACGCGTAGTTGGTGGCCGGGCCGCTCGGTGCATTGACCGACTGGGCGGCAAGCACCGGAATGTTCTGGGTGATGACATGGCCGTACATCGATCCAAAGACGCCGATGTCAAAGCTGCGTCCGTATCCGGACCGGATCACGGTCTTGGGATCGAATTGATAGGCCACGCCGACACGTGGATTGAGGGGGAATTGAGATTTGTTCCAACCTAGGTTGGAAGGAACGTTTCCATAACCGGCCACCGCGATGTAGCCGGTATTCAGATTCATCAGCGCGCCGTTCCCTTTGCCGTTGGTCGATTCGGGGAAGTAGAACTCGTAGCGCAAACCGAGGTTGACGGTCAGGTTCGGGGTTGCGCGCCAGGTGTCCTGAATATAGAAGAAGTCGCGCTTCTGGAACTCTTTTGCATTGGTCGAGACGCTGACATAGCGTTGCATCTGGTTCACCCGGCCAAGCGCGAAGTCGGCAAAGCCGTTTCCACCAGAGGTAGATGCGTTCGGATCTGAGGTCGGGCCGCCATTGAAGTTGAGCTGGCCGGTGCGGTTGGTGTCGCTCGGCACCCGAAGGTTGCGGGCATAGCGGAGGTCGGCGCCGACTTTAATCGAGTGGGTTTTGATGATCTTGGTCCAGTTGTTGACGATCTGGAACTGGTCCTCTCGCTCTTTCAGGGGGCAATTGCAGCGGCTGACGTTGAGACCGTCGCCAATGGTCTGAGAGCCGCCATTCCCGAGGAGAGTGACGTTGAAGTCTGGCAAGCCGCCGGTGACTGGATCGTTGATATTCAAGCCGACAAACCCGAGGTTGGCTGCGCCGGCCACGTCCTGGTCATTCTTGGAGTCGCCGATATTGTAACGGTAATAGCCGAAGCGGAAGTCGGTAAGAAGGCTCGCGGAAAGCGAAATATCGGTGCCCATGGCCAGGCTGTCGTTGGCGCCCTTGGAGATGCCGCCATAATTGTTGTAGCCGAGACCTGGACCGCCGAGCGCACCGAACATCTGTGGGCCGTCCAGGCTGCTGGTGAAGCGGCTGAAGCGTTCGAAGATGTGGATCTTGTCTGAAAAGGTATAGTCAACCCGCTCATCCCACGCATTGTTGTTGAAGGGACCGCTGCCGTTGCCGACGTAGTTGTTGAGGGTGCCGGTGGTGGATCCGGCAACCGGCGCGATGGAAGCCTCGGAATAGGGCTGCATCAATTTCAAGAAATTGAGCCACTCGGGGGAAATCTGCGCAGCGGGGATAACGTTGCCGGGATATTGCGTGCGAACCGTGTTTCCGGTGACAGGGTCGACGGTGTTCTGGTAGATGGCGCCGCTACCGGTGCCGTTGGCATTCGTATACTGGCTAAAGTCGCATCCTGCAACTCCCGTGGTTGTAGGCGCCCCGAGGCAGGTATTCGCCAGCAGAGCGGTGGGAATCGTCGCGGTGGCGCTCACGCCGGCAACCTGCCGTAATCCCTGGTAATCGGCGAAGAAGAAGAGCTTGTCCTTGATTATCGGGCCGCCGATCGATCCACCGAACTGGCTCCTTAGGCCGCCGGCGATGGCCGATCTTGGCGTAGTTCCGAACGCCGGGAATTGCGTGTAGGGGTTCTTGGCCAGGTTGGCGTTACTCTCGCGGTAGTCGAAGGCGCTGCCGTGGAAGCTGTTGGAGCCGGACTTGGTCTGCGCGGTCATTACCGAAGAGACCGCCTTGCCGAACTCGGCGTCGAAGTTCTGCGTGGCGATCTTGGTCTCGGAAACCGCGTCGAGCGGCGGGTTGATGACGATGATCCCAAGGATCGCGTCCTGATTGTCGGTGCCGTCCAACTCGAAGGCAACGCCGCCAAACGCCTGTCCATCGACCTGGATCTGAGCGCTGCCCTGGGGATTTTCATCGGCCGCGTGCGACCAGCCAAGCGTCTGTGCGCCGGGAAGCAGCAGTTGCAGGTTGGTGAAATTACGGCCGGGGGTGGGCAGGTTCGCCACGTCCTGTTGCGTCAAGACCGTAGAGACGTCGGCGCGGTCGGTCTTAAGCACCGGGATCGTGTCCGCGCTCACTTCGACGGTGGTGCTCGCTCCGCCAACCGTCATTTTCGCGTCGACCTTGGGGGAGGTGTCTGCGTTGACCTGAACGCCTTTCGCCTCGAATGTCTCGAAACCCTGATAGGTGACCTTGATGTCGTAAAGATCGGGGATGAGGTGCTCAACCGAGTAGTCGCCGGAAGCGCCTGACTGCACGGTCACCACAGTCCCTTTGGCCTCATCGGTGACGGTGACGGTTGCGCCGGGAATCGCCGCGCCGGTATTGTCGGTCACATTACCGAAAATCGAGCCATAGACGGTTTGTGCGTGGGATGCGGCTGGAAGGCACAACATGCAGAGCAGGCCCAGGCCAATGGCCAGGGTGGCTGAAATTCTCTTTAGCATTTCACTAGTCTCCCGAAGGTTGTGGAACGTCTTTAAACTTTCGTCGCCGTGTGTCCCGGCTCGTCGAACATCGTACCTATACGAAAGTCCGATACTCTTCCTGTCACCAATTTACTCAAATGCCGCATGTCCAACCCGCTTTCAATGGGGCTGGCAGTACAACTAAACCCTATGGTGACGAGAACTTTCTTATACAGATTCCGCACGAACTATAAGTAGACAACTCAACGTCTGTCAAACTGTGTTGACTCGAAAACTAAGTAAATCGAATTTGTAGACGACTTTTGTTTCCAGCCAAATTCCCGCATTTTGACGAACCCGCCCACGCCGGGAAAAAGCTACCAGTTGCCGCAATCAGCAGTAAGTTGACCACCAATATGTCTATGAGCCGGCATAGACAACTGTCAAGCCAAAACTGTGCTGCGATACCGGAAATCTAGCTATACCGATTTAGTTTTAGGAGGGATTCTGACTTCCGATGGCGCTAGGCGCCGCAGGACTTTCGCACGACGAGTTCGCAGCTCAATAGCACGTCCCGGGTCGGCAGGTCGGGATGCGCGATCCGGTCCAGCATCACAGAGAGCGCCATCTTCCCCAGGTTCTGGCAAGGTTGGTGGATCGTCGTCAGCGGTACCGGGAGCAGGCGAGCATACTTGACATCGTCGAAGCCGACCATCCGTATATCTTCCGGAATACGTTTTCCCAAATCGAGCAGAGTATGCATGAGTTGGCCGGCCGTCAGATCATTGCCGCACAAGAAAGCATCGGGGCGGTCCTTCTTGAGGATCGCGCGTACAAAGTTTAGGTCTTCGGCGTCACCCTGCCTGACACAGGCCGCGCTAGCGTCACGGTGTGTGGCCAGCGCCTGCCGGTAGCCCGCGGTCCGCACCTCCACTGTGGGCGCCGAGTTCGGCCGCGCGAAAAAGCAAATGCGCCGTGCCCCTGCTTTCAGTAGGTGTTCAGTGGCCATATAACCCGCGCGGTGATTATCGATCCCCACCAGATCGTATTTTGAGCGCTTCGGGAAGGGCGCAAGGCACCTGTCCAGCAACACGACCGGAATGCCGGCCCGCTCGAGCGCGGTTCCGATCTTGCGATTGGTTTCGTGGCGGGTCGCGCTGTATTCGATAGGCGCGAAGAAGACCCCTGAGACACTCTGTGAGATGTATTGCTGGCAGAGTCTCTCCGCGACCTCCTCGCTCCGGCTGTCCGTCGAGACGGAGTGGCCCCACAGCAACGAGTGTTGCCTGGCTTTGGGCGATAGCATCATGCCCTGGCAGATTGCTTCAAAAATCTCTGTCTGCCCCAGCGATGGAATCAGCAGTCCAAAGACGTGGCTACCGGTTGGAGTTTGGTTCGCGACGTACGTCCCGGAGCCGACGCGCCGATTCACCAGACCCAGAACTTGCAGCTCTTTAATCGCCTTAAGTACGGTCATTCGCGAGGCGCCGAAGCGGCGAACCAACTCTGTTTCGCTCGGTAAGCGTCCACCCGGCTTATAACGGCGGTTGAGTATCTCGTCGTGAAGCGCCTCGAAGATCACTCGGTACTTCGGGTTTTCCATTGATCTCGTCCACGGCCGTGGTCATCACTATCTGAACGGATTACATAATCCCGCCAAGGGCAGGCGGTACAACATAGACAACTTAGCCGCATTTCAGCCCACTTGTCTAGTAGCGGTGCGAGGGTGTCGAGCGCACGCCGCCGCGATCAAGGCTTTTGGCAAGGATAGCTGCCGTTGCTGATCGCCGCCGCGAACTGCCTGGCCTGTTGGTTGTCCGGCGAGAACAGAAGTAGCCGGTTGAGAACCTGCATCGCCGCTGCCTTATCGCCCAGCGCGCAGTCAGTCGAGGCCAGATTAAGCGCCGCCGCCTTCTGCGCAGGGTCGTGCTCGAAGACCGAGGCCCAAAGCCTCGCCGCAGAACTCAAATCGCCCGCTTTTGCGTCGATCAGCGCGGTGTTGCCGATCGCTGTTGCATCGAAGGGATTCGCCGCAATGGCTAACCTGTATTCCTTTCCAGCCTCGGTCGTGTCGCCGTTGATTTGATCGAGGAATCCCAGCTGGGTGTGAAGATCAGCGTCCGGCAAAGAATGCGGGTCCGCATTCATGTCGTGCTCCGCGTCGCGAAGCAGCCTCATCGCCTCCTCGCCCGCCTGGCGATCGCCGTGTAACGCCAACTGCGAATATGCCACGCCGAGATCGCGGGCGTCCGCCTTGCCGCGCACCGCAACCAGCTCTCCTGTATGTTTTCGCTCCCCAATTCCCTGAATCGTCGCCGCATTGGGGATCTGGATACGATGATCGGTCACCTGCTCATGCGCGATGTCCTGGGTCGCGCTGCTGGGCATATGACAGCCCGCGCAATCGGGCTGTTCGGGATGATGCGCCGTCGCGAAGCGCGGGTCGGTGTGACACGCGAGACACTTGCTCCGATAGACGCCGACCGACGCTTGCGCCGAGGGCGAACCGTGCGGATCGTGGCAGGTCGTGCAAGTCAGCCGGTCGCCGCTGGCGCGCTTGCAGGCGCTCTGCAGTAGCGCCTCCCATTGGCTGGTGGCCCGCCCACCGGCGCCGACCGCATCACTATGGACGAAGTGCATTACATCATCCGATATCTCCGTCCCCGGCCGAAAGTTGTAAAGTGTACGACCGGGCCGGTTGACGGTGATCTCCGCTTCGAGATGACATTGCAGACAGATCGAGTCACGCAGATTCGGCGCAAGTTTGTCGGGATTGAGTATCGGGCCCTTGCCCTTCAGAGCTAGATGCTGCGTCGCGTCCCCATGGCATTCCTCGCAGCTGATTCCGCCGGTTTCGAACGGCATGGCCTTATAGTGATTGCGAGCGTCGGGCAACTCAGGCTGAACGTCGCTGGCGTGACAGTGCAGGCAGGCGCTATCGACCGGTAGCGCGAGCGGCATCTCGCTGGCGTGCTGGTAGCTGGGCGCCATGTCCCAGATCCCCTTCTTGGCATACCAGTTAATCGGTATCTCAAACCAGTACCCCTCGCGCTGAAAGAGGAACGTGCGTCCGCGCCTGCCGGAGCCCACGAAATAAATCATCTCCTCTTCGCCCTGGAGTGCGCCTCCAGCTGCGCTCGACGGCCTATCGTAAGACAGATACACCTGTCCGTCCCGGCTCGTAATGCGGTAGTGAACTCCGGAAGTCTTGTGCAGGAAGTCGGCCGGAATCATGCCATCAATGGCTGGTCCGCTGGCCCGCGCCATGGGAGTCTTCATGTACCGCTCGTAAATCTCGCGATGGCAGGATGCGCAGACGGCATCCCGATCGGCAGCCGTCTGCACGGGTGTCGCGCCGCCGATTCCCAGGCTGGTCGCGGAGGCGCAGCCGAGCAGCAGCCAACCCATTCGTGGGAGAAGAAGAGAGAGAGATTCGAGGAAAGACTTCTTCACCATTGTTGTGGCGTCATGCCGCTTCTGCCGATGCCATGAGCGAGCCTGGTTCCTGCGGAGGCAGATGGGGCCCATGGTCGAGACTTGCCTGCAGAAACAGCACGCCCGAACTCGTTATACACCGCTCTCCTCGAAGCGGCATAGCGCCTCATCCTGACTTCTATCGATGTCACCGAATTACTAGCTGATGTGTGCCAGGGTTCGGAGCAATTAGCGAGTCAGGGCGAAGGCCACGATCGTGTTGCCGTGAACACCGCTTCGCCCTTCCTGCTCAGCTACCAAAACGGATTCAAGATTCTCTGGATCGGGGATCATCTCGCACCCGGCAATCTCTTCCGCGGTAGCGTCGTGATAGCACAGCTCGCAAACCCCAAGACCATCTTCGGACCGGACAGGTGGACCGAAGACCCGACAGGTCATTGGGCGCGAAGAGTAAAGATCGCACGTGCCCGTCTCGGGATCCAGCACCGGGCATACTTCGTCGTTGGCAAAGGAGTCGAATTCCTCACTACCCTCGGCACTTTCATCGAGAAGACCGGAGTTGCGATCTCCGGGGAAGACGGCGCCGAGGCGTTTCACCGACTCGATCGCCCGCCGCCGCACTCGCTCGGCCCGCTCGCTATCAACTAGAGATAGCTCAACCAGGCCGTTGCGTAGCCGAGACGCATCGAGCTGATTGATCGCGAAGACGCCTACGCAACACTGCGAGCACCCAGGCCTACAAGCCAGCCACGCACCACTCTTGTTCGTTGCAAGCAGCAGTGCTGCATCGACGATCTGAACCAGTGTTCGATCCGAAGCCGGGGTCGCGTGGGGGAGAGACATTCCTAAGTATCGCCCGGGCAACTTGCTTATTGCACGAGCAGCTCAGCGTCCTTGGAGGGGACACATCCCTCGCCCGGCAAGCCCAGGTTAAGCAACCTTCTTGATGCGTAACCCGGGCCTGAGTTTACTTGGCGCTCTTTGCGGCAGCCTGTTTCTTACGTTCCGCCCAGCGCCGCTTCATCGCCTCGGCAATTCTCTTTCTGCCTTCGGGAGTCAGCTTACGCTTTTTTGGGGCTGAGACTGCCTTGGCCCTACCCGGGCCGCGCTTTGGAGCTGTTCCGCCACTAAGTAGGGCGCGTGCTTGCTGAAGCCGTGAAATCTCTGCATCGATTTCCACCAGAATGTCTTTAACTTCCACGTTATCTATCCCTTCGAAGTACCACGCTACAGGCGAGGTAAAGTAGTTAGTTTCGTTAATTCCGTGTTCCACAACAGAATACTTATCTCGATGCCACTTGACAACTTAATCGCATGACTAATCCGTCATCATATACTCGAAACACGCTTCCTCTGCGTAGTTTGTCGGGGGGTGCCATCTAGAGTTCTTTTAAGAATAGCTTGGCGCAGGCGAGCTTCGTAGGCAAGGAGATCAATCAATAGTAACTACAGGTAATCTTCGAGTAAGCAGTTTGTAAACGGTCCAACGTGATTGCAATCGAGGTGCAATTGCGCGGGAAATGGTACGTGGAGTCTCGCCAGTAACAACGACGAGTTTGCCAAACGAGGTTTCGATATCTCTAGAGCGGATCGTCAGCGGCGTTGGTCGGCTTAGGTGCTCTTATGGAGTACCCAGGAAGAGTTTCGTTTGATGCGATCAACCCTGATTCGGGACCCTTGCTGCCGTCAGTCGCATAGCGGCGCAGGTTCTTCAGCGTCTCCTGCTTGTCGCGCGCATATTCAGTTGCCAGCCGGGTGAGAGCATAGGTCACGATGTCGCTGTGATGCAAGGCCTGCATGCCGGGCTCCCGGCGGAAATTAAGCCACAGGCGATGCACTAGTTGCACGTCGTCTGTCTGCAAGGTCGGCGCGTGAGGCCCAATATGAAAGGCTTCAGCCTCGCCGTTCGGCCTCACGATGTAAAACGTGAACTGCCGTTTTGGCTCGGGAAGAGCTTCCCATGCATGGCCCATGTGAAAGGCCTGTTCCTGCGCCGTCAGCTTCGTCGAGAGCCCGGAGACAACCGCCGAAGCTTCAAGAGAATTGGCGGTCTGCACCAGCGCGGCGAAAACATCGCCCGCAGGCACAACCAGCAGGGAGATATGTTTGCCGAAGCTCTCAGCGACCGAAACCGCTTTGGTGAAGAGCATCTGCTCGTGTTCGCTGAACGACTGGTCGGACGCTTCGAGGAACTCCGGGCCGCCGACGCCCATGATTCGCGCGGTAAGTACAACAATATCCTGTTCGTCGGTGTTGATCCGGCTCAGTGCCCATTTCAAAGCATAGGGGTTCGCCGCGTCGCGCATTGTCACCATCACGCTTCCAGGATTGATCTGCAGAGCTTCCCGGCTAATCGTGTCTTCGTGCTCCAGCTGAAAATGTTCCTTCATCTGGCGCTCGGTACTCGCCTGTTTGGCCTTGTTTCGCTTCTCAGAGATGGTGAAGATGACGAAGAAAGCGGCGGCGAAGGCGATTCCGCTCTTGGTGGCGATGCTCTTCGTAAATAGGTTCACCACTGCAATAGAAAACAGCGCCAGAAACACCGAAGCCAGGCCGATCGGTATCTCTCGTTTCCCGATACGAAGATTTGGTGGTACTTTCCAGCCGCGCTCTCCCTTGTATTTCCAGCGCAGCACCAGCATGGCCAGGCTGTTAAAGGTGAAACTCCAGATCACGCCAAAGGCATAGGCCTCGCCCAGGGTGATAACGTTGCCCCACGTCACGATGATGGTGAAGAGCTGGAAGCCCGCCACCATGTTCACGATGCGGTAACTCGTACCAAACTTTGGGTGTGGTCGCCGGAACCAGTCGGTCAGCACACCATCTTCCGCCACTCGCATCAGCACTCCGGTCGAGCCAATGATCGAAGTATTGATCGCTCCCGAAAGAATAAGAAAGCCGACGATTACGACGAAGACGCGGAAGATGATCCGTAGCACCTCAGGCCCAACCATATACATCGCCAGCCCGGCAATTAGGTTGTCCTGATAGACGTGGGTGCGAGGGTAGTCGGGAATCAACATCACCGCTAGCAGCGAGGCTATCCCTGTGAAGATGAAGCTATAAATCGCGATCACGATCGCGGCGCGCTTCAGGTTGCGCAGCTTGGGATGTTCGATCTCGCGGTTGACTTGCGCCAGTGACTCCTCGCCGCTCATCGCCAAAACTGAGTGGCCGAAGGCCATCAGAATTCCAAACAGACCGAAGCCCGCGCTGAACTTGATGTTCTTCAGAAAGCCAAGCGCATCATTGGAAAAATGCAGGTTGGAAGGAATCGGAGCCGGCGGAAGCGACGCGCCTTTCACAAACACGGAGTAGAAGCCCCAGCCCAGCAGGATGACCACCATGATCGTGGTTACCTTCATGACGTCCAAAGCCTTGTCGCTCGACTCCTCAATGCCCTTGAGGTTCAACCACCAGTAATAGAGGGTCACGACGATGGCAAAGACAGCCGAGGTGCCATTCATCGGCAGCTGTGGCGCGGTATGAGCGGCGCCGAGCATCGCCCCGGGCAGCCACTGGTGGTTCGCCGCGACCTGCATCAATTCATTGAGCAGGCCAGTGATGTACTGTCCCGCGGAAACTCCGGAGATCGGCCCGGTCAGAATGTAGTCGAACATCAGCGCCGAAACGCTTAGTTTGGCAAAGGTCCCGCCTAGCGCCTCCTTGACGACGCGATACACGCCGCCGCGCGTAAACATCGAACAGCTCTCCACATACACGGCCCGCACCGCGAAGGAAAAGAGCATGACTCCGAGGATGAACCACGGCGCCGCTTTGCCGACAGCCTGCTCCGCAATGCCCCCGGCGTAAAACGCAGACGACCCGAGATCGTTGAGCACGATCGCGGCGGCGCGCCAGAAAGAAATAAAGGTGAGCATCACCGAAGACGCAACGACAAGGCGCACTCGGTTGGATGGGTTGGCTGTGGTTCGGTCTACCGGCATGGTTTGAGGTTTGGCGCTTCGTCTACCGCGGCTACCATGATGGCATTACCGGCGTGACGTTCACGGCTGAGTCTATGTCCGATTCTGTACAGGGTCAATCAATTTGAGATGATGGATGCGGTGAGCATCGGCGCCTTCATTCACCAAAGAGCTCGTAGAGATCTTCAACGAAACTGATCGCTACTACGATCGCTGACCCAAACATCCCGATCAGAAACATGAAGCTCAGCAGTTGCATCGCCAAATCGATAATCGGATGATTCATCGTTGTCATTCTACATCTGCCTGAGCCGCAAAAACTAGAACTCTCTACCGGCCGCATACAAGCAGGGATGGTAGACTCACGGCGGAATGCACAAGTTTTTCGACAAATCATCGCCCGGCGAAACATTTTTTCGTCACCCTGCACTTGCGAATCCGTGGACCTTGGGTTTGCTCACCGCGGTCTTGCTCGACCTGCCGTTTCCAGTTGCGGGCCCATTGCCGGTTTGGCGCGGCGCTGTGGCGTGGATCGCACTGGTTCCACTTCTCTACGGGATTCTGGCTCCGCCAAATGTCTCGCAAAAAGACTTCCTGCGTCGCAGCGCTCTCGGCGCCTATATCTGTGGCATCGCATGGTATCTGCTGAATTGCTACTGGATCTACGCAACCATGCACACGTATGGGGGCATCGGTCCGATCGCTTCGGCCGGAATCCTGTTGCTCTATAGCCTGGTCCTCGGTCTCTACTTCGGCGTCTTTGGCCTGCTGATCGCGCTGACACGCAAAGCCTTTCGAAGCACTACCGTTCCCTTGCTTCTCGCGCCACTTTTCTGGGTCGCGCTCGAGTTCGCGGCCTCGCGCATCACTCGCGTGCCCTGGGACCAACTCGGCTATTCACAAGTGGACAACTTCCTGCTCACCCCGCTCGCTCCAGTCACCGGAGTCTATGGCATCTCGTTCGTTCTAATGATCGGCAACTCTATGTTTGCAGCGGCTTTGCTCGCCTGCCCGTTCTCACGGCGGGTGCGCTTTGCTTTTGGCGCACTGCTGTTTTCACTCGGCCTGCAACTCGGAACGTTTCTAACTCCACCGCCGTCGCCCACCGAGGCAACCGCAGTCCTTTTGCAGCAAAATCTCGATGTCACCGAAAGCAACGACTGGTTCGGGCCGGAGTGGGACCGGCACACCGCCGAATTCATCGCCCTCAGCCTGAAGACCTGTACGCCTTACTTCGTTGGAATGCCCGAGCCGAATCCCGTGCTCGTGAAGCCGGAGTGCCCAGTTCCGCCGACCAAGCCCAATCTGGTCGCATGGCCTGAATCACCTTCGCCCTTCCGCGAAGCCGATCCGCGCTTCCGCAATCTGATGGCCGACCTTACCCGCCAGACCGACTCCCCCGTGGTTGTCGGCAACATCGGCACCTGGCAACACGACAATACGATGGAGATCTTCAACTCCGCCGAATTCGTCGCGCCCGACGGACGATTCCTCGGCCGCTACGACAAAATTCATCTAGTGCCGTTCGGCGAGTATGTCCCCTACAAAGGTCTCATCGCCTTTGCTGGTACCCTCACCCAGGGAGTCGGCAGCTTTTCCCGAGGTGGCCTGCGCAAAGTCTTCACCGCGCAAGGCCACACCTTCGGAGCTTTTATCTGCTACGAAGCCGTCTTCGCTGACGAGATCCGCCATTTCGCTAAGAACGGGGCGCAGGTGTTCATCAACATCTCCGACGACGGATGGTACGGCGATACCAGCGCCCCATGGCAACACTTCAATATGGCGCGCATGCGGGCGATCGAGAACCGCCGCTGGATACTCCGCGCCACCAACTCCGGCGTCACCGCCGCCGTCGATCCGCTCGGACGAGTCACGCAGAGCGCTCCCCGGCACGTCATGACCTCGTTGGCCGTCCGCTATGGCTATCGCAGCGACGTCACTTTCTACTCGCGCTACGGAGACGTCTTCGCCATCGTCTGTGCCATAATCGCTATAGCCGCCGCGTTGTTCGCATTACGCGTTTCGATGAGGCAGCGCCCAACAGAATCCAGCTAAGTCAGGTATGAGTTGTCATGTTGAACGAACTCGAATTCGCCTACTCCCAGGTGCGCGAAAAGGTAAAAACCCTGCGGGAGTATCTTTGACCTGGCCAGGCTGCGCCGCGACCTCGCGGCCCTCGAAGTAAAGCTCTCCGACCCGAATCTCTGGTCTAATCCCGCTCAATCGCAGCCGCTCATGCGCGAACGCAAGCGTCTTGATGCGATGCTCGCCGATGACGCCGAACTCGCCCGACGCAGTGGCGATATCGAGGCCTATTTCGAACTCGCCAACGAAGGCGAGAACGTCGAGGCCGATTTGGCCCGCGACATCGAGTCGCTCAGCGCCTTCGTCGAAGCGATGGAGACGCGGACCATGCTCTCCAGCGAGACCGATCCGCTCAACGCCATTCTCACCGTGCATCCAGGAGCGGGCGGCACCGAGTCCCAGGACTGGGCCGACATGCTGCTGCGCATGTATATCCGCTGGGCCGAGCGCCAGGGATTCAAGATCGAAGTCAACGACTACCAGGATGGCGAAGAAGCCGGCTTAAAGTCCGCAACCGTCACTATCAGCGGCGAGTTCGCCTTCGGCCAGCTTTCCGGCGAAACCGGCATTCACCGCCTCGTTCGTATCTCGCCCTTCGATCAGGCCAAGCGCCGCCACACCTCGTTTGCGTCAGTCTTTGTCTCGCCGGAGATCGACGACTCGATCGAGATCGATATCAAGCCCGACGACATCCGCATCGACACCTACCGCTCCGGCGGCAAGGGCGGCCAGCATGTGAACACCACCGACTCCGCCGTCAGAATCACCCACATCCCCACCGGCATCGTTACTCAATGCCAGAACGAGCGTTCGCAGCACAAGAACAAAGAGAAGGCGATGAAGATGCTTCGTTCGCGCCTCTACGAGTACGAACTCGACAAGAAGAAAGAGATCAGCCGCAAGCTCGAAGATTCCAAGCTCGACATCAAGTTCGGCTCGCAGATACGTTCCTACGTACTGCAGCCTTATCGGATCGCCAAAGACCACCGCACCAAGGTGGAATTCGGCGATGTAGATCGGGTTCTCGACGGCTATCTGGAGCCGTTCATTCGCGGGTACCTATTGATGCGGCGCGACGGCAATGTACCGGTCGCCGTCGATGCATCCGACGATCTGGATTGATTGCGACCCTCGATGAATGAGCCTGAGATAATTCGCGAGATCCTCGACAACGCTAAGAACATCGCGGTTATTGGCCTTTCCGACAAGCCGGGGCGCGCCAGCTTAGGCGTCTCAAAGTTCATGCAGCAGCAGGGCTACCGGATTGTTCCGGTAAATCCACGAGCCCGTGCCGTCCTCGGCGAGCAGGCCTATGCGAACCTCGACGATGCCTGGCACGCTCTCGACGGAAAGATCGATCTGGTAAACGTCTTCCGCGCTTCCACATACGTGCCGCAGATCGTCGAGGATGTCATCCGGCTGAAGATCCCGCGCCTCTGGCTGCAGGAAGGTGTAATCCATGAAGAGGCCGCGGCAAGCGCCGAAGCCGCCGGAGTCAAGGTCGTGATGGACCACTGCATCCTGAAAGAGCGCATGGGGGCCGGATGGCGAAACGTCCTCTGATCGTCGCGCTGCTGGTTTGGAAAAGAGCGCTGTAGGAAATCATTTTCTCGGTAAAGGCATCGGCCAAGTCATAGTAGACTGCTAGGCAATCGTGACGGCGCAGCGAAGAAAACGATCACCTTCAGGCAAGCTTGATATCCGCGACGTTGCGCTCCGCGCCAAGGTCTCGATTGCCACCGTGTCGCGCACGATCAATCGCGTCCCTACTGTTGGTCCGGAGCTGGCCAGGCGCGTATGGAAGGCCATCGAAGACCTCGACTACTATCCCAATACGCAGGCCCGCGGACTTGTTTCCGGTCGAAGCAGGCTGTTCGGATTGGTAATCTCCGAGATCACCAATCCGTTTTTCCCGGAGCTGATTCAGGGCTTTGAAGATATCGCCGTCGAGCACGGCTACGAAATCCTGATCGGCTCGACCAACTACGATCCGCGCCGGATGAACCTGGTAATTCGCCGCATGCTCGAGCGCAAGGTTGAGGGTGTCGCGGTGATGACGTTCGGTATCGAAGAACCGCTGCTGCAGCAACTTGCCGCGCGCAAAATCCCTCTCGCCCTGATTGACTTCGAGCTTCCCAGCCCACTGGCCAGCACTCTCCGGATCGACTATGGCGCTGGCCTGCTGCAGGCCGTCCAGCATCTCGCTGCTCTCGGCCATCGCAAGATCACGTTTATAAGCGGTCCCCGTATTCTTCATTCTGCCCGAGCCCGTGTTGAGGCTTTCCGGATCGCTACCAAGGCGGCCAAGATCCCTACGGCAGATGCCCGGGTGATTGAGGCCGACCACACCCTCGAGGGCGGAATGCGGGCTTTTGAAGGCCTGCGGGCGCGGGGCGAGCTACCGACGGCGGTTATGTGCTCCAACGATATGACCGCCATCGGTGTTTTGCGCTCGGCCTACTCGACCGGACTGAGAGTCCCGAAAGATCTGTCCCTCATCGGCTTCGACGATATCCGGTTCGCGCAGTTCACGACGCCTCCGCTTACGACCGTGCAGATGTCCCGCGCAGACCTCGCTCGCGCCGCATTCCAGGCGCTGCATGACCACAGCGACCTCGCCTCAAATAATGCGCAGCGCGACTATCCGATTCCCACCAAGCTCATCGTGCGCCAGTCTACCGACGTCCCCGCATCGACGGCTGGGAAAGCTCCAAAGAAGATCGTCGTATTGCCACCCCTCAACCCTAAATCTTGATCCCTAAGCGCTGCTTTCCTGAGCCGACTCTTGTTCTTGCGCCGTTCCGGTACCCTCGGAGCGAAGTTGAACCACCACCTCGTGGATACGCATTGCAGCCTGCTTCCGCTCTCCGTAAGTAGGCCCTGTCGGCGCAAAGCGCAGCGACGCAACAATGTCCGGAAGTTGAAGTGTCTCCAGCAAATGGGGTGCAAAGGAGATGTCTCCGTAGTAGCACAGGTCGCTTTCGATCGCTCCTGCGCCTGCGGAGTAGCCAATCGCCGCCGCCGTCAGCGGGGCGCCAACCCGCACCGCCGGCTCAAAGAGCGAGGCGTAAAACCGCAATACCCCGCTGCCGTTTGAACTTGTCCCCTCGGGAAAAACCAGCACCAGGATCCCGGCCTTTAGCAACTCTTCGATCCGCCGCGCAGCATCTGCAGCGCTCGACGCGCTCTGCCGGTCGATGAAAACCGTCCCTCCCAGCGCTGCCAGCAAGCCGAGCAATGGCCAGCGTCGCACTTCTATCTTGGAGACGAACGCGCACGGAACCGAGGCTCCAAAGAAGAGTATGTCCAGGTAACTCAGATGGTTAGAGGCGATCAGGCCGCTTTGCGGCAGCTCGCCAACAATGCGCAGCTGGAAGCCGAGACGTCGAAGCACCATCCGGCAGGATCGGTGCAGCCACTCGGCGCGCCCGGCCGCCGACGGTCGCGTCCTGGCCCTGAATGCCAGGAAACTTGAAACGCATTGACACAGAGAGAAGACCAGGACGATAGCCTTCCACCAGCCTCGCAGCCGGCTGTGCCTCTTGCGGCTTACTGTGCCTCGGTCAGGAACCGGACCCTCGCGGCGGGCGTGAGTTCGCGCATGTCCAACAAAGTCAGGAAGTCGATGGTGCCAAACTCCCGGTCCCATGCTGGCGGACCGCATATTTTCGCCCCGATTCCAATATACGTCCGCAGCAGCTTCGGCACTTTGGCCATTACTTCCGGAGCTTCTTCGGTGAAGGGCAGCTTATAAGGCGCCGTCGGCGCGCTGCGAAACCGGTCGTCTACCAGAAACTCCGAAAGCTGCCGATACATCTGCCAACCAACCCTGGCGTCCTGTGAATTCAACGAGGAACAGCCGATCAGGTGGCGCAGGTTGTAAACCCGGGTATATTGAGCGATCCCGCGCCAGAGCAGTGTCAGCACCTCGCTCGAGCGGTGCTCGCGGTCAATCGAGGCCCGTCCAAGCTCTAAAGTTGACTCTCGCAGCGGCTCGTAGGGGCCGAAATCGAACTCCTGCTCGCTGTAGTAGCCCAGATTCTGGCGCGCCGTCGTGCCGGTTTGCATGCGGTAGGTTCCCACAATCGAGCGAGAGTTGCGGTCCTCCACGATCAGCTGCTCGCAAAACAGGTCGAAACGGTCCGTATCCAGGCCGGTTTTATAGGACGTTTGCAGCCCTTCGCCCAGCTCGATGTTGAAGACCTTGAAGCGCAGCCGGCAGGCCGCTTCCCGCTCGGCCAGGGTCTCCGCGATCGTGACCCGGTACCGGCCCAGTTCCATCGGCTGCCAGCCGCTCTCGGCGGGCTGCTGGACCGGCGAGGGGTCGACGACAGGCGTCTCGACAAAGGGAATGCGGTTGACCGGGGGATACTCGACAATGGTGGTCGTCGAGAGGTTAGACCACAAGTCCACTGGGCGGCGGCTGAGTAGAGTCGGCGACTCAATCATGCCCATATCTTCCCGCCCGGCCGCCAACTGGCCCTTAAAATTGGGAGAAAAACCTGCAAATATTTGTGAAATGAGTACCGTTTTGCAACAACTTTTCCGCTTCAGGTTGGTGACAAAATAATAGTTGCGCAGTCGTTCGCCCTTCCGGTTATACTTAGTTAGCGTCGAATAGGGACTGTGGCTCTACCGCTCGTTATGCACTTTGCTGTGGCAATACCTGCGAATATCCCGATTTCAATTCAGCGTTATCTCTACAAAAGGAAAAGAATCAAGTTATGGAACAGGGAACAGTAAAATGGTTTAACGATGCGAAGGGCTTTGGATTCCTGAGCCGCGCCAACGGTGAAGATGTATTCGTTCACCACACCGCGATTCAGGCCAATGGCTTCCGCAGCTTGCAGGAAGGCCAGGCCGTGCAGTTTAACGTGGTGAAGGGTCCGAAGGGTTGGCAGGCTGAGAACGTAACAGTTCTCTAGGCTTCGCGCAAACTTCTAAACAGGAAGGGCGGCGACAGCCGTCCTTTTTGTTTCCGCGCACTCCGAGCTGATGGTGCCGAATCTCCAATGATCCAGTCAACGCGACCTGAAGAGGAAGCGCCAAGCATTCGCTCGTCCCCTGTAGCGTCACCATCCCAGGGTGCGAAGCTGGAAAGTTCTATTAAAGGCTGGATCGTTCTGTGGCCGAGCTTCGTCTTCGCCGCGCTGCAGAGCATTTGCACGGCCTTCGTTGCGATCAGCGGCCTGCGAGTAGTGATCGGCCTCACTTCACTGGCCTCAGCCATAGGTGCTCGCGTCCCCTGGAGACTACACGCCGACTGGATCCGCATTCCGATGGTGTTGGTGGCTCTGGCCGGTGCCCTGATCAATCTGTACGCGATCTGGCGTATCCGTGGCCTCCGCCAGCGCCCTGCTGCGCAATGGAGAATGCAACCCGTACCCGCTGCCAAACTCCGTTCTGAAAATCTCCAGATACTACTCGCCGCCGCTACCCTCGCGTTGCTCTTCGTCGAAGAAGTCCTCCACATCATTCTTCATCACGTGCTCTAGCCGTCTGCCGCCTCTGGTCCGCCGGTCAAGGCCATCTCCTGCTCCAGCCGTGCATGGAGTCTCTCGCTATAACCAATTGGCAGCGCGAAGGTCCGGTCATCGGCAGTCAGATAGAGTATGTTTCGCGTGCTATCCAGGATCGCCGAGCATATCTCGCAGTTCTCTAAATGGCGCTCGATCTGAAGCCGCAGTTCGGGGCCGACGGAACCGTCGATGTAGTCGGAGATGTATTCCCACACATGCTTGCAATTCAGCTCCATAGCGCCCTCCCGAAAAGCCCGCGGCGGGGTGAAAAGGAACTCTTCAGGAACGGGACAAGCCGTTTCTGAAGCAGTATCCGCGCCCGGTGTAGCCGTACTTTGACGACATTCGCCGTCACTCCGAGCGCTCTGGCTGTCTCTTCTACGTTGAAATCCTCCAGGTCGCGCAGGGTAAAGACTTCGCGGTAAATAGCGGGCAACTCAGCCACCGCTCTCTGCAAGGCGGCCCGTAACTCCGAGCGCTCGAGCGCCTCCAGAGGTATCTCCCGCCAATCGGTGAGCATCGCCGGAGTGAAGTCACCCTCATGATTCTCGGTGTCCGCATCCAGCGACTCAATCTGCGTGCGCTTCGACTTACGCAGCCGGCTTCTGGCCTCATTGAGCGCGATCGATACCAGCCATGTACTGAATTTGGACTCGCGGCGAAACGATCGCAGGTTGCGGAAGGCCTTGATCATCGTCTCCTGGGCTGCGTCCTCCGCCTCTGCCTCGCTGCCTAAGAGCGCCAGCACGGTGAGATAGATTTTGCGCTCGTACGGCCGGACGAGGTCGTGGAATAACTCCTTCTCTCCGGCACATATACGCTCAATCAACCCAGTCTCGTCACTATCTTGTGCGCACATGATAGGCTCTTCTTTTTACTTTCTCTTCAGGCGGTAGATAGATGGAACTCGCTCGAGGTGAACTTCTCGCGCAGGCAACAATCACTTCAAAACAGCCGGGGCTCGATTGCTGGAACCTCTCCCGTGCGGCGTCACGTATCAGAATTAGACTCCAGAGGCTTCATCGGGTTACACAAGTCTAAGAGATGCCCACAGGATACCCGACAGTCAGAGTCCGGATTCTATCTGCCGTGGAGACACGCTATCGGTCCTGTCAAGCATCCATTTTCAGCCCGATGTATCCAACTAGTGTGGCGGTGAGATAACTTCCGCGAAGAAAGCAGATTGTCTGAGGCCGATCTGCCGGTAAATCTTGGTTGAGTTGTGCCTCTACCTGCAAGCGCTCGCGAACGCAGTTAAGATACGTCATAGAGAGAATTACGTCCGGAAAATGAGGGAGAAAAACGAGATGGATCGAAATGGCATTTTGGAAATCATTAGCGAAGAGATTAGCCGCCTGGAGCGGGTTAGGGAACTTTTGAGCTCGAAAAATGGCCACAGTCACATTGTAGGACGCGTCGCCAAGGCCTCCGCTGTACCCAAGAAGCGCATTTTAAGTGCGGACGCACGGAACCGGATCGCCCAGGCGCAGAAGCGCCGCTGGGCGAAACAGCGCCGCGAAGCCCAGTTGGCAAAGAAGGCGAGCTGACCAGGCACGCTCGCGTCGGCTCCGTGTTAGGCGGGACCCTTGTGAGACTCTGGTAAGTTGGTTCTAGTCTCGCAAATGAAAATCCGGTCTAAACAAGTTCCGCACCAATGTTGAAAGTCAAACTGCTCCATCCGGACGCCAGGCTACCGACGGTGGCGCATCCTGGAGACGATCTGGGTTACGACCTCTACGCTATCGAGGACGTAACCCTGTATCCCGGCAAGCCAGTGAAGGTACGCACCGGAATTGCGGTGGAAGGGCCTGCAGGCGTTGGCTTCATACTGGGTGACCGATCCTCCATGGCGGCCAAAGGCGTCACCTACGCCGGAGGCAGGATCGACGCGGGCTATCGTGGTGAGATATTGGTCTGCCTGATCAACATAAATCAGCCTAATCTTCAACTGCGCTCAATCAAGAATGATGCGGGTCACGTTGTCGATGTTATCCTGCAGCAAACCGACGTCAGCATCCAAATCAGGAAAGGGGACAAGATCGTGCAGTTGTCTCCCTTCGCTGCTATGACCGGCGATGAGGTGATCCTGGTTGAGGAACTGTCCATTAGCGAACGCGGTGAAAAAGGATTTGGGTCCTCCGGTCGCTGATCCGCCTGACATTTTCTGCTATGCAACGAGGGCGCCCATTCGGGCGCCCTCGTTGCATGTTGGGTTGAATTGGTTCGTTTAGGGCAGATAGTAGCGGAACGAAGTCCACCACATGTTGTTGGTTGCCTGCGGCGTTGCCCCGATGCCCGAGAATACATTGCGGGTTGCGTAGGAATACTGGAAGCCTTGCCGCAGACGGCCCATTGGGCCCTTGTAGAAGTCATACCAGTAGCCAAAGGTGATTTCCTGCACATCGCGGTTGTTTGCTGCACAGGTCGCGGGATTGCTCGGGGCGAAGCTCCCTGTCGGAACCACTTCGGTCATGCAACCTGAGTTGTTGAACGAGTAGTTGCCATACCCATATGGGGTGTGTGGTTTGATGCCGAGGTAGGTATAGTCAGGCGAGTAGCTGTAATTTCGGAAGACGCCGTCCGTTCCGTAGTAGACATAGATATCCAGGCGCGGTGTGGCGTGTGCCTCGATGGTGCCGAGTGCGGAATACCCATGCAACAGCTTAACCGTGCCTGCCCAGTTCGCAGTCGCATCGGCCAGAGTGGCGTTCCCATAGCGCGAGATACCGTCACCCCAGAGTCCCTTCAGCCCGAAGTCCAATTTCTTCTGGAAGGTCGAAACTCGAGCACTGCCGCCGATACCGCCGCCCACTGTTGAATCGTTGTATGCATTGACCGGTGGGGTCAGCGAGGTGTACGTGCGCCAGTGGAAGAAGCGTCCGATGCCATAAACTTCAAAATGGCCAAAACTCGGATCGGCCGCAACCTTGGCGATCAGATCGGGAGCCAGATTATAGGAGTAGTTCGCAAGGCTGTCGTAGTTGGAAGAACCCGGGCCGCCGAGCAACAGAAACGTTGGGACGGTGCCACCGAGATTAAGCGTCTCAGGGTTTTCAACCGAGACGGCGGCTGTCAGGTTGTACGGGAGGTTCATTGACGCGCGGAAGGCATATTGGCGCGCCCAGTTAAAGCCCTCGGTATAGTTCGGGTCTATCGTCTGTGGGGTTTGCTCCTTGCCCGGCGCTAGTTCCGATCCCGGTTTATATTCGGTTACCAGGGACCACATCTGGCCTCCGGTAAGCATCCATTTCTTGGTCGACGCCTGGGCCCACAACTGACGTTGACGCATGGTGTAGCTGTTGCTTTGGTTGGCGTTGGAACTGGTGCCCGAAGAAAGGAAGTCAGCCTCGTAGTAGCCTCTCATCGTGAAGTTCGGGGTCTTGCCCTCGGCTAGCAGCGCGACTCGCGACTGTTGAGCGGTTGCGTAGAACTCGCTCAGATGTGCCGCGTCCGCTTGCTGCAGCGGTATCGCATTAAAGGGCGTCCCAATGCCTGAGGCGGTGCCGGCGCTGCGCCACACGGTTTCAGCCGCCAGGTAGCTTCCCGTCGGGCTGAGGGTGATCCCTTTGAAATAGATCGCGTCAGGATGCTCCAGCTCCGCGGCGGTCTTTTTCTGGGTATCCTGCACCGTCTGCGCCAGCGAGGCATTATTAGTCTTAAGATCGGTCACCGCGCCTTGAAGGCTGGTCACTGCTTCGGTATTGGTGCTATTGGCCTGCTGCGCCGCCTGGGCCGCTTGCTGCGCCTGCTGTGCCGCCTGCTGCGCTGCCTGGGCTGCTTGCTGCGCCTGCTGGAGCTGCGCATCCTTCTCAGCCAGTTGCTGCTTCAGGCTCTGGATCTGGCTCTGCATATCGTTCCGCAGGGCGTCAATTTGTGCCTGGACTGACGCTTCAGAAGAAGTCTTCTTCTTCGTCGCCGTTTGGGCATTCCCGTAAGGGAGTGCCATAGCCAGCGCCAGAGCCGCTAGCGCCTTGAGATTCGTTTTCATTGGGCCTCTCTTAACCTTTATTAGCTATTAGCAAATTGCAGAATGACGTGATCTGAAGAAGTACTCAGTTCGCCGACGTTGGCAGCCTTCGCTCCTCACCCGTCCTTTTGGGTCTGGCGAACTGGGACCGAGGCAAGAAATACTGCATGCAGCACAGCTTGCACCTTGTTGAGAGTGGCAGGCGTCCGTGAAATTTGAGTTAAATTTGAGTGAATAACCTGACAAACGAGGGGCTTAGAGACCAGTGCAGTGGAAATCCCGGCAGGATGGGGTCATCTGCAGCAGAAAAATCTGTGATTTGCTTTCGGTCGTGAGATTCGCGACGTCAAGCGTGGCAGGACGCGTCGTTGAGATCTTGGGGCACTCTCGATCGAGGCGAGTTAATGTTCTGGTCTGGCGGTGTTCTCTAGACCCGGACGATCATCACTTCCGTGGACTTGATCAGCGCCCCAGCCGTCTGACCTTTGCGAAGCTGCATCTCACGAACCGCGTCTGCGGTGATGATCGAAGTGATCTTCTGATCGCCGATCTCCAGCACCACCTTGGCCAGCAGCCCGCTGATCTTCACCTCGACGATCTTGCCCACTAGCTGATTCCTCCCGCTCACGTTGCGGAAGCGCTCGCGAGAAGACTTCTGGCCAGGTGTCGCCTTCGATTTCAAGAGCGGAGTCAGCGCGCTCTGTGGCACGCGGTGGTGCCCTCCCGGCGTTTTGATCGTCTTCAATTTCCCCGCCAGAATCCATTGCTTGATCGCCGGATAACTCACGCCTAGCGCCGCGGCCGCTTCGCGAGGTCTGAGCAAAATATCGACATTGGCCATTGTGCTCCTTCCGATCTTGGCAGCGCTGTAATCTTTCGCTCGCCGCCAGCATCATTACGTTTACACCTTCGCGCCAAAAGACAACTTAATTCGCTATCAGGAACCATATAAAATCGAGATCATGAGCCTAAATCTTCTTTTGCGCCCTACATCTTCGCTCCGCGGACGCCTCGCGGTATCGGCGTTTTTCGCGCTCGCTCTCAACATCACTCCAACCATTCATGCCCAGCAAAGCAGCTCTCCGGCGACAGATGGCAGCTTCATCGAGCGTTATCAAGCCCGCGTCACCGAGACCCAGAACGAACAGCCTCATTGGGTCACCCCGCTCGTCACCGTGACCCCAAGGCTCGAGCAGGAGCTGCGCACCGACTTCCTGCACCAGTACAACTCGAAGGGCTTCGTCATCTGGAACTACGATAATTCAAAAGGGTTGGAATTCATCCCCGCGCGGCGCATCGAAATACTCATCAACGTGCCTCCCTGGTTCAACCGCTCCAACGGCGAGGCAGACGGATGGGGAGACCTCTCGTTCAACTCTAAGTTCCGCATCTTCTCCCGCAACGAAGAACACGGCAATGCAATCATCACCGCCTTCTTCGCCGCCAGCGTGCCCACTGGCGAGAACGGCAACGGAAGCTGCTGCGCGATCGTCACTCCCACGCTGGCGGTTGGCAAGGGATTTGGCCAATTAGACCTTGTCTCGACCGCCGGCGGCTCGCTGCCTATTACAAACTCCAAAGGCCTCGGCCACACCATCACCTGGAACAACACCATCCAATATCGCCTCGCGAAGACCGGATTGGGCCGCTATGTTTGGCCGGAGTGGGAGTTCAACTCGAGCTTTTATGAGGGCGGGCCCAACGATGGGAAAGTCGCAACCTTTGGGACTCCAGGAATTATCTTCGGCCGCGTCCCGCTCACCCACACCGCCGATGGAAAACCCGGAAGGCTAGGGCTGACCTTTGGCGCGGGGGAGCAGATCGCACTCACTCACTTCCACACCTATAACCACTCCACGGTTTTGACATTGCGAATGCCGTTCTAGCCCTGCCAAACCTCATCCCAAGCTCTGCAACTTAAGTTGTAGGGCCGTTTTGCTGCCTTTCTCCAAATCGGATGTACGCTACAGGCAAAGGGAATCTGTCGAGGGGAATTATGGGATTTCTCACCCGGTCGCTTCTCCTGCTCTTCGCGCTGTACGGGTTGGTTTTTGCCTTAGGCGACGCCTACCTGCTTCATGGATACGCTCCAATCTGGTCGGGCGTTGTTTTTGTAGTTGCTCTGATCGGCATTCAATATCTCATCAGTCCTTGGCTCATCGAGGCGTTCTTTTGTATCCGATGGGATGAAGACGCAATTCCAGCCGCACGCCGCGCTTATATCGAGAGACTGTGCCGCGAACAAGGTTTTTCGTGTCCACGAATTGGTCTGATCGAGAGCGGAACGCCAAATGCCTTTGCCTTCGGAAGGCTCCGTCGAGACGCGCGCCTCGTCGTCACGCGTGGTTTGCTCGACATCCTGAGTGAAGAAGAAGCCGACGCGCGTACTGGCCCATGAAGTCGGTCATATCGCCCAATACGACTTTGCCGTCATGGCTCTGGCGGCAATGGCGCCGTTGCTTCTATACCAAATCTATGTTTGGACCGATCGAGTCGGCAATCTGCGCATCGTAAGTTACGCCGCGTATCTGGCTTACTGGGTGGGCCAGTTCATGGTGCTGTTGTTGAACCGCACTCGGGAGTATGGCGCCGACCATTTCTCCGCGAAAGTCACTCACGCGCCGGGCGCTCTCTCGTCGGCGCTGGTGAAGATCGGCTACGGCATAGTGCGAGAGCGCAGTGAGGCAAGACGCTTCGCCCAGCAAGGCGATTCCGGCGAAAAAAAGTCGGCCCGCCGGGCCCAGCAGCTTGGCCAGGCATTGGGATTAATGGGCATCGCAAGCGCCAGCGGAGGCGAGGCGCTCGCCCTCGGTACCGCCAGCCCCGAGGAGGCGGCCCGTGTGATGCGCTGGGACCTCGTCAATCCGTGGGCGAGGTTCTATGAGTTGTCTTCCACCCACCCGCTGACGGCAATGCGCGTTCGGGCGCTCAACCGGGAAGCCGAGGCACAGCACCAGGGCACAGCCTATCCAATGCCTGAGAATGCACGACTTCGCTGGACGGGCTTCGGGACGGAGTTCCTCCTCTGGATTGCGCCGTTAGCGTGCGCTTTTGTCCTCATCAGCTGGTTTTGGATCGGTGAATCGCTTCAGAAAGTTGGCATCCATACGCCGCCGTACTTTCTGCCCAGTGTCTTGATCGCGCTCGGCGTCGCCTGGGCCGCGCGTATCGGCTTTCGCTACAGGGGCAACTTCAATCGAACCCAGGTCCGGGAACTGCTGGAGGCCTTGGACATCTCGGAGATGAGGCCACGCGCGGTGCAGCTTGAGGGCGAGGTGATTGGCCACGGGCTTCCAGGAGCGTTTTGGAGTCCTGATTTGGTCCTGCGCGACGAGACCGGACTGATCTTCCTGCTTTACCGCTCGTCGATACCCTTTGGACGGTTCCTGTTTGCGATATGCAGCGCGGACCGGCTGATTGGGGAACGCGTACAGGTCTGGGGTTGGTGCCGGCGAGGACTTCGCCCGTATGTAGAAGTCGCTCGCGTCGAGGCGCGAGTCTCAAAGGCCAGGGATACCGGGCAGATAGACACACTCTTTGGACATAAGGCGTCTTCGTCAGAAACAGAGTATGAGCACCTTGTGGAGCGCACTTACTCCCGTTGGATCCAGCTTGCATTCGCAGCGGCATGCTCAGCGGCTGGCCTCATCTGGTTGATGCGTGTTTTGGGCGCTTGAGATCTCCGCCGCATGACTTAACGTCGCAGCGCCGGGTCCATCCTGAGGCGGAGAACCGCCGCGCGAGCCGGGTCACACTCACGGATGTGCCCCGGCACTCACCAAATTGGCCAGCAGCCGGTACGCGCCCGGCACGGCCTCGGGAGTCTGCCGGTAGAGCGCGAAAGCGACATAAATATAGGTGCCCTTGCCCTCATGCGCCACGAGCAGGCCGCCTTTCTGGGGGTCCTGTCCGGGGTCATGTGTCTCCGTCAAAGCCGTATATTTGGGGTCCCAGCTCTCCATAAAAGAGTGGCCCCGCTCCTCAACCCAGCCATTGAAGTCCGCAGCCGTGATTTGATTCGGCCAGTTCAGCAGCGGATTCTTGGGGTCGAGTAAAGTGACCGGATCGGTCTCATCGACCACCTTCTCCGGCGACCGTCCCAGAGTATATGGATAAGGCCCGAAATTATGGTCATATTCCCCACTCTGGTACTGCACAACTAAGTTGCCGCCATTCTGCACATACTCCAGCAGCCTGTGGTTATTCGCCGCCAATTCCGGTCGCGAGGCATACGCGCGAATACCCAGCACTATCACGTTGTACTTACTCAAATCCCCAGAGGTTATGTCGGCAGCGCTCAATAGATGTGGATGAACACCCAGATCCTCCAACGCTTGCGGGATGTCATCGCCCGGCCCCATCACATAGCCCAGATTTAGCCTAGGCGCGACTTGAACATCCACACCCCGCGCGCGGTAGGTCGCTGGACGGTAGTAGTTATAAGGCCGCAGGCCAGGATAGCCGACCGTCCGGTAGCCGTCGCTGTACTCGTGGCCACCACTTGTGGCGATTGCCTTGATCTCGTAGGATTTCTGCTCCAACTTGTCGGGACGTACCTGGAAGCTTACTTCGCTGTCCTCTCCATTGTTCAGGTGAAAAGCCACCTGCGCGGGATCGGACTTCCACCCCGCCGGCAGATCAAGCCGAACGCTGCCATTCGCGACCCCCACCACATTGCTATGCACTGTTACAGCCAGCGAGAACTCGCTCTCGCCCAAAGGCACCGCGCCCGCCGAAGGATGAATCCCAACAGAGATTCCCGGCGCAATCACCAGGGGATCCTCCACCGACCCAATCCCGGCCGAACGGTGCACCGTCTGCACCACCTGCCCGATCTGAATCGGCACGCCGTCGTAATCGAACTCTGCCCATCCTTGCAGCGGATATGGCGCGAACGAATCATTGAGCCAGCCCCGTCTCTCCGCTTGCTGGTCGATATCGTAATAAGCCTGCGCCGCGCTAGGGCGGCTGAAATAAGGCCGCGTCCCGCTCGCGTTCGCTGCGATGCTGACGCGGAACAGCGCGTCACCGGTCATCACATCCGCCTTGGGCGCTGCCAGTTGCTCGATGCTGGAAGCCGCGTCTACTGGCGAGGCGATCCAGGTCTTGACCAGCTTCGGAGCGGGCTTTTGCTGCGCCGCCGCATTCAGCAGATGCAACCGGACGTAAACATCCGACCCCGGCGTCGCCGCCGCGCGCGTGTCCTCAACGCCTGAAGAAAAGATGCTTGCCTGCGTAACGCTCTTTCCCGGAGTCGTCAAAGCATCGATCTGCAGCCCCAACGCACTCGCAAGCGCACGCATTAAACTGCTCGAGTTTGCGCTCCAATTCCGAATCGACGTTCGCCTTGTCGTCCTCTGAAAGCGAGCTCCTCTTCACCTCGCCAATCAGCTTCGCCGTCGACAGATACCCGTCATGCAGCGAAGACGCGACCTTTTCCGGAGCAGATGGGTCATAAGCCGCCATCGCCTGCTCGACATCATCACTGATCGTCCGCAGGCCACTCTTGAGAAATCCAGTATCGCCATGCGCCAGACTCGCAATTCCCGTCAGCGATGTATCGACTCCATCGAAGAAAGACGTCTCGCTTTCGCCGCTGTTCACACGCGAACCATAGCGGTGATAGTCGGAGTTCACCTCGCCCGGCAGCACAATATAGCCGCCGCCATTTTGTGTCTTCTGAAATCCCCATCCCTGTCGCGAAATTTGCACATAGGTGCGTCCCAGCAGCGGATCGTAGCTTCCCTCCCGAACCACGACATTTGTCGCCGGCGCGGTGGTGCTCCACTCCTTGGTCACATAGTTGTAGAAACGCACTGGCGCCCACTTGCCGGTTGCGTAGTCGAAGATGCCTTCTTTGCCGATCGAATAGTTCGGCACTCGCGCATACACTTTGAGCGGCGACCACGGGCGCAATCCCGCCTTGATCTGGTCGGGAAAGACATTCGGGTCGCCCGCCGCAGTGAAGACCTCCTGCGCGATCTCGCCGGAAACCTGATGCTGGCCATGCCCATCGGTGATGCCACCGATAAACGTCGCTGTAATCACCAGTGGACGATTGATGCGCACCGCCCGCACCACGTCATAGAGAACGCGCTCATGGCCCCATTGCTGAAAGGCCTCTTCAATCGTCTTCGAGAAGCCGTAGTCGGCGACCCGTCCCCAATACTGTGCTGCGCCGTAGTATTCGTCGGCCTTGAGCAGCTCGTTGGTGCGAATCAACCCCAGCGCGTCGTCGGCGTCGCTCGACATCACATTTTGCCCACCCTCGCCGCGCGTCAGCGTCATCAGCGAAGTCCGCACCCCATTGCCGCGTGACTCGTAGGTCAGCATGCCGCCATCTTCATCGTCGGGGTGAGCCACGATCGTCATCAAGCTCGCCCAGGTATGCAACCGCTGCAGCTCCTGCCACAGGCCATTTGCGCCGCGATCTTCGGCGAGGGGCTGTGCATCGACCGCGGCGGGAATCGTTTGTGTCGCCAGCGAAGACTTCTGTGCAAAGACGCTGCCATTCCAGAAGATCGCTGCGACGCTCAACAGGCAGAGCGCAGAACTCAGTTTTTTGCAAAGAATCATCAATAGTCCAAGCCTAGAACAATAGGTCGAGATAAAGATTGAATTGGCGACGAAAGCCCAGTGTACAATCCGGGCAGTTCCCGGTCGAAACTCATTCGTTAAGGAGTCTCAGTGGCAAACAGCTTTGGCGCCGATATCCTCATTCAGGCTCCTGATCCAAAATCGGCAGCCTCCTTCTACGTCCAGGCTCTCGGATTCGAGATCACCGGCGAGCAGCCAAACATGATCAGCCTTCATGGCCCCAACATCAATCTCTTCATAGAGCAAGGTCATGCGCTCGGACCGGTCCTCGAGGTGACCGTGCCCAACGTCGCCGAAGCCCGGCGCAAACTCGTCCAGAGTGGGTGCGAAATCGTCAAAGACGAACCCGACTTTCCGAGATGCTATGTGAAGGATCCGTTCGGCCTGATTTACAACCTTACGAGCTAAACCGCGTCAGCGGACTCAGGCGGCGCCCGTTCGCTGAATTGCCATTTCTTCCAAGGCGCTTTCTCCCAAAGTTTGTTTGATGCAAAAGCCCTCAGGAAACCCCACTAACCCGGCCGACGAGCAGTCACCTGTTGCCCTCACCCGTGTGGTGAGCTTCGGCAGCGCGCTCTCGCTCAACATGATGAACATGATCGGCGTCGGCCCGTTCATCACCCTGCCGCTGGTGGTCATCGCCATGGGCGGTCCGCAGGCCATGCTTGGGTGGGTACTTGGCGCCCTCATCGCCATCTGCGACGGGCTCGTCTGGGCCGAGCTCGGCGCCATGATGCCCCAGGCCGGCGGCTCCTATGCCTATCTGCGCGAGATGTACGGCCCCAATCGCGCCGGACGCCTCGCCTCGTTCCTCTACGTCTGGCAGCTCGGTTTCAGCGCGCCGCTTTCCATCGCCTCGGGCTGCATCGGGCTCGCCCAATACGCCGCCTATCTCTGGCCCCAGCTTGCTGGACCTGTCCTTCCTTACGCGAAATATTCTCCACTCGCCGGGCTGCACTTCACCAGCCTCGTTGCCGCGGCCACCTGCATCGTGACCGTGGCCTTGCTGTACCGCAACGTCCGCTCGATCACAAGGCTTGCCTGGGTCCTTTGGGCCGGAGTGCTCCTCACTCTCGGCGGCGTTATCCTCGCCGGCTTCACCCACTTCAACGCCGCCCAGGCATTCAGCTTTCCGTCCGGAGCCTTCCATCCCGGCCATATATTTTTCAGCGGACTTGGCGCAGCGACCCTGATCGCCACCTACGACTACTGGGGTTACTACAACGTCGGCTTCCTCGGCGCCGAAATTCGCGATCCCGGCCGCGCCATACCCCGCGCCATCCTGATCTCCATCTTCGTCGTCGCCGCGCTCTACCTGTTGATGAATATCAGCGTGCTTGGCGTGATTCCGTGGCAGGAGATGAGCTCGTCGCTGAACCTGCAAAGCCGCTACGCGATCGTCGCCCTGGTCATGCAGCGTACCCTCGGCCCAACCGCCGCCCAGATCATCGCCGTGCTCGTGATGTGGACGGCCTTCGCCTCAGTATTCGCCCTCCTGCTCGGCTATTCGCGCGTGCCATACGCTGCCGCGCTCGACGGCAACTACTTCCGCATCTTCGGCCAACTCCATCCCAAAGAGGGCTTCCCAAATATTTCGCTGCTGGCGCTAGGCGCCGTTGCGACTGTCTTCTGCTTCTTCGATCTTTCGCACGTCATCGCGGCGCTCGTGGCCATCCGCATCATCCTGCAATTCCTCTTGCAGCACGCCGGAGTGATGCTCCTCAGGTACCGCGAACCCGACCGCCCAAGGCCATTCCGCATGTGGCTCTACCCGCTGCCACCCATCCTTGCCGCAGTTGGATTTCTATTCGTCCTCTTCTCCCGCAAGGAAGCAGCTCGCGAGATTCGCTACGGTGCGGCCATCGCCATCTCCGGATGCCTGCTCTATTTCATCCGCGCACGCATTCGCCACGAATGGCCGTTTGCTGGAGAAAAGTCGGATGCGAACTAGCCGACTTTCCGCTGCCGCGCAGCCTCATACAGCAGAATGCTCCCCGCAATCGCTGCGTTGAGAGACTCAACCGGCCCGGGGCAGGGAATCGTGATCCGAGTATCGGCTCGTGCCAGCAATTCGGGTGACAGCCCGCGACCCTCATTCCCAATCATGAACGCCACCGGCCCTGAAAGCGGGGACTCCGTCGCCGAGACACCCCGTTCTGCAACCGCCGCGAACACGCGAATGCCCAAAGATCGCAGCCGCGAAAAGACTTCATTCTCACCGCCAGCAACCACTGGCATCCGAAAGACCGAACCCGACGAAGCCCGCATCGTCTTCGCATTCCACTGGCTGACCGTTCCCTGCAGCGCAATCACTCCGCTCGCCCCAAACGCCTCCGCCGAGCGAATCAACGTCCCCAGGTTGCCTGGGTCCTGCAATCCCGCCGCGACGACAACCAGGGGTGACTCGCCGTGCAGCGCATCCTCAAGCGAAAAGGTCCTCGGCACAACCAGGGCAGCAATCCCTTGCGGCGACTCCGTCATGACCGCGCTGGCGAAGATCTTCGGCGGCAGCTCAATCAAATCGACCTTCGGCTCTAGCCGAATCCCGTCCAGCAACGCTTCATCGGCGCTGCGAAAGAAGACGGTAGCGATCTCGACCCCGCTGCGCACTGCCTCCAGCAGCAGGTGTTCGCCCTCTATGCCCACGCGGCCAGTGTCAGAGATGGCCCCCGACGAAAGGCACGCCCGCAATTCCTTGACCCGGCTGTTCTGGCGACTCTGTACAATGCGAGAGTGAAGATGTTGCGAAGCAGGCGGCATTGGAGCGATATTAGAGCATTTCCCTGGATACTGTTTTCTAGCCAGTTGTGGCGAGGTGTAGCTTTTCCCGGCGGAAAAGCTACTCGACCTGTCCGGCTATGCCTACGGTAATTGCAGGAAATACTCCACTCGCCTCTCGGAATCGTAGGGCCTGCCCGCCTCAACTCAATTCTTGTGGAGAAATCTTGTCGGCGGAAATCCTTCGCGTCCACCCGGACGAACCCGAACCTGAGCGCATCGAATACATCGTCTCCTGCCTGCGCAGCGGCAAGGTTGTCGGCCTGCCCACTGACACTTTTTATGGGCTCGCCGTCGACCCGGTGAACTTGCGTGCTGTCGACCGGATTTACGAGATCAAGACCCGCATGCGCCACAAGCCGCTCTCGCTGCTCATCGGCGATACCGCCCAGGCGTACGAGCTGGCGCGCGACATTGGCTCCGGATTCGACCGCCTCGCCGAGCGTTATTGGCCCGGTCCGCTGACCATCATCGTCAAGGCAAGCTCGCGGCTGCCGTTGCGCAGCACTGCCAATACTGGCAATGTCGCCCTGCGCGTTCCCGACGCCGCCATACCTCGTGCCGTCGTTGAGGCCTTCGGTCTGCCCATCACGGCGACCTCCGCTAACCTGCAGGGATTCCCCGAATGCACTTATGCGGCCTGCGTCCGCGACCAGCTCGGCGATCGCATTCCGTTGATCGTCGACGGCGGCCCCAGCGGCCAGGGACTCCCCACCACCATCGTCGATCTTTCCGGTGGCGAAGACGCCTGGCAGGTACTGCGCGAGGGGTCGATTCCGACCCACGAGATCGCGCTGACCCTTCAGGCCTGAGAAACTGTAATTGACGATACTGGCGGCGACCAACACCACTGTGAAATTGTCATTCCGACCGGCGCGAAGCACGCAGAGGAATCTGTGGATTCAGCGGTCTTCACTGCGCGCCTATCGTCAAGAAACTGGAAATAGAGTAGCCGGCGTTGAGACAAAGCCACAGGAAGTAAACGCATGAGAGTCAGACTGCTCATTCTGCTGTTGGCAATTCTCTTGATAGCCGCGATTGGCTGGCTGCTTTGGGTCAATGGGCAAATCCATTACTACGCCCATCTTGACGAAGCCCGCCCTGCCGACGCGATCGCCGTCTTCGGCGCTGCTGAGTATGACGGACGCCCCTCGCCGGTCTTTCGCGCCCGCCTCGACCACGGCCTCACTCTTTATCGGCAGGGACTCGCCCCACTGGTCATCACCCTCGGCGGTGCAGGCGACGAAGACCACTCCGAAGGCGCTGTCGGCCACGATTATCTGCTAGCTCAGGGCATTCCGGAGGACCACATCATCGCCGAGACCCAAAGCAGCGACACCAGGGAATCCGCCGAACGCCTCGCCGTGATCGCTCGCGCCAATCATCTTCAGCGCATCGTGGTGGTGAGCGACGGCACCCATCTCTTCCGCATCCACGCTCTATGTGCCGCTGAAGGACTCGACGTCTACACCTCGCCTCGCCCATCCGGAAAGTCCATCCCCTGGTGGCAAGCCACCCAGCGCTTATGGCACGAAATCGCCAGCTACACCGCCTGGCGACTCCACATGCACTGAGCGTTTTCAGAAATTGACATCTCGGCCGGAGCGCGAAGCGCGTAGTGGAGCAATCTGGGCTTTACCCGTCGGGCCCAGACTACGTCTGCATCAGCGAATAAACATGATTTGCAATCATCAAATCCTCGAGCGGCGAAAGAACCACAACCTTAACCGCCGAATGATCAGCACTGATGACCGCCTGGCCGTTGGGGTCCTTCCGCAGAGACTTGTTGCGCTCCGGATTAATAATGATGCCCAGGTACTCAAGGCAGCCGCAAATCTCCTGCCGTGTGTCCCCATCGTGTTCGCCGATGCCTCCGGTAAAGACCAGCATGTCTAGCCCGCAGAGAATCGCCACATAGCTCCCAATGAACTTGCGGATCACATACGTAAACTGGCCGACCGCCATCTTTGCAAGCTCATTTCCCGCCTCGATCGCGCCGCGCAGGTCGCGCATATCCGACATTCCCTCCGAAGTCCCAACCATTCCCGACTTTCGATTCACCAACGTCTCCAGCTTGTTGGCTGCGTCGTCACGGGTAAGCGCTCCGCCTCCGTCCGCCTTCAAATCGCGCAAGGATGTACAGCAGAACCCCAGGATCGATATCGCCGGTGCGGCCGCCCGAGATGATGCCGCCGGTCGGCGTCAGCCCCATCGAGGTGTCGATCGATTTGCCGTCCCGTACCGCGGTAATCGAGCAGCCATTGCCCAGGTGGGCGATGAGAAGCCGCGAAGGCGGGTTGGGGCCGAGCTGATACATGATTGACTCGCACGATAGTCCATGCGCGCCATATCGCCGAACCCCTTCTTTCCAATAAGCCTCAGGAATCGCGAAGCGCGCGGCAACCTCGGGAATCGTTGTATGGAACGCCGAGTCGAAGCAGACAAAGTTCGGCAGCCCAGGAAAAAGCTCCTGGATCCGGTGAATGATATAAATCGCGCTCGGATTATGCAGCGGTGCAAAGCCGACACATCGTTCCAGCTCAGCGAGCACTTCAGAAGTAAGGCGCTGGTGATTGCGAAGATTTGGGCCGCCAGCGACGACCCGATGGCCAACCGCACCCGGTCTCGGGAAGGGTGGCTTCTGGAGAACCTCCGCAATCAGCTTGAATGCCTCAGCGCGGCTCGGAATCTGCGACTTTTCATCGACGACCTTCGTTCCGTTCGCGGCCTTCACATGAAAGCTGCCATTCGCCGTCCCAATTCCATCAACGGCGCCGTCGAAGAGCATCGTCTTCTTCGCCGCAGCCGCCTGAAAGATAGAGAACTTAATCGATGATGAGCCGCTGTTAATGACCAGGATCGGCAGTTCAGACATTCTCTACCTATGAGTGTTACAAAATGAGCGGATCGGCGAAGCTGCCGGTCATCGAGAGTGCTTGATCATCGAAGACCGGTCACCTATTGCTTTATTTTGAAATCTCTACAGCGTCCACTTCCAGTTCCGAACCTCTGGCAAATCCTCGCCGTTCTCCGATACATACAGCTTGTGCCGCTGGATCTGCTCGGTGTACCGCTGATATGCCGCATCGGCCTCATCCGCGAACCGCGGAATGCGACGGATCACGTCATAAGCCAGCTGGAAGCGGTCGATATTATTCATCACGCACATATCGAAAGGCGTTGTCGTCGTGCCTTCCTCCTTGTAGCCGCGGACATGAATGTTGTCGTGGTTCTTGCGCCGGTAGGTGAGCTGGTGGATGATCAGCGGATATCCATGGAAGGCAAAGATCACCGGCTTATCTTTGGTGAAGAGGTTGTCGAAATCCACGTCAGGAATCCCATGCGGATGCTCGCTCTGCGGTTCCAATGCCATCAGGTCGACGACGTTCACCACCCGAATCTTGATGTCCGGATAATTCTTCCGCAGCTCGGTAACCGCCGCTAACGTCTCAAGAGTCGGAACGTCCCCGCAACATGCCATAACCACATCTGGATCGCCGTCGCCGTCGTTGCTCGCCCACTCCCATTTCCCCAGCCCCGCCGTGCAGTGCTTGACCGCCTCATCCATGGTGAGCCAGTTTTCAGCCGGCTGTTTCCCGGCGACGATCAGATTAATGTAGTGCCGACTCCGCAGACAGTGGTCGGCGACGGAGAGCAATGTGTTTGCGTCGGGAGCGAGATAGATACGCACGATCTCCGACTTCTTGCTTAACAGATGATTGATGAACCCCGGGTCCTGATGCGAAAAACCATTATGGTCTTGCCGCCAGACATGCGATGTAAGCAGATAGTTCAACGAAGCGATCGGCTTGCGCCACGGAATATCGTGTGTGGTCTTCAGCCACTTCGCATGCTGGTTGACCATCGAATCGATGATGTGGATAAACGCCTCGTAGCATGAGAAGAATCCATGTCGTCCGGTGAGCAGATAGCCTTCCAGCCAGCCCTGGCACATATGCTCGCTTAGGATCTCCATATACCGGCCATCCGGCGAGAGGCTGACGTCGACCGGCAGTTGTTTGTCGAGCCAAGTCTTGCCGCTCACCACATAGCCGTCATCGATGCGATTCGAAGCCGTCTCGTCCGGCCCGAAGATGCGGAAGTTCTTAGTGTCAAGGTTGCACCGCATGACCTCGCCGAGAAACTTGCCCAGCACCCGCGTCGCCTCGCTCGTCGTCGCTCCGGGGTGCGGCACATCAACCGCAAAATCCTGGAACTTCGGCATCTTCAGCGGTTGCCAGAGCAGTCCGCCGTTAGCGTGGGCGTTCATGCCCATGCGGCGGCGGCCCTTGGGTGCGATCTCGGCGAACTCCCGCCGAAACTTTCCATGCTCATCGAACAACTCCTTCGGCTTATAGCTCTCCAGCCATTCGCCCAACAGGCGAACGTGGTCCGGCTTCTCCCGCATCTCCGAGAACGGCACCTGGTGCGAACGCCAGGTGTTCTCCACCGGCTTTCCGTCCACTTCCTTCGGCCCCGTCCAGCCCTTCGGCGTCCGCAGGATCAGCATCGGCCAGCATGGGCGGGCGGCGTTCCCGTCTTCTCGCGCTGACTTCTGGATCTTCAGAATCTTGTCGACAATGGTGTCCATGACCTCAGCCATCTCAGCATGCATCGTCATGGGATCGTCCCCGGTAAGAATATGCGGGTCGTATCCATAGCCGCGGAAGAGGTCGAGCAATTCATGCTCCGGAATACGCGCCAGAACCGTGGGGTTCGCGATCTTGTAACCGTTCAGGTGCAGGATCGGCAAAACAGCGCCATCGTGCACCGGATTCAGAAACTTGTTCGAATGCCAGCTCGTCGCCAACGGCCCCGTCTCTGCCTCGCCGTCACCAACAACGCAGGCGACGATCAAGTTGGGATTGTCATAAGCCGCGCCATAGGCATGAACCACCGCATAGCCCAGCTCACCACCCTCATGGATCGAACCCGGAGTCTCCGGAGCCACATGGGAAGGAATCCCGTAAGGCCATGAGAACTGGCGGAACAGCCGCTTCATTCCATCCTTGTTCTGCTCGATCGCCGGATAGATCTCGCTGTATGACCCCTCAAGGTAAGTGTGCGCGACAATCCCCGGGCCGCCGTGGCCGGGCCCAATAATGTAGATCATGTCCAGATCGCGCTCGACGATCAACCTGTTCAAGTGGGTATAGATGAAATTCAGCCCGGTCGTCGTGCCCCAGTGCCCTAGCAGACGCGGCTTCACGTCATCGATCGTCAGCGGATGCTCGAGCAGCGGGTTGTCCTTCAGATAAATCTGACCCACCGTCAGGTAATTCGCGGCACGCCAGTAGGCATTCATCTTTTCAAGCAACTCAGGGCTGGGCTTGGCGCGTTCGGCGGAAACTTGCTCGGAGACTTGTGCTTCGGTGGACATGGCTCGACACCTCGTGAGGAATTCTGTGTAACCGGCTAACAGCCAAATTCTACGCCCGCTCTTCTTGGATGTTGTGTGTCGGGGCGCACAGGTAAATTGTCGACCTCGTTGGTGAATTAGCGGTGAATATCGGCACTCCGGGCGGTGCGGTAAGATTGGTCAGCCCGCCGCTAGTTCTTTCGCCCGCTGCGCCGCACGCATCACCGCCTTGATCAGGGTCACGCGCAGCCCGCCCTCTTCCAGTTCAAGGATTCCATCGATCGTGCACCCTGCTGGAGTCGTCACCGCGTCCTTCAACAGTGCCGGATGATAGCCCGTCTCCAGCACCATCTTCGCCGAGCCAAACGCCGTCTGCGCCGCCAGCAGAGTCGCCACGTCTCGCGGTAGGCCGACCTTCACGCCCGCTTCGGCCAGCGACTCCAGGATGATGTAAAGGAAGGCGGGCCCGCTCGCCGAAAGCCCGGTCACCGCGTCCATCATCTTCTCGTCTACCACGACCGAGCGTCCTACTGTCTCGAAGATTCGTCCTGCCATCTGCATCTGGTCTTCGCTAGCAAACCGCCCGCGACAGAGCGCCGTCATGCCCGCACCCACCTGCGACGGAGTATTCGGCATGGCGCGAATGACCGGAATCTCCATCTCCGCCGCTTCTTCGATCGCGCGAGTTGTCACCGAGGCCGCGATCGAGACGATCGTCTTGCGTGGCGTGAGTACCGGATGGATGCGCGTAATCAGGTCGGGAATCTGAAATGGCTTCACGCCGAGCAGGATAAGGTCGGCGCGCTTCACCGCCTCCACGTTGTCGGTCGAAACCGCAATGCCCCACTGGGTCGATAGGAATCTCGCGCGATTTTCGTGCGCGACGGTGGCGAAAATTCGCTCCGGCGTAAACAGCTCTTCTTTCAGAAAAGCCTGCAGCAGGATGCCGCCCATCTTGCCCGCGCCCAGCACCGCAATCTTCATCTTGGAGACGTCAGTTTTCGTTGTATCCATTCCGACTCTTCCCTCTGACCACTAGCCTCGTCCATTTCGGCCGCCCATCGAGTCTCTCGATTGACACCAGAGATGGAGCATCAAATCCCCGTTACTTCGCCGGTTTCTGCGCCTCGATCCACGCATCGACTCGCGTCTCAAGCACATCCAGCGGCAGCGCACCCGAATCCACCACCTCATCGTGAAACTCCTTGATCTCGAACTTCGCTCCCAGGCCCTGTTGCGCTTTGGCCCGCAACTCCAAAATCTTCAGCTGGCCCATCTTGTATCCCAGCGCCTGTCCAGGCCATGCAATGTATCTGTCTGTCTCCGACTGTACGCTCGCTTCGTCGACACCGGTGTGGGCATGAAAGAAATCGACTACCTGATCGCGCGACCAGTGCTGCGCGTGCACTCCGGTATCTACCACGAGCCGTACAGCCCGCCAGATGTCCCCCTCCAGCCGCTCGAAATCGTTGTAGGGGTCCTGATAGAGGCCGACGTCTTTGCCCAGCCGTTCCGCATATAAGCCCCAGCCCTCGGTATACGCCGTATAGTGAAGGTGTTTGCGGAACTCCGGCAGTCCAGTCAACTCCTGTGCGATGGAAATCTGCAAATGATGCCCCGGGATACCCTCGTGGTAGGCAGTGTCCTCTGCGCTCGGCAGCAGCCGCGACTCAAACTTGTAGGTTGAGACAAAGAACGTCCCAGGCCTTTTTCCATCCGGAGTTCCGGCCTCATAATAGGCCGGCGCGGAGTCCTTCGCCAGAAACGCAGGCACGGCCTCAACAGTCAACTGCGCCTTCGGCAACCGGCCAAAGAGCTGCGGCAGCTTTGGCTTCATGCCATCGATATATCCGCGATACGCATCCAGCAGTTGCTCGGCCGAGGTCGGATGCAATTTCGGATTTGCGGCAATTGAAGCACGCAACGACGCAATGTCCTTGAATCCCAGCTTCTGCGCTATCACTAGCATCTCCGCCTCGTCGCGCTTCACCTCATCCAGGCCAATCTGATGAATCTGGTCGGCAGTCAGATTGGTCGTCGTGCTTCTCCGGATCAGAAAAGCATAGTAGGCATCGCCATCGGGAATCGACCAGATGCCATACTCCGTCCGCCCATGCGGAATGTAGACGTCCGTCAGATATTTCGCGAAGCGCGCATAAGCAGGCTGCACCTGCTTCGAGATGGCGTCGAGTATCTGCGTGCTGTAATCCTTTTGCTGCTCCGCCGAAATGCCCGCTGGAAACTTCTTAAGCGGCGCGGCAAACGGAGTATCCTCCGGCTTCTCGTTCGCGATCGCATTGACCTGAACGACCACCTTCTCCATCAGATACTTCGGCATCGTCCGGTTGTCGTCGATGCCCGCGTTCATGTCATCGGTGACCTGCTGAAATGCCGTCGGTATCTTGTTCAGCCGCGCAATGTAGTGCTCATAGTCCTCGTCCTTATCGAAGCTCACCAGCCGCACCAGCCTAGGCAGATCGGCCTGGATGCCGTACATCTGATTCACCGGCAATTCCCAGGTCTTGAACCGTGCCGCTTCCTGGTCTTCGATCAACTTGCGTAGAAGGAGATCGCGGCTTAACTGCACTTGGTCAGGCAGCCCAGCCGGATCGATCACTGCCAGCTTTTCGATGTAGACGCGGCCCCGCGCCAGCTCTGCGTCATAGCCCGTCACCGAATAGTCTGAAAGTTGGTCGTCGTAGCGCTTATCGCCCAGGCTCGAGGCAAACTCCGGATCATGTTTCAGCTGGTCTTCCCAGTAACTGGAGAAGATCGCGTTCAGCGCATCCACCCGCCCTGCAACGGTGGTCGGAGGCGAGGTCGTCAGCTGCGCGAAAGCACTGGCCGAGAGCAGCGTCGTGGACCACGCCAGCGCCAGAAACGCGGAAGCAGGAAACTTCTTCATAGTTCCCCTGAGTGTATAGCCTTTTGACTGCGCACTGACGCGTTGTGGCAGCCGGAGGTCGGCTAGGATGAAAGAACGCGAAGCCGCGGCTTCGTAAGGAGCGAGATGAAGGTCAGGGTCAAAGGAATCTTATTTGATATGGACGGCGTGCTCGTCAGCTCGATCGGTTCGGTCGAGCGCTCCTGGGCCAAATGGTCAGCCCTGCACGGCCTTGATCCCGAAGAGACCGTCAAACGGGCGCACGGCCGGCGAAGCATCGATTCCGTTCGAGCGATTCGCCCCGATCTGGATGCCGAAGCCGAGAACCAGAAGATTGAGGACTGGGAGGTCGAGGACACCGAAGGAGTCGAGGCAGTCGCAGGCGTTTGCAGCTTCATCAAGCGCCTGCCGCCCGGATCATGGACGATCGTCACCTCTGCCACCAAGCGGCTCGCAGAAGTTCGTCTGGGCGCGGCTGGGATTACTCCGCCCGCAAAATGGATCAGTTCGGACATGGTGGCGAACGGAAAACCCGATCCCGAGCCTTACCTTAAAGGAGTAGAGGTGCTGGGCCTCGCTCCAGAGGATTGTCTGGTCATTGAAGACGCCGAGTCCGGCGCCACGGCTGGGAAGGCCGCCGGCTGCAAAGTCCTCGGCACAACCTTCTCCCATTCCATCGAAAATCTGACGGCGGCTGACTGGATCGTCGATTCCCTGGAGCACGTCAGCGTGACGGAGCTCCCGAACAATCAAGGGCTCGAACTGGAGTTTGAGCCCCTCTCTCGCGCTTGATTTTCCCGAACTACACTAGGACCAAAACGTGCTCCACGGGAAGATCCACTTGTACTTCAGATACTTTGTGAATTCGCGCAGACTTCTATTTCGGAGCGGACAATCGCCGAAGCAGAATCTCCTCGACCGCCGCCCGGTCTTCCTCGGTATCTACGCCGATCGAATCGAACTCGGTCGGCTCGACATAAATGTCGATACCGGCCTCCAGAAACCGAAGCTGCTCCAGCCGCTCAGCCGCTTCCAGCGCGCTTGCCGGCAGCGTCGGAAAACGATCTAGAGCGGCCTTCCGGTACGCGTACAAGCCTAAATGTTTTTGGTATTTCACCGATCCGGAACCATCGCGATCAAAGGGAATTGTCGCCCGCGAAAAATACAGAGCACGTCCATCGGCAGCGGTAACCACCTTCACCGCATTGGGATTCCCAATCTGCTCCGGAGCGCAAGCGGTCGCCGCGGTCGAAACCAGCACCTCCGCTCGCCTCATCATCGGCCGCAGCAGCGCATCGACCTGCTCCGGACGCACCAGGGGCTCATCCCCCTGCACGTTGACATAAATGTCCGCCGCAACCTTCTGCGCCACAAAGTGAACTCGGTCAGTCCCGCTCGCACATTCCGCCGGAGTCATGATCGCCTCAAATCCCGACTCCTCCGCGAACGCCATCACCTCGTCGGAATCGGTCGCAATCAACACCCGATCCAGCTGCCCGCAAGCACGAGCCGCCCGATAAACCCAATCCAGCATAGGTCGCCCCGCGATCTCACGAAGCACCTTGCGCGAAAGGCGAGTCGAAGCGAGACGGGCGGGAATGACGGCGACGATGTTGTGGACGGACGGCACATATCCCCCAACCAGTTCAATCCGCAAGTCTAATGCCTCTGAGGAAATTTGCAGAGAATAAGGCTATCGGGAATGTGCTCTGAGGTGGGGCTATTCTCAATCGTCTTTATCTACCCAATCATCGAAACAAGTGACCGGAGGCCGTGCAATCTCAGGCATCGAGTCTTCTTCCGGAAGCGGTCCCCAACTCGCGAGCAACTCGATCAGGCTGCCGTTCTTGTGGAGCGGCTCCGGTTCCACTTCGTTATCTTTCATTTGCACCCGCTTTCAACAGAGAAATCGGCCAATCCGTAAGAATCGTTCGCGGCGCTCTCTCCTAATCTAGTTCTATCCTCGATACCCTCCACCTCCAACCCAATATTCACAGGCACGATCCCACCCTTGGCCAAGCTATAGTGATCTTTGGCGATTCTCACGACCTTGCTCGGGCGTGGGTAAACCTGAAGCACAAACTGGCGGCGTTTCAGCGCGCTTCTCCTCCCCGCATTTCTCCTCAAAGACAAGTGCCGGAAAGGTCGCGCTTGCAGAGGACGAACTCTCCGGCGAAGACGCCTTCTACCGTCCAGCTGCCAGGCGTCCCGTATCCGACCGGCCCAACCTCGGCAGTGTTCCCTCTTCGCGACAAAAAGAACCCCCAGCTCGACGATGATGAAGACGAGCCATTTCTCCGCTCCAGTCGCCGCGTCGCCGTCCGGCGCGGCATCCTTCCCCGCAGCCGCTGGGGCCGCATCGGCTTCGCGGCCGGAGCTGTAGTCATCATCGGCGCCTTGCGTGGCTGGGCTACGCGGTCCGCAACTTCGCCGCCCACGATCCCCGCTTCCGCATTGACTCTTCCGACAACATCCAGATCCTCGGCAACTCCGAGGTAACGCAGGCTGGTCTCCTAAGCGTCTTCGGCGGCGACATGGGACGCAACGTCTTCTTCGTCCCGCTTAGCGAACGCCGCGCCGAGCTCGAACATCTGCCCTGGGTCGAGACCGCGACCGTCATGCGCCTGCTCCCCAACCAGCTCCGCGTCTCCGTCACTGAGCGCACGCCGATCGCTTTCGTCCGTGATGGCAACAACATTGTCCTCGTCGACCGCGACGGAGTGCTTCTGGACATGGCTCCAGAGACGATGGCCGCTAAGCATTATTCGTTCCCCGTCATCACCGGAATCACCGCCGGCGATCCGCCATCTACCCGCGCCGCGCGCATGAAGATCTACCAGCGCTTCATCGCCGAGATCGACTCCACGGGAGAAAAGCTCTCCAGCCAGCTAAGCGAGGTCGACATCTCCGACCCGGAGGACGTCAAGGCGCTCGTCCCCTCCGACGGAAACGAACTCCTGCTCCATTTCGGCGATCAGGACTTCCTCACTCGCTGGCACAACTACCAGCAACACCTCGCCGAATGGAAGGCGCAGTATCCCCGCCTCGCCTCGGTCGACTTGCGCTACGAGCGCCAGGTTGTATTGGAGATGCGCAAGGACACACCAGCCGAATCGGCGCAGGAAAGATCCGCGAAGACGGCGGAGGTGCCAGCTTCTCCCGCGAAGCCAAAGACCGCAGCTGCCAGCCAGGCCGCAGCCCGGTCGAGGCCGCATACCCCGACCCACGCCAATCATCCTCAGCCAGGTGGGAACTAGAGCATGGGCACCCGAGCAGACGAGCTTATCACCGTAATCGACGTCGGCAGCGCCAAGACGCGCGTCCTGGCAGCCGAGCTGCACGAGGGCGCTTTGCGTTATCGCGCTCACGCGATCGTCGACTCTAAAGGCATCCGCAAAGGCCTCATCGCCGATCTCGCCCCGGCGACTGAAGCCATTAACAAGGCCGCGACCATCGCCGAGAAGCTCTCCGGCGGAGTCATCGAAAAGTGTGTCGTCGGCGTTGGAGGCCAGCACGTTCGCGGCGTCAACAGCCGCGGCGGCATCAGCCTCGGCACGCGCCTGCGCGAGATCACCCGTGATGACGTCCGCGCCGCGGTCGATCGCGCCCGCTCGGTCTCGTTGCCCGCCGACCGCGAGGTCATCCACCTGTTGCCTCAGCAATTCCTGCTCGACGAACAGCCCGGCATCCACGACCCCGTTGGCATGGTCGGCACTCGACTTGAGGTCAACCTGCATCTCTCCACATGTTCTGGCGGAGTGCTCCAGAGCATCGTTACCTGCGCCAACCGCGCCGGCCTTGAAGTCACCGAGACAGTCTTCGAAGCGATTGCCGCCGCCGAGGCCATCGTCTCCGCCGATGAACGCGAGCTCGGCGTCTGCCTCATCGACATCGGCGCCGGCTCGACCGAACTCGTCGTCTTCTTCGAGGGCTCCGTCGCCCACACGGCGGTCATTCCCATCGGCGGCGACCACTTCACCAACGACCTCGCGCTCGGCCTTCACATCCCCGTTCCCGAGGCCGAGTGGCTCAAGTGCGAATACGGCCACGCCGTCGTCACCGCTGTTCCCAACGCCAGCGAACTCACCCTGCGCGACGGCCGCCCCATCCGCCAGCGGCTCATCGCCGAGATGCTCGAACCCCGCGCACGCGAGATGTTCTACCTGCTGCGCGACAACCTCCGCCAGGGCGGAGTTCTCGAGGCACTTGGCGCAGGCTGCATCCTCACGGGAGGCGGCTCCAAGCTCCCCGGCCTGCTCGAAGTCGCGGAAAGCCTGCTACGCGTTCCGGCCAGGATCGGCAAGCCTGTGCAGATTTCCCGCATGCCTGAAGAACTCGCCGAGCCGGAGTGCTCCGCGCTCGTCGGCATGCTGCTCTATTCGCACCGCACTGGGACCCTCCGCGCCGCCGAAGACGGTGGACTGAGGGCCAAGTTGAAGGCCATGTTTGCCGGGAGTGTTTAGAAGTCGATGCACGACAAGGATTTGAAACATCAGCGCACCAAGATCGAATTAAAGGAGTTACACCAATGAACCATCCGGAAGAAATTCGCATTCAATTTCAGGACGAGATGCCCCGCAACGCGAAGATCAAGGTGATCGGAGTCGGTGGCGGAGGCGGCAACGCGGTCAACCGGATGATCCAGGCGCGCGTCGAGGGCGTCGAGTTCATCGCCGCCAACACCGACGTCCAGGCCCTCCAGCTTTGCCAGGCGCCGGTCAAGCTCCAGCTCGGCGTTAAACTCACCAGCGGCCTCGGCGCGGGCGCAAACCCCGACGTCGGCCGCCGCGCCGCCCTCGAAGACTCCGACAAGATCATCGAAGCGCTCGAGGGAGCGGACATGGTCTTCGTCACCGCCGGACTCGGCGGCGGCACTGGAACCGGCGCGGCGCCGGTCATCGCCTCGCTTGCCAGCGAAATGGGCGCGCTCACCGTCGCCGTCGTCACCCGCCCCTTCGCTTTCGAGGGCAAGCGCCGTATGAAACAGGCCGAGAAGGGCATGGCCGAGCTGCTCGAGAGCGTCGACACCATGATCGTCATCCCCAACGAAAAGCTGCTCGCCGTCGCCAAAGACGCGGGCTTCTTCGAGTCATTCCGCATCGCCGACGATGTGCTGCGCCAGGGCGTCCAGGGAATCTCGGACATCATCACCATCCCCGGCATCATCAACCGCGACTTCGCCGACGTGAAGACGACTATGGCCGGCATGGGTTACGCAGTCATGGGGACCGGCGTTCGCGGCGGCTCCAATCGGGCCATCGAAGCCGCAATGGCGGCCATGGCTTCGCCGTTGCTCGAGGACGGCGCCATCGACGGCGCGCGCGGCATCCTCATTAACATCAGCGGCTCCAGCAACCTCAAGCTCAACGAGGTCAACGAGGCGTCCACTCTCATCCAAAACGCTGCTCATGAAGACGCCAACATTATCTTCGGCGCGGTGTTGGATGAAAACATGGGAGACGATGTCAAGATCACCGTCATCGCCACCGGCTTCCGCGGGGAACCAAAGGAACAGCCCGAACGCCGTGAGCGCCTGCTCAACACCGTGCTCAACGTCCACGTGCCGCCGGTCGCCTTTGTCCGCGCCGATGCAGCCGGTGTCGTACCTCGTTTCGCCAGCGAGGCGCAGGAGGAAATTACACCTGTGCCGTTCAAGTCTGCGGAGCCACGAGTCTCACCGGCCGTCGTCTACGCCTCCGCTTCGCCGCGAGTTGAAGACCTCGCACGACCTGACCTGGCTGCGGAGACCATTTATGGTCCCGAAGTGGAACCGTTGGAGATCGATGCATCCGAGGCGCTTGAATACGCGCAGGTCGCCGCTGACTACGCGCAGGTCGAGGAACAACCCGTCATGGTCGCTTCCAGCCGGGACCAGCGTGTCTTTTCGGGAAAGCTCGATCCGGAGGAAGACCAAAGTAGCACCGAGGACCTCGATGTTCCCGCTTTTATGCGTCGCGGAAGCTTGTAATGGGCCTCAGATTGTTACAATCGAGGAAGTCCCACACCAGTTGGTGTCCATCGCGGATTGGGACTTCCTTGGCGCGAACAGGCGGCGTAACGCCACTGAGGTTAGCGATTTTTATAGAGTTGGCAACGTAGCTCGAAGTTCTCAGTTTGACGTCCAAGAAACATCGGTGACCGCATTCAATGAGCCGCCGCGACAATGATTCGGCAAGCTTTTTCGAGGTATGGGCTGGCCGCAAGAAACTTCTTTGCGGATTTGCCGATAATCTTTAAGCTGGAGCAAATTACGAGTCGAACGCTCCGGGAACTGAATTCAGGGATGTTTTCATTCTTGTCTCTTGAGAAAGACCTATATATGACATTCTTCTCTTCATCTCTATCGCGGCTCGCATTGTTCTCGGGGCTTGCCGCTCTGCCGCTTGGTGCGACCACTACGGTGAAGCATGTTCACCATCATTCTGCGCACCCGGTAACCCACGCGACGGCAACCTCGGCCACGGTCGCGACTCACTCGACCCGTCGCCACAGTGCGACCCTGCATCACGCCAGCCTGACGTATCATCGCCATTCCTACGAGCGCTTTACGGGTAACTCCTTCGCCGACGGTGATCTGACAGTTGGGGACGTGACCACTGGGGAAGATCCGGTCGTTCGCGCGGCGGCAATCGCAGCGCTTGGGGACATGAACGGTACAGTTGTGGCGATCGACCCCAGCAACGGCCGCATTCTCGCCATGGTCAACCAGAAGCTGGCGCTGAGCGGGGGCGCCGAGCCCTGCTCCACCATTAAAGTCTCGGTTGCTCTCGCGGCGCTTGAAGAAGGCATCATCACCAAGGACACGCCAGTCAACCTCGGCGGCGGCTACCACATGAATCTGACCGACGCGCTGGCCCATTCCAACAATTTGTATTTTGAGACCCTTGGTCGCCGCCTCGGCTTTGAACGCCTCCGCCACTACGAGAATCAGTTTGGCCTCGGCGAACTCGCTGGCTACAACATTTCTGGCGAAACCCTCGGAGTTTATCCGGATCAGGAACTCCCCGAGTCCGCCGGCGGAGTCGGGCGCATGTGCAGCTTCGGCGAGAGTGTCTCGATGACCCCGCTCCAGCTCGGTGCGCTGGTCTCCTCGATCGCCAATGGCGGCACCCTATATTACCTGCAGCATCCCACGACCGCGCAGGGAGTCCTCGACTTTCAACCCAAGATCAAGCGCACCCTCGACATCGCCCCCATCATCCCCGAAATTCAGGATGGCATGCATGCAGCGACGATCTACGGAACGGCTCGCAGCCTCCGCGCGAATTTCAACGAATTTCCCGTCATGGGCAAGACCGGCACCTGCTCCAACGACGGCACCCGCTACGGATGGTTCGCCTCTTACGCCGATACCCAGTACGGACGCATCGTCACCGTCTTCTTCCTCGAGGGCGGACGCCCCACCTTCGGGCCTCGCGCCGCCGAGCTGACCGGGCTCTTCTACCGTAACCTCTGGGATCACAGCTACTTCGTCCAGAAGACCGAGCCTCCAGCTGCAACTGCAGCTACTACCGGAACCACTCTGGGCGTTTCGCAGTAAACTGCATCTGACCGTAGTGATACAACGGCCTCCCTATCGGAGGCCGATTGTTTTGTCGGATGGGAAGATATGAAAATACTCACCGCCAGCGAGATGCGCGAAGTCGACCGGCTCACGGTCGAGCGCTTCGGCATACCCTCCACCACCTTGATGGAAAACGCCGGCTCTGCCGTCGCCCGGTTCGTTCTCCGCGAATTTCCCCAACACAACCGCATCACGGTCCTCTGCGGCAAGGGCAACAACGGCGGCGACGGATTCGTCGCTGCCCGTCACCTCGCCGAAGCCGGCCGTGCCGTCACCGTCGTCCTTTTCGGAGATCCCGCCGATCTCAAGGGAGATGCGGAAGCGATGTTCGCCCAACTCACGTCGGCCCCTTTTCTGCTCACGGATGAAACCACCCTCGACGACCCGCCGGTCCTCGCCTTGTTCGAAGAGACCGATCTCTTCCTCGACGCCGTTGTCGGTACCGGCTTCCAGCCCCCCCTGCGCGGAGTCGCCGCCGCAGTCGCTGAACGCATCAACGCTCTCGAAGCTCCAGTAGTCGCTGTCGACCTCCCATCCGGCTGGGATGCAGACTCCCGCGAGCCCGACTCGCCCGGCGCATTTCGCGCCAACGCTGTCGTCACCTTCACCGCGCCGAAGCTAGCTCATCTTATTCGGGAATATGACCCGAGGCGGAATCGTCGTCGCGCCCATCGGCTCGCCCGACGAAGCCATTCAATCGGCAACTGGGCTCACCTGGGCTGGCGAATCCGCAACCGTCACTCACACACCCCGCGTCCCCGACAGCAACAAAGGAATGTACGGCCACGTTCTCGTAGTCGCCGGAGCACGAGGTACGGCTGGCGCGGCCGCCATGGCCTCGCTTTCGGCACTTCGCGCCGGAGCCGGGCTGGTTACTGCAGCCATTCCCACTTCAATCCTGCCAACCGTCGCCCAGGCCGCTCTTGAATTGATGACCGTCCCCATGCTCGAGGGCGAAGATGGAGAAATCTCCAGCGCCAACTTCGATCCCGAGCGGATGAAGGCACTCCTCGAAAGAATCACCGTCCTCGCCGTCGGCCCCGGTCTGGGACAGCATCCCGAGACCGAAAAGTTCGTCCTCGAACTCGTGAGCCAATCCAAGCAGCCGCTCGTCCTCGACGCCGACGCACTTAACATGCTCGCGAAGGACCCGGCCAAAATCGATGGCCACCACCGCCCGCTCGTTATCACGCCTCATCCCGGAGAAATGGCCCGCCTCATCGGCGGCACCGTCAAAGATGTCCAGGCAGACCGCGAAAGAGTAGCCCGCACATTCGCCCAGGCCCACAACGTCACGGTCGTGCTCAAAGGCTGGCGAACGCTCATCGCCCACCCCAACGGCGCAATCGCAGTCAACACCACGGGAAATCCCGGCATGGCCAAAGGCGGCAGCGGAGACATCCTCACCGGCATCGTCGCTGCCATGCTCGCCCAATATGCCCGCGACTCGTCGCCAGAAAGCGTCGCCCGAGCCGTCGAAGCCGCCGTCTATCTTCACGGACTCGCCGCCGACCTCGCCGTTGGAGAGCAGGATGAACACACCCTGCTCGCCACCGACACCGTTTCACATCTTTGTAATGCATTCCGTTTCCGTTTTAAGGACAAAGCCGGGTATCTTTGGATACAGGGGTTTTCGCATGCCAGGGATTGAGGACGTGACTGAACAGAGCGCGAGCAAAAGCCACGTATTCGAAACTCGAGGCAGCGAAGAGACCATCGCCGTCGGACGCGAGATCGCCAAGCTGCTCGTGCCCCCGAAGTTTCTCATCCTTCGCGGGGATCTCGGCGCAGGCAAGACCACCCTGGTCAAGGGAATTGCCGAAGGCCTTCACGCTGCCGAGGCCGAGGAAGTAACCAGCCCGACATTCACCCTGATTCACGAGTTCGAGGGCGAATTTCACGAGCACGGCAAGAAAACGCCCGTGATGCTCTACCACCTCGATCTCTACCGCATCGAAGGCGAGCGCCAGCTCGAGTCTTTAGGCATCGAAGAACTCGTGGGACCGGAGAGCATCGTTCTGGTGGAGTGGGGGGAGAAATTCCCGAGCGTCGTCAAACGCAGCGACGGAGAAATCGTCGTTCAATCAACCGGCGGTGACGCCCGCAGGATCACCGTCCGTCTCCGCTAGGTAAATCGCAAGACAGCGCCTCCGAACCCTATCTGATCGGAATCGGGTGCGCAAAAATTGCGAACACTACCAGACCAATCAACAACGCCAGTAACACAAAAATCACCCAGACTGAGATCGTCACGAGTTTCCGTAGCGCGCTCAGGCCCACTGCGATCTCCTCATTGAGCAGCAGGTTCTTTTCAAATGACTTGGTGAGCGCGGCAACCTGCTCCTGCAAGAGATGGAGCTCGGCGGTCTGGGCTTTCACCGCAGTCTTCAGGTCGCGCTGAGCCTCACCCAGCTCCGGCGATGCCACGGTCGAGGTTGCTGGTATCGATTGTCGGAGCAGCGTGGCCGGTGATGTTCGTGCCCAGGAGGCTCCGCTCCAACAGCGGCAGCACCTTGGCGAGATAAGGCAAAAGCACGCGCAATTGGATCAGGATGCGCCACATAGATGGACCAGAGTCCTTTTGGTTTTCAAGAGACAGGGAGTGTTGAGGCAACGCATCCGCTTCGACTGCGGCGCGAGGTTTTTCGTCGGAAGCCAGTTCGATTAGACGGTCGATCTCTGAGACCGGCTTCGATGTTTTGCTCATAGGTCATTATCAGTCATGATTCTTGCGTTCGCCGCATGACAAGAATGGCCCAGGGCAAAATTCATTTGGCGCCGTTCGCCGTCGGGTTCTTGACCTGCTGACGCAGCTCATGGAGGACAACCCGTAGCATCTCTTCCTCGGGTGCCGGCTTGCCCGTCCAAATCTCGAACTGCCGCGCACCCTGGTGAACGAACATCTCCACTCCCGTGATCACCGGAATTCCCTTTTCCCTCGCCGACCTGATCAACGGCGTGTCGATCGGGTTGTAGACCAGGTCGAAGACCAGCCGCGCATTGATCTCATTTGGCTCCAGCAGTGTCTGTGCCTTCGCGCCACGCATTCCTACCGGGGTCGCGTTGATGATCACGTCAAAGCTGCTCTTGGCCATCTGCTCCCGCTTGACCGACTTCGCCTTGGCCTCGCGCGCCAGCTTTTGCGCCGTCGGCAGGGTCCGGTTCAGAACGTGGATCTCGGCGCCTTTTTCCTGCAGGCCAAAGACAGCAGCTCGCGCGGCCCCACCCGCACCGATCACCAGAATCTTCGCGCCCTTCAAGGCCAACCGTTTTTCCAGCGGTCTCACAATTGCGGCGACATCCGTATTAAAGCCATAAAGCTTTCCCTCCTGCGAGCGCACCACGGTGTTGCAGGCGCCAATTCGCTCCGAGAGCGGATCGGTGTTTTGCAGGTGCTTCAGAATGTCCTGTTTGAAGGGCATCGTCACGCTCAGTCCCGCGATCGGCACCTCGCGAATCAGGGTCAGCAGGTCGTTCATTCCCGAGGTCTGCAGCGGCAGATAGACGGAGTTGACCCGTTCCCGCCGAAACGCCGCATTGAGCATCGAGGGCGAAAGCGAGTGCGCCACCGGGTTTCCGGCCACACCATAAACCTTGGTCGCGAGGTCGAGTTGGTCGATGCGGTAGAGATCAAGCAGCGTGCGCGCTGAAATCTGCCCCGGCGCAGTCTCCTCGCCGGCGGCTACCGAGGCAAAGGTGAAGACGCTTCCCGAACGAGGCCCCAGAATTCGGCTGATGATGCCCTGGTCGCCCATGCAGATGCCGACCACGTTCGCCTTGTCCCGCGCCCGCTCCAGGAAGTGGATCATCGCCACATTGTCGGCCAGATGGCGCGCCGTCGAGACGATCTTGATGAACTCCGGCTCCAGCGGGCACATCCGCTCGAAGATCCCGTCCAGGTCCTTGGTGGTCATGAAGTCGTGATACGACAGGATCAGCGCTGCCCCGCTCTGCCTCAACTTGTCCAGTTCCTGTGGTTTGACCTTTTCTGCCGTCTGCAGCTCCACGTCAACGAGATGGAAGCCGGCCACCGCCGCCTTCTGCAGAACTTCAAGCTCAGCGGCGTTGTTTCCTGCGAACTTGCCGCCATTCGCCTCGCGGCGGCAGGTAGCGATCGCGGTTATTTCGGGGTGTTCGGCCAAAAAGGCCTTCAACTTAGGCAGCGCGGCCAGGGGTTTCGCCAGGTAATCGAGTCGAAACTCCAGAAAGGAATTGTCCCGGTAAAGAGCTTCCGCGCGCTCCAGGAGTTCGGAGGCGTTATCTCCTGTGATTGCGACGCAGACCTTCCCAATCCTGGAACGGAGGTAATTCGGCGATAACGATGCGGCCGGAGAGTTCATGAACTGACTGCGGCATATTACCGACGTTTAATCCCGGATGCAACTCCGGCGTCGAGTAACAGCCGATATCTCCCGGCCCGTGCTGGACTTACTTGGGCTTATGTTGCAATGCCTGCATCACCAGCGGGGCGATCCCCAGCACCGCAAACACCAGGCCAAGCGCCAGATAGATGTGATAGTGCGCGGATTCGTTCCACTGTACCGACCAAGCCGCCAGCAGGAAGAGAATGACGGCGAGGACGAAGCACACTCGCGAATGCTGCAAGGGCGAGAACGGTATTGGCACCGAATTTTGCAACCTCGCCATGGGCGCATTATAAGCTGTCGATCTCAGGATTGGCTCAGTGACGGAATAAAACTTTGCACTCGTCGTGATTTTTTTCGAGATCCTTCAACGAATGTTCCATATTGCTTCCAGAGCAGCCATGCTGCGTGAAACCAACGCAACTTGCCCCGCTCTCAAGGCAAATGCCGCTATCTAGCCACCCGCAAAAGAGGCTATCTTGAAATCTGGCCCCCATGGCCGCCGGAGTCGCTTTTCATGAGTGCAGAAGCAGCCTTAGCCCGGGAAGTCCCTGTCGCGAATCTCAGAAGTTCCCTCCCTCACGCCGCGCACGCCTGGCAGGCCGGATCCAATTCGCAAACCAGTGCAGCCACCCTCGATTCGTGGGCTGACTACCGGTTGGAAAATTACCAGCGACGCATCGACCAACTCCTCGCCGTCGCCGGCCCGCGGACCATCGAGAACACGCTCCGCCCCTTCGATGACGCACAGGCCGAGCTGGCTGCGGTCGGCCAGCAGTCCTCCTTGCTCGACAGCGTCCATCCTGAAAAGGAAGTCCGCGACAAGGCCCAGGCACTCACTCAGAAGGTCTCCGAGATCGGCACTCTGCTCTCGTTAAATCAGGACGTCTACCGCGCGCTGAGCGCCATCGATCTCGATTCCGCAGATCCCGCTACACGCCACTATATCGAGCGCACGCTGTTGCAATATCGCCTCTCCGGCGTCGACCGCGACGACGCAACCCGCGCCAAAATCAAGGAGTTGCAGGACAAAGCGACCGAGATTTCGCTCGCCTTCAGCCGTAACGTCCAGGAGGGAGGCAAACACATCCAGGTCATGGCGGCCGATCTCGAAGGCCTCCCCGACGACTATCTCAAAGCTCATCCGCCCGCGGAAGACGGCACCATCACTCTCAGCACCGATTTTCCAGATATGCAGCCGCTGATGACCTACGCGAAGAACTCCAGCGTCCGTCGAACGATGTTCCTCGCCTACCACACCCGCGCCTATCCACAGAACCAGGAACTCCTCCTCAACCTTCTCAAGACTCGGCGGGAGATCGCCACCGTCCTCGGCTACGAGAGTTGGGCCGACCTCGCGACCGCCGACCAAATGATGCAGTCAGCGGATCGGATGCAAACCTTCCTCAACGAACTCGAAGCCGCCTCAAGGGCTGGCGCCGAACGCGAATTCTCCATGGTCTTTGATTTCGCCCGCAAGCAGCAGCCCGATCTTCATGAAATCGACCTCGCCGCCCGAGGCTACTGGTACGAGCAATTCCGGCGCTCCGCCTTCCAGTTCGACTCCCAGTCGGTTCGCCCATATTTCCCCTACGCCCAGGTCGAGCCGGGAATCCTGCGCACCGCCGAAAAGCTCTTCCACGTTCGCTTCGAGCAAGATAAACAGGCCGAAGTCTGGCACCCATCAGTCACCGCCTGGAAGGTCTTCGACGCCGGCCTCGATTCGAAACAAATCGGCCTCTTCTACCTCGACATGCACCCCCGCGAGGGCAAAGACAAGTGGTTCAGCGCCGCCCCGCTCGTCCCCGGCATTCGCGGACGCCAATATCCCGAGGCCGCGCTCATCTGCAACTTCCCCGGCGGCAAAGAAGGCGACCCGGGGCTAATGCAATACAGCGATGTCGTGACCTATTTCCACGAGTTCGGACACCTCATGCACGCAATTCTCGGCGGCGACCAGCCCTGGGCCGGTATCAGCGGCATCCGCACCGAGTGGGACTTCGTCGAGGCCCCCTCCCAGATGCTCGAAGAGTTCTTCCGCGACCCCAAGCTGCTCGCCACCTTCGCCCGTCATTACGAAACCGGCGAGACCCTCCCCGCCGAGATCGTCCACCGCATGAACCGCGCCAGCGCCTTTGGCCGAGCCGACAGTATCCGCACCCAGCTTGTCTACACCAGCTATTCGCTCGACACCCACAACACCGACCCCGAGACGATCGACCTCGACGCGCTGCTCCAGCATGAATACAAGCGCTTTTCTCCCTACGCCTGGATCGAGGGCAACAAGATGTACGCCAGCTTCGGTCACCTAGTCGGCTACTCGTCGAACTACTACACCTATCTCTTCGACAAGGCGATCGCGCTCGATTTCTTCGCCCAGTTCGACAGTAAAAATCTGCTCGAAGGGCCAGCCGCCATGCGCTATCGCAAATCCGTCCTCGAACCCGGAGGAGCCAAACCAGCCGCCGAACTCGTCCACGATTTTCTCGGCCGACCCCAAAGCCTCGAACCCTTCAAAGCCTGGATCGCCGAAGAATTCGAGCAACCAGTATGAAGTGATTCAGAATGATTCCACAAATGCGGGTGCCCCAGTTTCTCGATCCCGTGGATCCCCGGCGAGCGGTCTTTGCTCGCTGGGGTGGGAAGCCAACCTGGGTTTGCCGAATGGTTCCACAGACTCCGCGTTCCGATGAAGCACCAAGGAGAATCATGACCCAAGGTTCCGCAATCCTCCGCAACGCATGGCAAGGCAAATGGGCGCTCGTCACCGGAGCCAGCGCCGGAATAGGCGAAGCCTTCGCCGTCGAGCTCGCCGCCGCAGGAGTCAACCTCGTCCTCACCGCGCGTCGCAAAGACCGCCTCGAAGGCATCGCCGCCAAGCTGACCGCCGAACACAAGGTTCAGGTCAACATCATCGTCGCCGACCTCGAGCAACCCGACGCACCCGAAAAAATCTTCGCCGAAACCGAAGCCGCCGGCCTCACCATCGACGTGCTCGTCAACAACGCCGGCTTCGGCTACTACGGCGAGTTCGGCAAAGGAGATCCCGCCCGCCAGGCCGCCATGGTCCAAGTCAACTGTACGGCCGTTGTCGTCCTCACCAACCTCTACCTACCCGCAATGATGCAGCGTCGCCGAGGCGCCATCCTTATCGTGGCTTCGACCGCCTCATATCAACCCGTGGCCTATCTCGGGACCTACGCCGCCACCAAAGTCTTCGACCGCTTCCTCGCCGAGGCCATCGCCGAAGAGGTCAAGAAATACGGCATCCGCGTCAGCGCTCTTTGCCCTGGCCCGACTGAATCCGAATTCGGTGACGTTGCGGGAGTCAGCCTCAACCAGATGCGCGGATTCCAAAAGGCCGACATCGTCGCACGCCGCGGCCTCGAGGGCCTGGTGCGCGGAAAACATTGGGTGATCCCATATCTGGTCGGCCAAATCGGCGTCTTCGCCCAGCGCTTCGTGCCCCGCCGTTTCGTCACCTGGGGCGTCGAGAAGGCATTTCGTCCGAAGTAGCCCTATTTCCGACCGGAGCGCTGCGCGGTTGAGGAATCCGCGGTTTCTGCGATGTCTAGCGGAGGAGAATATCGATGAAGGTGACCGCCGTACATGTCCTTTGCGTCTGTGCAAGCCTGGCGCCGCTTTTGCCCTGCGTCGCCCTCGCACAGGCCTTCAGCCTGAGACATCCAGTAAGTCCCGCAGCGCTCGTCTGGAGCGACGAATTCAACGGCCCCGCCCGAAGCCAGCCCAATCCCGCCAACTGGACCTACGACATCGGAAACAACGGCTGGGGCAACCAGGAGCTCGAAACCTACTGCGCCTGGGCCTCGAACGCCGCCCCATGCAATGCCACCACCCCCAACGCCTACATAGGCGGCGACGGCTACCTCCATATCGTGGCCCGAGACCTCGGTAAAGGCGTATACACCTCCGCCCGCCTCAAAACTCAAGGCCTGCAGAGCTTCAAGTACGGGCGCATCGAAGCCCGCATCAAGATTCCGGAAGGGCAGGGAATCTGGCCCGCCTTCTGGATGCTCGGCGATAACATCACCACCGTCGACTGGCCGGCCTGCGGCGAGATCGACATCATGGAGAACATCGGTAAGGAGCCCTCAATCTACCACGGCTCACTCCACATGATCGGCGGCGATCTCACCCAGAAGTACACACTGCCCAGCGGCGAAAAACTCGCATCCGCCTTTCACATCTACGGCATGACCTGGACACCCGAAATAATCCAGTTCTACATCGACACGCCGACCAGTATCTACGCCACCTTCACACCCGCCAGACCTTCCCAAGACCGCTCATTGGCCCTTCGATGGCGGCAAGTTTTTCTTCATCCTCAATGTCGCCGTCGGCGGAAACTGGCCCGGCAACCCCGACGCCACCATCACCTTCCCCCAGGAGATGCTCGTCGACTACGTCCGCGTCTATGATCAGTCACAAGGATCAGCTCGCTAGGACAAGGACCACCTCATGACCATTCCGCGCCGGCTGACTTCGATGGCACTCGCTCTTCTGCTCGCCGCTCTCCTTGCCGCCACTAGGCCTCTCAGAGCCCAACAGCTCCCGCCTACTCAAGCCAAGACCCTCACAGGCCGTGCCGTGACTTTGCCGGTCTCGGACCACCCCCTGACATTTCTCGCCGTCGGCTTTAGCAAGGCTTCGTCAGACGCGGTGAAGGCATGGTGGCTTCAGGCCAAAGCTATTTGCCAGTCCCACCCCGCAGTAGCCTGTTATGAAGCGGCGGTGATCGAGGACGCGCCATCGTTCGTCCGCGGCATGATCATCAGCGGCATGAAACACGGCATGGATCCCGACCGTCAGGAGACCTTCATCACCGTCGTCGAGAATGAAGCGGCCTGGAAGCAGGCCTTCGGCTTCAGCGCACCCGACGACGCCTACCTCGCCATCTTCGATAAGACAGGCAAGCTTCTGTGGCAGACGAGCGGCGCAGAGTCAGCGGCGAACGCGGCCGCCGTCGCCAAAGGATTTGACGCAGCATCCAAATGACCCGGATTCCCCTTTTGCTCTAAGCTGGAGCTGGAGGGAACGTTCGTTTGAGCAGCAGCCCGCAGCCGCCTCCCATCGAGACGATCGCTGAGAACGCCGGCCACCACGCGCCGCCCGACCAGCCTGAACCCGGATCGAATGGCAACAACCATCACCCTGCCCCCTACATCGCCTTCGAGCACGTCTCAAAATCCTTCGGTAGCCTCACCGTCCTCGACGATGTCAGCTTCTACGTTCTTCCCGGCGAGACCCTTTGCATCCTCGGCCGCAGCGGCGTCGGCAAGTCCGTATCCCTGCAGCAGATCATGGGCTTCCTCAAGCCCGACTCGGGACAGATTCTGGTCGCCGGCGAAAACATCTGCGGCTACACCGAAGAGCAGATGCAGGTCGTTCGCAAGAAAGTCACCATGGTCTTCCAGAATGGCGCTCTCTTCGACTCGCTCACCGTAGGCGAAAACGTCGCCTTCCCACTCCGCGAGCGCGGCGAGCTCATCGAAGACCAGATCGTCCAGATCGTCAACGGCCTGTTGGAGATGGTCGGCGTCGCCGGCATGGCCGACCTGCTGCCCTCCGATCTCTCGACCGGGATGAAACGCTCCGTTGCCATCGCCCGCGCTCTCTCCTCGCAACCCGAAGCCATCCTTTACGACGAGCCGACCACCATGGTCGACCCGCTCATGGGCCGGCTCCTCGGCGACCTCATTCAGAAGCTCAAATACCAGCTCAAGCTCACCAGCATCGTCGTCACCCACGACATGCGCTTCGCGCAAAAACTCGCCGACCGCGTCTTATTCCTCTACGAAGCCAAAGCCCACTTCTTCGGAACCATGGCCGAAATGGAAAAGAGCGAAGACCCTGTCATCCGGCAGTTCTTGGAACTCGATGCGTTGGTGCTGCCGGCCTAGCAGCTCGTGCCGTCTCCGCGTTGCTAAACTAAAAGAGTGAAGATCGCGCTGGCACAGATCAACCCCACCGTCGGGGATTTCCGCGGCAACACCGCCAAAATCGTGGATTACGCCCACCAGGCCGCCGCAGCCAACGCCGATCTCGTCGTTTTCTCCGAACTCGCCATCTGCGGCTATCCTCCCGCCGATCTGCTCGAGAAAACCTCCTTCGTCGCCCGTGCTGGCGAAGCCATGCAGGAAGTCGCCGCCGCAACCGCGTCACTGCCGATCGCTGTCATCTCAGGCTTTGTCACTCCCGCAGAGAATGGAAGCGGCAAGCGAGTGAGAAACTCCGCCGCGCTCGTGCGCAACGGCAAGATCGAGTTCACCCAGTCCAAGATGCTCCTGCCCTTCTACGACGTCTTCGACGAGCAGCGCTACTTCGCACCAGCCGAATGCCAGAAACCCTTCTGCCTCGGCGGCGAACGCGTCGCGCTCACCATCTGCGAAGACGCCTGGAACGACAAGACCTTTTGGCCCTCGCGCCTCTACGCCGTCGACCCCGTCGACGAACTCATGCGCGAGGCCGGCGAAGGCCCCGGCTCGCTGATCATCAACATCTCCGCCTCGCCCTACTGGCGCAACAAGCGCAAAGTGCGCTTCGAGATGCTCGCGGCCATCGCCAAACGCCACCGCGTTCCCGTCATCATGGTCAACCAGGTCGGCGGCAACGACTCGCTCATCTTCGACGGCTCCAGCCTGGCCATCGGCCCGGACGGCGAACTCCTCGCCCGCGCTCACGCTTTTGAAGAAGATCTGGTCTTCGTCGACACGAAGACACTAACAGGAGACATCCGCCCCAAAGATCACACTCAGGACGCCGGAATCTACGAAGCCCTCGTCCTCGGTACCCGCGACTACGTCCGCAAATGCGGCTTCTCCAAGGCCCTCGTCGGCCTCAGCGGAGGCATCGACTCCGCCCTCGTAGCCTGCATCGCCGTCGACGCCCTCGGCAAAGAGAACGTCCGCGGCATCACAATGCCCAGCCAGTATTCCTCAACCGGCTCGGTCGACGACAGCCGCACCCTCGCCGACAATCTCGACATCCGCCTCGACCGGATCCCCATCGAGGACCTGTTTCAGTCCTACGAACAGTCGCTCGCTCCGCTCTTCGCCGGGACAAAACCTGACATCACCGAAGAGAACATCCAGTCGCGCATTCGCGGCATGCTGCTCATGGCCATGTCCAACAAGTTCGGCGCGCTCGTGCTCACCACCGGTAACAAGTCGGAGATGGCGGTCGGCTATTGCACCCTCTACGGAGACATGGTCGGCGCCCTCGCCGTCATCGGCGATGTCATGAAGACCCGCGTCTACGATCTCTGCCGCTACATCAATCGCGAACGCGAGATCATCCCCGCCGCCATCCTCGAAAAACCGCCGTCCGCCGAACTCCGCGCCGGACAAAAGGATACCGACTCGCTGCCGCCCTACGAAGTCCTCGACCCCATTCTCGAAGCCTACGTCGAGCGCTACGAAACCCCCGAGGCCATCGCCACCGAGCACGGCTTCGATCTCGATTTGGTCCGCTCCGTCGTCAAACTAGTGGAACGCAGCGAATACAAACGCCAGCAGGCCGCGCCTGTGCTCAAAGTCACAGAAAAGGCCTTCGGCATGGGCCGCCGTTTCCCCATCGCCGTCAAGGTGCAGGTGTAAAGCTTCTCTAATTAACTAAGGGGATTGAATGTCAGTTAGGTTGTTACTTCGCAAGTTTTTTCTTGTCGCCGCCCTAGCACTCTTTGTCGGCTCCGCCGCTCTCGCCCAACAGGAGCCGCCCGCCGCGCCCACGCCAGCCGCCGCACCCGCAACGCTGACCTTCCCCACTCCCGATCCCAAGAATTTCACGGCCGGCAAGCCCACTTCTGACGACGTCAACGCCTTTCTCAAAGCGACCTGGGGCTACGACCCCAACCTGGCCTGGCAGACGATGGCCATCGCCAAGACCGCCGTCGCCGGAGTCAGCAAGATCACCGTCGCAATCGGCCAAAAGAGCAACCCCTCCCAGGTCGGCCAACTCGTCTTCTTCGCCCTGCCCGACGGCCAGCACATCATCTCGCAGGACGAGCTCATCCCCTTTGGCGCGCATCCGTTCGAGGCCATGCGCAAGACCCTCGAGACCGAAGCAACCGGCCCGGCCCGGGGAGCCACTTCCAAAGATCTCCTCATCGTCGAGTTCGCCGACTTCCAGTGCCCCCACTGCAAAGACGCACAACCCACCATCGACCGCATGATTAAGGACTTTCCCAACGCGCGCTTCGTCTTCGAGAGCTTCCCGCTCCCGCAGCACAGCGAGGCGCCCAAGGCAGCCGCTTACGGAGTCTGCGTGCAAAAGGCCGCCGGCGACGCGATCTTCTTCAAATATGTCGATGCGGTCTTCGCCAACCAGTCAGGACTCACACCCGAGGCCTCCGACGCAACGCTCAAAGACGTCGTCACCAAGCTCGGCCTCGACCCCGCCAAGATTGCCGCCTGCTCCACCTCGCCGGTCGGCGTCGACGGCGTCCAGACCTCTCTCGATTTCGCCCACAAGCTCGAAGTCCGGGAGACCCCCTGGCTCTACATCAACGGACGCGGTGTACCGCTGGGAGGGATTCAGTACGACCAGCTGAAGGCCATCATTTCCTATCAGGCGGCCCAGGACGGAGTCACCTCAGTGGCTGCCAAGTAGCGGCCGTCGCCAGAGAGAAGCGCATTGCAGAAATCTACCCAGCTCGTTCGCTCCCGGCTCGCGGCCTCGAACAATGGAGACGCCTTCCCTGCACCTCCGGTTTTCGCCGCACCGTTCCATTTCTCGGGTGATCCCGCCGGCGCAGACTACACTTACGGGCGTTTCCACAATCCAACCTGGACCGCGCTGGAAAAAGCTCTTGCCGCCATCGAGTCTTCCGACGGGATCGACGCGAATGCATTTGTCTTTCCCTCCGGCATGGCGGCCGCCATGGCCGTCTTGATCACTGTGCTCCGCCGCCCTGGCAGTGTTGTCGTGCTGCCTGCAAGTGGCTACTACACCATCAGGCGTCTCCTGGAGAGCTTCTTCGCGCCGATGGGTGTCGAGATGCGTCTGCTCTCCAATGATCCGTTCCTCAACGAACCCGATCGCCAGGCGGAAATCCTTCGCGGAGCCACTCTGCTCTGGCTTGAAACTCCAACCAATCCGGATCTCGACATCTGGGACATTCGCGCCTGGAGCGAGGCCGCGCATAACGCCGGAGCGCTGGTCGCCGTCGACAACACCACCGCAACGCCGCTCGGGCAGAACGTGCTCGCGCTGGGTGCCGACTACTCCGTCGTTTCGGGAACCAAGGCGCTCACCGGCCATGCCGACCTGCTGCTCGGCCACGTCGCCGTGGCGCGGGAAGATCTTGGTCAACAGGTTCAAGAGTGGCGCACTCTCTCCGGCTCGATCCTTGGGCCGATGGAGGCCTGGCTTGCGCTCCGTTCGCTTCCCACTCTGGCGCTGCGTCTTGAGCGCGCCTCGGCCAACGCCCTTGCCATCGCGACCTTCCTCAATAGCCGCGACGACGTACACCGCGTCCTCTATCCCGGACTACCCACCCATCCCGGCCACGCTCTCGCTTTGCAGCAGATGGAACACTTCGGCCCGGTCGTCAGCTTCGCCCTCAAAAGCCGCGAGCACGCCGAAAGCTTTCTGTCTAAAGCCGCGCTGGTCACCGACGCCACCAGCTTCGGCGGCATCTCCACCAGCGCCGAGCGCCGCGGGCGATGGGGAAGCGATTCCGTTGAACCAGGATTCATCCGGCTCAGCGCGGGTTGCGAGGCGATTGACGACCTGCTTGCCGACATCGCGGCGGCGCTCGATTTCAGTAGTGCAGGTCCTCATCCGCCCTCTCTCGCAAACGACGTGTAAACGGGAAACACGACGGGGAAGCACTCAGTCGCTGGAATCCAGCTCCGCAAGGGTTCTTGACCGCACATCCATGAATCGGCTGTACTGCAAACTATGCGTGCACCCCGGTTGGCGACCTGGTGGTTTTTGGCGCTCGTGTCTTCGCTCGTCCTGGTCTCTGCCGCTGAGGCGCAAAACCCGGCTGACACCGAACCCGAGCCGCAGGAGCCTGCACCCGCCAACGCTGTTGTCGTCCACTACATCCAGAAAGAGCTGTTCATTCCCGCGCCGCAAGCCTTCCCTAACGGACTCGACGCACTCGAAGTCTACGCCGACCGTCCGGGACGCCATCCGCTGGTGGTGCTCACCCACGGCACCTCCGATAAGGAAGAAGAGCGCGCCCACGTGACGCCCTGGGCGCAGCTTGGCCAGGCGATGTGGTTCGCCCGCCGCGGCTATCTTGCGATCGTCGTCGCGCGGCGCGGATACGGCCGCTCCGGTGGCCAGCGCGATGGCAACGCCGGCGGATGTCGCGCCCAAGGCGGCAGCTTCAAAGATGCAGGCGACGCAAGCGCCGACGATCTTCGCGCGGTCATCAAATACGGCCAGGGACTGCCCGAGGTTGACCCGGAAACGGTGGTCAGCATCGGCATCTCGACCGGAGGCTTCGCTCAGGTGGCGCTCTCCGCAGATCCGCCACCAGCACTGAAGGCGGCCATCAACTTCGCCGGCGGCCGCGGCGGAGACGGCCACGAGCACAACTGCAACATCACCGGTCTGGTGGATGCTTATGCCCTCTTCGGTAAGTCAGCCCATAAACACGGCGATCTGCCCATGCTTTGGATTTACTCGGAGAACGACCACTGGTTCACCCCTGGCATGGCGCAAAAGTTCGAGACAGCCTACAACAAGAGTGGCGCATCCGAGCAGTTCGTCCTCGCCCCACCCGACCGCGATGAAGGCCATCATCTCTATTCGCACATCTCAGCATGGTCCGACACCGTAAACGCCTTCCTGAAATCCCACAACCTGCTGCCCCTCGGAAACGACCTACTACCCGCGCCCCAACCCCCAATCGTCCCTGGGCCCGCTGGGTTGCACGATCAGGGCGAACAGGCATGGAAACAGTACCTGCTCGGAGCCCCCTTCAAGGCATTCGCCACCAACGGCGAGGGAGCATGGGGAGCCGCTCATGCCGCCTTCGATCAGCAAATCGCTGACGGAGACGCCATCGACCGCTGCAAGAAAGCCGCTTCGGGGGCGGGAACTTGTGCGATTGTGGCTCGGACCCCGGGCGTCAAGTAGGCCGAGATCTTCGCCAATTGATTAATACACATAAATGTGAGATTCTTACACATCGAGAGGAGCGCCCCCATGCGAACAAATATCGACATTGACGATCAGTTGATTCACGAGGCGATGCAGAAAACAGGCTCGCGTACCAAGAGAGCAGTCGTAGAGGAAGCCCTGCGGCTATTGGTCAAGGTCCATGAGCAACCCTCAATCCGGCGCCTGCGCGGAAAGATTCAGTGGGAGGGAGACCTCGACGAATCGCGCCTCAGTCGAGTGCAGAACTGGGACCCCAAGGAAAAGGTCAAAGGATGATCGTTGTCGATTCGACCGTGTGGATAGACTATCTGACCGGTATTGAGAATGCTGAGTCCAGATGGCTAGATCGTGAAATGGGTCGAGAGCGCCTCGGATTGACCGATCTGACCTTATGCGAGGTGTTACAGGGAATTCGCCACGACCATGCATTTTTCGAGGTCAAAGAAGAACTCTCTCGATTCGAGGTCTTCGACACTGGAGGCAGAGACTTCGCAATAGCCGCGGCAAGAAACTATAGGTTTCTCCGGCAACGTGGTTGCACCGTACGCAAGACGATCGACTGTTATATTGCGACATGCTGCATATCAGGCGGCCATTCTCTCCTACACCGGGACCGCGATTTCGATCTCTTCGAAAAGCACCTCGGCCTTCATGTAGTGCACGCATAGATGCGGGCGAAGTACACGAGGAGTTAGCGCGCGCGCCGGCTAATTTTCAACCGTGCGCAACAGCTCCACAATCTTCGTAGCCGCCACATGCTGGTAATCCGTCGATAGCAGCCCATAAGTCTCAACCGAATCATATTTTCGGCTGGCACCACTGGATTGTGTGCCGTTGAGCGCCCAATAGCTCCACGCCAGATCGTTCTCTTTCATGTAGCGGATATACATCACAAACCAATCCGAGTTCGCGCCACACGCCAGCGTCTGGCAAGTCCCAAACTCACCCACCCACAACGGCACACCCGGCTCCGCATGCAGCAGGAAACCAGCGCGCGCGTCATAAGCCTGCTTCAGCTCGTCATAGCTCGCGAAGGGGTGTTGGTCGATGTTGTAGGCATGAGGCGAATAGACCAGCCGGTCAGCCACCTTGAGCTTCACAGGGAGTTTGTCGAATCCGGTGAAGTTAGTCGAATAATCCGGGCTCTCCACCATGATCAGCAGCTTCGGATTCGCCGCCAGCACCGCACCGCCTCCACGCTCGGCCGCGGCATGCCAGTCGAGCTTCGGGTTAGGGCCGCCCCATGCCGCTCCGCTGCGAAGTTCATTGCGCAGGTCGGCGCCCACCACCCAGCCCTCGCTCTTGTAACGGCGCACAATCGTCCGCCAGTCGGCTAGCCACTTCGACTCGGGATATTCGGCGTTATACCAAAGGCCATTCCCGTCGGTCTCGCTGCAGCACCAGTCCGCATTGCTCATGTGGTTGTCGAGGATTACCAGGATGTGCGCCTCGGCCAGCGCATGGATCACCGCATCCATGACCTCCATCGCATGCTTGCCTTTGAACTGCGGATTCGCCTTCACCGCATAACCCGGCACCAGCGGATCGTGCTCCAGCGTCTCATTCGCCCACGGCAGCCGCACCGAATTCACGCCCAGGTCGACAATCTCCTGCACGATTGTGTCCAGCGGCGCGTGGTCGAGGCCGCCAACCACAAACTCCTTCTGGTCAAATCCATACCAGTTCACCGAAGTCAGCCGCACCTTATGGCCGGCCGAGTCGAGAATGTCATGACCGCTGGTATGCAGCGGCGGAACGATAGGGAGGGATTGCGCTGGAGCGAGCGCGGAGATGAAGAGAACACAAACCACCGGGAGCGTGGTGCGAATCGATTGCTTGGAATTCATGCCTCACAGCATACGCCGGAGATCCACACTCAGCACAAGGCGACCAGGGAAAGCCCTCACTCATGGACGGGGAAAATAATCTCCCGTCCCGCCACATCGGTATGTGTCCGGCGAACGATGTGAGGCGTGACCAGCACCAGCAACGTAGACATATTCAGGTTCTTCGAGTCGTCAGTGGTCGAGCGCAGCCCCGGCAGTTCGCTGATTCCCGGTATGCCCACGACTGCTCTGGTTTCCTGCTTCGAGAGCGTGCTGACCACCATCGCGCTCGCGCCATCCTTGAGCGTGATCGTCCCGGTGTACTTGCGATTGTTCAGGATCGGATTGTCGTTGAGCGTCGTGCCGCCAAGCGCGGTGAACTCGAGGTCCATCTTGAGGGAAACCTCGGTGCCATGCTGCACCCACGGAGTCGCCTTCAAGGTCAGGCCAAGATCCTGATACTGGATCTGCGGAATCGTCACCTGTGCGCTCAGGCTCGACGCGTTGTAGCCAAGCCCGACCAGAGTACTCGAGAGTCCGGCTGTATTGATCCCGGAGGTGCTCAGCGCATTGCCGCCGGAAGAAACCGTCGAGGTGACGATCGGGTAACGCGTCCCAACGCGGAACGTCGCCGTCTCTTGGTCCTGCACGCGCAGATGAATCTCATCCAGCACCTGGGTGTCACTGGTATTCAGCGAAGCGTTTGCCGTCACCGATCCGGGCACCACGCCAAATTGCGTCAGTCCTCCTCCAAAGGTCGCAAATCCCTGCGTGAGGATCGAGCTCGTCACTTGTCCGGTGGCGATCAGGATCGCGAGGATCGCGCCATAATCGCCTGGCGCGGCCAGCCCGCTGGCGATGATCTGGTTAATCGCTGCCTGGTTGCCCTGCACCAGTTGGTTGATCTCCGAATCGACATTGAAGACCGTTATCTGCGAGGGCAGCTCCACTCCCAGCTCGGTTGTGCGCACCTTATTGATGTCGATCAACCGCACCTCGACCATCACCTGCGCTTTGCCGTCGAGCAGCTCTTCGAGCGTCGCATTCAGCGCCTTCATGCGGTTCTCCGGCGCGCGCACTGTCAGGATTCCGCTCGTCGGCTGCGCGACCGCGACCGGCGCCTCGAAGACATTCTTCGCTACGTTGGTGATCTCGGTCATCTCGGTCGTCGTCACCCCCGGAACGTAAACCGACTCCATCACCATGCGTTCATACTTCTGCCGATTTTCTTTTGAGTCTTTCGCCACCAGCACGCGCTTCGGATCGAGCGGCACGAAAAACGTCCCGGTGAGCATCTTCACCATCTCTGAGGCCTGGGCGTAGTCCACGTCGTCGGCATCCAGCCGGGTGGTCCCCTGGGGCACTGAGCTGTCCATCACCGGCGTGAGCTGGTAGGCCGTTAGAACCTGCCGCAGAATCTCCTGCTGTGTCCCCTTGAGGTGAAAGCTCTTCTTCACGCTCGCCGGGGTCAGCTCGATCGGTCCCTCGGCGTCCACGCCCATGGCGTCGCCCTGATCGACAAACATCTTCTGGTCGTTGGCCAACTCCTCGACATGTTGTGCAATGACAGGATTCTTCGGGTCGAGCACCAGCGCGTCCTCGAGCTTCTGCCGTGACACTTCGGGGTGCCCGCTCAGCCGCGCCTTGACCGCCTCCTGCACCAGCTGCGTGATCAGGTGCTGGCGCGCAATCTCTCTCGCCGTCGAATATTGCTGGTTTCCGGGATCGAGCGTCGCCGCCGCCGTGAACGCCTGATACGCGCCCTGACAATCGTCCTGATCGAGCAGCTTTGCACCTTGCAGGTAGAGCTTCTCAGCTTTGTGGGCTTGTTTCCCGCTCAGATGCGTCTCCGGCGGGATCTCAGCCGCTGCTGGAGCGGAGCCCTGCGTATTCGCCGGTGCTCCGGCCGCTAGTGCTCCGGATGCCGCGCCATTCGTCTGCGTCGCTGCCGAGAGCGGAATCTCAACCTTGGTTTCGGTGAGCTGCTGTACTTCATCTGTCGGCTGCCGTTCCGCCGAAGAGGCAGCCGGAGCCTGCGCAAGGCCTCGCAAGGGCAGGGAAGCGAGCGCCGCGAGGATGCCGGCGCAGGCGCTCATCGTCAGCCAGCTGCGTTCACGCGAACCAAAGATCAACGAAATTCTCATGCTCTGCGCCGAGTCCCGTCCATCAACGCCTCGAGCGTGGTCGCGCATGCGTCCGGATTGCATTCCATCAGCTCTTCGAAAGAGTAGCGCCCCGTCGCCACCGCGATCACCGGCAGGGAATTCGCCTGGGCCGCCGAAATGTCAAACGGAGTATCTCCCACTACGCAGACTGACGCATCGGCGCCCACAATCGCGCGCGCCAGCGCAGCAGCATGGCCGATCATCTCCGCCCGAACGATAAACCGGTCGCTGAATCCGCCAAAGCTAAACCAATTCCGCAATCCGGCAAGCTCAATCTTGAGCCAGCCAATCGACTCGAGGTTGCCCGTCGCGACCCCCAGCGCCGCGCCCTTGGCCTGCAGGTGTTTAAGCGTCGCCTCGACCCCCGGCATCACTCGCACCTGCATCGTATCGCGCTGCGCGAGAACATCATTGCGCATCGCGTCGAGAATATCTTCGAGCACTGGATGCCATTCAGAATCTTCCAGCTGCGCCGCACGAAAGGCGTCGCGCAGGATGCCTGGATCGGTGTTGCCCGATAGCACCACGGGATCGAGATCCAGCTCCCGTCCCATCACGCTCTTCACGCTGGAAAAGAATGAGGTGACGTGGATCCGGTCCTGGCTGCGCAACAGCGTCCCATCGATGTCGAAGAGATAGGCCGGCTCTGAGTCCCAGATAAAGCCCTTGCGGATGAAAACCCGCGGCTCCTCAGCGGGCGCGGCGGCCTGTGGACCCAGAGTGACGGTCAACGAAGTCAAAATGGATTTCTCCCGATCGAGGAATGCACGGGCGCGACTACTGCCGCACCCGCCGCTCTTCTCATTCTATGGGAGAGTGATCTCGGGTCCGCGACCCAAAGGCCTACGAGCCGACCGTCTGCTTCAGCTCCATCGCAGGGCGCTCGCTCCGCGGTGGGCGCTTCAGCCCGCGGCGAATCTGCGCCGGATTCAGCTCCAGTTCGGCAATGGTGCGGCTGAGCGTGTTGCGGTGCATGCCCAGTTCCGCGGCGGCTTTGCATTGGTTGCCCCGGTGGCGCGCCAGCACCTCCAGAATGAAGCGCTTCTTGAATTCGCGCACCCCTTCGGCATAGGTGATGCCGCTCGCTTGCATGTGTGCTACCAGACTATCCAGCTCTCGCTTCAAAAGAAGCCTCTCTCTGGCCGGTGTTCTCCCGGCCTTGTTCAATTTCTCCCGGCTTAAAGCCGGGTTATTCCTTGTCGATCATCCGGCGATCCCGCCGCCGAGGCCGCTCGTCGCCTGAGGCTTGAGCCAGTCCGGTTGCGCATCCCGAATGATCTTTACACCGTCTCGAATTCGCTCCCCCAACTCAGCGGGGGTCACTGCCGTCGTGGTGTGCGCGACCGACAGAAAATACGGCGCCAATCGCGAATGGTCGAGCCACCCGCACTGCGGATAAAACGCCGCCAATGCCATCACGCCCAGCGTCACCACAACACAACCCTTCAGAAAGCCAAATGCCGCGCCAATCAGCCGGTCGAGCCAGCCCAGCCCGATCGAGTGCGCCGTTCGATGCAGGATCCGCCCCACCAAACCCGCCGCGATCATCACCACCAGCGCAATCGCAAGAAAGGCAATCGCTTCAGCAACTGCCGGCGTATGCACCGCCTGCAACAAAGACGGCATCAGCCGCTGATAATTCCAGCTGGCGATCAGCAATCCCAGCACCACGCCGCCGAGCGAAAACGCCTCGACGAAAAACCCATTCTTTGCCGCCCCGATCACTGCAAGTATCACGATCGCTGCGATCACCCAGTCCACTATCGCCATGCGCGCTCGTCCCCAAGCCCGTTCGCCCAAAGCTCATCCCATAGCAACGACCGCCATCGCGGCGCTTCATACATGCAGCGGCGACCCCGTCAGTAACCTGTACGCCTCAAAATACTTCTCACGCGTGCGCGCAATCACATCCTCCGGCAACGCCGGCGCGGGCGATTTTTTGTTCCAGCGAATCTCTTCCAAATAGTCCCGCACATACTGCTTGTCAAAGGATTTCTGCGGCCCACCCGGCTCATAGCTGTCGAGAGGCCAATAGCGCGACGAGTCCGGAGTCAGCGCCTCGTCGGCCAGGATCACGCCCTTCGAAGTCTTGCCAAACTCAAACTTCGTGTCCGCCAAGATCAGTCCGCGCGTCAGCGCATAATCCGCGGCCTTGTTGTAGATCGCCAGGCTTAGTCTCCGCAGAGTCTCCGCCGGCACTCGCCCGATGCGCGCCACCATCTCCTCGAAGGAAATATTCACATCGTGCTCGCCATCGACGCTCTTCGTCGCCGGAGTGAAGATCGGCTCCGGAAGCCGTTCCGACTCCCGCAGGCCCGCAGGCAGCGCAATGCCGCAAACTTTACCTGTCGCCAGGTAATCTTTCCATCCCGAACCGGAGAGATATCCACGCACCACGCACTCGACCGGAAACATATTCGCCTTCGCCACCAGCATCGACCGGCCGCGAAGCTCCTCGGCATGCGCCGCCACATCCGGCGGATACTCATCCACATTAGCGGTAATCAAGTGGTTGGGAACAATGTCGGCAAGAAAGTCGAACCAGAAAAGTGAGAGCTGCGTCAGTACTTTTCCCTTTCCGGGAATTCCGCTCGCCAGAACATGATCGAAGGCCGAGATGCGATCGGTCGCCACCATCAGCAGAAACTCGCCCGCTGCATAAATGTCGCGCACCTTGCCGCGGGCGTGCAAATGCAAATCTGCTAATTCGGTCTGGAGCAAAGCTGGCAAGGAGTGAGGCCTCTCGGGGGATGAACTGAAGATTCGATTGTCCGGTGGCCGGAGCACTTTGTCAACGACGTAAAATACGCGCATTTTCACGTCTCCCGTTGACATGCCACGCACAGAAGGGGCATGTCAAGCGGGGAAACCATGATCCGAGACTAAGGAATCTACGCAGTCGCCAGTTGCGTCTCAGCAGAGCGCTCTGGCAGATGTTCGCCGCGCCCGCGACGCGGTTTGTTGTCGCTCTCGGCGCCGCCCAGCCGCACCGAAACCACCTTCGATACGCCCGGCTCCTGCATCGTGACGCCGTAGATCATGTCCGCTGCCTGCATCATGCGCTTGGAGTGGGTCACAATCACGAACTGTGTCGTTGCCGCCATTCCTTTGATCATCTCCGCCAGACGGCCCACATTCGACTCATCGAGCGGCGCGTCCACTTCGTCAAGCACGCAGAACGGGCTCGGCTGATAGTGGAAGATCCCGATCAGCAACGACAGCGCGGTCAGCGCCTTCTCGCCGCCCGAGAGCAGCAAAACATTCTGCAGCTTCTTGCCCGGAGGCTGCGCCACGATATCAATGCCGCTGTCAATCGAGTGCTCCTCATCGGTCAGCTTCATGAACGCCTGTCCGCCGCCAAAGAGCTGGCCAAACGTCACGCCGAAGTTCTCATTGATCTTGCCGAAGGCCTCATCGAACTTCGTCCGGGAGATCTGGTCGATCTCCTTGATCGTCGACTGCGTGTTCTCGATTGAGTCGAGCAGGTCTTTGCGTTGCGTCTCCAGGAACTCATGCCGCTGCGCCGCTTCCTGATACTCTTCGAGCGCCATCATGTTAACCGGCCCCATCGCTTCGAGCTTCTGCTTCAGGCCGCGACACGCCTCTTCCTCCTCGGGAAGCGCGCTCGCCTCGATGCGCGCAATCTCCGCGTCCTCACGCAGCGCAGATGCCTCGACTCCGAGATCGCTCACACACGACTCTTCAATATGCTGTAGGTCCGAAGTCAGCTTCGCAGCTTGCGCGCTCCGTTCGCTTCTCGTGTCGCGCAGCGCATCGGTTTGAGTACGCGCGGCTTTGAGCGCCTCCTCCATCTCGGCAAGTGAAATGCGTAGAGCCGAAGCCTCCTCGCTCCAGCGCGCCGCTTCTTGAAGCGCCCGCTCCCGAGTCGCGGAAAGCTGCTCGCGCGTTACCCCAAGCTGCTCGTTTTCGCGAAGCCGTTGTTCGCGTTCCGCATTCGCCGCGCTCAGCTGCTGCTCGAGTTGCTGAACTCGCTGCGCCAGATCGCCATACATCCGGTCGATGCGCGCGAAGGCCATCTCCGCGCCACGCCGCCGCTCTTCGAGGCCAGCCAGCTCCGCCGAAACTGCCGAAGCCTCGTTCTGCGCAGCTTCGCGGGTCGAACGCAACTCCTCCACCGACCGCTGCAGTTCGCCAAGCGCCGCTTCCGCGCTCTCGTGTTCCGTCTCCAGCTGTCTGCGTCTCTTCGCGCTTGCGGGTGATGAACTCGTCCTTCGCCCGCCGCGCGTCCTTGTTGCGCTCGTTCTCGATCGTCCACTGCTGCGCGCGGCCCTCAAGCCGCCGCACCTCGGCATCCATCTGGCGAAGCGCCGCCGTATGGTTTGCGCTCTCGCGCTCGGCGTTGCGCCGTTCTTCGCTCTTCGATTCCGACAGCCACGTCAACTCGCTGATCGTCTTCGCCAGAGTAGCTGCGGCAACATCCGCCGCGCTCAACTCAGCTTCAACGCGCTCCAGTTTCTTTTGCGCGTCCCGCAGTTCGCGCTTCAACGCCAGCGGACCTTCCACACTTGGCTTGCCGCCGGTCACAGTTACATTGTGAAAACACTCTCCCGAAGGCGCCAGGAAAAATGCATGAGGATTTTCCAGCGCCAGATTCCGCGCCGTATCCGCGTCCGGTGTCACATACCCCTCGCGCAGCTTCGGCAAAATCACTTCCAGCGACGAACCAAATCCATCCAATACCCGAATGCAGTCCTTCAGCCGCACCACGCCGCCGCGCTGCTCATAGCTGCCCACCGCCGCGCCTGCTGCAAAGGAAAACTTCGCCTGCGCATCTTCAGGATGAACCAGGAATGTCGCACGCCCATCGATATCATGCTTCAGCAGCCGCATGCCTTCATTGGCCGAATCCCAGCTCTTCACCACGAGATAATTCAGTTCTTCGCGAAGGAACTCATCGACGACCTCTTCATACTGCCCATCTACTTCCAGAAAATCCGCCAGCGTTCCCGCCGGAGCAAGCGCACCGCCCAGCGAATTCTGCCGCAGGAGCTTCCTCACCGTGTCGGTCGAATAGCTGTGATCGCGAATCAGCGACTCCAGCGAATTCCGCCGTCCGCTCAGCGTGGCCTGTTCAGCGCGAAGCTGGTCGCCGCAGCGCTTCGCTTCGGCTTCTTCATTGCGCTTTGCCGTGATCTCCGTTCGAAGCTCGGCAATCTCCTTCTCCAGCCGTTCGAGAGTCGAGGTCACTGACTCAAAGTTCATCGACAACTGCCCGCGTTCCGCACCCAGCGCCTCAAGATCGCGATGTGCGGCCGCCATCTCCGTCGCCAACCGGCTCGCTTCGCGTTCCAGGGCCGCCAACGCCTCTTCCGCCTGAGCCGTCTGGTTGCGTGCCTGCGCCGCCTGCTGCAGCAACTGCATCGCCTGCCTGCGTCCAGTCTCGAGCTTCTGCTCGGCGACCCCAACCGCCTGCGCCGCATCGCGGACCTGCTGCTGCTTCTGCTGCGCCTGCTGGCGGAAACTTGCCGCATCCGCCGCTGCTGTTTCAAGGAAACTCCGCTGTCCCTCGCGCTCTGCAGTCAGCCCGTCCAAATGCTGCTTCGCGTGGCCAAGCTCGGCTGCGCCAGATGTAGTGCGCGAATCCAGTTCCGCAATGCGCTCTTCGTTCGAGCTCTGCCGCGAGACCGCGCGCTCCAGTTCGACCGCAGCCTGGCTCGCTTGCGCCGCCGCTTCCTTCGCGCTGATGTCCAGAGAGTAGCCGCGCGCCGTTCCAGTCGAATACTCGCCTTGCAGCGCGTCCACTTGCGCTGTGTGTCCATCGATCTCGCCGCTCAGCGTGGCAATTTCTTCCGCCAGCGAAAGCTGCTCCGCATCCATCGCCGCGATCTTGCTCGCCAACACCACGCGCAGCCGCGCACGCATCTCGTCGCGCAGCGCGCCGTAGCGCTCCGCCTTCGCCGCCTGGCGCTTCAGCGAAGTCACCTGCTTGGTGACCTCCTCGAAAATGTCGTTGACTCGCGCAAGGTTCTGCTTCGACTGCTCCAGCCGCAGCTCGGCAAGACGCTTCTTCGTTTTGAAGCGGGTAATCCCGGCGGCTTCTTCGATAATCGCGCGACGGTCATGCGGCTTCGAGCTCAGCAGCTGCCCGATGCGCTCCTGGCCGATAATCGCGTAAGACTCCGGCCCAAGACCGGTGCCCATGAAGATGTCCTGAATATCGCGCAGCCGGCACAGCTTCCCGTTCAGCAGATATTCGCTGTCGCCAGTGCGGAAGAGCCGCCGCGAAATCACAATCTCGCCACGCTGCGGGGTGCTCTGGAACTTGCGCCGCCGAATCTTCAGCACCACTTCGTTCGCGGCGCCGTCCATCGCAGCCTCGGCCGGGTTTTCAGCAGCTTCACCATCCAGCACCTGCCCGGGTTGCGCATCGGCGATGATCTCCTCAGCCTCGGCCGCCTTCGCCGCGCGAATTTCTTCTTCGTTCCAGTCCCCGCCGTCAGCCAGGTCGGCGGGCATCTCGTCCTGAATCTCAATCTCGGGCACGAGCGGCAGCGGCCCGTCGTAGGCCTCCGGATCGATCAGCGTCAGCGAAACCTCCGCCATCCCCAGCGGCTTGCGGTCGCGCGTTCCGGCGAAGATGACGTCCTCCATCTTGCCCCCGCGCAGTGATTTGGCGCTCTGCTCGCCCAGCACCCAGCTCACGCCGTCCAGGATGTTCGACTTGCCGCAGCCATTTGGCCCCACCACGACGGCAATGCCGTGGCCGGGAACGTGCACCTCGGTGCGGTCGCAAAATGACTTGAATCCGAGAATCTGGATCTTTTTCAGCTTCAACATTCGTCGACAACCTGTTCTGCGTAACCCGCTTATGAAAAGGGCTGGAGTGAATTTCGCCCACGGAAGCGCCGTATAAAAATGCTATCGCCCCCACTAGACGGGGTCAACACAAAGGGCCCTACATCTTGTGGATAAGGCGTCCCGAGCGCTACATATCCGGGTGTCATGGCAGATTCGCGCAAAATTCACCGCGATCTTGCCCCTGATGGTGCTCCGCGCCCTGCTGCCACTCCCGGTAGAGTCTGTGCGAGGGTCTTCGATACATTCAGCAGTGGATCTTCCGCCCTCACAAATCTGGACGACAAATTTCGCTGCCCGCTACTTCTTCGTGGGCCTCACCAGCACCTCGCTAATAAAGCTCTGCGGAGCCTGCGTCACCAGCATCGCCACAATCGCCGCCACATCCTCGGGCTGGATCTTCGTCGCCGGATCCTTTCCGCCATCGCCAAGACCAAACCTGGTGTTCACCGAGCCCGGAGCTACCACCGACACGCGAATGCCATAAGGCCGAAGCTCCTCCGCAACCGAATACGTCAGTCCATTCAATCCCCACTTCGACGCCGAGTACGCCGCCCCATTCGGAAGCGGGTTCTTCCCCGCCAAAGAAGAGATATTCACGATATGGCCCCGTCCCGCCTCAATCATTAGCGGCGCCAGCGCCCGAATCATCAGGAAAGGCCCGCGCAGATTTGTCTCCATCAACGCGTCCCAATCGGCCATCGCAGTTTCATGCAATGGACGGCCTTGGTTTGTGACTCCGGCATTGTTCACCAGAATGTCGCAGCGGCCATAAGCGTCCCGAATATGCTCCCCAAGCGCCGCGACCGCCTCAGGGCTGCGAAGATCGCACGGGATCGCCTTGGCGGTCCCGCCGGCTCCGCCGATCTCTGCTTGGAGAACTTCCAGCAGGCTCGCGTTGCGCGCAACCAGCAACACGGTCGCCCCCATCTCCGCCAAGCGGATCGCGATGGCCCGCCCGATCCCGCGGCCGGCGCCGGTTATTACCGCTTTCTGACCACTTAGCTCCCTGGTCTTCGTTTCGGTCATAGCCAATTCGCCTCCTTTTTCGCTTTCAGTTTGACCGGATAAGCCGGACCCCTTCCATCCCGCCCACTCAGGAAATGATCTCTCCAACGAATCTCCCGTTGCCAGAATCGTTCATCTCACCGATATTGGTAGATGCAGGCGGCAAACACTTTGCTTGTCACTTACTTCGGTGCTTCATATAATCCAGCAATCAACTTGCCGAGTCGAACGTTTACTGACGGGCGGCTCATGTTTTAAGGTTTCTCCGGTATCGCCTACCGCGCATACGGCTGTGAAACAAGAAGTTCTTGAGGAGCGTTAGATGAAGAAGTTCGCTTTAGCTTCCGTGTTGGCCATCGCCACCAGCACACTCGGCGCGGTGCCTGCCGCTTATGCGCAAGCCCCCAACTGTTCCGACCAGCTTACGATCAAGGATCCGGCTGAGTTCAACACCTATCAAAATGCGATCGGCCAGGCCACCCCGGCCGCGAAGGCTGCGTCGATTGAGGATTTCCTGACCAAGTATCCCAATACTGTCGTCAAGAGCCAGGTTCTCACCACCCTGTTGTTGACTTACCAGCAGGCCAACGATTCCGCCAACATGCTGAAGACGGCCAAGCGGGTTCTCGATGTGGATCCCACCAGCCTGCGTGCCGCCCTCGTCTACGTTTACCTCACCAAGCAGCAGGCAACTGCCAAGGCCGCCACTGATCCGGCTGGCGCCCAGCCGATGCTCGATGATGCCGCGAAGGTCGCCGATGCCGCGCTCAAGGTCACCGCGCCGGCGCCCTGCTCGGGAATCACTCCTGAAGATTTTGCCAAGCTCAAAGCGGCTACCACCCCGATCTTCCTGAGCGCCGTCGCTACCGACGACGTAGGCAAGAAGGATTACAAGGACGCGATCGACAACTACAAAGAGGAGCTGAAGTCCTATCCCGACCTCAGCGCTCAAGCCGGAGCCCCCGGCATCAACGAGACCTATATGCTCGGTCAGGCCTATGTGCAGGAGGACCCCAAGGACCTCCCCAACGCTATTTTCTATCTGGCCCGCGCCGCGCAATATGCGCCACCGGCGGCCAAAGACAGCGTAGAGAAGGCCGCCGAATATTGGTATCAGAAATACCACGGCAGCATGGAGGGCTTCGACGCGATCAAGCAGCTTGCCCACGACAACGCGACTCCACCTGACTCCTATAAGCCAACAGCGGCGCCGCCGCCGCCCTCGCCTGAGACTCTGGCGCACCAGGCACTCTATCCTGCTTCGGGTCCGCCGACCGACATCAAGACCATGGCCTTGTCTGACAAGGAGTTCGTCCTTGCCAACGGCAACCAGGCTGATGCCGATGCAGTTTGGGCAACGATGAAGGGCGTCGTCACCGAAGTTCCCGGAGTCGTCGTTCAGGCGACCGCGAGCTCGGTGCAACTGGCTGTCTCACAGGACGCGCAGCAGACCAAGACTGCCGACTTCACCATCAACTTGACCAAGCCGCTGACCGACATCCCCACCATCGGCAGCAGCGTGAAGTATGACGCCACCTTCGACTCCTATACCAAGACGCCGCCCATGATCATCATGAGCGACGGTTCGGTTCCAGCGGCGCCCAAGAAAGCGCCGGTTCACCACACAACCCATCACTAACGCTGAGTTAACATAAAGTGGATCACCGGGAAAGGCAGCCGCATGGCTGCCTTTCCTGCGTTACGCTCTCATGCCGAACCCATCGCGAATCCGACCTCGGCCAGCTTGCGGAGCAGCGCTCCTCGCGCTCGCAATGCTGTCGCTGTCTGAGTTCGCTGGTGCCCAGAGCAGCTCCGCAACACCACAACGTCCGGCCGCAGAGTATTCCATTCCGCTTCTGTCCCCGGAACAAATGAGTGCGGACGACCAGGCCGTTGCGCTGCGACAGCAGCTGGCCATCGCGGAATCGGCGCAGTTTTATGGCTATACGCTCGATTCGTCATACACCTATCGGCAGATGGGCTGTCCGGTCGCGCCGAATCATTTGCTTCTCGCTTATGAGGCGACCTCTCCGAACGGTTCGATCTCCCGCTTCACGGCCGTAGTGCGCCGCGGTTCGCAGGGGGAAACCACCGGCCGGCAAATCCCTCCTCAAATCATCCCCATCCTCCATTTCGGAGTAGTGCCATTCATCCCCGCAATCGCCAACCCACACTCGATTGAGGTCTTCAACGCCGCGATCTCCCCAGCGCCCAGCGCAATCGAGGTCTTGTCGGCAACCCAGGCAGGAAGTCAGCCGCTACTCGTTCGCGCACTCTGCTATCTCGCCATGGTCGGCGAAGAGCCAGCCGCGCTTGAGTCGCCGTCATCGGATCAGGCGACCATCCACGCACCCATCCCAACGCTTGTCTTCCGGAATCAAGGGAAGATACGTCAGCTCATCTCCATCCGCAGCAGCGCCAGCGCGTATCAGGTCTGGGCGTTGACTTTTCAGGCAGGCGGCAAGTTGCTCACCGCAACCCGGGCAGAGCATCCAATCGATCGAACGCCCCTCGTCCTCAACGCCGCCAACAGCGGATCGCCCGCGGTCTCCACTGGCACGACTGCAATTCCATCGAGCGCCACCCAGATATCTTCCGCGCCTGTGAAGCTGATGCCATCACCGCCTCCACCGGCTGCTACCACCGCCGCGGTTGCTCCTACGGCTCCAGCGGAGCCCATCGCGCCGGGCGTCGAGCCATCTGCGGCACCAGCACCGGCCACCGCAGCAGCTGCCGCAATACCAACGTCACCCGCACCTCCAGCCAACCCGCCAGCCGAAGTCCCAACCCCCGCAGCCCCAATCGAACCTGCCAAGGCTGAGGTCTCACCGCCAGCAGCTTCCCCACCGCCCGCTGAAGTTACAGCTCCCATCACCCAGCCGGCGACAACACCGGTTTCTGCACCGGCAGCTTCCAATGTGGAGCCGGCCGCACCCGCAACCCTTGCTGCGGCCTCGACACGATCGCCGCAGCCCGCATCCGTGCCAGCACCAACCGAGCCAGCGCCATCCGCTGCAGCTATGCCGACGCCTCAGCCGCCCTCACCTCCTAGCACTCCCGCAGCAACAGTTGCTGTGCCGGACGCGATCTCTGCACCTCCGCCGCCAGCCGTCGTTTCGGTCACAACGCCACGAGTGATCAAGCCCTCCCCGCCGCTGCCGCCGGGCCGGTTTATCCCCAATCCTCCGCAGCCTCCAAGCAGGTTCATACCCGACTCCGCACTCAAGACACCTCCTCATCTTCCTCAGTAGCTTCTCGGCGCAGCAGTAGACGGAGCCTGCTCCGAAAGATAGGCTGGGCGGGCGGGCTTCCAGCCGCGCCTCGGGATGAAGCTGCTCACCGCCCTCTACGCGACCGTCACCTTTCTTTCCGCGCTTCTCCTGTTTCTGCTCGAGCCGATCGCCGCCCGGCAACTGCTCCCGCTCTTTGGAGGCTCGGCTGCGGTCTGGACGACCTGTCTGGTCTTCTTCCAATGCGCGCTGCTCGCCGGCTACTCATACGCCCACCTAGCGGCCACGCACCTCAGCCCGCGCGCTCAGGCCGTGACCCACATTATCGTGCTGACCGCGGCGATCCTCAGTCTGGAAGTCCGCCTCCGGCCGAATGCCGAAGCCGTCACCTGGCATCCCATCCTGGCGCTCCTCTGGCTCCTCACCGCAACCATTGGCCTGCCCTTCCTCGTCCTCGCCTCAACCAGCCCATTGCTGCAATCCTGGCACGCCCGCGCCAGCCAGCAGAATCGCCCGCCGTGGTGGCTCTATGCCCTCTCGAATGCCGGCTCGCTGCTCGCGCTTCTGCTCTACCCGTCAATCATCGAGCCGAGTCTCGCGCTCCGCTCGCAGGTCCTGCTGTGGGACGCAGGCTTCTGCATCTTCGCCGCACTTTGCGGAGCGGTCGCACTCCAGCATCGCCGCAGCCCTGCGGCTTCTCTTGCGAGCATCGCCCCCGAACCTGAATCCACAGCTCTATCGAAGACCTGGCCTCTCTGGATTCTCCTTCCCGCCTGCGCCTCAATGCTGCTCTGTGCAGTCACTGACCACCTCGGCGAGAACATCGCTTCAATCCCGTTGCTCTGGATCGTTCCTCTCGCCGCATATCTACTCAGCTTCATCGTCGCCTTCACATCAGACCGCGCCTGGCCGCGCTTCCTCTCCGTGCGAATGCTCGCCCTCACCCTCGCAATCTTTGCCTATCTGCTCTACACCAGCCGAACAGCTCTGCCGCTTCAGATCTCGATCCCGGTCTATACCGCCGCGCTCTTCTTCGCTTGCCTCTACTGCCACGCCGAGCTCTACCGCCTTCGTCCCTCCGCAGCTGCGCTCACCCGCTACTACCTGCTCATCTCGCTCGGAGCTGCGCTCGGCGCAATCTGGGTCGGCGTTGTCGCGCCGAACATCTTCCACGCCAACCATGACCTCGCCATCGCGACGATCCTGCTCGCGGCAACCGCCCTCGTCGCCAGTTGGCACTCCGGCTGGATCGCTCGCCTCGTCTGGACCGCCGCTGCTATCGCCCTCATCTACGTTGCCTTCTTCCAGGCCAAAGTTCTTGGCGAAGATACCCTGGTCGAGCTACGCAGCTTCTACGGCTCGCTTCGCGTCACCGAGACCCACCTCCCGCCCGAGGCCGAGACCACCCGCACCCTCTATCACGGACGCATCCAGCACGGCACCCAGCTCTTCGGCAACGGCCTCCGCACCCAGCCTTCGTCCTACTACGCCCACAACTCCGGAGTCGGCCTCGCGCTCGATCTCTGCTGTGACGACCGTCCACGCCGCATCGGCGTCGTTGGCCTCGGAACCGGCACCCTCGCCGCCTACGGCAAGCCGGGAGACGAGATCACTTTCTACGAGATCGACCCTCTCGTCGAACGCCTCGCCCGCGCCCTCTTCACCTACCTGCGCGACTCGCATGCGACGGTTCACATCGTTCCCGGCGACGCCCGGCTTTCCATCGCCCGCGATAAAACCTCGTCGTCTTACGACGTGCTGGTGCTCGACGCCTTCTCCGGCGACGCGATCCCGATCCACCTGCTCACCGCGCAGGCCATCGCTCTCTATCGTCGCCATCTCCAGCCCGGTGGAGTACTCGCCATTCACATCTCCAGCCAGTACCTCGACCTCGCGCCCCAGCTCGCCCTGCAGGCACAGAACGCCGGACTGCAAGCAGTGATGATCCACTCTGATGCCGACGACGCCCGAGGCATCTTCAGCGCCGACTGGGTGCTCATGACCGCCGACCAGGATCTCTTGAACCGCCCCGAAATCGCCAATGCCGCTCAATCTCTCAGACAAATCCCCGGCCTGCGCCTTTGGACCGATGACTACTCGTCGCTCCTCCCGCTGCTCAAATGGAGCGCCATCGGATCGCAATCCAAGCCATCCCAATTTCCTCCGCGCTGATGGCCCGTCGGCGCCCTAAGCCCTGTGCCCTGCATTTGTGACAAAATGGCTGCGGAAACCTATGCGCAAATTCACAGCAATCCTAGCTCTCATTCTCGCCGCCGCGATCGCCCAGGCACAGACAAAATCAAACCAGTTGCAGGTATTCTTCATCGACGTTGAAGGCGGTCAATCGACGCTCTTCATCACCCCCGCCGGAAAATCCCTGCTCATCGACACCGGATGGTCCGGCAACAACGGACGCGATGCCGACCGCATTGCCGCAATTGCCAAGAGCGCGGGCCTTACGAAGATCGACAACGTGCTGATCACGCACTATCACGTCGATCACGTTGGCGGAGTGCCCCAGCTCTTGCAACGCATCCCCGTCGGCGTATTTTTCGATCACGGAGAGAACCGTGAGCTGACTCCACAAGTCACCGGGGACTACAACAATTACAAAGAGGCGCTTGCAAGCGCCCATGTCAATCGGGTTACCGCCAAGCCCGGCGATGTGCTGCCCATCCAGGGAATGCGCGTGCAGGTCATCAGCGCCGACGGAAACCTCATCGACAAGCCGCTCCCCGGAGCAGGCCAGCCCAACCCCTATTGCGCCGCCTCAGAAACCCGTCCCGCCGACCAAACCGAGAACGCCCGCTCACTCGGCACTCTCATCACCTTCGGCAAGCTAAGAATCCTCGACCTCGGCGACCTAACCTGGGACAAAGAGATGCAGCTCATGTGCCCGAACAACAAGCTCGGCCACATCGACATCCTCGTCGTCTCCCACCACGGCTGGATGCAGAGTTCGAGCCCGGCGCTGGTCGATGCGATCGGCGCGCGCGTCGCGATCATGGACAACGGCGAGAAGAAAGGCGGATCGACGCCCACCCTCGACACCATCCGCAAAGCCCCAGGCCTAGAAACGCTGTGGCAGCTGCACTTTTCCGACGAAGGTGGCGCCGAACACAACACCGCCGAGGAATACATCGCCAATCTCTCGGGAGGGACCGACCCAGGCAACTACCTCAAGCTAACCGCCAGCCCTGCGCGGAAGCTTCAGCGTCTTCAATCCCCGTACGAACCAGACAAAGAGCTACCCGGCAAAATGAAAGGCTCCTGCCAGAATTCACTGAAATGCAGCCAAGTCCCGAAGAACTCGCCGGCCAATACGCAAGGATGAGTGAGCCCGAGTTAATGGAACTCGCCCGCTCCTACGACTCGCTCACCGAGGCAGCGCAGACTAGCTTGCGAGCGGAGTTCGCTGACGCGTCATCTCGATCCGCCGACGATCGAAGACCTCGAAACTCAAGTAGCAATCAGCCCGAATTTTGTTACTATCCGTCGCTACCGCGACCTCTCTGAAGCAATCGTTGGCCGTTCGCTTCTAGAATCCGCCGGAATCCCGGCATATCTCCGCGACGAAAACCTTGTCCGTCTCGAATGGCAGATATCCAATTTCGTCGGAGGCATTCGGCTACAAGTGGAGCAGTCCGATGAAACCGCCGCGGGCGAACTTTTAAGCTCAGCCCATCCCTGACCATGTGCCTTTCGATGAGCAGAGCCGAATTTGCTCAGCCTCTTTGCCCCAGATGCTGCTCCAAAAAGATTACCTTTCAGGGCTCGTCCCGCGGCGCTGCACTCGCCTCGCTCTACCTGCTTGTCCCTTCCCGCTCCCGCTGGGCAAGGAGACATGGCTTTGCAATGCCTGTGGTGCCCGGTGGGTAGACGACGGTTCATCTCCCCTCGGTGACCCCGAGAATTCCCAATTAACCTGACTCGCGATGGCAATCCCAGCTAACCCGTAGGCGTTCTACGCATCTTACGAATGCGCCGCTATGCACGAAATCGAGCGGCAGGAGAAAGCAAGCATGGCTAAGACTGCAACCGCAACACCTGCAATTACCCGCGAAAAACTGATCGATGCTCTGAACGAGGACCTATCCCGCGAATATCAGGCCATCATCGCCTACGTGAACTACTCCCAGGTGCTCAAGGGCGCCGCCTACATGAATATCGCCGACGAGCTCGCCGTTCACGCCGCCGAAGAGCTCGATCACGCCCTCCAGATCGCCAACCACATTGATTACCTCGGCGGAATGCCCTCGGTCACCCCCAAGCCCGTCAAGACTTCAGAGAAGGCGGAAGAGATGCTCCGCTTCGATCTGGACAACGAGAAGGAGACGATCCGCAACTATCGTCGCCGCATTCGCCAGGCCGATGATCTGAATGAATTCGGAATCGCCGAAAGCCTGCGCAATATCGTTGTTCAGGAGCAGGACCACCTGATCGCGCTCGCGACCGCCCTCGGTATCGACCCGCCCAATCCAGGAATCGCCGACTGAGCCGGGTTTGTTTCGGAGCTTTTCAAGAAGGGCCCGGATCATCCGGGCCCGAGTTCAATTCTTCAACACCGTTCGAATGTGCAGCTCCTTCAGCTGCGCTTCGCTCACCGGTGTCGGAGCATCGACCATCAGGTCAATCGCTTTGGCCGTCTTCGGAAAGGCGATCACCTCGCGCAGGCTCTGCGCTCCGGCCAGCAGCATTGCAATCCTGTCCAGCCCCAGCGCGATCCCGCCATGCGGAGGCGTGCCATACTCCAGCGCATCAAGGAAGAACCCAAACCGCGACTTGGCCTCTTCAATGCTCATCCCTAACGCCTTGAAGATCTGCTGCTGTACATCCTGGCGATGAATACGAATCGATCCCGAACCCAGCTCCATTCCATTGAGCACAATGTCGTAAGCGAGCGAACGCACCGAGCCCGGATCGGAAGTCAGCCGCCCCGCCTTCAGATCGTCCTCATGCGGAGAAGTGAATGGATGGTGCGCAAACGTCCAGCTCTTCGTCTCCTCGTCCCACTCAAAGAATGGGAAATCCGTCACCCAAAGAAATTTGTAATCGTCGCTGTTACCTTTCTTCTCGAAGCGCTTATGCCGGTCCGCATACTTCTGCGCAATCGCCAAACGCACCGCCCCGGCCGCCTCGAATACCTGCCGTTCACGGCTCGAAAGCACACCCGGCCCGCGCTGCTCACTAGTCGCCTCAATCGTATTTGCAGCTGCAACCAAAGCGAACAAATCGCCATCTGCGCCGCCGGCCAGTTCGCGCACCTTCGCCATCGCTTCTGGAAACATCTTTTCCAGCCGCTTGAAATCGTCGAAGACCTTTGTCCCTTGCTGCGCCAGCTTTGCCGGATACAGCAATCGAAGGTCATCACGGTCTTTGCGCGAAAGCTCGCCCACCGCGGGAACATGCACAGCAACCACCGGAAGCGCAGGGTTCACGCCTAGCGATTCCAGATCGCCCGCCGCAAAGACCTCGCGAACCTCACGCAACTCCGGCAACCGCAGATCAGGCTTATCGATGCCATAACGTCGAATCGCCTCATCAAAGGTCATCCGAGGAAACGGCGAGAGGATCGGCGATCCGGCCACGGAAAAGGCCGCATTCAGAAATCCCTCAACCACTGCAAAGACCGTCTCCTGCTGCGGAAACGAAATCTCCAGATCGACCTGGGTAAACTCCGGCTGACGGTCGGCGCGCAGGTCCTCATCCCGGAAGCAGCGCACGATCTGGAAATACCGGTCGCACCCTGAGATCATCAGTATCTGCTTGAAGAGCTGCGGCGACTGCGGCAGAGCATAAAAGCTCCCCGCATGAACGCGGCTCGGCACCAGATAATCCCGCGCGCCCTCGGGAGTCGAGCGCGTCATAAATGGTGTCTCAATCTCAAGAAATCCCTGGCTCGACAGATATTGCCGGATCGCCAGCGCTATATCGTGCCGCAGCTTAAGGTTGTGCTGCATCTCATGACGGCGCAGGTCAAGATAGCGATACTTCAGCCGCACCTCTTCGTTCGCAATCGCATCTTCAGCGGGAGAAAACGGCGGAAGCTTGGCATCGTTCAACACGAGCAGCTGCGTCGGCGACGACCTCGATCTCGCCCGTCTCCATTTTCGGATTGATGACGTCCTTCCCTCGCATCCGCACGCGTCCAATCGCCGCGACTACATACTCTGGGCGAATCTGCTCGCCCTTCGCATGAGCTTCAGAGCTGGTCTCGGCGTCGAGAACCACCTGGGTGATTCCATAGCGATCGCGCAGATCGAGGAAGATCAAATTGCCGTGGTCGCGGCGCCTGTTCACCCAGCCCATCAAGACTACCGATGCGCCGGCCGACGGCGCGCGAAGTTCTCCACAGTTGTGCGTGCGTTCAAGCGTTCCTAAAAAGTCGAGCAATCAGGGTTCCTATTCGTGCGGTGCAGTCAGTGCGGAAGCAAGCGCCTCACGCGCGATTTTTGTCTGCTCACCGCTGGCAAAGTTCTTTACTGTCAGCATACCGGACTGCAGCTCATCCTCGCCCAGCAGCACAATGTTCCGCGCCAGCTTGTTTCCGGTCTCAAACGATTTCTTGATTCGGAAACTGCCATCGCCAACATCAATCCGCAAGCCGTTCCGGCGCAGTTCTCGCGCAAGCACCAGCGCCGCGGAATTCAACCCCTCGCCAATCGGCGCAATATAAGCGTCAGCAAGAGTTGGCGAAATCTCACCCGCCTGCGCCTCCAGCGTCAGGACGAGCCGATCTTCCCCGATGGCAAAGCCGATTCCCGGGGCCTTTGGGCCGCCAATTATCTCCGAAAGGCCGTCATACCGCCCTCCCCCCAGCAACGCATTCTGCGCGCCGAGGCCGCCATGCTGGAATTCAAACGTCGTGCGTGTGTAATAGTCAAACCCGCGAACCAGCCGGTGGCTGATCTCATAGGCCACGCCGCAGGCGTCCAGCGCGGCCAGCACCGCGGCAAAGTGGGCCTTCGACCCGTTGTCCAGGTAGTCCGCAATACGCGGAAGCGTCTCAATAATCGGCTGGTCTTCGGGGACCTTGCAGTCCAGCACCCGCAGCGGATTCGTCTCCGCCCGCCGCTGGCAATCGCTGCACATCTGCGGAGCAACCGCCCTCAGCGCTTCCTTGAGAACGGCGATGTAGCGCGGACGATCGCTCGCCGAGCCTACCGAGTTGATCAGCAGCTTCCACCCGGTAATGCCCAGCTCGTCAAGGAAGCTCGCCAGCATCTCCAGCACCTCGGCATCGCGCAACGGAGACTCCGACCCCGAACTCGGCGGCCCGATCACTTCCGCGCCGAGTTGGTAGAACTGGCGGTGCCTGCCCTTCTGCGGCCGCTCTCGTCGAAACTGTGGCCCGATGTAATAGAGCTTCTGCAGCATCCCGCTCTCACCCAGGCCATGCTCGATATAGGCGCGGACAACCCCAGCAGTATTCTCCGGACGAAGCGTCAGCGACTGCGCCTTCTCCGACTGCGCTCGCGCCCGGTCTTCCCAGGTGTACATCTCCTTCGAAACGATATCGGTCTCTTCGCCAACCCCACGCGCAAACAGCTGCGTGTCCTCAAAGATCGGGGTACGAATCTCGCCAAAGTTGTACCGCCCAAAGACCGCCCGGGCGGTCGATTCAATACGGTTCCAAAGTTCTGTCTCAGGCGGCAGTAGATCGCGCGTGCCGCGTACGGCTTTCAAGGTGCTCATGAATATGTGGCTGCTCTCTTCTTCGTCTATTAAGTTTACTGAAGATGGTGGGCCACGGCGTCAAGTGGGCTGGGCGTCTGATTGCTCTAGCATTAGTGAACACTGGAGGGTAATGGCTAAGGTTATGACTGACGACAGACTTGACGCCCTGATTCAAGAAGCACAGGCCCTCGGCGGGCACCGATCGAAGAGCGCAACCGTCAATGCCGCTCTTGCCTCCTATGTAGAGAGGCTCAAGCAATCGAAACCCTCCGATCTCTCGACCACAGATGCCGTTGAACCGGAATAGGCTAAGTCCGCGGAGGATCAGCTCACAACTTAGCCCCAACCCTCCCGCTCCTTCAAATAAATCGCCACATAATCCAGATAATTCTTCGCAAACCTCAAAATCATCTCTCGGTCCTGCGGATCCAGCCGCCGCCGCTCTTTCCCCGGCACCCCGGCCCAAAGACTGTTCGGAGGAATCACCGTATGCTCGGGAATTAACGCCCCGGCGGCAATAATCGATCCCTCACCGATCCTCGCGTTGTTGAGAATAGTCGAGCCGATCCCAATCAGACAGGCGTCCTCGATCACGCAGCCATGCACTGTGGCATTATGGCCGATCGTCACCCAATCCCCGACAATCACCGGATATTCGTACCGCATCCCATGCAGTACCGCGCAGTCCTGCACATTCGAGTTCGCCCCCACCCGGATGGAATGCACATCGCCTCGCAATACCGCATTCATCCAAACGCTGGCATTCTCCCCCAGCATAACGTCGCCGATAAGTTGAGCGGATACATCGACATAGCAGCTCTCCGGCACAACCGGAGCGCGCCCTTGATACGAACGGATCATAGAAACCCCACGTGCGAAAGCACCAATCCGCAGTGTACAGGCGATTCTCCTGGTCTCGGCAACCCTAGTCTCGAGTCGACCGCCTTTCCCGCAAACCCTTCCATTGCAGTAAAATGAAAGAGCCCACGCAGGGATGTCTGGAGGTGTATTTCTTTTGGCGGAAGTTCGAGTTCAAGAGGGCGAACCCCTTGAAAACGCATTGCGCCGGTTCAAGCGGAAGGTTCAGCAGGAAGACATCATCAAGGAAGTCAAGCGCCACTCCTTCTATCTGAAGCCCGGTGAGAAGCGTCGCGTGAAAGAAGCGCTGGCGCGGAAACGGAATCGCAAAAAGGCTCGCAAAGAAGCGGAGTAGCCTTAGAAGCACAAAAGCGGCGCAGGAGACCAAGTCTCCTGCGCCGTCTTTCTTTTACCGCGTCCCATCCCAGGTGATCTTGCCGCCACCGTGCTCGGCCAACGCCCAGCCCTTTCATCTCTGCTCGCGCAAACCACGCCATCTTCCTGTACCCTGACCAGTGGCTCACACGACCATCGGTCCGTGCGCCCACCCATCTTTCACGATCCACTTGAGGACTCCTAAATGCCCAGCAGCCAGGTTTTACTTGAAGACGCCCGTCGCATCATCGCCGCCGCCGAAAAGAAGGCCCAAGAGATCGGCCAACCCATGAACATAGCTGTCGCCGACGCCGGCGGCAACCTCGTCGCCCACGTCCGCATGGATAACGCCTGGATCGGTTCCATCGACATCTCCATTAAGAAGGCCTACACTTCGCGCGCCTTCAACATCGCCACCAAAGACCTCGCCGAACACTCCCAGTCCGGCAGCCAGTTCTTCGGCATCCACGCCTCCAACGACGGCAAGATCATGATCTTCGCCGGCGGCATTCCGCTCAAGGCCAAAGGTAAAGTCGTCGGCGCCATCGGCGTCAGCGGAGGCTCCGGCGAACAAGACCACGCAGTAGCCCAGGCCGGTGCGGCGGCGTTCTAGGCTTGCCGTTCCGGGCTGGCGGGTGAGGGAGTGCCCGTTCTTCCGCGGCTGCGAAATCCACGCCATGCTTGACTGGCGAAGATGAGCCGTCCCCTGACCCGCGAAGGCTGAAGGTCCCCTCTGGCCAAATTCAGCAAGTTCTGGCAACCCGACGCGGGAGGTAAGCATCTTGCCATTCCAAACAACTCATTCCGCCAAACCGGGTTCGTGCTCTCGGAGTCCATTGTGAAACTCAGAATTTTTCCTTAACCCTAAATTTTCAAACCAGAAAGGTGTACTGATTTGCTATAAGTAAAGAAGATATTAGAGAAATTCATCGAAATTTCTCAATTGCTCCGAGATTTTAAACTTCTCGCTCGCGCTCGGCTGTATTTCCTGTCTCCAAAACTTCCATTTAAGGATCGGCGCATTGCTTTCTAAACTTAGGTCTTTTGCATTTCTGTTGGTTCTGGTTCTTGGCATATCTTTCAGCCTCGAGCAACAGGCTCACGCCTACGTCGATCCCGGTTCCGGCCTCCTCCTCTTCCAGAGCCTGGGAGCGATATTCACCGGAGCGCTCTTTTATTTCCGGCGCAGGCTGAAGCTCCTCTTCACCCGCGACAGAGAGAAAAATCCAGATATCGAGCGCTCTTAGGATGTCCGGAGTACAAGCGTCTCCGGTATTTTCGACATTCCGCGATCCGGCTGGGAGCGTACAGGTCAGGGCAGACGGCGTATATCGCCAGGTTCGTCCTCCTTACGATGTTGAAATCCTTTCCTTCCTCGATACCCCGTTAGCCGCCAGGCTTGTCCAGGAAGGGCGGCTGATCTCCAGCGAAGTCCTGGTTGGCGGCGAGGGTGACGAGTCTCTGGTTCTCCGCCATCCGCGCGTCGGTTTTCCATCCTATCCGTGGGAATGGCCTCCAGCGATGTGGCTCAGTGCCGCGGAGTTGACCCTCAGCCTGTGTCGCGATCTTGTCCAGAATGGCTGGATTCTCAAGGACGCCACCCCCCTCAATGTCCTTTTTCACCGCGCGTGTCCCGTCTTTGTCGATGTGCTTTCTATCCAGCGGGCAGATCCGGATCAGCCGATCTGGCAGGCCTATGCCCAATTTGTAAGAACCTTCGTCTTACCCTTGCTCGCGAATGCGAAGCTGGGCTGGCCACTTCAGGCCGCAATCCTGAGCCGGGACGGGTATGACCCGGACGAAGTCTTTGCCGCGTTGCCCTGGCGCTTGCGTATTCGCCAGCCTGCGCTCTCGACGGTAACGCTGCCCCGAATACTCTCTCGGGTTGGAGACGGCGCGGCCTCCAGAATCGCCCCGTCCTTCGTTCGCGAACCGGGAATCTCGCAACAGATCATTTTGAAGAATTTGGCTACCCTGCTGCGTCACGTCCGTGCCGTCGTTCACAGGCCTGCGAAGTCGAATTGGACGGAGTATGCGGAAACAGCCAACCACTACAGCGCTGAGGACCACGCTGCGAAGCGCGACTTCGTAACTCGCGCCCTGCAAATGATTCGGCCCAAGCGAGTGCTCGATGTCGGCTGCAATCGCGGCATATATTCCGTGCTCGCGGCCGACGCTGGGGCCGAAGTCGTCGCCATCGACACCGACGTGCAGACCGTCAATCGGCTAAGTCTCGAGGTGGAGGCAAACAGGAAAAACGTTCTGCCCCTTTGCGTGGACCTTGCCCGTCCCACACCGGCCGCGGGTTGGGAAAACCAGGAGAACGAGTCGTTCCTTAGCCGCTGTTCGGGGCAGTTCGACACAGTATTGATGCTTGCCGTGCTCCATCACCTGCTGGTCGGGAGCCAGATTCCCCTGGATCGTATCGCCGCGCTCTGCCGCAACCTCACGACCAGGTCACTCATCGTGGAGTGGGTGCCAACAACCGATCGCATGTTTCAGCAGATACTACGCGGCAGGGATGCGTTGTACGCAGACCTGACCGAAACGGCATTCCGTGCGGTCTTCTCTCGGTATTTCCTGCTCGCGAGTGAGAGGGTCCTGGCAAACGGGCGCAGTCTCTTTCATTTCGAGAAAGCATGAAGCTACTCAATCACCCGGTCATTCTTGCCCTCGGAATATCGACGTTGTGCCTGCTCTTTCTGATAGGCCCCTTGGTTTCACCAAGCCATGACCTGGTGTATCACCTGTACTGGCCGGCGACTCCGGTCTTCATTGCATTCGGGATCGATCTCTGTCTTCTCTGGCTGCTCACCGCCGTTGTTCTCAGGTTGGCGGAAAGGTACCGTAGAGTTTGGCTTCCTGTTTGGCTCGGTATCGTTTTATTCCTTCCTTGGATCGTTCTTAAGAACGTCGCGATGCTGCAACGATGGCGGATCCCGCATTGGATGATGTCAGGCTCCTTCTTGCTGATTTTGGCGGTGATCACCGGGTTCCTGTTGCTTCGCCGTACGGCGGTGGAAAAGGTGTTCCTGCCGGTCCAGAGCTTTGCCTCCGCGCTCCTGGTTTTCGTCGGACTTGCGGGTCTGACCATCTTGATTCAGTTCGGATGGTGCGCATGGGAAGCGCGAAACCTGAATCCGCCGTTCGTAGAGACTTCTCGAAGCGTCTCCTCGCCGGCTAGCGCCCAGCACCCCAGAGTGATCTGGATTCTGCTCGATGAGTTGTCCTACCAGCAAGTCTACGAACAGCGGTTTCCGGGGCTCAGTTTGCCCGCGTTCGATCAATTGGCGGGTCAATCTGTCGTATTTACCCACGTGGTCCCGGCGGGCATCGCGACAGAGCAGGTTGTCCCCTCGCTGTTCTCCGGGCTGCCCGGCGACCAAGTTCGCGTTTCGGCGGACGGCCATCTCAGGTCGCTGCGTAACCCCATCACCGGTGCCTGGCAGCCATTTGATCAACACAACACTATTTTTGCGGACGCGCGCTCCGCGAACTATGCCACAGGCGTCGCCGGTTGGTACAACCCCTACTGCCGAATACTTCCGGCGGTACTGGATCGTTGCTTTTGGATTGATCGCAATCCGGTTCTGCACTATTCGCAATCGGATGATACCTGGCAGGAAAGAACTTCAAGCTCTGTCCGGACTCTTGTCTCCTACATCGCGTGGAACCTGCACATTGGGCCTGCGCCCGAGCCGGATAGCGTACTGGGCGCTGAAATGCACATCCGCGATTTCCAGGAGATTCGAGCACAGTCCGACAAGCTGCTTGCTGATCCCTCGATCGACTTTGTATTCCTTCACCTACCCGTCCCACATCCCCCCGGTATTTTCGATCGCAAGCGGATGACCTTCGCTACCACCGGCTCGTCCTACATCGATAATCTTGCTCTCGCCGACCAGTACCTGGCGCATGTGCGCCTTCTGTTGGAGCAGCTGCACCAGTGGGATTCTTCCCTGGTTATCGTCATGGGAGACCATTCCTGGCGGACAAAGCTGTTATGGGAAACCGCCCCGGAATGGACTCAGGAAGAACAACAGGCCAGCCACGGCGGCCAGTTCGACGACCGTCCCGGCTACATCGTCAAGATGCCCATGCAGGATACCGCCCTGCGCGTCGATGCTCCGTTTCCAGCCGTAAAAACCCGGGCGCTTCTCGATGCAGTCATCGGCCACGAACTCCAAACCGGCCAGGAACTCAAGGCTTGGGCGGAGCAGCAGCGCTAAGATCGTACGGTGGTCACGTTCCGCATCGGTTGCGACCATCCTTATCCGTTTCTCGCCAAATTCAACGAGTCTCCTAAGCCTTGAACTCAGCTGCTCGAAAAAACGCACTCCAAATCTACGTGCCACACCATCGCGGCTGCAACCCATAGAGGTAAATCTCCGTCTCAATCCTCAAATAAGGGATCGATCGACGGTCCCTCGCTCGGCTGCTATCCAGATTGCCAATCCGCTGATAGCCCAAGGCGCTCATCCACCGGGGGCAACCCATTGCCTCAAATTGGCTTACTAGAAACGGAATGCAGAGAAATGGCATGGCTTTGTGATGTCGTCTATGCAGCAAATGTGCGAATTTGTACTTTTTGGTTATGAGCAATAGAGCAAAAGCCTGATTGAAATTTGCATTGCTGCGAGGGTCTCAATATTGAACAGGACAGCCATCAGGAGATGTGCCAAGAAGAGTGGATGGGCAATAGGGCTGACTATAGTCCTTTACGGATGCGGCCGCGGATCAGAGCCGTCAGCCCAGAGCGGCACTCAGGCGCAGCAGAGCGACATCGCGATCGTTAGCAGTCAGCCGGGTGTAACTCCCTTCATTGCCTCGGTTCAATTGATCGGGCAAAGCGTCCCCGAGTTGGCTTCTGTGGAATTCGACATCTCGCCTAAGCCGAATTCGGTCTCGCAGCCGGTAAACGTGAACTGGAGCGCGACCGCCCTTTCTAGCCGTGGCTACCTGCAGCACTATTTGATTAATCTCCCGGTTTTTGGCCTTTACCAGGGCTACCAGAATCAAGTGACCTTCCAGCTCACATTCCAGGATGGCTCTACACAGCAGCTTCAATATGAGATCACAACTGCGCCATACACGGATCCGACTGGAGTTTACTTAAATCCGACGATTATCAAGGCCAGGGCGCCGGGAAGTACGTTGGGGTTCAACTTTTTCATTATGAAATCTTCAATTACATCGCCCGTAATTGTCGATACCGACGGTCAAGTGCGTTGGGTAGTTCCGGCGACGGCTACTTCTTCCGTCTACTTTGGAGACGGGCAATTTGTGGCAGGGAGCGAGAGCGGCCCAGTCGTTACAGCGCTCCAATTAGACGGCACGCAGTCGGCACTGCCAACCAATCTTCCACAACCTCTTCTGAATTCCTTCACCCATAACATCGATCCAGGTCCGAACGGCCTTTTAGCCGAATTCAATGGAACGGATGATCTCGGCGATAGCATTGATGATATCGTCTCGGAGATCGCGCCATTCTCAGGTCAGCCACCTTTTCAAACGTATGACATGGCGGACATCTTAACCTCCTACATGCTCGCCAACGGCGACAATGCAAGCGCATTTGTGCGCCCCGGAGACGACTGGTTTCACGTGAACGCCAGTACCTATGATCCAAGCGATAATACCGTGATAGTCTCCAGTCGCGAGAACTTCCTTATCAAATTAAACTACTCGACCCACGAGATCGTCTGGATTTTAGGTGATCCTACCAAGTACTGGTATACCTTTCCGTCGCTCAGAGCTAAGGCGTTGACCTTAGACGCGGGAGGGGACTATCCGATCGGCCAGCATGCGGTTTCCATCACTTCAGATGGCTATGTCATGGTCTTTAATGATGGACTGGGAAGCGTAAATCAGCCGTCTGGGGAGCCAGCAGGCCTTACTCGAACCTATAGTGAAGTATCTGCCTACTCTGTGAATGCCGCTAACATGACGGCTCACCAGGTATGGAGTTTCAATTACGGGCAAAGCATCTATTCACCAATCTGTGGAAGTAGTTACGAGGCGCCCGGAAAATCCTATCTGGTGGATTTCGCGACCGCAGATAACTACCAGCAGGCGCGGCTGGTCGGGTTGGACACAAATCTCAACGTCGTATTCGATTTTCAGTACGCATCACCTCGGCCTGCGGTGCCCGGCATGGAATGCGATCCCTGTGCCGTTAGAAGACCTGCAGATCAACTAGAGAGGCGGTGTTTCTCTTCGGAAAGGCTGCCCGCCTGTCGCTTGGATATTTGCTTTGTCCCGCGCATCAGCATGGACCCGTCTCCCTGTTTGCTAAAATTCGCCAGGATAATGTGATGCGATCTTCCTCCACCTGTTGACATTCAACCTATCGGCGTGCAAACGTATATGTTGAAAGTCAACAGGAGAGACGCCAAATGGGCGAATCAAAATCCGACGTGCTCCAGGGCACCCTCGACCTCATGGTCCTCAAGACGCTCGAGTCCATGGGCCCACTCCACGGCTACGGCATCGCCCGCCGTATCGAGCAAGTCAGCGACAACGGACTAAGCCTCAACCAGGGCACCATCTACCCCGCGCTCCTCCGCCTGCAGCAGCGCGGATGGGTCAAGGCCGAGTGGGGAACCTCCGAGACCGGCCGCCGCGCCAAGTTTTATTCCCTCAGTCGAATTGGCCGCAAACAGATCGAAGAAGAAACCGAGAACTGGGAACGCATCGCCGCCACCATGGCGCGCTTTCTCGCGCCATCGGAATAGGAGCAGCAAATGGACCTGGTCCGCACATTGCTCAGCCGCTGCGCCGCTCTCTTCGGCCGCCAAAAACTCGACGCCGACCTCGACGAAGAACTCCGCGCCCACATCGATCTCGCCATCGAAGAAAATCTCAAACGCGGCATGTCACCCGAACAAGCGCGGACGGCGGCCCTCCGCGACTTCGGCGGTCTCTCCCAAACCAAAGAAGCTTACCGGGCCCAACGCGGATTGCCATTTCTGGAGGTGCTGGCGCAGGACGTCCGCTACGCCTTGCGACAGTTGCGCAACTCGCCCGGCTTCACCCTCACAGCGATACTCACGCTGGCCCTCGGCATCGGAGCGAACACCGCGATCTTTACTCTGGTCCACGGTATTCTGCTGCGCTCTTTACCGGTGGACGATCCGTCGCGTCTCTATCGCATCGGAGACAAGGATACTTGCTGCTACTACAACGGATTCGAAAACGATGACGGCGACTTCGACCTCTTCTCTTACGATCTCTATCTTCATCTAAGACAATCGGCGCCGGAGTTTGAGCAATTGGCAGCGGTCCAGGCCGGTGGTGGCGGGTTTAGCGTGCGATACGGTTCCGCGCCCGCCAAGCCAATGCGGACTGAGTATGTTTCCGGGAACTACTTCGCCACACTCGGCGTGAACGCCTATGCAGGCCGTCCGCTCAACGAAAGTGATGACACGCCCGGAGCAGCGCCCACCCTCGTACTTAGCTATCAAACTTGGCAGACGGACTTCGCCGCAGATCCCGCCGTGGTCGGTTCTACACTCTATGTGCAGACCCATCCATTCACCGTCGCGGGCGTGGCGCCACCCGGCTTCTTTGGCGATCGCGTCATTGCAAACCCACCTGACTTCTGGATGCCGCTGGCGACCGAGCCCTTAATCGAAGGGGCAAACTCCTCGCTAAATCAGGTTGACGAAGACTGGCTCTACCTGTTGGGCCGGGTGCGTCCAGGCGTTAACCTGCAAGCCCTGCAGGCAAGGATCTCTGTAGCCTTGCAGCAATGGCTGCGCACGCGCCCAGCGTATACCGAGCATGGCGGAGCGGCACTCGTTCCCCGCCAGCACGTGGTTCTCTCGCCTGCCGGAGGCGGCATTCAGCGCTTGCAGCAGCAGACGCGCGCCGGCCTGCGCATGCTCATGATTCTTTCCGCCGCTGTTCTTCTCATCGCATGTGCCAACATCGCCAACCTGCTGCTGGCGCGCTGCACCGCGCGGCGCTCGGACGTTGCTCTACGCATCGCCCTCGGAGCAGCACGCAGCAGGCTCATTCGGCAGATCCTTACCGAGAGCGTGTTGCTGAGCCTGATTGGAGGAGCCGCAGGCCTGGCCGTCGCCTACGCCGGGTCGCACATGATGCTGGCTCTTGCCTTTCCCCACGCCAAGAACATGCCCGTCCAGGCCAGTCCTTCGCTGCCGGTGTTGGCCTTCACATTCCTTGTTTCCCTTGTTACCGGCGTCGTTTTCGGAACCGCGCCGGCATGGATTTCGTCGCATGCACAGCCGGCAGATGCTCTTCGCGGCGTGAACCGGTCCACCGGCGACCGCTCGTCCCTGCCGCAACAAGGGCTGGTCATCCTGCAAGTGGCCTTATCGGTGGTCCTGCTCGCAGGAGCTTTTCTCATGACCAAGTCGCTCCGCAATCTCGAACATCAGGACTTCGGCATAACCACCGCCAACCGTTACGTTCTGCAGTTCGACGCGAAAGGGGTTGGCTATACTCTCGATCGATTACCCGCACTCTACCGCCAGATAGAAGGCGATTTCTCAGCGTTGCCGGGCATGGCCAACGTGAGCCTGGTTCGATACATCCCCCTCGGCGGCAATATGTGGGGTTCGTGTGTCATCCCGCAAGGGCACCCCGCCCCTGGCCCCAAAGATGATTGCTTCGCAGTCTGGGACCGCGCCAGCACTCGCTTCCTACAATCAATCGGAGTGCCGATCGTGCGCGGCCGCAATTTTACCGCCCAGGACACGGCCACCTCGCAGCAGGTCGTCATTGTCAACCAGGCATTTGCCAGGCACTTTTTCCCCAATCAGGATCCGGTCGGCAAGCATTTCGGCGTCGGCCCGCTACAGTACTCCGGAACTTTTGAAATCGCCGGGGTCTTCGCCGATTTCAAGATGGTCAATCCACGCGGAGAGGGCCGCCCGCTCTTCTTCCGTCCCCTGGCTCAGCAATTCACCGGTTACAAAGAACCAGACGCGGACGCAGCGGAAAAAAGCTCCATGTTCGTCAACTTCATCATTATGGATTTCATCCACCCGCCGCCAGACCCAGATGCACTCGCCCGCAAAACGCTCGCGCAGATCGATCCGAATCTAGCTGTGGTTCGCTTTAGCACCTACGATTCCGAGGTCGCAGGCAACTTTAATCAGGATCGGCTAATCGCACGACTTAGCAGCTTGTTCGGCGCGCTCGCGCTGGGCCTCGCTTCAGTCGGACTGTATGGAGTAATGTCCTACTTCGTCGCGCGCCGCACCGCCGAGATCGGAATTCGCATGTCGCTCGGCGCTACGCGTCTGAGTGTGGTGGCCATGGTGCTTCGCGGAGCCTTGTTGCAGATTGCGATCGGCCTCGCGTTGGGCGTTCCCATTGCGCTGTTGGCCGGGCATTCGATGACCAGCCTGCTCTTCGGAGTGAGCGGCTACGACCCCTTCGCGCTCGCCTCGGCAATATCGGTGCTCGGACTTTGCGCAACCGCAGCGGGATTCATCCCCGCCCAGCGCGCCGCTTCGATCGATCCAGTCCAGGCGTTGAGAACAGAATAGGAGACGCTATGGAATTGATTCGCATTCTTCTCAGCCGCTGCGCCGCCCTCTTCCACAGAAAAAAGCTCGACGCGGAGCTCGATGAAGAGCTCCGCGTCCACATCGACCTCGCCATCGAAGAAAACGTCAAACGCGGCATGTCCCGCGAACAAGCGCGAACAGCAGCCCTCCGTGACTTCGGCGGAGTCACCCAAGTCAGAGAGTCCTACCGCACCCAGCGCGGATTGCCATTCCTCGAAGTCCTCGCCCACGACCTGCGCTTCGCCTTGCGTCAATTTCGCAAGTCGCCCGGATTCGCGTTTATCGCGGTGCTCACCCTCGCACTCGGCATCGGTGCGAACACGGCGATCTTCTCCGTCGTCAAAGCAGTCCTGCTCGCTCCGCTCCCATACAACGATCCGAGCCAAATCGTCGCCGTGTGGACAACCAACCCCGCTAAGGGCGGCGAGCCGCTGCCCAGCACTCCCGCAGACTTCGCGATCTGGAAGCAGCGCAGCAACAGCTTCGAGGATCTCGCGCCGTCTTACGACGACGAAAAAACACTCACCGGCCAAGGCGCGCCGCAATTGCTCATCGGCTACGGAGTATCGGCCAGCTACCTCAACGTTCTCGGCGTTCAGCCGCAGATCGGACGTCTCTACACCGCCCAGGAAGACAAGCCGGGCGGCCCCAGCGTGGCGCTCCTCAGCGACCATCTCTGGCGGACAACTTTTCACGCCGATCCCAACATCATCGGCAAAGCCATCACTCTCGACGGCACTCCACGTACCGTGCTTGGCGTGATGCCGCCTGATTTCGACTATCCGCCCTCGGTCGAGGTATGGACACCGGCGGCGATGTCCGCGTCCGCCTTCGACGACTTCAATCACACCTACATCCGCATCCTCGGGCGTCTCAAGCAGGGCGTCACCCTCGAACAGGCACAGAAGGAACTCAACGCAGTCGAAGCGCAAACCGCAGCCGCGCATCCCGACACCGACAGCGGCAATCGCGTCGTTCTCGTTCCGCTGCGCCAGCAGCTAGACGGAGATATCCGCAAGCCCCTGCTCATTCTCATGGGCGCTGCCGCGTTGGTGTTGCTCATCGCCTGCGCCAACACCGCCGGGCTCGCCCTCGCTCGCGACGCAGAACGCCAAAAGGAGATCGCCGTCCGCCTCGCCCTCGGCGCAACTCGCACGCGCCTCCTGCAACAATTCGTAACCGAAAGCCTGCTAATGGCCGCGATCGGCGGAGCTGCCGGAATCTTGCTCGCTTTCGTGAGCGCCCATTTTCTGCTCACCCTCTTTCCCAACGACGTTGCCAATCTCAATATCCCCTCCGTCACCAAAATTCCAATCGATCGCGGAGTCTTTCTCTTCGCGCTCCTCACTACGCTACTAACTGCATTCCTCTCCGGAATCGCGCCCGTACTCAAAGCCACCAAAACCGAAGCCGGGGGCGCAATGCATGACACGACACGCGCCGGCACGCCAACTCGCCAATCGAACCGCGCGCGCAGCGCCGTGGTTGCGACTGAGATCGCCCTGTCTCTGATGCTGCTGACCGGAGCGGGCCTCGTGGTCGCCAGCTTTCAAAAGGTCGTCAACGCCGACCTCGGATTCCAACCGGATCACGTCCTCTCGCTACAGCTGTTTCTCCCACCCGATCGTTATCCCCGTGCCGACCAGCACAAGACAAGCGTCTTCGTCGATGAAGTCGTAAGTCGCCTGGCCGCCCTACCCGGAGTCAAGTCCGCAGCCGCGACGAATTTCCTCCCATTGACTGGCTTTTGGGGAACGACCAACTTCCTGCTGCGTGGCCAGGCCCAACCCAAGCAAGGCGACGCGCCCGAGGCCGACAACCGCATCATCACCCCGGAATATCTCCGCACCATGGGAATTCCCCTGCTTCGCGGACGCGCGTTCACGAATGATGACCGAGTCGGCGGACTTCCAGTGGCCATGATCAACCAGACGTTTGCCCGCCAGTATTTCAAAGACGCAGATCCAGTCGGTCAGGAATTAAACCTCGGTACGGCGGAAAAGCCCGAATGGTGGAGGATCATCGGAGTTACCGGCGACGTAAAATCCTTCGGCCAGGATCAACCCACTCACGCGGACATCTACCGGCCTTTCGATCAGAAGACCTTCCCGATCATTGCCTTTACGTTGCGTACAGAAAGCGATCCGGCGGCGATCATGAAGACCGCGGAACAGACTCTCTGGAGCGTCGATCCCGATCTGCCAGTATTCAAGGCCATTCCCATGGATGTTCTAGCCAACCAGACGCTCGCCGTGCGCCGCTCTAGCTCTGTCCTTATATCTGGCTTTGCAGTGCTCGCCTTAGTGCTGGCCTGCATCGGAATCTATGCGGCAATGGCTTACGCGGTCACCCAGCGCACTCCAGAGTTCGGAGTCCGCATGGCGCTCGGAGCACGCCGCGCCGATGTGCTGCGCATTGTCCTCGGATTCGGCTTCCGTGTCACTTTGATCGGTGTCGCAATCGGCCTCGCGGGAGCGCTCGCATTAAGCCGCCTGCTGGGCAGCCTCTTGTTCGAAACCAGCGCCATCAGCCCGCTGATCTTCTCGTTGGCGACCGGGGCCTTGGTGGGAATCGCGCTTCTCGCTTCCTTAGTACCCGCGCGCCGCGCCGCTTCAATCGATCCTATGCGCGCACTCAGAGCAGAGTAGGTGTCGCTCGTTACGAGTGAAATGCGATTAAGCTGCTGCCGAGAAGCGCTAGCTCAACGCACGATCTGGAACATCCGGTTCCAGCGCGCGAAATCGATCAGCGCACTCAACAGGCTGTTACCGCGCGAGAGTCTCTCCCCCGGCAACGGCGTCGGATCCAAAGGCGAGATCCCCCGGATCGAGAAGTAAATGACAAACGGTTGGCCAACGATATTCTCCCGCGGCACAAAGCCCCAGTAGCGGCTGTCCCGGCTATTGTTGCGGTTATCGCCGAGTACAAAATAGCGGTTCGCGGGCACTACCAGTTCGCCATTCTGCAGATTCCGCCGCACCTGAAGCCACCAGCCAACATCCACCCCCGGATCGGTGTAAGCGCCGGCAGGGAACTGGTCGCGAAAGCTGTCCGGGTAGCTGCCACGATAGGTCGCATAGGCTTCCTGCTGCGGCTTGCCGTTGAGATAAACCAGGCCGTCGATCAACCGGACATGATCGCCTGGCACGCCGATCACCCGCTTCACCAGATATTCCGACGGCTTCGCCGGAAAATGAAAGACAACGATGTCGCCGCGGTGCACATCCCGGTAGGGAAGCGCCCAAAACCACAGGCTACCTGGCGGGCTTTCGGCCATCTTATTGACCAGCAGAAAGTCGCCCACCATCAACGTGCTTTCCATCGACTCGGACGGAATGCGGAACGGCTGCACGATGAAAGTCAGCACAAACAAAGCGATCACGATCACCGACAGGAACGAACGCACCGTATCCAGCAGGTGAGGGAAGACAATGTGATGCACCGGATGTTCAGTACGACGCCGCGCCCCAGTTTCAACCGCCGGCATGCCGTGACTTGCAAGGGCCGACGTTTCGCACGCATCAGACGTAGCCTCTGGCGTCTCAACGTCGACCAACGTGGCCTCAAGGGTCTCCGGAATAGCGGGAACACTCGCAGGCGTACTCACGAGATCAGCTCCCCGGCAATCGATTCTTCCTCAACCGGAGCCGAATCCATATCCAGCTTCGACTCCTGGCTCTCGCGAACCAGCTTCTGGTAAGCTCGCCGCGCTGCTTCCTGTTCGGCATGTTTCTTGGTCGTACCGCTGCCTCTGGCCAGAACCCGAGCGCTCGACTCTGCAGCCGGTGTCCGCACCTCCACAAGAAAACGCTTGCGATGGTCCGGCCCGCTCTCCCCTTTGACGAAATACTGTGGCTGGCCGGCCTTCCGCGCCTGCAGAAACTCTTGCAGCGCGGACTTATGGTCTCCGATACCGCCGCCGCGCTCCAGCGCCCCGCGAAGTTCACTCACATACGGTTCGACGACCCATTTCTCGACGAAGACGCGGGCCGCCCCAAGTCCGCCGTCTAGATAGATAGCCCCAATCACCGCTTCAAGACAGTTGGCCAGCAATGCCGCCTTCTTGCGGCCGCCGCTCCGTTCCTCACCCTTGCCCAGAAAGAGGCTTGCCCCCAGATCCAGCTTCAGCGCCACCTGTCCCAGGTGCTGCCGGCTCACGAGGCCGGCACGGAGCCGGGTTAGCTCGCCTTCCTTCAGTTCTGGATAGCGGCTGTATAGCGAATCCGCCGCAATCAGCCCCACGACGGCATCGCCCAAAAACTCAAGTTGTTCATTATCAGAGCTATCGGCTGCTGCTGCTGCGCCCTGCTCAAACGCGAGCGAACTATGCGTTAGCGCCCGCTCAAGCAGCTCCGGATTCGCGAACGCATGGCCAATCCGCTCCTGCAACATCGAGATTCCCGGGAAATGCTTGGAATCGCTGGCCATAGCAATACTTTAGTCGATTGCCCGGAAGAAGCTCAAAGCGCAGGGCGCGCGATCTTCTCAAAAGGGATATCGTCAAACCACTCCAACCAACTCCGCCGGTGCCTTCTGCTCTTCCACGTCGCCCGCGTCAAAAATCCGCGTTTCACCCTCGGCCAGTGCGCAGATGCAATCCTCCACCCCGGCCCCACGTGCAGCCGCCAAAAGCCGCGGCAGCGGCTCAGCCACCGGTTCGGCGGAGAGTCGAAAAGTCCCAAAGTGCATCGGAACCATCCGCTGTGCGCCTAGGTCGAGAAATCCCTGAAGTGCGTCCTCCGGACTCGTATGCACCGCGCGAAAGTTGTCCGGGCTATAGGCTCCGATCGGCAACAGCGCGACCTCAGGCGCCAGCCGCCGCCCAATCTCCGCGAAACCAGAAAAGTACGCGGTATCGCCAGAGTGATAGACCGAGTGGCCGCCGCCGCGCAGAACATATCCGCCAAAACCGCGATAGGTATCGTTGAACAGCCGCGCGCCCCAATGCTTGGCCGGAGTCAGAATCACATCGACCCCTCCCAGATGAGTCTTCTGCCACCACTCCAGAGAAACGATTCGCGAAAAGCCAAGGTCCTGGATCAGGTTCTCCACTCTCCAGGGAACGATCGCAACCGGAGCTTTGCCCGTAAGCCGGCGCGTATGCGCCGCAATCTTGCGCAGCGAGGGGCGATTGAGGTGGTCCATGTGAGCATGCGTAAGCAACACGGCGTCGATCGCCGGAAGGCCCTCGATGCGCACCCCGGGGTGCCGCAGCCGCCGCAGCACGATCAGCCACCTTGCAAACACCGGATCCACCAGCACGGTCTGCCCGGCAATCTGAATCATGAATGAAGAATGCCCGATAAACGTAACGCCGAGCTCGTGGCTCCGGGCCAGAGTGGGCGCCTGGCTTGCGCCCGCAAGCGGCGTGGTTGCGGACTGACCCACCAGTTCGCTCAGATAGGCGAGCTTGCGAGCTTTTTCTTCAAATCGCGTCATGGTGCTCCGCGGTGTCGGCATCAACAGAAATATAGCCGCGCCGCACAAGGGAAGTATGAAGATCAGATGTTTTCAATCGCCATTCGGGAGCAGGAATCCGCAAAGTCACATTCGCCTCGCCATCGTCGCCGCGCCTATCCCGAAATAGACGTTTCATTAGGGGTGTTCTCGTTTCAAGGCTGATATACTCCAGCGAAGCCATCCATGGGAGAGAGTGCCTTGCCCAATAAGACGACCAAGCGGCTGTATTTGATCCCAATTCTTTCAAAAGCTCTTGATGTTATGGAGTTGCTCCAGACCGAGCGCGCCTCCATGTCGCTCGAGGCTGTCTATCAGCGCACTAAGTTCTCCAAGACCAGCGTCTACCGCATCCTTCAGACGCTCCTCCATCGCGGCTACGTTGCCCGCTCGGGCGACGGCCTCTACCGTCTGGTCAGCCTTCCCCTCAAGCTGCGCTTCGGCTTCGCCGGCCAGAGCTCCGAAATGCCGTTCTCCCAGGCCGTCACTGAAAGCCTGCAGTCGGCTGCCGCCGCTTCGGGCGTCGACCTGTTGATCCTCGACAACCGTTACGACGCAGCCACCGCGCTTAAGAACGCCGAGGAATTTGTCCGCTCCCGCATCGACCTCGTCATCGAATTCCAGGTCGAGCAGCAGGTCGCTCCAGTTATCGCCGACCGCATCGCCGCCGCCGGCATCCCACTCATCGCTATTGACATTCCGCATCCCCACGCCATCTACTTCGGAGTCAACAACTACCGCGTCGGCTATGATGCCGGCCTCCTGCTCGCCGACTACGCCATCGCTCACTGGCGTGGCGAGGTGGACTGGGCGCTCGGTCTGGACATCGAAGAGGCCGGCCCACTCGTGCAGAGCCGCATCACCGGCGCCTTCGAAGGCATTCGCTCGAAGCTCGAGGGCGTCCCCCCCGAGCTGTTCGTTCGCATCGACGGCCGCGGCATGCACGACAAGAGCTATCGCCTAGTCCTCGACTTCCTCAAGCGCCATCCCAAAGAGCGCCACATCCTCATCGCCGCTGCGACTGATACCAGCGCCCTCGGCGCCCTGCAGGCCGTCGAAGAGCTAAAGCGCGGCAAGCAAGTCGTCATCGTCGGCCAGGACTGCATCCCCGAGGCCATCGACGAGATGCGTAAACCGGGAAGCCCAATCATCGGATCCATCTCCCACGAGGTCAACGAGTACGGCCCCCGCATCATCGAGCTCGGACTCGGTCTGCTCCGAGGCCGCAGTGTCCCGCCCTACAACTACGTCGTCCACAAAATGGTCACCAGCGAATCCCTCCAGGGATGAACGCGGCGTCATCTTCCGGCAACTATTTCCGGCTCATCTTCGTCTGGCTCATGTAGTCGCATCCTGAAGAACATAAAAAGGAACGTATGCTCGCGAAACGGAATCCCGCTCTTTCATGCTTTGCCGCCGCCTTTTTCGTCGCCGCAATCTGCGCCAATGCAACCCCGCTCTTCGCCGCAGACACTTACAGAGTCCAGGACACCTGGAAGCTCGGCGGTGACGGAGGATGGGACTACCTCACGATGGATCCGGCCGCCCATCTCCTCTACATCACCCGCGGAAATCGCGTCATGGTCGTCGACGTCCAAACCGGCAAGCTCGCCGCCGAAATTCCCGGCTTCGACGGCATCCACGGCGTTGCCCTCGACTCAGCAGGCAAATACGGATACGTCAGCGACGGCCGCGCCAACATGGTCCGTGTCTTCGATCGTGGAACCCACCAGATCGTCGCCTCCATTCCTGTTGACCAGGGCCCCGATTCCATCGTCTTCGAGCCGGTGCACAAATACGTCTTCTCGCTCAACGGTCACGGCAAGAGCACCAGCGTCATCGACACCGCAACCAACAAGGTCGTCGCGACTATCCCGCTGCCCGGTCGGCCCGAGTTTGCCGGGGCCGACGGCAAGGGCGCGATCTTCGTCAATATCGAGGACAAGAGCGAACTCGCCCGCATCGACGCTGCCACACTCAAGGTCACCGCGACCTGGCCTCTTGCTCCCTGCGACGGGCCGTCGGGCCTCGCCATCGACCAGGCGAATCGCCGCGCCTTCTCGGTCTGCGACGGCAAGACGATGGCCGTCACCGACCTCGACTCCGGCAAAGTCATCGCGACACCAGCCATCGGCCAGGGCCCCGACGCCGCCGGATTCGATCCTGAGCGCGGTCTCGTCTTCAGCTCCAACGGCCAAGACGGAACCCTCACCATCCTCCACCAGGACTCGCCCGACAGCTACTCCCTCGTCCAGACCGTGCCAACCAAACGCGGAGCCCGCACCATGGCCCTCGATCCATCAACCGGAAAGGTCTATCTCGTCACCGCCGACTTCGGTCCCCGCCCCGCGCCGACCCCAACCAATCCTCGTCCCTGGCCAACAATTCTCCCCGGAACCTTCACGGTCCTCGTTGTCGGCAAGTAGTTCTGGCGTCTCAGCCGCTAAGCGAAAATACTACTGTGATGGTTGTTTTGACCTCAACGGCGTTACCGTTCAAGGTATAAGGCGTGTACTCCCATTGCCGAACTGCGATCAAGGCGGCGACCGTGAGATCGGGATCAGGAGACTTGAGGATTTTTAGTCGGTGAATACGTCCGTCCCGGCCAATCACAGCCTCCAGCAATACGGTGCCGCTCACCCGATTGTGTTTGGCGGCTTCCGGATATCTGGGCGTCACCTTGGTCAAAATCTTTCCAGCCATGACCCCCGAGGCGACGTTGGTCGGCGTGTCATCCGTTTCCACAGCATCGCTAGGTGGAACGAAGAACGCATCGTCCAGCTCGCCAAGGCCGCCTATCCCGTCCACCTGAATGGAGACCGCGGGGAGGTTCTTGTCTCTGACGGAAATCTGCTTGGCGAAGTATCGGCCCTGGAACAGCACGATTTGGTTGAAGAATGTGTCGACATCGCCGCCGTAACTGCCGAAGCGAAGAATCGGCCTGCTGGGCGCGAAGCAATACGTTGGAAAGAGACCGAGCGGCGCATAGGCCAGGCGCACAATTTTCTGAGAGAGCATGACACACTGCAGGTTGATGTTGCCGAATGCCTGTTCCCGGCGCTCCGGATTCGCCTCGTCGATGTCCTGCTGGCTGGGCATCGGACGCAATAACGCCTCGATCAGGAACGCCTGCGGATATGGCACAGAGGCCAGATCGCCGGTCCGGTAGTTTCCGCTGGCGGTCCCATATTCCGTCTGTGTAAACGTAGAGCTTGTAAAAGTTTGCTTGTATTTTCTCGGGCCTGCCCAGAAGACTTCAAAAGTGCCGTGACCGTCCGACTTTCCTTCGCGATCGAAGGTTTCGTACGAGGCTTTAACATGCCAGGGCTGCAGGCCTGGGGCTCCTAGCCCATTTACCTTTGTTGCGAGCGATAAGATCTCACGCGCATCCTTCGGGAGTGGCAGGTCTGCTGGCCTAACGGATGTAGCCGTGTCGGCGCTGCTGTTGGACTGGCCTATCGTCACCTGCACAATGGCCAGCAGCAATGCGCCTAACAAGGCGAAGCGGCGGAGTAAAGTGATAATCGAGATCATTGGTCGTTATTGTCGTCCGTTCTGCACCCCTCGGCACGAACTTGAACTGATTTGCCTCGAATCAGTGTTTGAATACATTGGGGTCGAGTTTGCCGATTCTTCCCCCGTCCCCGACCACAAACGGCAGAGAAAGAGCACTCCAACCCTGCCCTGCATTTTTTGGCTCTGCCGGAGTGGATGGAATGGCGCGCCATTTCTGTCCGTCATCGGTGGAGACGTCGGTTCCATCGGGACCCACGGCGATCCATAAACGAGCTGAAGAGTGATATGCCAGCGCCAGGAGACCCGCAGCGGGAGGTGACGCGGCAGCTTTCCAGCTCTTGCCGTCATCCCTTGACGTCATGGCCGAACCCGTCGAAGAAGACCCTACGGCTACGAGGACGGTCTGTACACTTCCATTTGCCATGTTGAGCTGAGTTCGTGCCGCAAGGGAGAATTCAACCGTATCTGTATCTCCGGATGTCAAAGGAACGTCTGTCTTCGCCCAGGCAATCGGGCATCCTCCGGCGTTCTGAGCTCCCGGCGCACACTGCGGATAGGTATGGTAAAGATGCAGCCCTGAGGAGCCGCGGGCGCCAAAGAAGAGGAACGGGCCAACGGAAACAAGAGTGCCATTTCCCGCCGAAAAGGCGAGGTCCCCCTTTTCGGAATCAAGCCCCGGATCGTCCGTGCCATTCCAGGTGTCGCCGCTATCACCGCTATAGAAAATCGAGAACTTTCCGTCGACCGGGTCCCCCAGGAGGTAGAGTTGCTTGTCCGTCATGCGACGGACGCCCTTGAAAGAGCCACTGGCGTCGGGGTTTGTGAAAACCAGCTTCCAGGTTCGGCATCCGTCGACGGTTTTGTAGATGCGTGACAGGTTGCCTTTCCCGGTCGAGATAGCGATCGCGACATTCTGGTCCGAGCCCTGAACTCCAACTAGGTCGACTTTCTCCGCCCCTTTCGGGATTGCACATGATTGCCAATTCAATCCCCCGTCTGTCGTGCGGAGGACGGTCCCATCGGCGCCACTGGCCCACGCTATCATTTCGTTGACCGCGTGAACACTTCGTAGCGAGGCTGTAGTGTGTGATTGCTGAATATCCCACTGTGCACGAGCGTGGACTGGAACCAAAGCCAGGGAAAGCAAAACGACAAGACGCATGGGTAAGCGTAGCGGATCACGCAGGTCCTCGTGAAGTGGGAAACGTGGTGTTCGCCGACCTCGCCGCCAACTGTGCGCTGACTAACAATACCCACTACACACGATCAAACGTTCCTTTTCCTCCGCAACTAGCCGAAACCCCGGAAAACAGTTAAGAATAGTGTGTTCAAAGGGAAGCCACCATGATGGAGTTCCACATCTCTCAAGCCACCCGCAACCGCTATCAGGTGGACGATGTTCTCTTCAGCTATACCGGAAACGTGGTCTTCGCCGACCTCGCCGCCAGCCGTTCTCTGGCCAACAAGATCAACGAAGTCCGAGGCGCGGCCAGCGACCCAGCCGCCGCCGTCAATCCCGCCGCGCTCTTCGCCATGGGCCTCATCGACGAGCTCAGCCACGCCCTTGTCGCGCATTACCGCAAAAACTACGACCCGGAGGTCATGAAGAAGGCGCTTTCCTGGTTTGAGGGCAAGGTCGGAGCCGACGGCGTCGAAAGGCTCCTGCGTACCTTTGTCGCCGAGTTTCCTAACGTCGAGGTCTACCGCGGCCGCGAAACCGCCGAACAATGGCTCGCCGGCTCAACCGATGGCGTCCCTCATCGCGAAGCGGCGCTCGAAGAGATCCTGCTTCTCTGGCTCGCCAACCAGAACCGCGCCTTCAACCCATTCAAAGAGCTCTTCGACGACCAAAAGCTCGGCAAGTCGACCGACTATCCCACCGTCACCGCAGAGCTGCAGACCTATTTCGCCACTCGCCCCAAAATCAAGCTCGACGAGGACGACCCCAGCAGCCCCAAGGTCACCCTGCTCGACCTGCTCAAAGCCCCGATGCTCGCCGCCCCCGACTCGCTCACCGGCCAGCTGGCATTTCTCCGCGAGAAATGGGCCGGCGTCCTCGGCGCCGACCTCCGCCGACTGCTCCTCGCCGTCGATGTCCTCAAAGAAGAAGACACCGCCATCTGGATGCGCTTTCATCCTCACGCTGGCGGAGGCGCCGGTGAGCGCCGTCAGCGCTGGCATCAGTTTGAGATGGGCAGCCACGCCGACGTGCCCCAGTTCATCCGCACCGACGTCGAATACGAGCGCTTCAGTCCCGATGTGGAGTGGATGCCCAACGTCGTGCTCATCGCCAAGAGCACCTACGTCTGGCTGCACCAGCTCTCGCTGCAATATGGCCGCTCCATCACCCGCCTCGACCAGATCCCCGACGAAGAACTCGACAAACTCCGCGACCGCGGCATGAACGGCCTCTGGCTCATCGGCCTGTGGGAACGCAGCCGCGCCTCGCAGACCATCAAGCGCCTCTGCGGACAACCCGACGCCGTCGCCTCCGCCTATTCGCTCGCGTCCTATGATGTCTCCGCTGGCCTCGGCGGAGAAGAGTCGTATAGAAATCTCCGCGACCGCTGTGGTGCCCGCGGCATTCGCCTCGCCAGCGACATGGTGCCCAACCACATGGGCATCGACTCCACCTGGGTCATTGAGCATCCGGAGTGGTTTCTCAAACGCGGCGATTCGCCTTATCCCGTATACCGATTCGAAGGACCCGATCTCTCCAGCGACCACAACATCGAGATCAAGATCGAAGATCACTACTACGAACAAACCGATGCCGCCGTCGTCTTCCGCCGCCGCGACCATCGCACCGGCCACGTCGACTACGTCTATCACGGCAACGACGGCACCAGTTTCCCCTGGAACGATACCGCGCAGTTGAACTACCTCAGCGCCGCCGTCCGCGAACAGGTCATCCAGACAATTCTGAAAGTCGCCCGCCTCTTTCCCATCATCCGTTTCGACGCTGCGATGACCCTCGCCCGCCGCCACGTGCAGCGCCTCTGGTTCCCCGTGCCCGGCACCGGCGGAGCCATCCCCTCGCGCGCCGAATACAGCATGACCCAGGCCGAGTTCGACGCGCTCATGCCCCACGAGTTCTGGCGCGACGTCGTCGATCGCGTCGCCGCCGAAGTTCCGGGAACTCTGCTCCTCGCCGAGGCCTTCTGGCTGATGGAAGGCTACTTCGTTCGCACCCTCGGCATGCACCGCGTCTACAACAGCGCCTTCATGGTCATGCTGCGCGACGAAGACAACGCCAAATATCGTTCTGTGCTCAAGAACACCCTCGAGTTCGATCCCGACATCATGAAGCGCTACGTCAACTTCATGAGCAATCCCGACGAGCGCACCGCCATCGACCAGTTCGGCACCGGCGACAAATATTTCGGCGTCGCCACCATGATGGCCACTCTGCCCGGCCTTCCCATGTTCGGCCACGGCCAGGTCGAGGCCTTCACCGAAAAATACGGCATGGAGTATTACAAGCCGCGCTACAACGAATCCCCCAACGAAGGCCTCGTCCAGCGTCACCAGCGCGAGATCGCACCCCTGCTGCGCGAGCGCAAGCTCTTCGCTGAGAGCGGCAACTTCCTGCTCTACGACCTCTGGAAAGAGAATGGCGAAGTCGACGAAAACGTCTACGCTTATTCCAATCGCCTCGGAAACCGCCGCGCCATCATCGTCTTCCACAATCACTACGGCGAAACCCGCGGCACCATCCACCTATCCGCCGCCTTCGCCGACAAGACCACGGGGACCCTCCGCCAGGTTCCCCTGCACGACGCAATCGCATTGCCCTTCGACGACTCGGCCTTCGTCGCCTATCGCGAAAGAGTTAGCGGTCTCGAGCACCTGCATCGCGCCAGAGATCTGCGTGACAAGGGACTCAGCCTGTCACTTCACGCCTACCAATATCGCGTGCTCCTCGACTGGCGCGAACTCCACGCCGACAAGGACCACCCCTGGGACAAACTCTGCGACTCCCTCCACGGCGCAGGCGTTCCCGATCTCAACGAGGCCTTGGTCAGGCTGCAATTGAAGCCCGTGAGCGACGCCCTCCGCGCCGTTCTCGATCCCGCCCTCATTCGCACCATGGCCCAACTTTCTGAACTCGAAGACGTCATCACCGAGCGCGACGCCCACGTCCTGAAATCGAGTTCGATTCAAAAAAAACGTCACGACTTCTTTGAAACGATTTGTGACCGTGGCTGTGTCTTTTTCCATCAGGCCCACCGCCACGCGATCAAGGCCGCCCTTGGTTCTCCACGAGTCAACGAGCCCGAGGAATCCGCAGAGCTCGCAGTCCTCTTGCGAAGCCTCGTCCGCAAACTCATGCGCATTCCGCAGATGGAAGACAGCCTCTACCCCGAGCAGCGCGAAGCGCTCGCTCCATGGTCGGTCGAGGCACGCCGCGTCCTGCCTAGCCGCAGCCCGCGCATCGACAGCACCGCCGTCTGGGCGCCGGCGCTCGGTTGGGCGCTGCTCCACGTCCTGGCCGAATGGATCGAAACCCGCGAGCTCGCCCACGCGCAGGCGACCACGAAGACTAGCCAGCCATCAGCTTCCGCAGCAGGCAAAGATGTATCCACTGGCGAAGCATCAACCGCTGCAACCACCACCGCCAAGCCATCGTCGGCCGCAATCGACAAACGCGCTATCGCACTCTACGACCAGCTGCGCCTCCGCACCGCCTTCGGCGAGTCTTTCGCCTTCATCGGTGTAGAGGGCGAAGACGCCTGGCGCGCCGCGGCTCGCATTCGCGTCGCATCTCTGCCCGGAGCCCCCGAGAGCCGCAGCGTCGAGCACGACCAAACCCAGGGATGGTGGAGCGACGCCGACGTCCGCTGGCTCACGGGCCTCCACGAAACCAAGGAAGGATGGTACTTCAACAAGGAATCCCACCAGCAGATGGTCTGGTGGTCCACACTGCCCGAACTCGTCGAGATTGACCACGACCCCTCTGCCGAAAAGCAGCGCCTCAACAAACTCGCCAAAGCCATCGACGCGGAATTGCTCGAAGCCGAACGTGTCGAGTACCGGCTGCACGGAACGGCACCGAAAACAAATCTGCCCGACTCGAAAACCGGCGAGGCCGCTAGTCCCGCGCAGTCCCCGCCTGCAGCATCGAAAAAAGCACTGGAAGCGCCCCAGCCGACGAGCGAGCACTCAGCAAACGCGGAAGCGGAAGAAGCAACGGTGGCCGTCGCTCCATCGTCCGGCACAAAGGAATGATCTGGCAATTTACGGTGAAAGCCCCGGCCTTTAGACCGGAGAATTGAGTCGCAAAGGAAGGCGGGCGTTCAGGCTGGTGGCGGCGAGCGCGAGGCCCAACCTAATTGCCGGCCCGCGAAATCACAACATACTCTCGCCCCTCATAAAGCCGATATTTGCCCGCAGCACCATCCGCAATCACCTGCAGGGGAGTCGGCCGCTTCAACTCGGAATCCCGAGTCGCAGCAACCGAAAAAAGGTCGTGGGCCCCAATGTCCATCACTCCAAAGTTGCTGCCGACGAATCCCACGCCATAAGCGCCCGGCGCCAGCGAGTGACCATTGATCTCGATCGGCGCCTCTGTTATGAAATAAGCCTGATACTTCTGCTGCACGGAGCTCGTATAGCCCGACGTATCCACCAGCGCGGCCAACACATACATCCCGTCGCCAAACTTGATCCCGCCCGAGTTCCGCTCCTGCACCGAAGCCGATTGCCCACGAAAGAACACCGGGCCCGGAAGCAGTTTGGCCGTCTCAGTCGCATTCAAAATCGTATCGCTCCCGCTCGAGGACGATTGGCTCCGCACGGGAGCCGCCGCCATCAGCGCAATCATAACCAGCAAAGCGAATCCTAAACTGCGAACTCTTGCAACCATGAATTCCTTTCACATCAGCGCCGAGTATAACCCCAACAGCTCGACGCTTTCCCGTACCCGAAGCCGTTATCAGAGTGTACTCTGGTGACACCAGTGTTCAAATGAATGACTTAATTACAGTTTCCAAGGAAGATTACCTCAAAGCAATTCTCGAAAGCGAGAGCGAGGGCAAGACTGTAATTCCGGCGCTGCTCGCGCACTGGCTGTCGGTCTCCGCGCCCGCCGTTACCATGGCGGTTAAGCGCCTCAAGCGCGACGGCTACGTCGAAGTCAAGGCCGACGGCATCCTGCGCCTCACCCCCAAGGGCCGAGAAACCGCCACGCACACCGCCCTGCGCCATCACCTCGTTGAGCGCATGCTCACCGAAATCTTCGGCATGGAGTGGTACCAAATCCACGACGAAGCCGAGCATCTCGAGCACGCCGTCTCGCCTGCCTTTGAAGCGAAATTGATCGAGCGCCTCGGCGACAAGGGACTCTGCCCCCACGGCAACGCCGTCCTGCCCGAGACGCCAGCCCAGCGCGCAAAACGCGGCCACATCCTGCTCTCCGAAGCTGCCGAGGGTGCCGAATACAACGTTGTTAGCTTCTACGAGCGCGACCCCAAGCTGCTTGTCTTCCTCCACCAACTCGGCTTCTCCCCCAACGGCCGGGTCAAAGTGTTGAAAAGGAACTACGACCAGACCCTCTCCATCGAAACCCCTACCGGAGCCACCACTCTCGGCCAAATGGCCGCCGAAAAAATCTGGGTCAAACGCCGCATCGCTCGCTGAGCTTCACTGCAAGTTGTCACCCTGAGCGGAGCGCGAAGCGCGGAGACGAAAGATCTGCGATATCAGCAATCTACGCTTCGATAAAGAGTGAACGGCACGTAGCCGTGCCGCAAGCGCCACGAAAGAAAGTGGCTTTGGCCGCGGAGAGAATCTCAAAGCCGTTCATCAAAGCGCAATGTAATGAAAAAATAATAACCATGATTAATAAAGAGTTTGTAATCTAGGAAAAGAACCGTGCCATACTAGTCCTGATTGTGTTCGTGGTTTCGCCCGACCAGAATGCCTGCCACCACGCCCCAACTCGAACAGGCCCCCGGCCGGGCCTCGATGCCGGAGATATTTTCCTCGGTCAGCGTCTCGCAATCGCCCCAACTCTGGCGTCGCGCCCTCGGGCTTCCTCGGCCCCGGCTTCCTCATCTCCGTCGGCTACATGGATCCCGGCAACTGGGCCACCGATCTCCAGGCCGGCTCCCGCTATGGCTACACCCTGCTCTTCGTCATCATGCTGTCGAACCTGCTCGCCATCCTGCTCCAGGCCCTGGCGCTCAAGCTCGGCATCGCCACCGGAAGAGACCTCGCCCAGGCCTGCCGTGAGAGCTACTCGAAACCGGTCAGCATCGCTCTCTGGCTCATCGCCGAGATCGCCATCGGCGCCTGCGACCTCGCCGAAGTCATCGGCTCAGCCATCGCGCTGCAATTGCTCTTTCACATCCCGCTAATAATCGGCGTCCTCATAACCGGCTTCGACGTCCTCCTGATCCTGCTCCTCGAGAACCGCGGCTTCCGCTACATCGAGGCCCTCGTCATGGTGCTGATCGGCACCATCGCGGCTCTCTTCGGCATCCAGATCGTTCTCTCAAGACCTGAGTTGGCCCCAATTTTCTATCACCTCTTCGTCCCATCGAAACAAATCTTCTCCGACCCCGAAATGCTTTACATCGCGATCGGAATCCTCGGCGCGACCGTCATGCCCCACAATCTCTACCTGCATTCCTCGATCGTGCAGACGCGCTCTTACCCGCGCACCACCGAAGGCAAGCGCGAAGCCATTCGCTGGGCCAGCCTCGACTCCGCCATCGCGCTGATGATGGCCCTACTCGTCAACGCCGCGATCCTGATCGTCGCCGCCGCCGTCTTCCACAAACAAGGCCACTACGAGGTCGCCGAGATCGGCGATGCGTATGAGCTCCTTACACCACTGCTCGGCTTCACCGGAGCCAGCACCATGTTCGCGCTGGCACTGCTCGCCTCCGGGCAGAACTCGACCATCACCGGAACCCTCGCCGGTCAGGTGGTGATGGAAGGCTTCCTCGAAATCAAACTGCCCGGATGGCTGCGTCGCCTGATCACCCGGACACTCGCCATCATCCCAGCAGTCATCGTCACCGCGCTCTACGGCAGTAGCGGCACCGCAAAACTGCTGGTGCTCAGCCAGGTCATCCTCAGCATGCAGCTGAGCTTCGCCGTTTTCCCGCTGGTCGCCTTCACCAGCGATCCAAAGCGCATGGGCGTCTTCGTCAACGCAACTTGGCTTCGCATCGCCGGATGGGCCAGCGCCATCCTAATCGCCGGCCTCAACGGCTGGTTGCTCGTGCAAGTCTTCCACGGAAGGTAGTGGCTAACGTGGGGAATCGTCAATTCCTTACAATAGGACTGTCATACTGAGCGGAACGAAGGATATGCGTTTTCAGTGATCTCCTGGGATCGCTTGATGCGCCCACTACTGGCTCCTGGAACCGTCCAAATCCGCACATCTCGCTCCGGAAATCGGACGGACACCTTTGTCGCTGTCGGATCGCCCCCGCGAGAAATGAATCACTTACGAGTTTTGCTCCCGTCTTTCACCACGGCCCATGAATTGCATCTATCGCACCGATCCACTCTGGAGGGCACGCATGGCCTACTTTGAAAGAACCCGCGACATCCTCAACGGACCACTCACTAATGACCTCCTCCGCCAGCGCGCAGACGCCGGATGGCAAGTCGCCTCGATCGAATGGCGTCGGGAACTCCCCGGCAACGCACCAATAGAAAGCAGAGTTGAGGAGATCCCCTACGGCCTGCGCATCTCAGAGGACTGCCTGCGCCTCGAGATCGACCCCGAAGAAAACCGCATCCTCATGGAGATGATGGAGCTTCTCGTCCAGGACTTTCCCTTCACCAGTGTCGCCAGCGATCTCAACGAGAAGGGTTATCGCACTAGGGAAGGGAAGCGATGGACTGCGGTTTCTGTATTCAACATGCTGCCCAGGCTCGTCGAGGCCGGCCCAACCATGTTCCCCACCGAGGAATGGGAAACCCGTCGCCAGCACTTCGCAAAAGCAATCTAGGCCACAGCAGTCGCGGGTACCCCATTCAAGCCCTCTTTTGGCCTGGGTGGGTCTCAACGAAATATCCAGGGAAAGGGCACGGCTAGACGGTGCCATAGACTTCGATGTAACGAAAGCGGTTTACGCCGCTGAGGGAAGCTCTATTCGCCAGAGCCCGCCGGATAAAACACCGGCCATCCCTTATCTCCCGCAATCTGTAACAGTGCCGGCGTCGCATTCACCGGAAAGGCCCGCTTGGCCATGGCCAGCATCGCTGCGTCGTGGATCGAGTTGCCAAAAACCGCATCCGGTGAGGCCACGCCCACTCGCCGCAACGAGATCGCCTTGCCTTCATCTGTCGGCACATCCACAAGCTCACTGGTAATCAAACCATCCTTCACCCGAACCTTCGCCGCCAGCACCCGCTCCGTCGGAATCCCGAAATCGCGCACCGCCTCTTCAATTAGCCAATTATTGGTCGAACTCACGGCCCAGATCTCCGTGCCCCCGGCCTGCAGTTGCGATACCAGCTCGCGCATCTCGGGAAATATCCGCGCTTCCACTTCCGATTGAAAATACTCAGCGGAGGCCTTGCGCAATTCATGCTCACGCAGCCCGGCATACACCTGCACCATCTCGGCACACATCTCCGCCTCACTCACTTCGCCGGCGCGATAAAGCCGGTATTGCGAGTCGATCCAGTCGCTCGCGTTGCGCGAAACCAGCCCCGACTCCATCGACCACACCATGAAGCCATACCCCGCGTCGCCCGACCACAAGGTCCCATCGCAATCGAAGACTCCGACCACAGGGCGCGGCGCAAGCACCGACGCAAAAAACTCAGGAGTTGTCAGCCGGACCACCGGCGATGTCTGAAGAATCGTCAAAACCCAGTAACTCCAATTCCCGAATTACGAATCAGCCTCTATTGTCTCCGATCAATCGTGAATTTGCATTAATTCGAAGCAACAACTGCCTCACTCTCATCAACAGCCAGGCCCAAATTTGATCGTCTGTTCATTCTGGAACTGCGCAGTCCCTAGTCCCTGGCGGCTAGTTCTTAGTCATGACCAACTCGATTCCCTCCAAGCTTCTCGCGCTTCGGCGCGAATTCCATGTCCGATAATAAGACCATGCCCAGCAATGCCGCGCTTCTCCGCGAATATCTAGTCTATCTTCGCGTCGAGAAGGGATTGCGGCCGCTCACCTGCGAGGCCTACGAACGAGACCTCACCCAGTTCGCCGAATACATCGAATCGGAAAACGCAACCCTCGCCACCGCCGCACAGAATCACGTCTCCGGCTTTATCGAGCATCTTCGTAAGCACGGCGTCGAATCCCGCTCCGCCGCCCGCAAGCTCTCCTGCCTGCGCGGCTTTTATCGCTGGCTGCTTCTCGACAAACGCATTCGCCACGACCCTACCGTCAACCTCGAATCGCTTTCCATGTGGAAGGTCCTGCCCAAGTCCCTCGCCGAATCCGAAGTCGCTTCCATGATGGAACGCGCCGCCGTCGCGGCCAATCATCCCCAAGCCGGCACATCCGATCTCCGCGATCGCGCCATCCTCGAGCTCCTCTACGCAGGAGGCCTTCGCGTCTCAGAACTCACCAACCTCCGCGTCGAAGACCTGTCGATCGACGAAGGCCGCATTCGCCTCCTCGGCAAAGGCGACAAAGAACGTGTTGTGCCACTAGGAGAACCAGCCATTCGCGCCCTCGCAGCCTATCTGGCAAACCGAAGCGCCAAATCCAGTCGCAACCCAGGCGGTTCGTGGCTGTTCGTCTCCGAACGCGGCAAGCAACTCACCCGCCAATGGATCTGGCACCTCGTCAAAGCCAGCGACTCGAGCGCCAGCCCGCACAAGCTCCGCCACAGCTGCGCGACCCACATGGTCGAGCACGGAGCTGATCTCCGCAGCGTACAAATCATGCTCGGCCACGCCGACATCGCCACGACCCAGGTTTACACCCATCTCGCCCTCGGCCATCTCAAGTCCGTGCACCGCGCTCATCATCCCCGCGCCCGCCGCATTGCTGAACGAAAGCCATGAGCGCCAAACCGAAACTAACCCAGCTCACCGAAGACTTCCTCGCCGCGCTCGCCCACGAACGAGCCGCCTCTCCACACACCCTCCGCGCCTATGACCGCGAACTCCACAACTTCGCCGACTACACCATCGAAAAACTCGGCCGGTCCATCGGCCCCAAAGGCATCGACCACAAACACATCCGCGCCTATCTCGGCGAACTCTACGGCCGCGGACTCTCCAAAGCCTCGGTTGCCCGCGCTCTCGCCGCGCTCCGCTCCTGGTTCAAGTGGCTCGCTCGCCACGGCCACGTCGAGCAAAACGCCGCCTCGCTCGTCGCCACGCCCAAGCTCCCCAAACACCTCCCCCGCGTCCCATCGATCGAACAGATGAACCGGACCGTCGATTCACTCTCCGGCGACTCACGCGCTGCATCGAAGGGCCACATGAAGGGGCAGGTGGATGAGCAGGTGAAGGGGCACGGCTTCAGCCGTGCCATCGGCCTGAATGAGAAAGAAGCGGCTTCAGCCGCGGAGGGAACGACTCGTATTCCCCGAAATAGAATTCAATCGTCGGAATCCGCTTGGCCCGAACGCGACCGCGTCGTCTTCGAACTCCTCTACGGCTGCGGAATCCGCAACGCCGAGCTCACCGGGCTCAACCTCGCCGACCTGCACTGGGCCAACGAAGTCATCCTCGTCAGGGGCAAAGGTCGCAAGCAACGCTATGTCCCTCTCGGAGACGCCGCCGCCGAGGCCATCCGCAGCTACCTCCCGCAGCGCGAAGTAAAGTTGGCTCAGGCGAAAAAATCAAGCCCCGCGCTCCTGCTCAACGTCCACATTCGCGGCGACGCCCGGCTTACCACCCGCAGTGTTGGACGCATCGTCAAAGCCCTGGCCATCGCCAACGGACTTCCACCCGAAACCCATCCCCACACCCTGCGCCACGCCTTCGGCACTCACATGTTAGAGGAAGGTGCAGATCTCCGTGCCATTCAGGAACTTCTCGGCCACGAACGCCTCTCCACCACCCAGCGCTACACCCAGCTCACGACCGCTCAAATCACTCAGGTCTACGACCGCACCCATCCGCGAGCGAAATAGAGTCTTCCGCGTCATCACTCCGCCCGCAAAGCCTGCATCGGATCCACCGAAGCCGCCCGTCGCGCCGGCAATAGGCATGCCGCCACCGCCAGCAGCAGCACAAGAAAGCTCGCCAGCGTCAGCACCACGGGGTCCATCGCACTCACCCCGAACAGGAAGGATCCCATCAGCCGCGAAGCCGCCAGGGCACCCACCAGTCCAAGCACGCAGCCAACCACAGCCAGCTTCAACCCCGACGCCAGCACCAAACCAACTATCCCCACCCGTTGCGAGCCTAGCGCCATGCGAATCGCAATCTCCTGCACACGAAGCGCAACAGTGAACGCAATCACGCTATAAATCCCCAGCACCGCCAGCAGCACCGCCGTCGCGGCAAAGCTTGAAATCAACGCCGTATTGAACCGCCGTGGCGCTTCAGTCTCAGAGATCGCATGTTCCATCGTCTGCACCTGGGTCAGCGGCAACTGCGAATCGACCGCCCGCACCGTTGCCCGCAATAAGTTCTCCATCTGCTCAGGCGGTGTGGAGGTGCGCAGCGCAATAAACCCTCCGTTGCCGTTCAAGCTTCCCGGCGGAGCCAGCTCGCCCGCCATCGCGATCTCCTGCGCCGCCGGCGTGTAGTATTGCTGCTTTGACGGCTGATCGGGCGACCCTTCCTTCACATCTGCAACCTCGCCGACGACTGTCGCCCAGGGCGTCCGCATCGTGTCCGTGCCTATCCTCAGTCGCTTGCCGATGGGGTCTTGTCCAGGCCACGATTGCCTCGCCAACGTCTGGTTCACAATCACCACCAGCTGCCCGCCCTCCTTATCCGCCTGCGTAAACAACCGCCCTCGCAGCAACGGAATCTTCATCGCCTCGAAGTAATCTCCTTGCACCCCTGCCGGGGTGGCAAGATCAATGCTTCCCGGTCTCGGCGGAACATAACCCTCTGCGACAAACGCGCTATTGGCGTTGCTCCCCGACGCAGGCAGAAATTCCGTCACCCCTGCCTTCGTCACTCCCGGCAAAGCTTGCAACCGCCGCAACAGCTCATGGTTGAACTCATCTACCGCAGCCTGCGTCGAATAATGCTCCCGAGGCAGGCTATAGGCCGCAACCAGCGTGTGGTCGGGCTGATAACCAAGATTGACCTCGCGCATTTTCTCAAAACTACGCAACAGCAGCCCCGACGCGGCCAGCAGCACCAGCGCGACAGCGATCTCCGCCACCACCAATGCCGAACGCAGCCGCCCATGACCGCCGCCCGAGGTGCCCGTTCGTCCGCCTTCCTTCAATGTGTCGTTCACGCTCGTCCGGATCGCCGCAAAGGCCGGAGCCAGGCCGCAAACTACTCCTGTCATCACCGCGAGCGCGAGCGCGAAGCCCACGACCGGCCAATCCAAACCAATCTCGTTAATTCGCGGCAGCGTCTCAGGCAACAGTTTCAATCCCACTTTCAACGCAATCCCTGCCAGCGCCAGGCCGACCACACCTCCCGCCACGCTCAACACCAAACTCTCCAGAATGGCCTGCCGCAGCAACGTCGCCGCCCGCGCGCCCAAGGCCAGACGCACGGCAACCTCCCGCCGTCTCCGAATTGCCCGCACTAGCAACAATCCAGCCAGGTTCGCGCACGCAATCAGCAGCACCACCGCGACCGCCAGAAACAGAGTCCGCACCAGCGGCCGAGCCTGCTCCACCGTCTCCTCCTGCAGCGGCCGCACCACCGGCCGAATGCTGAAGCCGGCCATGAACGCCGGATAATTGCGAACCGTCTCGGCCGCCACACGTCCCGCGTCGCTCACCGCCTGCGCCGCCGTGACTCCGTCCTTCAACCGCCCTACCATCCCGTAGCTCCAGTTGGCTGAGCTCGACGTAGCCAGCTCCTGCTCGGTAAAGCTGAACGGGGTCCACAACTCGATCCGGTTCAAATGCCCCGGCACCAGCGGAAACTCAAAATCCCGCGGCATCACGCCGATTACCACATACGGCTTGCGATCGAGCAGAATCTTCTTGCCCAGAATCCCCGCATCGCCGTGAAAACGGCTCTGCCACGTGGCGTAGCTCAGCACCGCCACCAGTTGGTGTTGATCGTCCTCCTCCTGCGTGAAAACCCGTCCCAGTAGCGGAGCCACACCCAGCGCCGGAAAGACGCCGCCCGTCATTCGCGTCGCATTGACCGCTGCCGGCTCATCCAGGCCCGAGAGCTCGTACCCCGTCTGCTGATATCCGCCAAGGCTGCTGAAGCTGTGAGTGTCCCGCGTGTAGTTGCGAATGTCGGGAATCGTCACCCCCGCCTCGTCGTTTCCCGCCAACGTCCGCGCCCTGGATAATGTCCGCCAGCACCATCAACCGGTCCGGATGAGGAAACGGAAGCGGCCGCAGCAACACGCCCTCGACAATCGAAAAAATCGCCGTCGTCGCGCCAATCCCCAGCGCCAGCATCAACACCGCGGTGGCAACAAAGCCGGGAGACTTGGATAGATGGCGAACTGCGATTTTCAGATCACGAAAAAGAGACAAGACAAGCCTCCGTAGAGAACGAATAGATAACTCTGGCAGCACTTGCGTCGCCAAAGCCGCAGCCGCGAAGTAGCTCTCGCATTGGCAGTTACACCGCCCGCAGTTCTCTACCGATATCCAAATTGTCCGGAATTGACTAGCGCTGTCCACAGGTGGACAGCGCCCTTACTACGCAGAACGCAGAGGTAGGGAGATTTGTGTTTTCCGTGTCCTCTGGTGAACGGCAGCCTCCGCCAAACTCACCCACTACCTGGGCAGCCGGGAGACCCAGAAATCGGTAGATCAGCAATTACTCCGTCCGCAAAGCCTCCATCGGATCGACCGCCGAAGCTCGCCGAGCCGGCAACACCGAGGCCAACAAGGCGAGCAGCAAGACGAGGACTCCCGACGATACCAACACCAGCGGATCGAACGCACTCACCTGAAACAGAAAAGACTTCAGCAGCCGCGAAACCGCCACGGCACCCAGCAATCCAATTCCGCAGCCGGCCAGCGCCAGCTTGGTTCCCGATATCAGCACCAGCCGAAATATGTCGGATCGCCGCGAGCCCAGCGCCATCCGTATCGCGATCTCATGCACTCGTAGCGCGACCGAAAACGCAATCACGCTATAGATGCCCGATACCGCCAGCAGCACCGCTGCCGCGGCAAACGACGAAATCAGCGCGGTGTTGAACTTTCGCGGCGCCTCCGTTTCTGAGACCGCATGCTCCATCGATTGCACCTGCGTCAGCGGAAGCTGCGGATCGATCGACTGCACCGTCTTGCGCAGCGCATTCTCCATCTCTTCCGGAGGCAGTTCCGTCCGCAGTGTGATGTATCCCGCGTCGCCCGCCAAAGAGTCGGCAGGCGCAAGTGATCCGTAAGCATCAACTCCCTGCGTCGCCGGCTCATAGATCTGTTCTGTAGTCTCTTCATCGGGCGCCCCAATCTTCACATCGGCCACTTCGCCCACCACCACAAGCCACGGTGTCGGCGTCTCTACCAGCCCCATGCGCATCCGCTTGCCCACCGGATTTTGCCCCGGCCAGTAATGCTCCGCCAGCTTATGGTTCACGATGACCACGAGTTGCGATCCGTGCTTGTCCTCAGGCGTAAATAATCGCCCATGCACAAGCGAAATCCCCATCGCTCTGAAATAGTCTCCCTCCACCAGCGAGGGAGTGCCCAACAGCAAACCTGCTCCTTTGGGTGGAACGTAACCCTCCACCACAAAGGCGCTGTTGCTATGGATATCCGACGCAGGCAGCCTCGAGGTCAAACCGACATCACTCACGCCCGGCAATTGCCGCAACCGTAGCATCAGCTCGTTATCGAATCCGTCCACCGCCGCCTGGGTCGAGTATTGCTTCCGCGGCAGCGAATACTCCGCCGCCACCGCGTGGTCGGGACGAAAGCCCAACTCCACCTCGCGCATCTTCGCAAAGCTGCGCAGCAGCAGCCCCGAAGCCGTGAGCAGCACCATCGCGACCGCAATCTCCGCAATCACCAGCGCCGAACGCAGCCGCGCATGTCCCCCGCCCACGCTTCCCGTCCGCCCGCCTTCCTTGAGCGTATCGCTCACGCTCGTACGGATGGCGGCGAATGCTGGAACCAAACCGCAAATCACACCCGTGAGCAAAGCCAGAAGTAGTGCAAAACCCACCACCCCCCAATCCAGCTCAATCTCATTCACCCGGGGCAGCGTCTCCGGCAACAGGCTTAAACCCACCTTCAGCGCACCTGCGGCCAGCGCCAATCCAATCACCGCCCCGGCGACGCTCAACACCAGGCTCTCCAGCACGGTCTGCCGTAATAGCGTCGCCGTGCTCGCACCCAATGCAATCCGGATCGCCGCATCTTTGCGCCTCCGGATCGCACGCACCAACAGCAATCCAGCCAGGTTCGCGCAGGCGATCAGCAGCACCACGCATACCGCCAGAAACAGCGTTGTGACCAGCGCCCAGGCTTCTCTCACCGTCTGCTCGCGCAGCGGCCTCACCCGTGCCGTAATGTGCAGGCTGCGCATGTACGACGGGTAGTTGCGCATTGTCACTTCGGCCACACGCTCGGCATCGCTCGTGGCTTCCTCTGGCGTCAGCCCGCGCCGTAGCCGCCCCACCATTTCGTAACCCCAGTTCGAGGTTTCATCGACAAACTGCTGTGGCTTGAAACTCATCGGCACCCAAAGCTCGCTCTGGTCTAGATGTCCCGGAGTTAGCGGAAACTCGAAGCCCGCCGGCATCACCCCAATCACGAGATAAGGCTTGCGGTCGAGCAGTATCTTCGTCCCCAAAATATGAGCGTCGCCATGAAAACGGCTCCGCCATGTTTGGTAGCTGAGCACCGCCACCAGTTGTTGCTGCTCGTCCTCCTGCTGCGTAAAGACGCGCCCAAGCAGCGGAGACACTCCCAAAGCGGGAAAGACTCCATAGGTAAATCGGCCCGCGGTGATTGTCGCGGGTTCACCCACACCCGACAGCTCAAATCTGTCCGTCCGGTACCCTCCCACGCTGGTGAAGGAATGCGTGTCTCGGGTGTAATTCCGCACGTCCGGCGCAGTCACGCCTCCCACCACATTCGGCCCGACCTTACCCGTCCCTTGCAGAATCTCTCCCACCGCCATCAACCGCTCCGGCTCAGGAAACGGCAGCGGGCGCAGCAGTACGCCTTCGACAATCGAGAAGATCGCCGTCGTAGCCCCAATCCCCAGCGCCAGCATCAGCACCGCCGTCGCCGTAAAGCCCGGAGTCTTCAACAGCTGTCGAACGGCAATATTCAAATCGCGAGAAAAAGACTCCATAGGTCCTTATGCAATGCCAAAGATCGAGTTCCGCAGAGCCCTTGCTCAAGTAAACATCTGAAATTGTCTCGCGTTCACACACCGGCGACAGAACTTCTGCGCTCCAGGAGCGTAACGTCCCGCCAGCGGCCATTCAAAATCCCCAGCCGAACCCGCGTGCCGACCACGCGAAAGCCTGCCGCGATATGCAGCCGCATGCTTGCTTCGTTCTCTGGAAATATTCCCGCCTGCAAGGTCCAGATGCCAGCCGCCTCAGAGTCGGCGATCAATCTCGTGATCAGATATGTGCCTATCCCTCGGCTCCGTGCCTTCTCCGCGACATAGATACTCATCTCGGCTACTCCGGCGTAGACCGGCCTTCTTGAAACCGGAGTCAGCGCGGCCCAGCCAATGACTTCATCGCCTTCCTTCGCCACCATTCTACAAAGCTGCAGATGCGCCTCATCCCACTCTTTCCACTCCGGCGCAGTCTGCTGAAATGTAGCGTCGCCGGTGGCAATGCCCTCCACATAAATCGAGCGGACCGTCGGCCAATGCTGGGGGGTCAGTGGCTCTATCTGGAGAGGCAATCTCATTTGCAGGCCATCACACCGCCTCTTTGTCGCCCAAACGACTCATCAGACATGATTGTTCCCGAAACGGAACGGCAACGCCACAGGATTCAGCGGAGAAGGGAATCGGCCATCGCCAGATATGCGAATAGCCACGCAAACTGGCAGAAGTGTGCTTTCAGTGAGGACTCATAGATGCGCGATTGGACAAGCAGGGAATTCACCGAAGTTGCCAAAAGCAACACGGCCCTGCGCGAACAGGGCCGTCATCTCTTGCTGAAAGGAGGAAGAAACCATGCTCAAGCTGAGCATGAGATTCAACCTTGCAATCCATCTACCTGTACGGTGGATTGCCGCGCTGTTTTACCTCTTAAGGTGAAACGGTAACAACCTTTCGGCGGCATGGGACCCGCCGAAAGTCATCTTCAGAATATCCCTTCGCGGCTCAATCCGTAAACAGCCTATCGGCAAGCCACGCCAGCAAACTACGCGGTTTGTCCCATACTGAACCAAACCGAAAGGCTCAGTGACCAAAACCCCTCAGCCCCACACTTGTCCCATTCCCCACAAACGTCTCCCCATCCTTTCCAATAATCGCCGCCCTCATAAAATCCATCCAGATCGGCAAAGCCGCCTTCGCACCCGTCTCCTTGTCGCCCAAAGACTCACGGCTGTCATAACCAACCCAAACCCCGCACGTCACCGAAGGAGAAAACCCTATAAACCAAGCGTCCGTGAAATCGCTCGTCGTCCCCGTCTTCCCGCCCAGCTCATGATGCAGCGTCTTAGCCGCCGCGCCCGTCCCGCTGTTCGTCACCTCGCGCAGCAAGACCATCATCGTCCGCGCCGTCTTCGCACTCGTCGCCTCCGTCACCTCTGATTTGTCCTCCGCAATCACCGAACCATCCGCATCGGTCACCCTGCGCACCAGCCGCGGAGCGATCCGCAAGCCATCGTTCGGAAACGCCGCATACGCCGCGACCTGCTCCTTCAGCGTCACCTCGACAGCGCCCAGCGCCACCGGCAGATACGCCGGAATACTCGAAGTGATCCCAAACTGGTGAGCAACCTCGATCACCTTCTTCATCCCCACCCGCTCCGCCAGCTTCAGCGCCGGAATATTCCGCGAATCCGCAAACGCCTTCAGAAGCGAGATCTCTCCCAGGTAATTCCCCTCATAGTCATGCGGCGCATACGAGCCCACCGAGAACGGAGCATCCAAAATCCGCTCCTCCGGAGTCGCACCCTCCTCCACCGCCGCCGTATACACATAAGGCTTGAACGACGAACCCGTCTGCCGCTCCGCCTGAGTCGCCCGGTTGAACTGCGACAGGTTGAAATCCCGCCCACCCACCATAGCCAGAACGTCGCCCGAAGTATTATCGATCGCCAGCAGCGCACCCTCCGCGCCCGAATCCTGTTCCAGCGTCCCATGCAGGTCGGTCGATTCGCGTGCCCGGTCCGCCGCCGGCGCTACGTCTCCATTCAAATGCACATAAATAATGTCCCCCGGAGCCAGAAAACCCTCCGCCGACTTCTGCCCCGTCCACGCCCAGTCGGCGTCGGTGAGCACCACGCGCTTGTCACCCATGCGTGCCGTCACCTGGTAAGGCAAAACCCCCGTCACCAGCGCGTGAACATAGTCCCCCGGCTCCGCCGGCAAAATCCAGTCTGGATGCTTGAACTCCGCCAACCCCACGCGTCCCGCAATTGCATTCAACAGATGTCCCTTCCATCCATGCCGCCGCTCATAAGCCGCCAGCCCATCCAGCACCGCACGGTTTGCCGTCCGCTGCAAATCAAGATCGAGCGTCGTATACACCTTCAGCCCCGCGGAATGCACCTCTTCCTCACCCAGCTTCCTGTCCAGCTCCCGCCGCACTTCTTCCACAAAATAAGGAGCCACCGAGTTCGGATCTGTCTCGACCTGCAACCCCAGCGGAGCCTCGCGCGCCGCCGCCGCCTGCTCCGCGGTGATCTTGCCGTCTTCCAGCATCGCGTTGATGACAAGGTTGCGCCGCCGCACTGCCTTGTCTGGATTCAAAATCGGCGAATACGCCGAAGGCCCCTTTGGCAATCCCGCCAGCAGCGCCGCCTCAGGCAGCGTCAACTCCTTCGCATGTTTGCTGAAGTAATACTCCGAACCAGCCTCAAACCCATACACGCCGTGCCCCAGGTAAATCTGATTGCCGTAGAGAGTAAAGATCTGCTGCTTGGTAAACGTCCGCTCGATCTGGATCGAAAGAAACGCCTCCTGCAGCTTGCGCCCAAACGTTCGCTGGCTCGATAAGAAAAGGTTCCGCGCCAGCTGCATCGTCAGCGTCGACGCGCCCTGCGCCCGCTCCTTCGAGGTCAGGTCGTGATACACCGCCCCCGCCACGCGAAAGACATTCACGCCCCAGTGGCTCTCAAAATTCTTGTCTTCGATAGAAATCACGGCCTGTCGCAGCAGCGGAGAAAAATCGTCATAGCCCACCACCACCCGCCGCTCAAGCGCGAATGAGCCGAACACTCGCCCTTTCACGTCATAAAGCTCAGTCGTCGTGCTCGGACGATACCGCTCCAGGTCATCGATCTGCGGCAGATGCACCGAATACACCAGCATCAGTCCCACCAGCGAACCCGCAGCCGCAGCCAGCAAAACCAACACCAGCATCGCAGCCCGCCCCACGACCTTCATCTGCCCAGGCCGAGGCACAGGGTCGCGCGGAGGACGAAACGCCGTCCCGTCCCCGGCGCTCTCTTTATTCGTTGACGAAAGAGATTGTTTAGAACTCAAAGCCAAGCCCGATGCCCGCCATCACTCTTCTGAGCTTAGACGATTTCACCTTGCCGCGACCCAGCATGCGGATCGCTTTCGGTGCCAGTCCGGTTTCGCCTGACGCGCAGCCTACCGCCCCGAATGATCATGCGAAATTCCTGCGCCCGCCAGCTCCGGCTTCGATGCCTCTTCTTCCGGATGCTGCTCAAAGTGCTCCAGAGCGGCCTTCATCTCCACCAGAAGATCGTCAGCCATCGCCCGCGTAAATCCATGCCGCACCAGGATGCGCTGAATCACCAGGTCCTCGCGGTTCGGTGGCATGGAGTAGGCCGGAACCAGCCATCCCCGCTCCCGCAACCGATCGGCAAACTCATAAAGCGTGAAGCTCGACGACACCGGGTCCTTCAGCTCCCAGCACAACCCGGGAATTCCGCCCGTTCCGTCGTAAATAATCCTGAACTCCCCGAACTCACCGATCCTGTCTGCGAGATAACGCCCCAGCGCCGTGCACTCGTTCTGGATCTCCCGGTAACCCTCCTTGCCCAGCCGCAGAAAGTTGTAGTACTGGCAGATGATCTCGCCGCCGGGCCGGGAAAAATTAAGGGCAAAAGTGGGCATATTGCCGCCCAGATAGTTGACGTCGAAGATCAGCTCCTCGGGAAGGTCGTGCTTCTCGCGCCACAGCGCCCACCCTACGCCGAGCGGAGCAAGCCCAAACTTATGCCCAGAGGCATTGATCGATTTCACCCGCGGCAGCCGAAAGTCCCACAGAAGCTCCGGCTGCGTAAACGGCGCAAGAAAGGCGCCGCTGGCTCCATCGACGTGGATCGGGATGTCAAGTCCGGTCTCAGCCTGCAACTTGTCGAGGGTTATGCAGATCTCGTGCACCGGCTCAAACTGCAGCGTAAACGTGACGCCCAGCGTGACCACCACGCCAATGGTGTTTTCATCGCACCGCTTAACCACTTGCTCCGGGGTCAGCAGCAGACGCTCGCCCTCCATCGGTACCTCGCGAATCTCCACGTCAAAGTAGCGGCAAAACTTGTGCCAGCAAACCTGCACTGGCCCCATGATGAGGTTCGGACGATCAGTAGGTTTCCCCTTGGCGGCCTGCCGTTTGCGCCAGCTCCACTTGAGCGCCAATCCACCCAGCATCGCCGCTTCGCTCGAACCCGTAGTCGAGCAGCCAATCGTGCTCGCCGCCTCCGGCGAATTCCATAGATTGGCCAGCATATGAACGCACCGCTCCTCGATCGCCGCCGTCTGCGGATACTCATCCTTGTCGATCATGTTCTTGTCTGCGGACTCGTCCATCAGCTGCTTCACTTCAGGCTCAATCCATGTCGTGCAAAACGTCGCCAGGTTCTGCTGTGAATTGCCGTCGAGAACCAGCTGATCGTGGATGGTCTGGTAGACGCCCTGCGGGTCCTGTTTCTTTTCAGGAAACTCGTAGGTCCCGATCTCGTCGTTGTGCGCTTCAGCCTCGATCGGACTCGTGGGCGCGGCTTTGAGCTCTTCGGTGTTATGCAGAGGCATAAGTTCTCCTGTTTGTCTAAGAGCTAGAAGTCTAGTTCCTTCAGCGTCTGCCGGGGGAGAAAAGATCGTGAATCAGCAATGGGCAAGAAGCTCCAGCTGCAAGAAGCCTGTCGGGCGCTACCTCTGTGTCCTCCGTGCTCTCTGTGGTGAATTCTCATCCATCGCCCGCCATCGAACTCCAGTTGCCGTTTATTCAAATGCGTTAGAATTCTCACGACTCAGCGCCAGCAAGGAAAGGAATCCCATGCCCAAGTTCGTCATCGAAAGAGAAATCCCCGAAGCCGGCAAGCTTTCACCGGAGCAGCTCCAGGCCATCTCCCAAACCTCTTGCGGAGTCCTGCGGGGAATTGGCCCGCAGATTCAGTGGCTCCACAGCTACGTCACCGACGACAGAATCTACTGCGTTTACATTGCTCCCGACGAAGAGACGGTCCGCAAGCACGCCCAGCAGGGTGGCTTCCCCGCCAACCGCGTCTCTCAGGTCCGCTCGACCATCGATCCCACCACCGCCGAGTGAGCGCAGAGGGGTATTGGCCAATCCATTTGGTTTGGAACTCCGGCTTTGATGCGAAACTTGCTGCGCAACGCGGCGATCAAGGGGAAATCCGGCGGACCTTCAGATCCATCATCTTCTGCGGCGGCCGATCGCCGATTGTTAATTGCCCAAACTCAGTCCATTCCCCTCCATCATTGATGCGCAGAACTGTCGCAGTCTTAAATTCGCCAAGCGCGAACCCCCACGAAATCGAGTTTTCGCGATCGGCCAGCTTGACTTCGGTTTCGAGCCATCGCCCGTCGTTGAAGGCTCGCATCCGATATGTTCCGGCGTCATCGTCGAAGGAAATCAGCCCGAGTGCTTGAAGCGCGGGTCGACCGTCAGTCTTCGAGCGGCCCACGCCCTCAATCACGAGCAACAGCCCGTCCAGTTTGAACTGGGCTGCCTCAGTCTGCGCCAAATCCACGAACTGGCCCGGTCCGCGAAGGACCGACGCCTCGCCGGACCACTCCCCAACCAGAAACTCGAGCTTTTTCATAGCTGCCCGTTGCGCCTCGATGTTCGGTGTTTTTAGCGGTTGCACCATGCACAACGCTCCTAACTCGCGAGTATGCCCCTAGAAAGGCGGTGCGAGACATAGCACACTAGACACTAGTTTTATGCAAAAAGTTCCCTCTTCATCGCCGCACAGCCGGTTGCGCAAACAATCAAGGGGGCGGTCCTGTGAACGTGGGTAACTCCAGTGCAAGCGCGAAGGAGTGGTAGCAACAGATCTGCGATTCGATGAACGCCGCGACTTCAGGATCGACGGTATGATGCCAGGCAGGCAAAGATCTCCCGATAAAACTCGGGGTGCGATTGCCAGGTCTGGCCGGTGACCATGCGGCCATCACGAACGGCCTGCTGGTCTACAAATGTTCCTCCAGCTTGCTCCGCTTCGAAGCGGACGTGTTCATAGCAGGTAATGCGCTTGCCTTTCGTGAGGCCGGCGGCGGCGAGTACCTGTATCCCATGGCAGATGGCGAAGATCCATTTTTGCTGCGCGTCGAATTCGCGGACAATGTCGAGCAACCGCCGGTTATTGCGGAGATACTCAGGAGCGCGGCCGCCCAGAATGAGGATGGCATCATAATTACCCACATCTACCTGGTCGAACGAGAGGTCGGCCTCCAGACCGTAGCCGGGACGCTCGACATAGGTATCCCACCCTGGCTCAAAGTCGTGCATTACGAGATGGAGGCGACGAACCGAAGGAGCAGCAACGGCGACGCCCCAGTCTTCCTCCCGAAACCGATGAACCGCGTAAAGCGCTTCGTAGGATTCGCCGGCATCTCCGGTAACGATCAATATCTGTGGCATTTTTCAGTCGACAGTTTATCATTCGAGGGCTCCGGTTCGGCGAGAGCGGACTCGAATTCGGGGCGAACTTGAGACACTGTTAGAGGAGCTTCGAAGAGAGCCGGCGTTGATCATCTGACGTCGCATGATCTTCTTCGCACTTGCGCCGACCTTCACCATGGCAGTCTCAACAGTTGATAGCTCTGTGCGATACTTGCGAAAAATGAGGTTCATCCCGAGGATGCGCTCTATGACAGACTGGTTCGCGCGCCCGGTCCTGCACGTCAAGGACGTCGAGGCCTCTCTTCGCTTCTACGTTAACCAACTCGGCTTCACCAGCCCCTGGCGCTACGACGAGGACGGCAAAGCGCATGTCGCACAGGTCGAGGGGCTCGGCTGTTCGCTTATCCTGGCCGACACCTGGCCGGAGAAGATCGGCAAGGGGCTGATGTTCATCTCCCTGAACGCCGAGCCGGAGACGCAGGTCGCCACGTTGGACGCGTTGCGCGCAGAACTCGAGGCCAAAGGCGTTCCGGTCAAAGACGGTTCGTGGGGCTACCGGCTACTGGTGGTCGATGATCTCGACGGCAATCAACTCTTCTTCAACTATCCGGCTGAGACTGCATCCGTCGAGACTGCTAAAGATGAAGCATAATCGTCCAGCCTCACCAGGAGGTGCGACAACGTCGGCGGAGTGACACTGCAACTCCGTGAGGTATTCGAACGGTGGCGCTTTACCGCCAAACCAGTCATCGAGCCAGCTGGAACCTCCAGGCAAGATTTCCCGCGAAGTCGCGTCTTCGGCAGAACCGGGTGCTCCGACGGGTTTAATGGGCGGAGTTTTCAAAAACGCCGTTTCCGGGAATCATGCGTGGCCGAGACTGATCCCTTCACGTTCTAAGAGCGTCTGAAGAGTCCTTGCTCGACCACTGCTTCCCTGCATGACACGTCAGTCGTGGATGTCAGGGAGTGACAACACACTGGACGTGCAGGTTACCTGGTCTGCGCTTCCCGCGAATTCACCTTGGTCTGTGCCACTGGTGAACGATCCCGTTGAGGACGTCCGGGTCAACTGGATGTAGTCCGATGCCTGGGTGCCCGCACCTACGAAGTCCGGGTCGGCGCTGGAAACGCTGACCGTCAGCGTCTTACCAGTGCTCGAAAGACATGCGGTGCCGCTCGTCGTTAAGATGACCGTGGAAGCGGTCTTGGTGAAGCCCGACCACGATGCGCAATTGTTCTCCGCTGGCACACCAAAGCCTGGCGCGACGAAAGTCGTGCCGCCACCGCCGAAGCCGCCCGCCGTCGCGATGCAGAAGGGTCCTCCGGCTGGGAAGGTCTGGCCCGGTGCGAAGTGGATGGTTCCGTTGGTGTTGATATAAAAGCCCGTCTCCGTCGATACTGCTGGAGGTCGCCGACGCAAGCAGGTTGAGCGTTCCGTTTGGCGATGCGGTGTCATTGCCGATTGCTTCGGCCTGCAGCTGAAACCGGGGAGGAATCGCCGACCCTGAGTGACGAGTTATAGGCCGAGGTGTCGAGCTTGATGAACTGCGAATTGTAGGCTTTCGAAGCCGTCGCCGTGCCCACCGCCGGCAATTGGATCTGCCCATTCATTATTGAGGTGCCGTCCACGGTCATCGTGCCGTCTACGGTCAGCGTCGCGCTCGGGGAGGTCGTCCCGATACCCACCTCGGTGCCGTTGTCATAGAGGATGGAATTGACGATGGTGTTCGACCCGGAGAACTTGGCGATCTTGTTCGCCGTGCCTCCGGTCGTGGTGACTGTCGTTGCAGCATCGGGGGTAACGGCGGCGCTCGATGCCTGGTTCTGGGCGAAAGATGGACAACTGGCAACTGAAACGAAAACTGCAAAGAGCTCTAAGACTAGCTTGGGACGGATAGTCATTGGGTTTCTCCTCGGGGAAAATTTGCGCGCCACATCACGTACGTACAAGGGGTGATATTTTCTGGGCAGAGAAGAGACTTACCGCCCAAAATCATATGGTGGTTCGAAAGTAAGGATCGTTTCGAGGCCGGGAGAGAAATAATTCAACCAGCGCAAACACTTTACTACTAATCCAGTGATGCGGAGAAAAGATGCTTTTGCTTATATCCGTTCGGAATGACGATGCTCCGCCTTCCGCCGCAAGTTGAAGACAGAATTTCCTGATCGCTCCGGAAACGCGTCAGCGCGGGCTGGCAAGAATGCGGAAAGCGTTGTTTTGGCATTCCAAATCCACATCGAAGTTCTACTTTCGTTTCCCCCACACTCAAGCCGATGACCGGCGAGCGATCTTCCACGACCAGGTCGAGCCTTTGAGAAAAGTCTGCTGTCGTTGCGGTGTATCTGCCCACGCCTCGTACCTCTGGTGAGAAGCAGTGTGCGAAATGCGAAGCAGAGCGTATAGCACCCAAACCGACGGGGTGCCTTCTTGATGTTATTTTCCCTTAAAGGCATCGAAATAGTGGTTTTCGCCGACATCCTCATATTCCTCCGCGACCGATATGCCAGCGGCTCCGAGCAGCTTCCTGTACTCCTCGGCTCCCAGGGAGATTGATTCCAACCCTGTCATTGCATCGTTCCAAACGTGAGGTTCGGCGGTTGAGGTGAATAGCAGACGGCCACCCGGCGCCAGGATATCCGCGAATCTCCGGATCAGCCGTTGCTGCTCTTCAGCCTTGAGAAGAAACATCAGCCCAATCGACAAGACAGCTTCGAAGGTTCGATCGAAGAACCTCGACTCTAGAACGGATTCGCAAACAATAGGAGTTCCGGGCAAGTTGCGTTGGAATGCTGCAACAAACGATGGCGCTGCATCCACCCCGAAGACTTGAAGTCCTTCTTCGACCAGCACTGCCGTGATGGGAAAACCGGGCCCGCAACCCAGATCAATAACACCGCAGCCGCGCGGCAGTAGCTTCGCCCACTTCCGCACTTCCTTCACGCCGATTGCATTGGCCCGGGTCCTGCCATTGCCACGTCGCGCAAGAAATTCTTCCGAGACTGATTCGTATCCGTTGGATAGATCCATCAGTTGATAGTAAGGAACTTTTTTCGCACGGCAATCTAATCGGGCGCGCCGGAAGACTGCTGCCCCGACGTCCGCACACCTTGAAACGTACAGTGGTGCCCCATAATGCCGCAGTTCCCCTGAATGGAGTCGCCCTCAACCCGGCCACGAAACGTAAAGACATGGAATGTCTTGGTCTTGATCACAATATGTTGCACGTTAATCGTGCCTTCGATTCCGCCGGATTGATTCGGCCCTTTAAAGTGTCCGGTCAGGTCGTTGCCATTTTGAATGATCTGCAGATAGTGCGTGCCAGTCTTCCCATCGTCTCCCTTGGTGTAGAAAGTCCAGTTCCCGGCCACATTCGCCGGAGGTTTGTCGCTCGGTGGCTGCTGGGCGAATCCGCCACTGGCCAATAAGAGTGTCAGGAACGTGAAGAGGACGAACCACATCGTCTTGTTATATTTCTTCATGGTCTCTCCAAAATAACGGTGGAACCGCGAAATAATTTCCATTCAAAGATAAACGGAATAGCGCCCATCAGAGAGAGACAGAAAGGGAGGATCATCGAAAGCATGCCCAGGGAACTGAACAGGCGCACACTCATCAGAAGCATCGCCGGCGCAGCCGCCGCCCAGATCATCCCGCATTCACTTCGCGGGGCGGCCATGCCTCAGACACCGTCAGGCCAGCCCAACGGAAGAGAGCGCGGCGATATGGGCCGCATCTCCGGAGCCTTCCGGCGGCAGTTCTCCGTCCCCGCCCTCTCCATCGCCATCTCCCGCAACGGCCAGTTCGTCTACGACGAAGCAGGAGGCATGGCCGACAAAGAGCACGCCCAGCAAGTGGATAACTCCAGCCTTTTCCGCATCGCCAGCGTCACCAAGCCCATCACCGCAGTCACCATCTTCACCCTGATCGAAAAAGGCAAGCTCAACCTCACCGACAAAGTCTTCGGCCCATCTGGCCTCTTCGGAAACAAATACGGCAAGCCGCCCTACAAGCAATACGTCACCGACATCACCGTCGATGACCTCCTCACTCACACTTCCGGCGGCTGGCCCAACGACTCCACCGACCCCATGTTTCAGCACAACGGCTGGGACCACGACAAGCTCATCACCTGGGTGATCGAAAATCTGCCCCTCACTTACCCGCCCGGCCAGCACTGGGCCTACTCCAACTTCGGATACTGCGTGCTCGGCCGCGTCATCGAGCAAGTTACCGGCCAGCCATACGACACCTACGTCCAGGCCAATATTCTCGCCCCCTGCGGCATCACCGATATGCGCATCGCCGGCAACACCCTGCATCAACGCGCCCCTAACGAGGTCGTCTACTACGGCCAATACAACGAAAACCCCTACAACATGAACGTCACCCGCATGGATTCCCACGGAGGCTGGATCGCCACGCCCTCCAGCCTCGTCCAGTTCCTCGATCACGTCAACGGATTCGGTAACATGCCCAGCCTCCTCAAGCCCGAAACCATCCGCATCATGACCACTCCGTGCCCCGTCTATCCAAACACCAACGGCGCAGCCTACGCCCGAGGCTGGATGGTCCGCAACAACGGCATGGGAAACTGGTGGCACAGCGGCAGCCTGCCTGGATCGACAACCATCATGGTTCGCACCGCGACCGGACTATGCTGGGCCGCCCTGACCAACACTCGCACCGAGCCTTCCAGCGAGATCGACACGGCTCTCGATCAAATGATGTGGAACATGGCCCGCAGCGTCCCCGATTGGGGCGCCTGAACTTCCGGCGAGGACTCAGCGCCGGTCCGGTTCGCCGTCCCGGTTGTGGCTCCGGGCGCGATAGGAAGAAACCAGCCGCGCCACGATCACTGCGATATAGAAAATCCCAATCATGTTCTCCAGCGCCGCAATCAGCCGCACATAGGAGTTCGTCGGGATAATTCCGCCATAACCCACGCCGCTCAACGTAATCATGCTGAAATACAGGAACGTCCCGCTCTGCGACTCAGCAATGACCTGATTAAAAGGATTGGCGATCAACCGGTTGAGCATCCAATACAACTGCGAGAAGGCGATCGCGATCACCAGGTAGCAGATGAACGCCTCCGAGATCACGCTCCTCGTAATCCGAGGCACCCTGTCAAAGCGATCGAGTATCGCCCACAAGACCGAGCAAGACAACACGAATCCCGCGATCGGTGCCAGGTGAGCATAAAAGTGACGGCCGTCGGCAAACGCCTCAAGCAGCCGAGCTATTAGCCAAACGCCGGCCACCGGAACCGCCACATACCGCACGATTCTCCGGTTCGCCATGTAGCTTGCGCCGGCGAAGATCAGCACCATCAGCGTCAGCGCAAGAAACCCGCCGATAAGCGGGTGGCTGTCTGCCAGGGGCGAGAGCAACATCTGCGCAATAAATGCGCACATCAGTATCTCAGAGCGATATTTGCCTACCGCGACCCTGATAGCTCGTCTCATAAAGCATTAGCTCTCTCGCATATTCTTACCACGGTCGCGAGCTTGTCCAGCATGTAACTCCTGAATCGCCGCAATCTGTGAGACCCTGAAGCTTCCACAGCACTTAGGGGCCAAACCACATGTGCTTCTCAGCAACAGCAAATTTCGTCGGCAGCGGAGTCCTCGCCGCCGTCGGCGTCGTCACTCTCACCAAAGTCAAGCACCGCCGCGAACTCCTCTTCGCCTCGATCCCTACCCTGTTCGCCGTCCACCAGTTCATCGAGGGATTCGTCTGGCTCGGTCTCGACGGAATCCTGGCGCCGGCCGTCACCCACAATATGGCTGAGGCGTACGTGCTTTTCGCCCAGGGACTGCTGCCATTTTTACTACCGCTCAGTGTCCTGCTCTTCGAGTCCGATGCCCCCAGTCGCAGGCGGATGCTCCCCTTCACCATTCTCGGTGCGTTGACTACTCTGTATATGCTTTGGGGATTGATGGCGGATCCGCTTCGCGTCTACGTCGAACAGAACAGCATCGTCTACGTTAACGACGCCACCAATCACACGGTGCTCGCCATCTTGTATGTGATCTGCACCTGCGGCTCACTCTTCTTCTCCAAAGTCCGCCCGATGATCGTCTTTGGAGCGCTGAATCTCGTGATCCTGCTCATCGTGATGGCCGTCCGAAGATACGCCTTCACCTCTGTATGGTGCGCCTACGCCGCAGTCGCGAGTATTGTCATCCTCGGCTACTTCTGGACCAGCGGCCACATCCGGCCCTTCAAGTACGCCGAGCAGATGTAAAGTCTGCGCCTATCGCCTTCAGGCGGAACTCGAGTAATCGTCAGCGCCGCGCCCGGCATCCTACTAACCAACGGCCAAACAACAAGGCCTGCGAGAGGCGGAACAATGCTACTGTCGTTGAACAATGATCGGCTCAAGCACTTCATCGCCCTGGCTTGCATCGGAGACGGCGTCCTGGCCATCGTAAGACCAAGGCGCGACGCAAATACCTGGAGCGTCGGTCCCGCTCCGTGGAGAAATCTCATGCAGGCCTTGCGCCGCCGGCCAGTTCTCACCCGCATGATCGGAGCAGCCGAAGTCGTAGGAGCCATCTGCTGGATCGTCTCCCACGACAAACCCAGCTCATTTCCCGACATTTCATGAATAAACTTGTCATCCTGAGCGAAGCGAAGGATCTGCGTTTCCAGCGACGTAGATGACGGCCACCTCGCTCGATTCTTCAATCAGCCTTTAGACTCAGGCGAGCCGGCCTCGGAACGATGACTCGCTACGCCAACGCATTCCGTTTGATCACTTCCTTATAAAAATCCGAACTCATCTTCGGCGTCCGCTTCTGCGTCTTGAAATCGACATAGGTGATTCCAAAACGCTTGCTATAGCCGTCCGCCCATTCGAAGTTGTCCAGCAAACTCCACAGGAAGTACCCCTTCACCGGAATCCCATCCGCAGTCGCTCGCTGCAGCTGCGTCAGATAGTTGCGCAGATACATGATCCGGTCGGAGTCATAGATGTGCCCGTCAGCCGCCACCTTATCGTCCGACGAACAGCCATTCTCAGTGATGTACATCTCCTTCACGCCCCACGTCTCCGCCACCAGCCGCGGCAGCCAGTACATCGCCTCCGGCCCGACATCAAGCCACGGCGAATACATGTGCGGATAAGAAGACGGGTCTGGCACCACGGCATAACCCAGAGCGTTGTCGGCTGCGCGCACGAACTCCGGCCGATAGATATTCAGTCCCACGAAAGTCGATCGGACTCGAGATGATCTTCAACTCCTCCGGCGTGAACTTCGGCGCGTCCGCCCCAAGCTTCTTCAGATAGGCATCGGTGTATTTCCCGTCCATGATCACAGTCAGATAAGCTGCATTCTCCTCACGAAGCGCCACACGGGCCGCGCGAATATTCGCTTCATCCTCGATCACCGGCGTAGTCGCCGTGGCATCCTGCGCCAGGCCAATCTTCGTCCCCGCCTTGGTCGCCGCGCGGATCGCCTGCACCGCCATCCCATGACCAAGCACCGAATAATGCCTCACCTGCGCCAGCGCCCCGGGAGCAAGCTTCAGTCCCGGCGCGAACGTCCCATTGCCATAGCCCAGCTCGACGAACGAGTCCAGCTCATTCATCGTCATAAAGTTCGAAATGCGATCGTTGAGCTGCCTGGTCGTGTAACCGCAGTAATCGGCGAACGCTTTGCACGTATCGATGTTCTGCCAGCCGCCCTTGTCCTCGAGCGCCTGCGGCAGGTCCCAGTGATAGAGCGTGCAGTACGGCTCGATGCCCGCGCCGCGCAGCTCATCGACCATCCGCTTATAAAAATCCAGCCCTTTCTGATTCGGAGTGCCTGTCCCAGTCGGGAATATCCGCGGCCACGCAATCGAAAACCGGCAGGCCTTTAGCCCCAGCGCCTTCATCAGGCCAATGTCTTCCTTGTAGCGATGGTAGTAGTCGTCGGCCACATCGCCGGTGTCGCCGTCATGCGTCTTGCCCGGGATATGCGAGAAAGTGTCCCAGATCGACGGGCCCCGCCCGTCCTCGTTCACCGCGCCTTCCACCTGATACGAAGCCGTCGCCGAACCCCACAAAAACCCCTCGGGAAAGGAGCGAAGCGAAGACGCAGGCAACGGCGAAGGCTGAGCAGCACCGGCAGTGGGAAGAAGGGAAGAGTCCGCGTGGGCAAACGCCGAAGGCAACAACGTGCGAGCAGCAGCGAGGCTCGCGCCAGCCTGGAGAAATTTTCTACGGTTCAATGGAGGCTCCGACTATCTTATACAGCAACGCAGACAACCATAGTCGGCCCAAACCGATTTAGGCAAGAGGAATCGACAGGTTTACCTCGGATCACACCGAACGCTTAGGCTTTGGACGCCGTGCATCGCCTCCTCAACAGGGATCCAGCGAGCGGCAGGCCTACGGCTGATAGAGCCACGCATGATTGACGGCGGGGCCGCCAGGCTTGGCGTAGCCACCCACAATCAAGACTTCGCCATTCGCCAGCCGAGTGGCGGTGGAGAAGAGATAGCTGTCGAGCCGGCTTCCTCCTACGGAGTGAAACGAGTTGGAAGCCGCGTCGTATATCTCCGGTTGCTCTGCTCCACCGGCGATGAGAACTCGACCGCCGCCCAGCGGCACAACCGCTTTCTTGAGCTTGAATCGCGAGAAGTTCATCTCCGGCCCTGGCTTCAACGTCCCTGAAGCAGGATCGTAGATGGATGTGGTAGCGACTCTCTGACCCCAGGCCCCGCCAACCTGCCCGCCCGCAATCAGAAGCCTCCCGTCCGGCAACAAAGCGGCTCCATATTTCGCTCGCGCAATCGTCAAACCGTCTGCCACATTGAAGCGCCCGGTAGTCGGATCGTAGAGTTCTCCGCCCGCATCGTTCACGGCGAGCACCTTGCCATTATTCAGTTGCATCAGCACCGATGCACCGGTCAGAGAGCGCATACTGCCTGTCGTCGAAAAGGTTCTGGTAGATGGATGGTACAACTCTGCGGTCGCAACCTGCTCATCGCCGGATGCTTCGTTCCCTCCGACGATCAACACATCGCCACTCTGCAGCAAAATGGCGCTCGCTCCTGCCCGTCGCGTCGTCATGTTCCCAACAGCTATGAAGGTGCCCGAGGAAGGGTCGTAAAGCTCGGCGCTCGCCAGATAGCACGAGACACCGCATCCCGAGGCACTGCCACCACCGGCGATCAGCACCTCGCCGCTGCGCAGCCGCGTCGCAGTCGCGCCCCATCCCCGAGGAGAAAGCATCTTGCCTGCGCTGGAAAATTTGCCCGTCTGTGGATCGTAGAGTTCGGCCGTAGGCTCGATGACTCCATTGCGCGCCATGCCGGCCGCAATCAGCACCTTCCCATTCGGCAGCAAAGTGGCCGTGTGATCGAAACGAGGCTCCAAAGTGTCGCCGGTCTGGACAACGCGACCCTACGGTGTCGGCATTGAAAGTTCGGGCCGTCAGCGGTGGAAGGAGCCAGATCGATACAAGAAGTATGACAACCAGAGCCGCAGCGGAATGTCGACAACGCACCCGCATCGAACCATCTCCACTAGCCTTCGCTATCCGGATTTGAGCTGTCCGCTTTTCATCTGACCGCTCCCCAGCTAGCTGTTCTTCGCCTTCAACAAAGCCAGCCCCTTATTCAGCTGGTCATCCGCCGGAGGAGGCCCGGTCGGCTTCTCTTCGCTCTCTGCCGCGATCTGCTCGTCCAAACTGGGAACGACAACCACATTCGGAGTCACCGCGTCATCCTGAATCTTCTTGCCCGAGGGCGAAGCATACTTCGCCACGGAGAGAATCACCGCGCCGCCGCCCGGCAGCTCGAGCGTCTTCTGCACCGAGCCATCGCCGAAGGTGCGATCACCCACCACGTCGCCGCGCTTGTTGTCGAGCACCGCGCCCGCAACCAGCTCGCCCGCGCCTGAGGTGCCATGGTTCACCAGAACCACCAGCGGCGCTGCGGTAATGAACTCACCCTTCTGCGCCGTGAATACCTGCTCGGGGAACTTCTGTCCCTCGAGCGTCGCGATCGTCCCGGTCTCGAGGAACGCATTCGCCAGCCGGATCGCCTGCGGATCGTCGCCCACGGCCACATCGCGCAGGTCGAGCAGCACTTTGCGGTTCTTCGGAGCCGCCTTCAACTTGCCGATCACCTCGTCCACGCGCCCCTTGGTCAGCACTACTGGCTTCAGATAAAGGATCGTCGAGTTGTCATACTCTGTCTCGCTCAGCGCCGGAATCTCATCCGCCTGCTTCACCAGCGTCAGCGTCACTTTGTCCGGCTCGGCCTTGCGCGGCCGCACCAGCGAGAACGTTACATTGCTCCCCGGCGCGCCTTCGAGCAATAGACGCACCAGCGCCACCGACATCTCCCGCGTCGACTGCCCGCTGATCGACTCAATGATGTCGCCGTCTTCAATCTGTTCCTTGTCCGCAGGCGAGCCCGGAATCACCGAAACCACCGTCGCATAGCCATAGCGCTTGGAAACATTCAGGCCGGTCACACCCACTGCCGAGCTTTTTCCCGCGCTCTCGATGTGCTGCTTGTAGGTGGCGTATTCGGCCGGCGAGAGATAACTGGAGTCGGCGTCGAGGCCCTCGAGCAGTCCATGCAGCGCGCCGTCGGTTACCTTGTCGATATTCGGGTCGACCACGTAATCGGTCTGCACCTTCTTCAGCACTTCCTCGTAGACGCCCATCTCACGGTAGGCGCCATCGTCGCTCTGCGTATTTGCGCGAACGCCCCGCAGGCCAAGGCCGCCCAGGAAAATCACCAGAACCAAAATCACCGAAAAACCGAAGATCGAACGCCGAAAGCCTTTGGACATAACTCCGCTCAAGGTCCCGCGGGGACCATATCTAATAATGATACCGTAACGCTTTGACGGTCATCACCCCTGATTCGATAGCAGCCATGCCCCGGGCCGGTGCCCCATTCAAGCCATCCGTTGGCTTGAGTGGGAGGAACAAATCTCCCGCGCGCTTTTCTACCGCTTCAGCCCGCGAACCACCTCAAGAAAGACCGCTTCATCGTGCTTTCGGCCCTCAAAATTGGCCACCCAGCCTTGCTTCACCGAGATGCATGTCCACACCGCATCATTGGGTTTCTCCCTATAGATGGCGCTCAGGCAGCTGGCCCCCGGGGGAGTCGCCGACGGTGGCCCCGCTCCAAACTCAGCCCCCGGATGGGTCTCTCGAAACATCTTCATCCATTGGGCGGTCTGTTCTTCCGCAGTCAGCCCTGGGTCAGGAGAAATCACCGTGACAAACAGCGATTGTGGGGGCGCCCGGTGGCTCATCGTGGGCGGGAGCTTTTTCAACGCCAGCCCTTGCGGAGTCACCGTCGGGTCTTCCCGATTAGCGTCGGTATCCGCAATCCACGGCCAGGGAACCTGCACCTGCAGATCCCCGGTACTTCACCTGTCCACCGGGATGAAACACGCGCCACAGCGACGCCGTAATCCACGGGCTATACCAGCCCACCACTCCCGCAAGCACAAATGCCGCCAACACGCGCAGCGCCCGGATTGGCAGTCGAGGAGTGGTCATTGGTTGGCGGACACACCTGAATATGAAAAGGAATCAATGTATCCTTCCACGCTGCCCGCTCATCCACAACCAGAATCCCGCCTCGAACTGTGAATATTTTCTTAGTGGCCGTCCGCCCCGGCGGCAGGCTTGTCATCGCTTGCGATGATAATGGGCCTCACCAATCCGGTTCAAGGATTCTGGCGTTTCCAATTGGCGATGACGTGGCCCCTGTCGATAAGGTCCGATTCAGCTTGTGAAAGATCCTTGGCTACCTCCAAATCCGCCGAAATCGATTGCTTTTCCTCCGTACTTGACGGCTGCCCCGCTTTGAAATTCGCATCAAGACAGATGCTGCACACGGCGCGAGCAAGCTCATATTGGGGCCATCCCCTTTCTCCCGAGCGGTCCCGAATCCTGATGGCATCATTGACTAAATCCTGGGCACGATTCAATTCATCGTCAGAATTCTTGCCGTCCTTCGTCTTCCCAATCAATGCCAGGGCGCACTCGCCCCTGTTCCGATGAAAGAACTGCCCTGGATCGGCATCCACCAGCGCCTGGAAGACAGCGATCGACCGCTCGTTCACTGCTGCGGTAGATGGAGCCCGATACTGTATCGCCTGTAATAGGATTTGCATCTTCGTTTCCAGAGATGCACGCTTGATCGCATTTGCCATGTCGGTTCGAGTCTTGTCATCCGGAGTGTTAGGAGCCTTCAACCAGCTATCCAGCAGCGTCAGAGCGGAGTTATCGGTATCCTCTCCCGACGTTGCGGCGTGCTCATACCTTGTCCAGAGATAGCCGTATAAAACACCCGAAATCGCGAAGAAACCAATAATGGCTAAAACGATGGCGGGGTTACCCTGAACTCCTTCGGGGTAGGGACAAGATTCTGAACCCGGTTCGACTCCTTTCGCCATAAAAGCAGCAAACTTGTAGATCGGGTCGGAGAGCTTCGTCAAGCTGACTAGGCCGGCGCCAAGGATGAGCTTTGTCAGCCAGTCGGCAATCTCTTCAAGGTTCGTTTGCATTGGCTGCGTGGACGTCCCCCCGTCAGCAGTCTGTTGTTGACCGGAGGGGCGAAGCCCAAATAAGTAGCCGAACATGATTCCGGAAATGAAGGAAGCGCCCGCAACCAGCATGCCGTAGCCCAATGCTTGTGCGACCAATCCACATGGCCATCGTTCGATGCGAATGCCATTTAACATCAGGGCGTTAATGCCTATAAAGTCGCACCACAGCAACTTGCGCATCGCCCGGTGATAGACGTGCGCAGTGATGGAATAATGGCGTGGCTTGCTGCTCTTCTCCCACCAGCCCCATGCCAAGGACGATAGCGTCAGCAGAATAATTGCGGCGCTCACTTGCGCCAGTTGCCAGCTATGGCGACCCTCGGCATAGACAAGCGCAATAATGGCCACAATCACCAATGCGATTGCGCCACCTGCCAGCCAGCGCGGATTTTTATTTAGGCCGAGACTCGACGCTTCTTCATCGTCAAGTGATCCCGAATTAAATGAAGACATTCGTCACTCCTTGAAACGAGAATGCCCAGCCGCCTTCGCAGTGATGCAGCCTTCCTCCGAGGATGCTGCTATCGCGGATCCACCACACCAAGCGCAATCATCCCCAGCGCCGTGATGCTCGGAAGAAAGAAGTAATCTCCCCCGCGAAGCTCCACAAAGTTCGGCAATCCACTGCAAATCAGCGGCGGATTCGTCGCGCTGCCGTCGCCCTGAACCACGAATTTGCCATGGCCGCCATGATTGCCCATCAGAATGTCTTTGTCGTTCCCCAAGTGCGCATCGTTGCCATACTCAATCCACTGCTGCTGCACAAATTCAAACTGCCGCGAAATGCTGGCATTCAGCGCCATGAAAATCACACCGCGATCATCACTGTCCGAGACCGGCTCCTTGTCCGTGGCATACCGCCCATAGAGCAGTCCACGCCGGGTGATGCGCCGGCGATCGATCAGCTTGCCATTAAATCCAAACGCGTCCCTCGGATGAACTCGCCGGACATGCGCTCCGATCGGACACCTCGTGCCGTCGAGATCTCCGCCAAACTTAAAGTTCGTACTCTGCGCAGGATCTCGGGCAATCCCCGGATCGGCCCGGTCCGGAGAAAGCTCAACCGGAGTCCCATCTCGCCATCGTCCGATAAACTTGGCCGCCAGCTTCTCCCGCCCTCCGCCATACCGTGCCGCCTGCGCGTCGAGAAACGCTCGAAACGTCGCAACATTCTGGTGCAGTTTTCGATACACCATGAACGTCCCGTTGCTGGCCAACAAGTGCGGCACCGGCGCCACCGGCAGCTCGCCCGCTTCATCTGCGTAACCCAGCAGAAGTTCTCCTGTAGCCAGCGGAGCCCAACTCCCATCCGGCATCAGCTTGCCCTGGCCCGGTTGCGAGTCTCGCTCCACGCCCAGGTAATCCGGATTGCCAAAGCCATCCGTGAACCCGAAATGTTCTTTCGTCGTCGGCTTCCCATCGACGACCGCAGCCGCCGCATCCTGCGAAGCCAGCACCGTCGCCCCACCAGTCTCGTGCGCGATCGCCAACATCTGCGCGCAGCGGCTCTCTAAAGCCTCCACCGACATTGCGTTGACGCCCAGCCACGCATGCACTCGTCCATCCAGCCAAACCGGGTCCCACCGCGCGGGATCGTTCAGCCCCGTATCTCCGAGAATGTCGGCCCGCTTCCGCATTCCTTGCTGAAACTCGACCGGGAAACTGATCAGCGTCGCATCGGGCAGTTCGAGAGCAATCAGCCCCCGTATGCGTGAACGCAATATTCACCGTGCTCTCCGGCTTCCCGCCATCCCATTTCTGTCCGGTTGTAATCTCGCCCAGCAGCCGCCCAATCAGCTTGCGGGCCCGTTCCGCGCTGGTAAATTCAAGGAAGAGATAACGGGCAACGGGCAGATTGTAGCCGCGCAGCGTAAAGCCCTGGATGTCCGTCTCGTTCAGCTTACTCATTGTGACCGCCGGTTTTGATCTCTCTGCGTCGCCCGACTGACGCCGGTTTCGGAATCGCCTCCGTCCTCAGCGCGGCAGCCAGTAGTGCAAACTCCCTCTGCACTCGCGCCGGCTCCATCCCCTGGTGGGTCGCCACAAAGTCTGCAACCGCGCGCTGCGTCCGCAACGCGATCAACGTCTCCGGCACCGACTTGTCGTTGACCGCCGCAAAGTAGAATGTCGTCTCGATCTGGCAAGCCTTCATGTAGTTAATAAAAGCATCCACATCGCGCGCGCCGGGATACCCCACACAGTGGCTCCAAATCGCATCGAGATGATCGGGCACATGCGTCACCAGCCCGCGCAGATACCCGTCCAGATCGCCATCGCAGTTCGACTCAAAGACCAGATACTTCGACTTCAGATGCTCTTCGCAAGCCGGCATGCCCACATAGATCACATCGTCCATCACCACCAGCCGCGCCAGATGCGTGCCCGGCGCCAGCGCGAACGGGCTCTCCTGATTCGTCGGCAGGCTCGCCAGATATTTGCGGATTTGCAGGTCATGCGACGGCGTCACGTTCTTGTCGTCAATGATCGGCGAAAGAATCGTCAGCCCATAAACGTTGCCATTCTCGTTCGGCATCGCGTCCTTCTCTACCTTTGCGCAACTGCTTCTTGAAGGGGCACGGCTTTAGCCGTGCCATACTCTTCCCAAAATCGTCGCGGCTTCAGCCGCGGAGGGCGTCGATCCCCAGTCCACGGACTTCCTAGAACACAATCGGAGGCTCGCCCGTCTCACCCAAATGCGCCTGCACCTGCAAAACAAACTCCCGATAAGCCTCCTCAAACTCCTCCGGAGTGCAGTTGCCGGCCTTCCCGCTGAGGCTGTCAAACGAGGCCTGCACAAGATGCGCCGACTTCAAATCGTTCGCCGTCGCGTGAGGATAAGAAGTGTAGTAGTAATCGGTATCGAACTGACAATTCGTGATGTAGTCCTTGAACGGAGTTACTGGAACCGATCCCGGAAACTTCTCGCTCCACCGCCAGATCAGATTCAAGCCATTACTCAGCACTGCTGAGAACGCATCGATATATTGGTTCCACGTCCCATTGAAATTGCTGAAGAACAGTAGATAGTCATACTGCAGCTCTTCCTGCTTCTGTCCCTTCCCCAGAAAAGGGAACTGCCGCCTCGGCAAGATTACCCACCGCGCAAATTCAATAAAGGATAAGTTGATCAGGTCCTGCTGCAACGGCTTGACATGTCCCAGGATGAAGAAAAATCCACGCAGCACCCACGTCTTCCATGGCTTCATGGGAGTGATGGCATTCATCGCGTAGACTTTGCCGTTGATGTTGCTCATGGGATGTCCGCGCTCGCCCTGTCGAGCCAACCACTATAACTCAGCGCACGTTCCGCGCACAAAGAAATTACGAACGCAGAGAGATGCGTTCCTGAGTAAATCCCGACTGAAGGGGCACGGTTTCAGCCGTGCCATTTGAAGTATCGACATAGAGGCGGCTTCAGCCGCGGAGGGAACCCTGTCGAATTTGTGACAATTAACGTGATTGAGGCGTCTTAGTGCCCGCCATGCCCCAGGGGCCGCGTTGTCCCCTTAACCCGTTTGACGGGACGGCTCTGCGAACGCCGCCCCAGCAGAAACATCGTCCCGCCAAAGACCAGCATCACCAGCCCCCAGATCAGGTTGATATTCATCCCCACCGACTTCGCATAGATCGGGCTGCCCATCGTCGCCAGCCCATAGACCGACAAAATCCCACCCACAATCAAAAACATCAACCCCATCGGAATACGAAGATCCAAATTCATTTCAACCCTCTAACAGTCGTTGTCATCCTGAGCGAAGCTCCGCAGGCGCGAAGTCGAAGGATCTGCAGCTCTGCTCGCGAACTCCACAAATCCCTAAGTCCCCATCCTCTAGTCTCTATCTAAAAATCAAGTTCAACCCCACCAAAAGCACAATCAACCCCACCGCCAAAGTCGAAGGCCGAGACCACCACGACATCGTATGCTCCACCGGCTTCGGAGTCAGCGAGTAAACCAGCCCTACCAGGTCCTTCTCCTCGTGCGGCTTGGTGAACAAGCTGATCACCACCGTCAGCACAAAGTTCACCGAGAACGCCCAGATCGCCGTCCAGAAATTCTGCGCCATGTCGCTCGGATAGCTATGCACCACCGCAATCCATCCGCCATGAATCCCCGGATGCGCATCCACCGGTAGCGTCAGCCCATGATGAATGATCGCCGCTAGGGTCCCGCTCACTAATCCGGTAAACGCCGCATGTCCCGTCGTCCGCTTCCAGAACATCCCCAGCAGGAACGTAGCAAACAGCGGCGCATTCACAAACGAGAACACCAGCTGCAGCGTATCCATAATATTGTTGAACGACGTCGCCGCATACGCCGCCGCAATCGACAGCAATATCCCGCCCTACCGTCGCCCATCGCCCCATCTTCAAGATAATGCGAGTCCGGCGCGCCTCTATTGATGTAGCCCTGATACAGGTCATAGGTCCAAACCGTGTTGAACGCGGTCACGTTCCCCGCCATCCCCGACATAAAACTAGCCAGCAGCGCCGTCAGCCCCAGCCCCAGGATTCCGGTAGGGAAATAATGCAGCAGCATATTCGGAATCGCCAGGTCATAGTCCAGCAGCGGCTGCCCCTTCTGGTCATACAGCACTTTGCCGCTCACCGGATCCACCTTCACCGGAATCAGCCCCTTGCCGGGCGGCACCACTTGCCCATGCGCCGCGTCCTCGACCGCAATTCCATTCACAATCTTCGCCGAGCTAGCCGTAAGCGGAGTCGCAATCGCCAGCAGCCCCGGCAAGATCACCAGGAACGGAAAGAACATCTTCGGAATCGCCGCAATCAGCGGCACCCGCCGCGCATTCTCCTCCGAATCCGTCGCCATCGCCGTCTGGATCACCAGGAAGTCCGTGCACCAATACCCAAAACTCAGCACAAACCCCAGCCCCATCGCCAGCCCAAAGACCTCAACCCCCAGTGGATTCGTATTCGCATGGGTCATCCCCCGCCAGGCATGGCTGTAAGCCGATGGCAGCGCCGCCTTCAGTCCCGTCCACCCGCCAACATTCCGCAATCCCACCCAGACCAGCGGCAAAAATCCCGCCACAATCAGGAAGAACTGCAGCACCTCGTTATAAATCGCCGAAGTCAGCCCGCCCAGAAAGATATATCCCAGCACAATCACAGCCGAGATCCCCACCGCAAAGTGGAAGATCCAACCCAGCGGCAGCCCCAGCTTCAAAAACAGCCCATCGAACACATGCAAAGTCTGGATCAGCCGCGCCATCGCATACATCGAGATGCCCGACGAAAACACCGTCATCACCGCAAACGAACATGCGTTATAGACCCGGGTCTTGTCGTCATACCGCAGCCGCAGAAACTCCGGTACCGACCGCGCCTTCGACCCGTAATAAAACGGCATCATGAAGACGCCCACAAAAATCATCGCCGGAATCGCGCCCAGCCAGTAGAAATGGCTCGTCGCAATGCCATACTTGGCCCCCGACGCCCCCATCCCAATCACTTCCTGCGCGCCCAGGTTGGCCGAGATAAACGCCAGGCCGCAAATCCAAACCGGCAGCGCCTGCCCCGCCTGGAAGAAGTCCTTGCTCGTCTTCATGAACCGCTTCAGCGCAAAGCCGATGCCCAGCACAAAGACGAAATACAACAGCATGATCAGCCAATCAACAAATGTCAGATTCACCAGAGTCCGCCGTCACCTTCCCCAAGCAAGAATAAGATCGCCACCCACAAACGTTGTGGTGCCCCATTCAAGCCCGCCGTTGGCTTGAGTGGGAGAACAAATCTCCACCTAATAACACCGTGTCATCCTGACCCTGAGCATCGCGAAGGGGAAGGACCTGCGTTTCTACTGACGCCCCAAAACCAATCAAATTACGGACGAAGCGCAGAACTTCGCCACACAAACAAATCTCCTCTGCCCTAAGCCCTGTGCCTGGACAAGAACCCTAAATCCCCACACCCGGAACGCGCCAGCGAAATCCCAATGTACGCGGTTTCATCCCCTCAGTCCACCACTCCGACCCAACGCCCATCCACGTGCTTACGGATCGATTTGGCGAATCCTCCCTCGTCTCTCACGCGTCTATCCCGTTACCGCCTCCCGGCAAAGGAGACTCGATGCTCGGCAAATTGTCCTTGACTCAAAGCCAGAACCTCACCGTCCACACCTACACTGCTCCGGACGATGGCTGGAGGGTCAACTCCCACATCATCGAGCTGCCCTCGCAGCTCCTCATCGTCGACGCCCAATACCTGCTGCCCTACGCGCGCGAGGTTGCGGCTTACGCGGCGCAACTCGCCAAACCCATCACCCGGCTCTACCTCTCGCACTATCATCCCGACCACATTCTCGGCGCCGCCGCTTTCTCGGCGCCCATCTACGCCCTGCCCGAGGTAAAAGCTAAGGTCGAAGCCGCCGGAGACCGCATCGCTACCGAGGAACGCGAAAAGCACGGTGACGCCATTCCCACCCACGCCGAGCGGCCAGCGCATGTCGTGGTGCCCAGCATCGAGACGATCGACGGAGAAATCATCGACTTTATCCGTCTGAAGGATGCCGAGACCGAGCACTCGCTAATGATCGGCTTGCCCAAACACAGCATCCTGATTGTTCAGGACCTGATTTACAACCACGTGCATGCCTTTGTCGGAGAGATGGCCTTCGACAGCTGGCGCCAGGCCTTGAACCAGACGCAGCGGCTGTACTACCAGAAGCTTCTTCCCGGCCACGGAGATCCCGGCGGCCACGATCTCTACGACGAGATGCGCGACTACCTGGCTGCCGCACGTCTGGCCTATCTCGCCGCCGACAACGCAGAGGAATTCAAGCAGCGCCTCATCGAAGACTTTCCCGACTACCAGGCCCGAGCGCTCCTCGACCACCAGATGCGCTTCCTCTTCCCAAAGTCAGCGACGACCTTCGTGTAGCCCGGCGTCGTCCAATTACAAACCCCGGGGTCATCCTGAGCGAGCACAAAGCGCGAGTCGAAATACCTGAACAGATCTCCACCCACACAATTTGTCACCTTGACGCTGAGCACAGCGAAGGGAAAGGATCTGCGTTTCTACCTGGGTGCCCCATTCAAGCCCGCCTTTGGCTTGAGTGGGAGTAACAAATCCCCACTCCATAGCAATTGTCATCCTGAGCGAAGCGAAGGACCTGCGGTGTCCCGAATCCACGCACGAAATCAATCCGGCGTCCTGAACAAGCTTGCCGCTGCTCTTGCGCTAGACCGTAGGGTCCCCCGCAATACTCTTCGCAATCCCAGCCGCCACCGGAACCTCATACCATTTGCCCTGATAAGCAAGAGTCATCAGCGTCAGCCACGCGACCAGGGTCGCCAGCGAAACCAGCAACGAGAGTAGGCCCACGAAAGAGAAAAAGCCGAAATACCGCCCGCCAAAAAAACCAAACACGCAGCACGAAACGCTGATGATCGTGAGCGCCCCAAAGACCACGATCGACTGCGCCGCATGAAACCGCACAAACGGACGCCTGTCGATCAGCAGGAAGAGAATGCCCGTAAGCCACCCAAGCGCATAACACAGGCATCCCGCCAGGTTCTCCTGCAGCGCGCTCGCCGGGGCCAACGGCACACCCGGGCCCGGAGCCCACCCAGCCGCCGGCGGCGGCGAAGGCGGTGGAGGTTGAGCTGACCACCCTTGAGCCGGTTGTGGTGGCGGTGGAGGCGGGACTGACCAGCTCCCGGCCGGCGGTGGCGGAGGAACCGCCGCACCCACCGCCGCGCCGCAATGAGGACAGAAGGCAACGCCCTCCGTCACCGAAGAACCGCATTTGCCACAGAATGCCATGCAAGGCCTGACCTTTCCGTCGCGTGCTGACGAGGAGACCGGGATAATCCGTGGGCACAGCCCGCGACCGGATTCGAAGACGCACCAAAACCTACGTCAACCCACCATCCATAGTCAACTCTTCAGTGGAGGGACCTGCCTTGTCGACCTGTCCACCAACAAAACTCCGGGTCATGAGGCAGGTGGCTGCGACCGCACATATTGAGCTTGAGACGCCGCCCTACTTCTTCACCCCCTTAACATCCTGCCCACCCTGATGCAGCATCATGTAAGCCACCTCACCCTTATCATTCCTAAAAAACTCAACCTCAGCATCCACCACGGTAAGAAAGAACTTCGTCTCCGACTCGGCATGTAACGGAAACTTCGGCTGCCCCGTAGCCTGGGTCATCAGCTGATTCCCCTCCAGCGTCATCGCAATGCTGAACGTCGGAGAAAGCTCATAAGTCCCCACATACTGCGCCAGCACCTTGGGATCGACGGTAATACTGCTGCGCACGATCGGCCGAAAATCCGGCCATCCATATTCCGTCGCAATGCTGGCCATGATTTCGTGGGCAATCCGGCTGCCGCCTTGCGCGTTGGTCATCACCACCGCTCCATCGCCGCCCTGCTCATAGCCCACAAACAACGCCTCGAAACCCGCATCGTCCCCGCCATGTGAAAAATAAGGCCGCGCAGCCGACCCGCCAATCTGCAATCCCAGCCCCCAGCTCCCCATTCCCGGAGTCATCATCTGCTTCGTCATCTCCGCCGACAGCACATGGTTTGCCTTGCCCTCGAGCGAAAGCTGGTTCTCGATCACATACCGCGCCAGGTCCGTCGGAGTCGTCCACAGTCCCGCCGCAGCCATCTCGGGATACGTATGCGCCCCGCCGGCAATCGGCCTGTCCTCGCCATCGTAAGGAGTCGCCGCCTTCGCCCGCCACTCCGCCGGAAGCGGCTGCTCGTAGGTGCTGTGCGTCATCCCAATCGGCGCCAGCACCGTGTCATGCATCAGCTTCGGAAACGGTTCTTTCGTCACATCGATCAGCGCCTGCTGCACGATCGTGAAGCCGCCGCCCGAGTATCTCCACTTCGTTCCGGGAGCAGTATCTACCCGGATCGCCGCCGTATTCGCCGGTTTCACTCCATCCAGCACCTGCACCAGCGTCGGCACGGTCTCACCCGCCGCATACCCCGGAAACCCATGGACTGTCGTCCCGCCGGTGTGCGTCAGCAGCTCCCGCAGCGTCACCGGCTTGCCGGCAGCGACCTCGCTCGCCGGAAGCTTCCAGCTTGTTAGATAAGTATTGATGTCCGCATCGAGGTTGAGCTTGCCCTCCTGCACCAGCCGAAGCGCGGCCATCGCCGCCACCGGCTTGCTGATCGACCCCGCCTGAAAAAGCGTCTCCGCAGTCACCGGATCTCCGCCTATCGTCGCAAACCCAAAACCCTGGGCCCATTCAATAACGCCGTTGTGCACCACCGCAATGCTCACGCCCGGCACATGCAGAGCAGCCATCTCGTCACTCAGCGTCTTTCCCGGATGCGGATCGTTCTTGTCGATAATCGGAGTCATCAACCCCGAGGTCACATCGTCGATATGTCGCTGAATCTCCAGCTGAGTTTCGGCAGAATTAGCAACTGACCCCGGCACCGTCTGAGACAAAACCGGAGCAACCAGAAGAATCGCCAGCAAGCCAGGAAACAAAAATCTCCGCACGCCCATTGCACCCTCCCCAAACTCAGATGCACCGGATTGTTCCACGGAACCAATGACGCACGTTCTGCGTTGGAACGCAAACCCCGCTTCCTTGGGCATGGCGACATTTTTATTGAAACACCTGTGCTTCTGGGATCACTATTCCTATCGCGGCGCGGAATCCATCCTCCACTCACGTTCCGCGCGGTGACCCGGCTCCTCCTATTCCTCAGGTGAAAGCGATGAAGACCTCGATGAAATGTCTTCTGCCGCAGCTGGCTTTGGCCCTGCTGCTTGTGCCGTCCTTTGTGGCGGTGTCGCAGACTATCTCATCTGCCTCAACCCCGGTCGGTGGTGCTCTGACCATCGTTCCCGCCCTCGTAGGCTATTCGGGCACGGCGCTCAACGCCCAGGGTAGTCCGCTCTCTGGCGAAGCCTCGATAACATTCCTGATCTTTAAAGACCAGACCGGCGGCGAGCCGCTCTTTACCGAGACCCAGAGCGTGGTGCTCGACGCCACGGGCCGGTACAAGGTAAACCTCGGCGCGACGCTGGCCAGCGGGCTTCCCGCCGGTCTCTTCTCCACCGGAGAGGCGCGCTGGCTCGAAGTCCAGATCGCCGGGCAGGCTCCGCAGCCGCGCGCGTTGATCACCAGCGTGCCCTATGCCATGAAGGCCGACGATGCATCGACCCTTGGCGGCCTACCCGCCTCAGCCTACATGCTCGCCGGGGATGGCCCCAAAGCCGCCGTAGCTCCGGCCGGCATCATTCCAGACGCAGCCTCCAACGTCACCACCACCGGCGGCACGGCGGGATATGTGCCTGAATTTAATGGCGCAACCTCCATCGTCGACTCGCCCATCTTCGTCGTGGGCAGCAATGTCGGCATCGGCACCATCACGCCCACTACCACGCTGGACGTTGTCGGAACCGCCCGTGACCATCGATGCTCCGCTAATCCTTACTGCGACCGGCACAGCGACGGCGTCTGGCGGATTCAACTCAAATTTGCTGAAAATGTACACCTCGGCCTACAACTCATCGACCAAGGCTGTGGTCGATCCGCGCTTCGAGTGGGAGGCGGCGGAAAGCGGTAACGACACCGCGCTCTCCCTCCGCCACGCTGGATCTGCTCTCATCGAATGGCCCAGCCGGCGCGGCGGCGACCGGTTTTTCTTTCAACCTCAACGGCACGATGAATTTCGCCAAAGGACAGACCTTCCCTGGCGCGGACATTACCGGCACCGTCAACGCAAGCGGCTATGACCTGGGTGGGTCGTTGTTTGCTACCGGCTCGACCTCGACCGGCAATGCTTACCTGGGCTTTGCCGGCAATACCACCGGCACCGGGGGCGACGACACTGGCGTCGGTTATTCCTCGCTGGCCTCGAACACCACCGGGGTCGACAACACAGCGAGCGGCTACCTGGCGCTGAGCGGGAATACCAGCGGAAGCTACAACACTGCCAGCGGCGCTGAGGTGATGAACTCGAACACCACCGGGAGCTTCAATACCGCTAGTGGCCTCAAGGCGATGTACCTGAACGCTACCGGGAGCGACAATACCGCTAGCGGCTTCGCGGCGCTGCAAAACAACGCCACCGGGAGCGAGAACACGGCAATCGGCGCCTTTAATGGCCCTGATTACAACTCGCCGAATCTTTCTAATACCACCGCCGTCGGCGCCAGCGCCATCGTCAGCCAGAGCAACACGCTGGTGCTGGGGCAGACCACGATGGGGAGCCCAGGCGCCAGCTACGTCAACGTGGGCATCGGCACCGCCACGCCACGCTCGACACTGGAGGCGGTGGTCGAGGAGTTTGGCGCCCTCGCGCCAGTCCTGACCTTGACCAATAGCGGCGGGTCCGCCGAGGTAGCCATCGACTTCAACACGTACCTGCCCTCAACCACGGGAAATTACAATCCATCCTCGCGGATCTTCGCCGCGGACAATGGAGACTATGCGGATTACCTCTACTTCGCCTCGAACGCCTCCGGAGCGCCGAACAATGGCGAACGCAACACGATGCAAATAGCTCCCAACGGCGACGTGTACGCTTACGGCACGCTTTCCGCCGGTGCCAAAGATTTTAAAATCGATCACCCACTCGACCCCGCCAACAAATTCCTGGTTCACTCGTCGGTCGAATCATCAGAGATGGTTAACATCTATTCCGGCAACGTCGTCACCGACGAACTCGGCCTGGCCACGGTCAAGCTGCCCGACTGGTTTGAGGCCGAAAACGCCGATTTCCGCTACCAACTCACCGTCATCGGCCGCCAGGCGCAAGCGTGGATCGCAGAGGAAGTCGGTAATGGTCAGTTCAAAATCGCAACCAATGCAACGAGCGTGAAGGTCTCTTGGCAAATCACAGCCGTGCGCCAGGATGCCTATGCCAAAGCACACCCGCTGGTCGTCGAGCAGGAAAAGGCAGCAAGTGACCGGGGTCACTACGCCCATCCGGAGCTTTACGGACAGTCTGTCGACCTGCAGATCGGAGGCCACGCTCACGACCAGCCTGCCAGCGCGGTAGACAAGCATTTCCCTACACCGCCCGTGCCTGCGCTGGATCATCATGCATTGCGACATTCCCAGGCGTCAGTGGATTCCATCGCCGAGGAGGGATCGCCATTGGCGCACAACAACTAGGGGCGTGTGTGAGATCAAGGAGGCAGGCAACCGAAGCCATCATTATTGATGTATCCAGTAGAGGTTGAGGTTCGACCTATCAAGACCCTATCTGTCTCACTTCAGGGTTCACGTCATACCGTGTCAATAGCCCCAGCCGAAAATAATTTGCAACTCCCTCATTCCATTGAGAAGAAAGTCGGGCGAACCTGGCGTAGTGAAAGGGTTCAACTTGGTACACTAAGAATAGAGAGTAAGAAGAAAAGGCGGCCAACAGCCGCCCTTTTTATTGCTCGACTCGCCATCGCAGCCCCGGAGACTAATCCGCATGATGAAAACAAGGAATTTAGCTCGGATCAGCCCGCGCAGGTAGTTGAAACTAAGGAATTTACCAGGAGATCCTAGGGGGAGGGGGGTGCATCCCCGAGCACTAAGACGCTTACTTGGCCTTCTCAAAATCCAGCGAAGCCGAATTAATGCAGTACCGCAGCCCCGTCGGCTTCGGCCCATCCGGAAAAACATGCCCGAGGTGCGCACCGCACCGCGCGCAGGTCGCCTCAGTTCGCCGCATCCCTAGCGAATTGTCCTCATGCGTCTCGACCGCCGTGTTGTCGACCGGAAGATAAAAGCTCGGCCACCCGCTCCCCGACTCAAACTTCGTGTCGGAAGGAAACAACTTCGCGCCGCAGGCGACGCAGTGATACATCCCGTCGTCGTGGTTCTGGTAAAGCGCACCGGTAAAGGGCCGCTCGGTCCCTTTCTCCCGGACGATATGGTACTGCTCCGGAGTCAACTGCGCCCGCCACTCCGCGTCGGTCTTCTCAATCTTTTCAACCTTTGTCTCTGCCATCTAATGTCTCCTCAACCTGATTAGATGAGCTTACGCCGCCAGAGTTACATCCCCGCAACACCCCTCGACTACACTGGATAGAGACCAAAATATCCAGGAGAAGTCAGTGTCCGAACGTACCTTCAGCATCATCAAGCCCGACGCCGTCCGCAAGGGCTACACCGCAGCAATCCTCGCCGAAATCGAAAAAGCCGGATTCAAGATCGTTGGCATCAAGAAGATCGCCATCTCCAAATCCCAGGCCGAAGGCTTCTACGCCGTCCACAGCGCACGTCCCTTCTTCGACTCCCTCACCACATTCATGTCTTCCGGCTCAATCGTCCCACTCGTCCTCGAGAAGGACAACGCCATCGCCGACCTGCGCAAGCTCATGGGCGCAACCAATCCAGCCAACGCCGAAGAAGGCACCATCCGCAAGCAGTTCGCCGGTTCGATCGAGGAGAACGCAATCCACGGCTCCGACGCTCCCGAAACCGCTGCCTTCGAGATCGGCTACTTCTTCGCCGGATACGAACTGGTCTAATGGAATACCTCCAGATCAACGGCAGCAAAGTCTCCCGCATCGGCCTCGGAACCTGGGCTATCGGCGGAAGCGAATGGGGCAACGTCACCGACGACGATGGCGTTGCCACCTGCCTCTCCATCTTCGACCACGGCATCAACCTGATCGACACGGCGCCAATCTACGGCCACGGCCACGCCGAAGAGATCGTCGGCAAGGCCCTCCGCCAGCACGGCAAGCGCGAAGACTTCTACATCGCCACCAAGGCTGGCCTCGAGTGGAACGCTGATGGCGTCTTCGCCAACTCTGAACCAGCACGACTCCGTCAGGAACTCGAGGACTCGCTGAGGCGTCTCGGTACCGAGTACATCGACCTCTACCAAATCCACTGGCCTGACACCGCGCTGCCCATCGAAAGCGCCGCTGCGGAGTTGATGAAGTTCTACCGAGAGGGCAGGATTCGCGCCATAGGCGTAAGCAATTTCTCGATCGAGCAGATGGACGCATTTCGCTCCATCGCACCGCTCCATTCCAACCAGCCCCCCTACAACCTCTTCGAACGCGCGATCGATGCCGAAGTGCTGCCGTTTTGCGAAGTCAATTCCATCGCGGTGCTAACCTACAGCTCGCTTTGCCGCAGTATACTCGGCGGGCGGCTCACTATTGATACTGAATTTCAGAAAAGCGACATCCGCAACGTCGACCCAAAGTTCCAGCCGCCCCGATTTGCCCAATATCTCGCCGCAGTCGCAAATCTGGATGCCTTTGCTCAGGAACATTACCGCAAGCGCGTCCTGCACCTCGCCCTTCGCTGGGTACTCGACCGGCCCGGCGTGAGCGCTGCCTTGTGGGGAGCGAAGCGTCCGGACCAACTTAGCGCGATTGATGAGGTGCTGGGCTGGAATCTGGATGACTCGGCGATGCAGACGATCGACGACATCGTGAAAGAGGCGGTGCTCGATCCGGTCGGGCCAGAATACTTGGCTCCGACTCGGCGCGAAGTTTAGTTCGCCGCAACGCCTTCCAGCATCCGGGTTTAGAGCAAAAGAAAAGCGCCAGGATCCCTGGCGCTTTTCTCTGATAAAAATGAGAGCCTACGAGGCGCTCCGTTGAGTAGTTCCGAACGCGCCTTTCGCCCGCAGGCTCCCTGCTTGGAAATCGCGCCAGCCCGCAATTTTTGCGGGCTGGCAAATTCGCCTCTACTGACCGCCGATCGACGTGGTCGCGCTGATTCCGACCTTCGCCTTCGGGTCGAGGTTCGGCGTGATCCGGTCGCCCATCTGAACTGTCTTCAGATAGTGAGCATCGCCAGCTTGATCAAAGGTGACCACGGTGGGCATCTTGGCTGCGTCTGCGGGTTCAACCAGCCAGGTCAGATGCTTGCTGGCATCCGCCTCGTTCGCCAGCGTGACGAAGTTGCGGTTCATATCCGTTGTGACCTCGTACCGTCCCGCCGGATACGACTGGCCTTGGGCAGTGAAGCTGAAAGGCACATCGACGCGTGCAAGGTTGGCTGCAAGAGCGGCAGTGGCGCAAAGAGTGACGGCGGGAACTACGAGAGTTTTCAACGTGAATTTCATGACAGCGTCCTCTGGAGCAAAGTTCGTTAATGAGGGTTGACAGTTACTGACCGGAAATCGAGGTTGTGGCGCTCACGCTCTGCTGAATGTTCTTGTCGAGAACCGGCGTTACGTGCTCCCCGATCTGGATCGTCTTCAAGGCGTAATCGGCGCCAACGTGGTCGAACCTGACAACCACGGGTGTGCTGGCTTCGTCCGTGGGTCCAACATTCCAGGTGATGTGCTTGGTCGCGTCCGTCTTGCTCTCCATGGTCACGAAGCTATCGCTCGCATTGAGGGAGACTTCATACGATCCTGCTGGATACGATTGCCCTTGGGCAGTGAAGTTGAACGGCACATTAACCTTGGCTTGGTTGGCTGCAAAAGCGGCAGTGGCGCAGAAGACAACGGAAGAAACTGCGATCGACTTGAAGTTGACTTGCATGTTCACGTCCTCCAACGAAGAGAACAATACCTCGGCCCAGAGAACTCTGGTGTCAAATAACTGTCCAGTTGTTGTCAAACTTTTCTTGACGGATCGAGGCTGCAACAGAGGGTACAGGCTGTCGCTGTAGACGCGTGGAAAGGCGGTCGATGAATAAGGCAAACTTCGAAATCCATTCATGAAAGAAGCGCGTCGAAGCAGGCTTGCCTAACGCGCTATGAAGGAGGGTGCGGGAAAAGATATCGGCATTGTTACAAAATGGAGAATCAGGCGGACAATGCCGTGATACGTCTCTTGTCGATCGCCGCAATTTGCTTGTCGATCTTGCCCATGGATTCAGCGCGCTCGCGCTCGGGCAGGTTCTCGATGAGTGCGGCGGCCTGGCGCATCTGCAGAAGCGCCTCCCCCTGGTCGCCACGGCTCAGATAGCCGCGTGCGGAGGTCAGCAGCGCATCGGCGGCCTGCGCCCAATCTCCTGCTGCCTCGAAGTGATTGGCAACTTCGGTGGCCACAGCCTGCTCGCGGCCTGCGAAGAGTTGCAGCAGCTTTTCTGCTACGCGACGATGGCGGCGTGCGCGCCGTGATGAGGACTGGCGCTTGTAGAGCACCTCACGATAGAGGCTGTGAGCAAAAACGTAGAAGGCTGACTGCGTGCCATCCGGTAACTCATCATGGCCTGCTGGATTGAGGAAGTGTAGGCGCCGCGTCAGCTTTTCATATTGATCTTCAATCTCTTCGAGATCGCCGTTCAGCGCCGCCGCGGCCGCCCACGCGGGAAAGATGACGCCGATGAGGCTGGCGGCTTCGAGCAGCCGTTGGTCGGCGGCGTCGAGCCGCTCGATCTGTAATTCGATCAGCTCCGAGAGCGCAGCCGGCACGCCCAAATCGATATCAGCGAGCGAGGAAGCGAGTTGCCACACATCGCTTTCCCGGCGCAGATAGCTCTCGGAAATCAGATGCTCGAGCACCGCGATCATGAAAAGAGGATTTCCTTCGGAATGCTGATGCACAAAGCTGCTCAGCCCCGAGGGTGGCTTGGGCTGATCGAGTTCCTTCGCCAGGTATTCGGCGACCGCAGCCTTGGTAAGCGGGCGAAGCGCGATTTCAACACAGAGTTTGCGCGTGACCAAGTCCTGTTTCAGCCCCTTGAGAGGATGCTGAGCTTCGCTGATATCGGCTGGGCGATACGTCGCGATCAGCATCAGCTTGGCTTGCGCGCGGCGCCTGGCCAGCGCGGAGATCAGATCGAGTGTCGAGTGATCGGCCCAGTGTAGGTCCTCAAAGACGAGGATGAGTGGCGTCTCCGCAGCCATCGCTTCGAGCGCATCGCAAATCTCCCCGAGCAATCGTTCGCTGGGAAGGGAAGATGCGGGCGCGGGGTGTGCTTCCGAGGTCATCACGACCGCCAGCTTGGCGTGCCAGTTCGGGGCCTTCTGTTGCAAGATACGAAGGCTTTTGCCGTCTCCGGACTCGGTGCAGAGTTGCGTGAGCGCCTCCATCACCGGGTAATACGCCTCTTTGCCGCCAAAACCCTCGACGCTCTGGCCTCGAGCCAGGCGTGCCTGGCCATCGGTGCTGAATTGGCGGCAGAACGCGTCGACGAGCGAGGTCTTGCCGATCCCCACCTCTCCTGTAACAAAGAGAACTTGGCGGTCCCCGCGCAACACATCGGTCATCACGCGGTGGAACTCTCCCATTTCGGCGACGCGGCCGACCAGCCCGGAGGGCGGGAGTGCGCCAGCCTTTTGCTCGAAGCCTGCAACCGATTGCGAGCTATCCGCGAGCGCGGCAATAAAACGATACCCTCTCTTCGGGACGGTCTCAATGAAGCGAGCGTTGCCGGCGTCATCGCCCAGCATCTTGCGCAATTCCAGCACATAAGTGCGCAACACCTGAGGCTGCACGTAGGTTTCCGGCCAGAGCGCTTCAAGAAGCTCATCGTGGGTGACCAGCCGCTGTGGATTCTCCACCAGATAGCGCAGTACTGCGAAGGGTTTGGGGGTCAGCGGTATGCGATCCCCGTTGCGCCACAGGCACTCATTCTGCGTGTCGAGTTGAAAACAGGCGAACTGCCTCATTACGTCACGACCCTGGTGCTTTCTGTTGCTTGTCCAAAAGACGCTTTCATTCTCGAGCGGTTAGCAATTGTTCAACCATTCTTAATTGCCCAGGAACCCGGGCAATTCATCGTTGAGACAGCCTAGGCCGCATCGAGCGTTCAAACCAAAGTCCAAGTGTCCGTATCCGAACAGACGCGGGAACCCGGATTCCGGCGCAGAGAAATTCCTCGTCACACACTACCAACTCTACGATTACTCGAGGAGTCAGGTTCCGCGCAATAACCACTTAAGTGTCGTATCGGAGTGGATAACCTGTTAGGTTTCGCTCCGGGGCGTGAATCACTTGTGCTTCTTATGTCCGACCTGGTCCAGGCGATAGACGAGCCCAACCGATATGGCGAACTGGTCGTGGAGCCCAGCCCCCCCAAAGTCGGTGAATGTTGCATCGGGGGAGATCCGGAAGGCGAGGTTCTGCGAGCGGTTGAGATCGATCGACCCGCCGAAGGCGCTGCCAAAGGTCCATTGATTGTTGAAGAGGCCAAGCGCATTGGGCGGAACAGGATTGCCTTGCTGGTCTTGCAGCGCCGAGGAGAAATGGCCGTAGGCCGCGCCCACCAGCGCGTGGAACGTCATCGATACGTGAGGATTGCTCGGTCCGCGGAACTCCGGACCCACCATATACATCTGCTCGCTGACCGCCGGACCGCGAATGCCGTAGATGTTAGGAACGACTCCCGATGTGCCGAAATAGCCACGAGCATTGGCGGCCAGCGCGTAGTGCTGACGAAACCAGTGTGCGCCCTGGATGTCGTAACCCCCGAGGTTGGCGCCCTGCAACAGGTTTGGCCCGGCATTGAAGTGCGAGTAAGCAAATCCACCATAAACTTCCCAGCGATAGTCATAGCGAACATTCGAGAGGGAAGTATTCGGCGCCACCGGGGGCGGAGTGTACACAGGAACCTGCGCATGGGCGGTTCCGACACCCGCCAGCATCCACGCTACGAGAACAAGAAATGAGTTCGCTACGATCGAACGAACAACCCAACGACGCGCAGAAACAAACTTACTGTTTTCCAGACCAACCCCCTGAAGCTGCAATGCCCGGCTGGTTCAAAACCAGCCTCGCGGTAAAAAACTCCGCAACCATTCAAGATTACATTGCGGAGCGAGTTCTGTCAGAGCCTCGCGCACTCTCCAGAGCGATCGGCAGCCGCGCTGCCTCTGCACCCGCTGAACCTTGGGGATGACAGGAACGGTCGGGAATCGAAAGAAATCCCCACGCATCCGTTTTGACTCGGCCGTCATTCTCCTTTTAGACGAAGCATTTCGCCATAGGCACGTTGTGCGACAATGAAGGGAGCAAAGCTCCGGGTCTAGGCCGGTTGGGCGGCGCTCAAACCGAGGACTCTCGGGAGGAATCCAACGTATGTTAGATAATCTGTTCACACCGACTCATCTGATTGTTCTCTTGGTCATCGCTCTGTTAATCTTCGGGCCGAGAAAGCTTCCCGAGCTTGGCAAGGGGCTGGGCGAAGGCTTCCGCGGTTTCAAGGAAGGGATCAAGGGCACACCCGAAACGCCCAAGCCAGAGACGCCCGCGACCAAGACCGAAGTCACCGAAGTGAAGTAGCCTCACCCGAACAGGCGTCCCCAGTTACGCAGTTTCAAGTACGCAGCCATCTCCGTTCCCGGGTGTCGTCCGAGACGGAATGGCTGCGTATTTTTTGTTGCAGAGAAGAAGCTTTAAGGCCGAGGCTCGAGCAGGCGCAGTTAGTGAGTGCCCTGAGTGGTCGCGGTTGGGTAGTAGCCCTGCTTCGCGGTGATGTCGTATCCCGGCCTGCCCGGCATAGTAACTTCGATGCTCCGGAACCTGCTGTCCAGATTTCCGTACTTGGTATGGTATTCGATCGTGTATTGGGTGCGAACCTCGTTGGCGATCTTCGAGAAGCTTAATTCCATTCCATTCGTCTGGAACTCAGCGTCAAGTGAGCCGCCAGTCGCCACCGTGTACTTCGGCAGCACATTGTTGGCAGGCAGTAGAGGCAGCTTGATGCGGTCGAGATAACCATAGCCCCAGGTGGCTGAATCGCCCACCAGCGTGGCATAGACGCTGATGTTGTTTCCCTGCAGGAAGCGAACCACTTCCTTGAGTGTCGCCTTGCTTCCCGACTCCTTGCCGTCGCTCACGACGTAGATGATCCGGCGCCGGCCCTTGGGGCGCTGGGACAGGTCTTTCGCCGCGAAGAGGATCGCGTCATTCAAAGTGTGAATGTCCTTGGGAGGCGTCAGGAAGCCGTCAATACCGCCGGCCGAGCCCCGATCCAGATTGGGATCGACGGACTTTCCGTTAATCGTCGGACCGGTGGCAAGCGGTCCAGAAAGAACTGGTACCCCCGCTTCGCGACCAGGACGCTTCGCCGCCTCGAGCGCGGCGGAAAGACGATTACCCTGCGCCCCGGTAAAGTCGGTGACCTTCTTCGGCCCATTGTTGTAGGTGTAGACCGCGACCTCGTCGTAGGGCGTGAAGGCCCCCGTAACCGCGCTCAAGGATTGATTGACCTTCTGCATCGTACCGACGGAGACGCTCTGATCAATCACGAAGGCAACCGACAGAGGCACAGCGTCGGTACTGAAGTAGGTGATCCTTTGACGTTCCTTATTCTCGTAGACTCGAAAATCGCGATATGTGAGGCCCGGTACAAGCTTGCCCTTGGAGTCCCGGACGGTCACCGGAACTACTACGATGTTGACGCCGGCCGGCGGCAGAATATAAGCGTTCGACCCTTTGGAGCCAATTTCGGGCGCTTCTTCCTGGGGCTGGTCGTCAGTCGGCGCCGCCGGAGCCTGTGCTCCCGCCGGTGCGGTCGCTCCCTGTGTTTGATCTGGATTGGTGGCGTCCGGGGTAGCCGCTTTACCGGGAGTTACTTCGTTCTTCAGATCGGTGAGCCCCTGAGGAGCCTGCGGGACGGGGGCGTTGGGAATGGGAGTGTCGGGCACAGACGGTTGCTGCTGCTGTTGTTGTGGACCTGACATCAGCAATGCCAGAACGATCCCTAAAGCACCTTGCATTACAAAAGCTCCTAAGTCGGCAATCCGGCGCTACAGACACTTAGAACCGGTGCACGCGACTTTCTCCGGACCCTAACCGGGTCGCTCTTACTAGACTCGCAATCTCACGAAACAGCACCCTCTACTTAGATGCAAACAGCCGCGAGATCCGCTGAATCCTAATTGTCAGACTACCAGATCAAGGTCAATTGCGACCGGTCGCGGTTCCGCCCGGAGCAACTGCCGTACACTGATGATGCCGTTCTGATTCGGTTTCTCGTCTAATACGGATATGCAACTACGTTTTGCCACCTTAGCTGTGTTGTTTGCCGGCGCCGGGATTCTGGCGCCGGGTGCCAGTCGGGCTCTCGCGCAAGCCGCTCCTTCGCCCGATGCTCCTCCGGTGAGCACGGCCCCCGATACCACGCAGCAGGACGAACAGCTTCCGACCACCACTCTCAAGGTCAACGTCAACCTGGTCAGCAACTACTTCTCGGTACGCGACAAGCACAATGGACTGGTATCGACGCTGACCAAGAGCGACTGCACAATCCTCGAGGACAAGGTCCCACAGACCATCAAGAATTGGGGCGCCGAGACCGACCAGCCGCTGACTCTGGGGATCCTGCTCGACACCAGCGGCAGCCAGCAGAACGTGCTTCCGCTCGAGCAGGAGACAGGCAGCGCCTTTCTCCATCGGGTACTTCGCTCGAAAGACGAAGCCTTCCTGGTCTCGTTCGATGTCGACGTTGACCTGCTCCAGGACTTTACCAGCAGCGCCAACGAGCTTTCCCGTGCCATGAACAAGGCCCAGATCAACACCGCCGGCGGTAATGGTGCTGGCGGTGTTCCCGGTATCGGGCAAGGCCCGATACCGGTGCACGGCACGCCCAAGGGGACGCTGCTCTATGACGCCGTCGTGCTCGCCGCCAATGAGAAGATGCGCGTCGAAAACGAGCGCAAGGCGATGATCCTGCTCACCGATGGCGGCGATCAGGGCAGCCACTATAAGCTGCAGGATGCAATCGCCGCGGCGCAGAAAGCAAATTCGATCATCTATGTTCTGCTGATCGCCGACCGGGGTTTCTATGGCGGTATGAGCTTCGGCTACAACGGCCCTGCGGAGATGAAGCGGCTCGCCGAGCAAACCGGCGGTCGCATGATCGACGTTGGCAACAACGGCCCGAAGATGGAAGCCGCGTTTAAGCAGATTGAAGACGAACTGCGCACCCAATACGTGGCCAGCTACACGCCGACCAACACCAAGCTCGACGGAAGCTATCGCAAACTCGACATCGAATGTCAAGGCGACGGCCTGAAAGTGCAGTCGCGCAAGGGCTATTACGCGGTCGCGCCTTCGGAGTAAGCCGAGACCCTGTTGCCGGTGATGCCTTTACTCCGGGCCGAAGCCCTTGTGCGAGTAGCGGGTCAAGGGCATCTCCGAGACGGCATGCGCCAGCAGCGAGGCCACTGCGCAGGAAGTCACCCTGGACTCTGAAGAGTCGGCGCGGCTGGTGAGAATGATCGGCACTCGCGCGCCCACAACGATTCCTGCCAGGCTCGCGCCTCCCAGATATTCCAGCTGCTTGGCGAGCATGTTCCCCGATTCGAGATCGGGAACTATGAGGATGTCCGATTCACCCGCAACGGCGGACTTGAGGTGTTTCACCGTGGCAGCCTCTTTGCTGACGGCGGTATCGAATGCCAGCGGTCCGTCGAGGATTGCTCCGGTAATCTGACCGCGGTCTGCCATCTTGCACAGCGCGGCCGCTTCGAGCGTAGAGGCGATCTTCGGATTCACCGTTTCGATCGCCGACAAAATCGCAACCCGTGGCATAGGAATGCCAAGGGCATGCGCCAGGTCGATGGCGTTCTGCGTGATATCGACCTTGTCCTCCAGACCGGGCTCAATATTGATTGCGGCGTCGGTGATCATAAGAGCGCGGTCGTACAGCGGAGCCTGCATGATAAAGACGTGACTGATGCGGCGCGGGGTGCGCAAACCGCCCTCGCGCTGCAGGACAAACTTCATCATGGTGTCAGTGTGCAGGCTTCCCTTCATCAGAGCCTGGGCGTGGCCGGCACGGCAAAGTTCGGTGCTGCGCGCCGCGGCCGCATCTTCCGAATCCACATCGATGATGTCTTCGGTCTTAATTTCCAGGCCCAGCTCGGCGGCTATCCTCCGGATTTCGGTACCTGGCCCGATATATTTTGGATGGATGAGACCGGCCGAAGCGGCTTCGACCGCGCCGAGCAACGAAACGTTGCTGCACGGCCAGCAGACCGCGACGGTGATCGGTTCCCGTGTCTGGCCCTTGCGTATCAGCGAGGCAAAAAGATCGAGAGACGACGAGCCAAGACTGTTTCCCGAGAGAGTGCCGAGCGAAGCATCGGTATTCATCATGTTTTCCCCTGTGATCATGGTGCCAGAGAATCGGCTAAAGCCTATGTGAGCACGATCACGCTCCAACCAACTTCGCTTAGATAGCATTCTATGCTGATGAAGGACGCGGCGGACGGAGGGCATCCAGGATGATCGGCAAGGCGTTGCTTATCGCCGTCTGCCTGATGGGCTCCTCACGGCTCGCGACCGCCGCTGCCCCTTGCGAGGGCGTCGACCGGCAATTAACTTCAGCCCGCAGACAGGAATACTCAGCGCTGATCGCGAAGTCAATTCATACTCCTCACTCACCGCAGGACATCCGCGTGTCAAGATTTATGCAGAGCGGCAACTGGAGCGCGGCCTGGGGAGAATCCAAAGACTTTGAGCCCGGAGTTTTCTTTTTTCAGATCACGAATGCCGGGCCGCTCTTCGCGGACGTGTGGGCGGATGGGCTGTCCCGGAAGACCGTCCGCAGCTGATCAAATGGGTGCACGCGCTCGGCAAGGATGTTCCCGACGACCTGGCTGCCTGCTTTGCCGAAGCAATCACGGCGGGACACTAGATTCCGGAGGAACTTCTGATGGGTAGGATTGCGCCCTAACCGCTCGCGTCGCTGTCCTCGAGGAAGATCCACCAGCAATCAGAAATTATCGCTCCGAGATCGTTGGCGATGCGTGTGGCGGCGTCTTCGACCTGGCGCATCAGACCCGTGAGATAATCTCGCGAGCTGGAGATTGCGGCGACACCGATGGTCGCACTCCGCCAGGTGACCGCCTCGTCCAGCTCGGCGACGGAGATGTTGAACCCGTGGGCAAGCTTTTCCTTCAGGCTTCGCACCACCTGCCTGCGGTCCTTGAGGGATTGCGCGTGCTCGATACGGAGTTCGATTGTGAGAGCAGCGATGGGCATATTCGCGTCTTTTCGGGACAGGACGGGTTTAAGATTCTGTTCCGAGGTCGATTCTATGACTTTACTGTTTCGAAGACTGAAGGGCACCCTGTTCGCGTTCGCCTTGCTGGCGCCTTTCTTTGCCCTTGCCTCCGATGCGCCGCCCGCGACCTCCTCTGACTGGATTCCGGCTGGCGTCGAGCAGCTTGGCCGCACAGCGGCCTTCCATACCGATTTCACCTTTGACCGGACGATGCTGCAAATGGCCAGCGGCCTCATCGACGGCGGAGATGCCGACACCCAAAAGGCGATCGCGAAGCTCGATGGTGTGACAGTCCACCTATACCGATACGCGCAGCCGGGAATGTATGATTCGAGGCAATTGGATGCCATTCGCCTGCAGTACAAGGCTGCGGGATGGAGGCACCTGGTAAGCACCCAGAGCCATCCTCAGGCTGCTACGCCGACCGCACCCGGGCCCTATGCCGTCGGCAACGAGGGACACACCGACCTCTTCATCAAGTTTCAAGGCACGGATGTCACCGGAATGGTCGTGCTGCAAGCCAGCCCGCGCAACCTGAATGTGGTAGCACTGACCGGCGACCTCAGTCCGCTCGACCTGCTTCACCTGCGCGGACACTTCGGCATTCCGAAATTTGCAGGCGATGGGTTTGCTCCTGCGGATAATTAATCAGACAGGTGAGCTTTATTACCAAGTTAGATCGAAAGTTGTTGATAAAACGGAGTGTGGGAGATCAGCTCTCACTGCAACAAGCTAAACGGAGGTTGCTGCGGGATGCATCGCGACCAAACGAACAGCGCGATCTCGCATTTCGCCGAATGATCTTTTCGATTCCGGCTGGAAGGGTGAGCACCTATGGCAGAGTCGCCGCCGCCGCTGGTTATCCGCGTTATCACCGCGCTGTGGCTCGGCTTCTACGGACAGACCCGGCGGATCAACTACCATGGCATCGCGTCCTGGGTGTGGGGGGCGAGATAAAGTTGCACGGAACGGCCGCGAAGGAACAGCGGGCGCGCCTCAAGCTGGAAGGTGTCAGGTTTAAAGGGGAAAGGGTTGACATGGATCGGTTTGAGCACTCTTTCAAGCCTTGGGAGGTGTACGAGTGATTGGCGGCCAAGCGCAAGCGAGCACTAAATAGGGATTTTCCGCGCAGCCAGCGATTTCAGCGCCAGCAAGTCACGTTCCTGATCTCCTTCTTCGTCGACTGGAGTCTCGGCGATGAAGGCGCAGTGGGCGAACCGTGCATCGTTCAGCAAACGGCGAAACGGCTCGCGCCCGATCGTGCCTTCGCCAATGTGCTCGTGGCGGTCGAGCTTTGAACCGCGCTTCGCTTTGGCATCGTTCATGTGCCAGACGTGAATTTGGTCGAGACCGATCAGCTGGTCGACCTGTGCGATGGTAGCTTCGTAGCCGTCGACTGTAACGAGATCGTATCCGGCGACGTGGGTGTGGCATGTGTCGAGGCAGACTCCGACAGGCGCCACATTTGCGAGACGTCGGACCAGCTCGCCGACCTGATCGAACGACCCTCCCAACGAAAACTCCGCGCCCGCAGTGTTCTCGATGAGGATGCGGAAGTCGCAGCTGTCAAAGGTAAGGTTGGCAATAGCGGTCTCGATCGATTCCGCGGCCAGCTCTAATCCCTGTTCTCTTGTGAGCCCTTTCCACGAACCGGGATGCAGAACGAGATACTCCGCGCCGAGAGTGAGAGCGCGTTCGACCTCGCCGCGAAAGGCGCTGATCGAGTTGCGCCGAACCTCTTCGGTCTGACTGCAGAGATTGATCAGATAGCTCGCATGGATGACCAGTGGCGAGCAATCGTATTCGACGCGCAGCTTCTTCATCTGATCGCAGTGGTCGGCCGAAATCTTCGAGGGCCTCCACATGCGCGGGCTGGATGAGAATATCTGAAAGGTATTTGCGCCCATCGCCTGGGCGCGTTCGGCGGCTGTGAAGACGCCACCGGCGGTTGAGAGATGCATGCCGATCCGTTTCGGCTTTGGTGCTGGCTTCAATTCCAATTGAGACATATTCTCGATGGTAGACTTGCGGGTGCTCCGTTTGAGAATTTCTAAAGGGTAGATGTGAAGAAAGTCTTTAAGGCTAGAACGTTATTCAGCCCAGATGAGACGGGCAACAGGGCCGTCATGGTCGTCGAAGATGGGGTGATTTCCGCGATCTTCTCGCAGGACGGCAAGGAGCTTCCCAGCGACGGCGAAGCGGTCGATTTCGGTGATGCCGCGCTTGCTCCCGCTTACTTCGATCAGCACATTCACGGCGGCGGTGGCTTCGATGTGATGGAGGCGACTGATGCGGCGCTGAGCGGCGTAGGACGGTTTCTCGGGGGGCATGGAGTTGCTGGTTATCTCGCGACTACAGTAACGGCTTCGATTGAGGGGACGCTGGCTTCGCTCAGCGGACTGGCTAAGCTGATCGGGCGTGAGGCTCGGCGCGGCGAGGCTATTCCGCTCGGCATTCATCTCGAGGGACCATTTCTCTCGCATGAGAAGCGTGGAGTTCATCCGCCGGAACTGCTGCTGAGTCCGACTGTTGGGATCTTCGACCGCTTCTGGCAGGCAGCGGAAGGGCAGATCAGGCTGATGACGATTGCTCCGGAGCTGCCGAATGCGGGGGAAGTGATCGCTCATGCGACGCAGCTTGGAGTTCGCGTCAGCATTGGGCACAGCAATGCGACTGCAGATCCGGCGAGATTGGGGATTGCTGCTGGAGCGGTGAGTGCGACTCACACCTTCAATGCGATGCGGAGCTTCAGCCAGCGCGAACCGGGAATTCTGGGAGTTGTGCTCGATGACGACGAGCTCTATGCGGAGATCATCAGCGATGGATTCCATGTCGATCCGAGCGCTGTGAGGCTGTTCTGGAAGGCGAAAGGTGCGGATCGCGCGATCCTGGTCACGGATGGAATCAGCGCGACTGGAATGCCTGATGGAATGTACAAGCTTGGGAACCTTGATGTGGAAGTCAAGGATGGAAAGTGTCTGCATGAAGGAGTTATTGCGGGAAGCACGCTGACGATGGACCGTGCGGTGAGCAATTTTCGGGAGTTTACGGGGGCCGGGCTGGATGCGGTGGTGGGATTGGCGGCGCGGAATCCTGCGCGGATGCTTGGTCTGGAGGAGCGGTTTGGTTCGCTGGCGGTGGGGCGGAGGGCGGATTTTGTGGTGCTGGGTGAGGATGGAGTTTTGCGGGAGGCGGTGCTTGGCGGCGAGCGAGTGTCCCCAATAATCGTCTAGTTGTCTGGGGGATGCGAGGGCGTATGCCGAGACTCCGACTGCTGAACGTGGTTCGGGCGGCCAGTCTCCTGGTGCTGCTCGTACAGCTTGGCGGCTGCAACATCTGTGGCAAATTCTTTCGAGACGCCGCAGATATTGTCGGGCTGGCAATCAGCCCTCTCAATGGAAGCGTGCAACCCAGCAGCACCCAGCAGTTTATGGCGACCGGGACGTACTCGGACAACAGTACCGGGGACGTCACGTCACAGACGGAATGGACATCGTCGAATCCTGCTGTCGCGACGATCAGCAGCGCCGGCCTGGCTACCGGGGTCGCATTAGGAAACACAACCATCTCCGGCAACTGCCAGTGCTACGTGGTCAAGACCAACTTGACGGTCAGCAGTCAGGCGGCGACCATTACATCGATTGCGGTTACCCCCGCCACTGCGAGCATCGCGACCGGCAGCACACAGCAGTTTGTGGCGACTGCAACCTACTCGAACAACACCACGCAAATCATCACTACCTCGGCGACCTGGACCTCCAGCGACGACACAATCGCCACGGTTACCAGCGCAGGCTTAGCCTTGGGAGTGGCTTCGGGCAGCGCCACGATTACTGCGGCTTCGGGCAGTGTTAGTGGAACGGCAACTTTGACTGTGCAGTAGAGTTGGCAGTGCAGAATCTCCTTGTAGGAGTCTTCTGGTTTTGCGCCGAAGCCTGGAGAATTTGGTACTAATGGTGGCCGGATGCTCTTTGCCTTTGCTGTCAGTTGCGAATTGCTTTGCGGCTGATTCGAATTGACGATCTTTCGGCGGAAACATCCTAGCCTGAGAGCGGACGGTTCCAAACCCTACAGCCCATTTTCTGATTGGTGAGTTCGCCGACCCGCGCATGCTGCGGACCGAAGCCAAACTCATGCGGCAGGA
>CAVUKL010000012.1:0-128233 GCA_963742015.1 uncultured Acidobacteriaceae bacterium | reverse complement strand
GCGATTCAACGGTGCCGTCGAACGCGATCCCGCCATCGATGCGTGGATGAAAGAGCATCGAGGTGAATTGGGAGCCGTCGCGCACGAGTGGTTTGAGGTGATGCGACAATGCGGGGACGAAGTCCGGGAGATCTTGCATGACGGCTGTCCGGTTGCGTGTCTTGGCGATGCGCCTTTCGGCTACGTCAACGTGTTCACCTCGCATGTGAACGTGGGATTCTTTCACGGTGCAGGGCTGCCGGATCCGGCGCGCTTGTTGCAAGGCAGCGGCAAGTTCATGCGCCATGTGAAGCTGAGACCGGGAATCGCCACAGACGTTGCATCGCTCAGCAAGCTCATCGAGGCTGCGTACTCGGACATAAAAGCGCGCGTAGAAAACAGTTAGATCGAGAAATTACCTGTGACGTAGATGCTAGATGTGAATCGTCAGGCAGTAACTAAATGCCACCTTCTCGTGGTCAGTCATTGGGAGGCCGCCGGGCCGGCGCGTTTGTTTATCGTTAGTTAGTTGGGAGGCACGTATGAAACTCCGGACACCAATCGTCCGTCTTCTGTTGTGCGTCGTGGTAGGGCCAACAGCAGCTGCACAGATTGGTTCGGCCACTGGCCGCGCGCTGTTGATCTCTGACATTCACCTCGATCCGCTGGCCGATCCAGCGATCGTGAAGCAACTCATTGCGGCGCCGGTTGTGCAGTGGGAAGCTATTCTTGAAAGTTCGCAGCAGAAGGCCTTTTCGGCATACGGGTCGGACACGAATTATCGGCTGTTTGTTTCCACTTTGGCTTCGGCTGCTGCGCAAGCGCCCTTCGACTATGTGGCATTCACTGGGGACGCACTTCGGCATAACTTCTCGCAGGCATTTGTCGCGGCAGGGGGAACATCAGATCAATTCCCTGCGTTTGCCGCAAAGACAGAGGCCTTCGTGGTTCAGGAGTTGCAAGACAGGCTCAAGGTTCCGGTCCTGGCAGCGCTTGGAAATAACGACTCAAGCTGCGGAGACTACCAGGTTCCTCCCGACAGCCCGTTTCTCGCCACTACGGCGAATCAATTAACGGTGCTTGCCGACTCTCCCGAAGCGAATAGCGCATTTCAAGTGGGGGGATTTTATTCGATCGCTCATCCGACGGTCGCCAATCAAGACATCATCGTCCTGAACACCATATTCTGGTCCACCTCCTACAAGAGCTGCACGCCGAATAGCGGCGATCCCGGCGAAGCCGAGATCGAGTGGCTCGGCTGGAAGCTTTATACCGCCAGGCTGCTTCATCATGGGGTCACGCTCGTGATGCACATCCCGCCGGGGATGGACGCGTATAGCTCGTCGCACGGTCAATGCCAGGCCCCGGTACCCTTTTGGCAGGTTAAATACTCTACTGAGTTCAGCACTCTGATGAGCACTTATTCCGACGTAGTACGGCTGGCCCTCGCCGGCCACATTCACATGGATGATTTTCGTGTTGTTGCCGGTGACCAATCTTCACTTGGCCCAGCGTCGCTACCGTTGCGCATCACGCCGTCCGTGAGCCCGATCTTCAAGAATGATCCAGCCTATTCCGTGATGACTTACAGCCTGACAACAGCTTCGGTTTCTGACATCACGACATTCTTCCTCGCGCTTTCGTCGCAGCGGCCCTCATGGTCAAAGGAATATCAGTTCTCCAGCGCATACGGAGTCGGCTCCTTCAGTGCTGCCAATCTATCCACCATGATCGCTGACATACGCAGTGGCGATGGCGGCGCACGAACGACTTTTGAGCATAACTACGCCGTCTCGACGCCGTCGCCGATTCATAAGTCGAACTTTTCTTTCTACTCTTGTGCACAGAGTTATTTCACTGCGGCAAGTTACAGCGATTGCGTCTGTGGAGTGGCCACGCCTGAGCCGCAAAAAGATGGTCCTTAGTAAAACGCCCCACAGAGATCGGGCTTGAATCCCAATGTCAAACAGCGTCAGGTGCAGATTGGACACGCCGGCCCATCACCAGGAATAGACATCCAGCTTGCGAATGACTACCGGCCGTCCCTCGAATGATAGGTCAGCGGTCCCATGGGGCAAGATGAGGCCAACCGTGCCCGTGTCTGAACCAGCCGTCGGTGGAAGGGCGAGAGCGGTGGAGAGCCCCGATGTGCTTTTCACTGGGACCACGACAACATGACCGGAGGTGTTTGCGTACTGCAATCGCGCAAACGTCGGCCCTCTCGTGGCTTGAATCCCTGTGATGTCGGTTTGATTTGCCGGATACTCCGCCGGGGCTTTGTCTTCACCATCGACGATCAGTAGAGCGAGATCATGCGCTGGGACGGACAATGTTGCGTCAGCCGTGCCGAGATCCCGTCCATTCCACACGTCGCGCAACGATTTCGGAGCGCCATTCAGGCCAAGCTTTTCCCAATCGACCTTCACTTGCGCGGATGTGTCGGTGCGGTTCAGTATCGCGACTGCACGCCTTCCGGCGATCGCCATAGGCTTCGCCCAAATCTGTACTCCCGGAGTTGGCTCGGCGATCTTGATGGGCTGCAAACCGTATGTGTCGTTATGAATTGCGAGCGCTTCCTTGTTCATCAGCAGCGACAAGGTAGCCGGAGAAAGCCGCGTCAGGTCGGAACCCACCATCAGCGGCGCGCTCGATATCGCCCACAGGCCCATGTGTGTCCGGTCAAGGGCATCGGTCATGCCGCGCATACCCATGACCATCATGTCCAGGTCGTTGTAGTAGCCGGTATGTTGCGCTTCGGGATGCAAACCGGCCTCGAACGAGTCGAGCACATTCTTGGAGGTGATGATGCGTTTATCGTGTTCGGGATCATGCAGGCTCTCCACAATGGGAGGAATAATGTCGCCGCCCGTGCGCCAGATGGCGCTGTCAATGTCTCCCACGCCCGGAGCCCAGAACCAGGGATTCTGGCTCCCCCACTCGCAGATGGAGAAGAACAACTTCCGCCCGGTTATCTTTTCTGCGCGCTGAATGGCGTGGGCAATCTCCGCATACTGGATCGCGCCCGACCGCTTTTCCTTCGCGCCGCCGCACCAGTCGACCTTGACGTAATCGAAACCCCACTTCGAGAACTGTAGAAAATCCTGATCATAATGACCCTCGCTGCCAGTATTCATGAGCTTCGGGCCGGAGTCCGGGTACATGCTGCAACCGTCACGGCCGGCGTCGGTGTAGATGCCGGCTTTCAGGCCCAGGCTGTGAATGTAGGCGGCGATATTGGCCATGTCGCCATCTTTCTGGCCAGGTTGAATGGCAGGCCATCGCTTAGGGTCTACGACGATGTTGCCTGCGGCATCCCGCTCTCCCAGCCACCAGCCTTCGTCGATCACGACATATTCGTATCCGGCTTCCTTCATGCCGTTCGAGGCCAAGGCTTTGGCCTGCTGCTGAACAATCTGAGAATTCACGATATTGGCGAAGCTATTCCAGGAATTCCAGCCCATCGGCGCGGCGCCGAAGCACGCCGTTGTAGACACGAGAAATAACAAAGCGAAACGCATCAGAACAACATATCACCAGCCATACTCGATGGTTTCGATGTGGAAGCTTCAAAGGGTAAGGGTTCTGCGGGTCGGTCTTGGCGGTAGGGTCGAGCAGATTAATCCTGGGAAGTCGGCTTGTTAGGAAGTTAAGGTCATCGCTTGACGGCACGGGCTGAGGCAGTGCCCGCTCGAAAGTGAGACTGTGTCAGAGTTTCCCTGGGACTGGCTTTGGGACTGGCTTATGGTGCCGGATTGCCACTCTCTACCAATATCCCTGACAGCACATTTAGACCGCCGTCGACTTTGGGCGGGTCGAGGCCGAGGATGTGGGCTATTAACGGGTAGACGTTCACGTTTTCAAAGGGTTTGACCGTTGTGTCGGGGCGGATGTCGGGGCCCACGGCGTAGAAGATGGCGTGCATGGTCTTCATCGTGGCGGGGTCGTAGCCGTGCATTCCTAATGGCGGCGGCCTGGGGGATGTGACCTCGTATGGGCCGTGGGCTCGGATGAGGTAGGGGCCGGTGGGGACGATGACGGGGTCGCCTTCGCGGGGGTTCTGGTTGAAGTCGAGCGCGGCGGGGACTTTGGCGCGGCGGTAGACCACGAAGCGGCTGTCGGCCTTCTTGAGCTGGTTGTAGGCCTTTTCGGCGGCGGCTTCGGCTTCGACGGGGTTGCCTTTGGGATAGAGGAGTGCGCCGTCGGTGTCGAAGTTCGAGAGGTCGGCGTATTGGTCGAGGTCGATCCAGGTGCCTTGGACTTTTTCCATGCCGTGGTCGGAGACGACGATCAGATCGATGGGCAGGTGGAGGGCGTCGAGGTCTCGCTTGAGCTTGCCCATGAGGGTGTCGACGTGGAGGACGGCGGCGCGGACTTCGGGGCTGTCGGGGCCGAACTGATGGCCGCTATGGTCGGGCTCGTAGTAGTAGAGGGTGATGAAGTGGGGGCGCTGTTCGGGTGGGAGTTTGAGCCATTCGATGACCTGATCGATGCGCTTTTCGTCGGGGAAGTGAGTGTCGAAGTGGAGGTAGTAGCTGGGGCGGATTCCCTGGATAGCGGCTTCGGAGCCGGGCCAGAAGAAGCAGGCGGCGCGCATGCCTTGCTGCTCGGCGAGGACCCATAGCGGGGTTCCACCGTACCAGGAGCCGTCGGTGTCGCTGGTGGGGTCGGTGTAGGAGTAGCGCGCCTTGCGGACGGGGTCGTAGAAGCTGTTGGCGACGATGCCGTGGTGCTCGGGGTAGAGTCCGGTGACGAGGGTGTAGTGGTTGGGGAAGGTGATCGAGGGGTAGGAGGGAATCATGCCCTCGGGGGCGGAGGCTCCTTGTTTGGCGAAGCCGAGGAGGTTTTTGGCGTCGTATTTTTGGGCGTAGTCGTAGCGGAAGCCGTCTAGCGAGACGAGGACGACGTAGGGTTTGGCTTGCTGGATGGGGGTGTTGGCGGGGCGGTTGGTGTCGATTACCGGGGTGGATTGTTGGGCCTGCGCCAGCGATAGACACGCGAAGAAGACAAAGAGCCAGGTAATTCGCAGCAGGGCGCGGGTCGGTTTGAGAATCATGGGTTCGCTCTGGCTCATAGACTACGTGAACATGTTTAAGGTGTGTAAACGAGGGATTCAGGTAAACTAAGTCTGTGGACTAAGTCCACAGAGGGGGAGTGAATGGAAACGGTCAATATTCATGAAGCGAAGACCCACCTCTCCCGGCTTGTAGAGAAGGCAGCGAAGGGCGAGTCGTTCATCATTGCGAAGGCGGGCAAGCCGATGGTGAAGGTGGTGCCATTGGAGGATGAAAATCCAAAACGGAGGATGGGATTTCTGAAGGGGCAGATTTCTGTCCCCGAGGACTTCGACACAATGATGAGCGAAGAGATTGAAGAGATGTTCTATGGCAAGCAATGAGATTGCTGCTGGATACCCACATCCTTCTCTGGGCTTCTGAGGAAGCTGAGGAGTTGTCGGCCAAGGCGAAATCTATGATCGCCGATCCAGAGAATTACCTGGTTTTTAGCGTTGTCAGCTTGTGGGAAGTCGCGATCAAACGAAGAGGCAAAGGCACGACGTTTCGTACCGATCCTCACGTGCTCAGGCGCGAATTGGTGGATCGTGGATACGAAGAGCTGGCCATTACCGGCGCGCACGCTCTGGCTGTCGACAACCTGCCACTAATTCATAAAGACCCGTTCGACAGAATGCTTGTCGCTCAGGCGCTGATTGAAGGTATTACGCTTCTGACCGCGGACAGAATTTTGGCCGGGTATCCGTGTCCGGTGCGCCTGGTTTGAGCGCACCGGATTATCCTGGCTTTCAACTTAAGCTCCGGTAGTGAGGACAGCGCGGAAGCGGGCTTTGCCGCTCATCATGCGTTCGTAGCCTTCGGCTGCTTTTTCAAGCGGAAAGACCTCGGTTTGGGGGCGAATGCCGGTGAGGGCGCTGAAGTTGAGCGTGTCTTCGGAGTCGATGCCGGTTCCAGCGGGCCAGCCGGCGATGGAGCGCTCGCCGAGGATGAGGGGGATGGCATTTATGGAGAGTGCGCGCTCGGGAACGCCGACAACGATCAGCTTACCGGCCTCTTTGAGTCCGCCAGCGACGGATTCAACTGCATCAGCGGCGGTGACAGTAGAGAGGATGATTTTGGCTCCGCCGAGCTTTTGGAGTTCGGCTGCAGGGTCCTGGGTTTGATTGTCGATGTACACGTGGGCGCCGAGTTGGCTGGCTAGCGGAGCTTTGTCCTGTCCGCGGGCGATAGCGACGGTGCGGTAGCCGGCCTTGGCGGCGAACTGGACGGCAAGATGGCCGAGGCCGCCGATTCCGACAATGGCGACGGTGTCGCCGGTGCGTGCTCCCGCATTGCGCAGAGAATTGAAGGTGGTGACTCCGGCGCACATGAGTGGACCGGCCTCGACGGGCGTAAGGCCCTCGGGAATGAAGGCGAGTGCGTTGGCCGGGGCGAGGACATAGTCGGCGTAGCCTCCGTCGTAGGAGATTCCAGCGATCTGGCCGTTTTGGCAGAGCATGAAGTCGCCGCGGCGGCAGGGTTCGCAGTAGTTGCAATGCCCCCCATGCCAGCCGAGGCCGACGCGTTGGCCGGTCTTGAAGACGGGGACGTCGGGGCCGATGGCGTCGACGATTCCAGCGACCTCATGGCCGGGGCAGCGGGGATATTGGAGGCCGGGCCACATGCCTTCCTTGGTGAGCACATCGCTGTGACAGATGCCGCAGGCCTGGACGCGAATGCGCACGTGGCCGGGGCCGGGTTCGGGGAACTCTTTCTGGACTACTTCGAAGGCGGCTTTAGCGGATGGTACCTGGACGGCGCGTCCCTTTACGGATGGCATAGTTTTCTCTCCTGGGCTGGATCGGTGATCGATCGGCAATCACAAAGATGCCGCTATTTGAAAAGAGATGCGCCCCGTTCGAGGGGATTGTTCGACTCTTTATCGATGGAGGTCGAAACTTGTGCGGCCTACGGCAGCTTGCAGCAGTCGCCGGCGTCTGGTGGTTCGTCATTGCTGGAGTCCAGCGCAACTTTCCAGCTTCCGTCGGGCATTTTCTTCCAGATGGTCATGTATCGACCGGTTGTCTTGACCGGATTTCCGTTGTGGTCTTTGGATGTGCCTTCGTAATGGCCCCAGGTGAAGCCCATGTCGCCGGCTGGGGACATCTGGCCACCTTGTGGCGTCCAGGTGAGTTGGTATTGTTTGGGATCCCAGTTTGCGTCGGCGGCGATCTTCCCTTTGCCGATCACCGCTGCCTGTTTGTTGCTCAGAGTCATGGCGTCGTCGGCGAACCATGAGGCGAAGGCCTTGCCGCCGCCGGTCGCCGTGTCGGCCGCAAACTTCGCCTCAAGATTGAAAAGAAAGGCGGTTCCGGGCGAGAGCGTGGGATCGGTGAGGGGGTTCGCCTGCGGTTTCGCCAGAGGATTGAGGGCAATCTGTGCCGGAGCGGTTGGGCCGGCCAGAAGCGCGAGCGCCAGTGTGCAAAAAGCGGTTGCTAACGACTGTTTCATCGGTTCGATTTCCTGACCTCGATTCGGACGGGTCTCTCGGTAAGAATACCGCCCGAGGATCGAAGGGGCGTGGATCGCGACTCCCGGATCGCTGCGGTGTTATCAAGCGACTGAGGAGGAACTGCGCCCGGTTCGTCCAAAATCTGTGGAGGCCGAGACGCTATACTCAAGAGTCTAGAGCAGAAGTACAGTTGGTGTTATGTGCCGGAGAGTCTCCCAATAGCCTTTTTCCTGAAGGAAAAAGGCCGCCGAGTGGGGCGCTTTACATTACGGTAACCGTACTTCTGGTGTAGGCGTTTTGGGCCACTGTAGTATGCCCATAGCTTTTGATGGTGGCCGACGGAAGAATCCATGGGGAAATTACTCGACGCGATCCAATCGCCCGCTGATATTAAGGGCTTTTCGCTGATCCAACTGGAAGCGCTGGCGACGGAGATCCGGGAACGGCTGATTCAAACCCTCTCGCGGACGGGTGGGCACCTGGGGCCAAACCTTGGCGTGGTGGAACTGACCATCGCCCTTCACTACGTCTTCGATACACCAACCGACAAGTTCGTCTTCGATGTCAGCCATCAGGCGTATGTCCACAAGCTGCTGACCGGCCGTGTTGGCCGTTTTGACACCATGCGGCAGCCGGGCGGACTGAACGGCTTCATGCTGCGTACTGAGAGCGAACATGACGCCTACGGCGCGGGCCACGCAGGTACGGCGCTTTCGGCCGCCCTGGGTATGGCGGTAGCCCGCGACCTGCGGGGATCGAAAGAGCATGTCGTCGCCCTAGCCGGAGATGCGGCCTTTACCAACGGCATATCCTTCGAGGCGCTCAACAATATCTCCGACCAGACCAATCGAATGATTGTGGTGCTGAACGACAACGAATGGTCCATTGACCGCAATGTCGGGGCGATTGCGCGGTATCTGCACAAAATCGTCACCAACGAGCATGTGAGCCACCTGCATGGTAGCGCGGCGCGAATCCTCGAGAGGCTCGCGGGCAAGACGGCCGTCAATCTCGTCCGCAAGGCGGAGGAAGCGGCGAAGGGCATCCTGTGGCCGTCAGTATTTTTCGAGGAGTTCGGCCTTACCTACTACGGGCCGCTGGATGGGCACAGCCTGAGCGAGTTGATCGATACTTTCAAGTTTCTCAAGACGCAGGAGAAGCCCGTCGTCCTGCACGCGATCACGCAGAAGGGCCGCGGCTTTCAGCCGGCGCTGGACAAGCAGAAGAAGTTTCATGGCCTGGGGCCTTATGACGCCGAGACTGGCGAGACGAAGCCGGTCGGGCAGAAGACGTACTCCGAGATCTTCGCCGAGACGCTGGTCAAGCTCGCGGATGAGAACGAGAAGGTTGTCGGCATCACTGCGGCCATGCCGAATGGCACTGCTCTCGATCTTTTCAAGCCGCATCACCCGAAGCGATACTTCGATGTAGGCATTGCCGAGGAGCATGCCGTTATCTTCGCGGCCGGCATGGCGACCCAGGGGTTCAAACCCTTCTGCGCGATCTACTCGACCTTTCTGCAGCGCGCCTTTGATCCGATCGTGCATGACGTCTGTCTGCAGAAGCTGCCTGTGGTCTTTTGCATGGACCGCGGCGGGCTGAGCGGCGATGATGGCGCGACCCATCACGGTCTCTTTGACATCAGCTATTTGCGCGGCATTCCCAACATCATCCACATGGTTCCCAAAGATGAGGATGAGCTTGCGGACATGATGTATACGGCGATGCTGCATGACGGCCCGTCGGCGATTCGCTATCCGCGCGGCGTTGGGCCGGGAACAAAAGTCAAGGCGCACGCGGTGGCTTTGAATATCGGCAAGGCGGAAGTGATTGCCGATGGAGACGATGTGGGCATCTTTGGATTGGGCGCGCTGCTGCCGATGGCCGAAGATCTCGGCGCGCTGCTCGATCGCGAGGGATATTCGGCTGCGGTCATCAATCCGCGCTTCGTCAAGCCGCTCGATCGCGAGCTGCTCGAGGCTTATGCGAAGAAAGTATCAGCCATTGTTACATTTGAAGACCATGTGCTCATGGGTGGCTTCGGAAGCGTCGTACTCGAAGCGCTGAGCGAGATGAACCTTGATGTTCCCGTGGTCCGAGTCGGCTGGCCTGACCGTTTTATCGAACATGGCAAGGTAGACCAGCTTCGCGCGCGCTATGGAGTCAGCGTCGAGGCCGCGATGGAAAAGCTGGCTCCTTATCTGAAGCGGACTAAGCGGGTGAAGTTAGTCGCGAGATAGGAAGTTAGTTGTCAGTTTTCAGTCCTCAGTTCGCCGCGCGCGAATTTCCTAAAGGATTGAGAACTGAAGACTGACAACTGAGAGCTGTCTAAAGCAGCTCCAGCAACCGTTCTTGGCGATGGCGAAATATTCCTTTGATCTGCCGCCGTACGATGAGCGCGTGGGCTGGTTCGGAGAGAAGGCCTAGCGGCAACTCGTAAACCAGATCGTCGACAATCTGCGTGCCTTGAATCTCGTCCCGCACTTCGTCGGAGACGCGATGACAGTGCCTCCAGTAGGCGAATGGGCCTTGCGCCTGCTCGTCGCAGAAGTGGTCATCCCATTCGAACTCGACGATTCGAGCATCCCAGCGGATCAGGATGGGCGAGAGCGGAAACGGCCGAAAGCGGATGCTGATCGCCGATCCGGTCCCGGCGGCCGGCCGGGTAAACGGCAGCGTGCTTTTGCTGGGTCCGGATGGAGCCACTAATGTTTGTTGTTCTACCTGCGCCTTCTGCCATGCGGGCATCAGCCGCGGCAGATTGGAAGGGTCCGCAAAAAAGGCGAAGACCTTGGTGATTGGGTGGGGCACCCATTGTGCGGCTTGAAAGGAATGTCGCATATGCGGTCTTGACGAGCAAAAGGCGCTCACCGTTGAGCGCCTTGCAAAGATTTTTTGTGATGGGCTCGAATTATTGGTTAGGGCATCAGAACGGCATCCACAACATGGATCACGCCGTTCGACTGGAAGACGTCTGCGATGGTGACTGTGGAGGTGCCGCCCTTCGCATCTGTCAGGACGATCTTGCCGCCGACAACCGCCGCAGTCAGATCTTCGCCCTCTACCGTCTTGAGCATAGCCTTGCCACCGCCAGCCTTGATCTGCTTCATTAGTTCTTTAGCGCTGATGCGGCCGGGCACGACGTGATAGGTGAGGATCTTATCCAGCGTATCTTTGTTTTCCGGTTTCAGCAGGTTATCCACCGTGCCCGCGGGCAGCTTAGCGAAGGCTTCGTTGGTCGGGGCAAAGACGGTAAATGGGCCGGGGCCCTCGAGGGTTTCGACCAGGCCGCCAGCCTTGACTGCGGCAACAAGGGTGGTGTGATCCTTGGATTCGATCGCATTCTGGATGATGTTCTTGGTCGGATACATGGCGGACCCGCCAACCATTGGGTCCTTCTGTGCCTGGGCGGTGACAGCCGTGAAGCCGAGGGCGATAGCTAGGAGCGATGCTGCAAAATACTTCTTCATTGATTCCCTTTCGGATATATAACTGAATTTCTTTCCCACGGTGAATGTACGGAGTGGGGCTTGAATTGGATTGCTCCGCCGGCCTACACGACCGCATAACAACTCGCGTCAATGAATCAGGATGACTCATATATGCCGGACGAGTTAGCGTTCCCGCTGCGAGCTGGATAAAAATACGCCTGGCGTTTCACAGGACCGCAACGAAGTGCCACGAGCGCGCCCGACACTTCGGATGGCAGAGCACGAGGGCTTCGAGGGTCGCGTGCCCGGGGAACAGGTTATGCTTGAAAAGCGTATTCGCAATTGAGCGGTCTGCGGCGGAAGATGACGAGCGAGATAGAGTTGCGGTCGGTGAATCGGGAAGCGAACAGACCGGTGGAACGGAGAAGTGCGGACCATTGATGTCTAAGGCCAATCCAGACCACAGTCGCTGGCTTGTTTTAATCGGAGTGCTCAAGCTGTTCAAGGCCGCACTTTTTATCCTGCTTGGCGTCGGGGCCCTCCGACTGCTGCACAAAGACCTTGTGGACGTGGTCACGCACTTCATCCTTGCGCTGCGCTTCGATCCGGAAAATCACTTCATCAATCTGGTGCTCGAAAGGGTTGCGATGATCAGCCCGCACCGGTTGCGCGAGATCAGCGTTGGGATCTTCCTTTATGCGGCGCTCGACATCATTGAAGGCACCGGGTTGGCGCTCGAAAAGACCTGGGCGGAGTATCTCACTCTAATCCTGACGGCGTCGTTTTTGCCCTGGGAACTCTTCGAGATTATCCGTCACGTTACATGGCTGAAAGTTGTGCTGCTGGCGTTGAACACGGCGGTGGTGGTCTATCTCGTTTTCCATGTACAGGGAAGGATCCGTGCGCGGGCGGGGCAGAACTCAAGGCCGACGAGCGTCTAAGCGTATGGGGCGGGTTGTGGCAAGGGCAGAAGCAGGGCGGCGAACCAAGCTGGTTACTAGCTGAACCTAGTTTGCCAATGCCAAATCGCCGAGCCTGGCGTTTAATCAAGGCGTAGCAGGATTGATCTGAATTCCGCCAATTTCCCGACGAAAATTCACAATTTGCACAGCCGGAACGTGAATTTCGCAGTCGGAAGTGGTGGACAAAAGTGGTCTAAAGTGGTCATAATGCAGTTGAAAGTGTAACGATTCAGCGATTTTCGACGATGACTAGAGCAGGATTGGCTGGCCGAGAGCTCGAGATCGAGGACAAGGTGACAGCACGGTGTTCCGCGGAAATAACCCAACTCGGATCGATGAAAAGGGGCGGCTCAAGCTGCCGGCGGAGTTCAAGCGCCAGATCGACGAGAGCTATGGGACGCAATTTTTCATTACCAGCAGGGACGGAAGACGCGCGGAGATCTACCCGATGCAGGAATGGGAGAAGTTCGAGGCAAAGTTGGCGACGATTCCGAACTTCAACCCGGCGAAGAAAAAGCTGATGGAACGGATCAACTATTACGGCCACACCACGGAGATGGATGCGCAGGGGCGGTTGTTGATTCCGCAATTGGTACGAGAAGAGTTGAACGTGGCAGACGACGTGAATGTGTTTGGCATGCAGACCTATTTTGAGATCGCCAACCGCGAAGCGTTCAAGGCGAATATGGATGCCAACCCGATGACGGCAGAAGATGAAGAGTCGTTGGCTGGCTTTGGGTTGTAGCGAGATTTGAACCCCTCAGGGGGAGCACATGGCTGAGAACCCGAGACATGTGCCGGTTCTTTTAGAAGTTGCGGTCCAGAACTTAAATGTGCGGCGGGGCGGTACTTATGTTGACGCCACGCTTGGATATGCCGGACATGCGAGCGCGATTGCAAGAGCTCTAGGGAAAGAAGGAAAGTTGATCGGCTTCGATCGCGATCCTGAGGCGTTTGCGTTTGCCGCGGCAAGATTGAATGCGCTACGGGAAGAGCTTGGCGATGCGATGCCGGAGGTTGAGCTGCACGATGAGGAGTTTTCCCGGGCAGCGGAGCGGCTCGAAGCAGGCAGCGTGGATGGATTGCTCGCCGATGTGGGAGTGAGTTCGATGCAGCTCGACGAGGCGCACAGAGGATTCAGTTTTCAGGCGGACGGAGACCTTGATATGCGGATGAATCCGCGGCAGGGTGTGACCGCCGAACAAGTGGTAAATCAGTTCGGTGAAAAAGAACTTGCCGATCTGATTTACGAATTCGGAGAAGAAAGGAGGTCGCGGAGAATCGCCAGAGCCATTGTCAGGGCGCGGCCGATTACGACGACGGCGGAATTGGCCAGAGTCGTTTCGGGATGCGCCCCGCCAATGAAACGGGAGCGAGGCAGGCATGTGATTCATCCGGCGACGCGGACCTTTCAGGCGCTCCGGATTTATGTGAATGGTGAGCTGGACGAGTTGAAGGCGCTGCTCGATGCCGCGCCGAAGATATTGAAGCCGGGTGGAAGGCTGGTGGTGATCAGCTTTCATTCTCTGGAAGACCGGCTGGTAAAGGATGCATTTCGCGAAGGGGCTCAGGCCGGGATCTACGAAGTCTTAACCCGGAAGCCGCTGATCGCAGAACAAGATGAGATGGACCGCAATCCCAGGTCGCGCAGCGCGAAGCTGAGGGCCGCGGAGAGATTAGGGACCAGGAACTACGGAATAGGGTCTAGGAAAACATAGGGACTAGAGAAAATTGGGATCGGGTCGGGGTCGTCCTACCGCACTACAACGGCGAAAGTAAGACGATAACCACGCAAGACCACTCCTCCTAAATAGCGACCCTGACCCGGTCGTGAGGAGTGGGAAGTAAAGATAGGGACTAAGGACTGAGTTGGAGAGGCAACCATGGCGACACAAGCAATCGCGACGCAAATGCCGGCGTACTCGGGCCGGTTTAATGCGAATACGGTGAGGGAGCGAAACCAGTCGCTGCTAGCCGCGCAGCAGCGCATTCGCCGCGGACCGACGCCTGAGGTCTTCTTCACCAAGCGCATCGACAACTCGCGCGTAGTGACGGCCAACGATCCGCGCCGGGCGCAGGAGATGCGCAGCTTTGCGACCGCCATGGCACTGTTGTTCGCGCTGATCATGATTTACGGCTGGCAGCACTTTAGCGCCATCGAATACGGCTATCACATCGAGTCGGAAAAGCAGCAGATTGATCTGCTCAATGAGCAGAATCGCCAATTAAGGCTCACCGAGGCGCAGCTTGGCGATCCGGTGCGCATTGATACGCTCGCCCGCCAGATGGGCCTGGGCATGCCGCTGCCAGGACAAGTGGTTCGTCCTGAGAACGCCGGCGATCCGAGCACCCCGGTGCTGGCGCAGGTGTCACCTGCACTCACGATGGGCGACCGCCACTAACAGAGCCCGTTTCGGGGAGGGTCTACGCCGCCGTGAATCTTGCCTCATTCCTCCCGGGAAAACTGCCGTTTCTATCTGGCGAGGCCGGCCGGAGGGTCGGAGCGAAATCCTCCGCGTCGTCTAAGATTCGCCGGCCGCGCTTTCTCTACGTTCTCGGCTTCTTTGTCTTCTGGACCGTGGCGATCTGCCTGAGGCTGGTTTGGCTGCAGGTCGCGATGCACCACGTCTATGTCGACAAGGCGCAACGCCAACAGCAGCGCACCTTTGAGATCGCACCCCGCCGCGGCATTCTGTATGACCGCAACCTGCGCGAGCTAGCAGTCAGCACTCTCGCCGACTCGGTCTTCGCGGTCCCGTATGAGATCTCCAACAGCGACGTGCCTGGTGAAGACGCCCGGGCCAAGATGGCGACGGCGATTGCTCTTGCCGAGGTGGTGCACACCGATCCCGATGACAGCTTCACCTCCGCCGAGCGGATCGACGCGCGGCTCACGGCGTCGCGCGATTATGCGTGGATCGGGCGGGGGCTCGACCCTTCGGTGATTGCGAAGGTCAAGGCGTTGAACCTGAAGGGAGTTCATATCCAGAAGGAGTTCAAACGCTTCTATCCCGACAACCAGATTGCCGCGCAGGTGCTTGGTTATGTCGGTACCGACGCGACCGGGCTGGGCGGTCTGGAACAACAGTTTGAAGACGAACTGCATGGCACCCCAGGTCACATGCTGACGGCAGTGGATGCGAAGCGGCACGTGCTGGGAAGCCATGAGAGCGAGCCGATCCCCGGCGAAAATCTGGTGCTGACCCTCGATTCGCAGATCCAGTTCATGGCCGAACAGGCGCTCGATCACAATATGGAGCGCACCCACGCCGAGAGCGGCACGGTAGTTGTGCAAGACCCCCATACCGGACAGATATTGGCGCTGGCGGTGCGGCCTACCTTCAATCCCAATGACTTTCGCCATGCGACGGCGGACCTTCGCCGCGACCATGCGGTGAGCGACGTTTATGAGCCCGGTTCGACATTTAAGTTAGTCACCTACTCGGCGGCACTTGAAGAGAAGGTGGCGACCCCCGATGGCATGGTGGACTGCGGCGGCGGGCAGATCAATGTAGCGGGCCGCATCGTGCATGACGCGCCGGGTGAGCACTTCGGCAACATCACGGTCGCGCAGGCCCTGGCAGTGTCAAGCGACGTTGGCGCGATCAGGCTGGCGCAGCGGATGGGGCCGGAAGCGTTCTATAAATATATTCGTGCCTTTGGCTTTGGCGATCGCAGCGGGATCGAGCTGCCGGGCGAGACGCGGGGACTGCTGAAGCCGGTGCATCGCTGGCACCCGGACACGATCGGCTCCATCCCAATGGGCCAGGAGGTCGCGGTGACGCCGGTGCAACTCGTCACGATGGCATCGACGATCGCCAATGGCGGCATGTATCTTCCGCCGCATTTGCTGCTGGCGAGCACCGATGAGGTCAAAGGCAGTCCAAAGCTGCAACCGGCGGCCTTTCATCCTGGATACGACATTCCAAATCCGCTGCCTGATGGCGCGCACCGCGTGATCTCGACGATGACCGCGGCCGAGATGCGCAAGATGATGGAAGGCGTGGTGCTCTTTGGCACCGCGCGGCGCTCAGCGGGGCTGAATGGCTACAGCGCCGCCGGCAAGACCGGAACGGCACAGAAGATCGATCCCCGCACGCGTACTTATTCCAAGACGAAATTCGTCGCATCGTTCGTGGGCTTCGCGCCGGTCAACAATCCCGCCGTGACGATCGCGGTCATCATGGATTCACCGGACCACAGCATGCACTTTGGAGCGGAGGCGAGCGCGCCGGTCTTTCAGGAACTGGCGCAGCAGATCCTTGAGTACCTCGGCGTGCCGCATGACACTGATGTGAAGTCCGCGCCGGAGATGCAGAAGGCGTTCGCCGGGCCGGTTCCCGAGGAGCACGCGCCGGAATCTGACGAGAATGTTGAGCAGCTTTTCGCCGAAGTGAATAACCTGCCGGCGGATGATCCGCTGCGCCAGCCTGCGCAGGCGGTAACGGAGACGGCACCGGTGCCTTCCACTCCGTCAACGGCTGCTCCGCGGCTCACAAACGCCGCGTTTGTCATGCCAACGCAACCCGGCTCTGCGCAAACGTCTACACCGCCCTCAAGCGAGACTGCTCAAAGCCAACCGCCTCCGTCTGTCGATCCCGCGCCCGCGACTGCGGGCAAAGGTGCGGTGGTTGTGGATTCGAGCAAGCGCGTAGCAGTGCCGTCGTTTCTCGGACAGCCGCTGCGGCATGTAATCGAAGAGGCTGGAACCACTGGGCTGGCGGTCAACGTTGTCGGCGATGGCCTGGCGCGGGAGCAGGCTCCGGCGGCGGGGACGATGGTTCCGGCGGGTACAGCGGTTGTAGTGCGCTTCAGTCGCTGATTCCATCCCGCCGCCCGACTGATGATCAACTGACTTAGAATCCTGAGAGCAATGGTTCCCATTCAGCAGCTCTTGCAGGGCGTTCCGTACCTTCGCCGCAGTGGCGTTGACGTCAACGTCAGCGGCGTTGAGTATGACTCGCGTCGCGTGGGTGTTGGTTCGCTGTTTGTGGCGATGCAGGGCGGTACGACGGATGGCAACCGTTACATCGCCGCTGCAGTGAACCAGGGAGCGGTCGCCATTGTTACCGACTCTGCGGCGGCCTTTGACACGACCGCGCGCGACTTTCCCCAGATCGCATTGATCGAGGTTGTGCACGGGCGCAAGGCGCTGGCTGGACTTGCAGCGAACTTCTTTGGCCATCCCGAAGACAAGCTTGCGCTGAGCGGAGTGACCGGCACCAATGGCAAGACGACCACTGCGTTTCTGCTCGACGCGATGCTGAACCATGTCGGTCGCAAGACGGTGCTCGTGGGCACGATTGAGTATCACGTTGCGAATGAAGTGCGGCCCTCGCCGCATACCACGCCCGAGTCCCGCGATCTGCTGGAGCTCTTCGCCGAGGGAGTGAGACGCAGCGCGAGTGAGGCGGTGATGGAAGTCTCCTCTCATGCGCTGGCGCAGGGTCGCGTGTGGGGGTTGAACTACGATGTCGCGATCTTTACCAACCTCACTCGCGACCACCTCGACTTTCACGGCACGATGGAGAAATACTTCATTGCCAAGCGAAGTTTGTTTGACGGCGGCAACGGCGCCGTCCCGCGAGTTGCGGTGATCAATAGCGACGACGTCCTCGGCTTGGAGATCGCGGAAGCGGCACATGACGCGGGGGCAAAGATATTTGGATATGGACTGGGGCCTGCGACATTTCGCGCCGAGGAGATCAAAATGTTTGCTAAGGGCATGAGCTTCTCGATGGCCACTTCGTACGGAACCGCGCGCATCGAGACGCGGCTGACTGGCAAGGTGAATGTCTACAACCTGCTCGCTGCTTCGGCTGCGGCGATGGCGCGAGGGCTGACGCTCGACGAGATCGCCGCAGGAGCGGCCGCGCTCGATCATGTGCCGGGACGATTTCAGACTGTCGATGCGGGGCAGCCATTCACCGTCGTCGTTGATTACGCGCACACGGATGATGCGCTTAAAAACCTCATCGCGCTGGCGCGGGAGTTCGTGTCGGCGAAGCATGGACGCGTGATCACGCTCTTTGGCTGCGGAGGCGATCGCGATCGCACCAAGCGTCCGCTGATGGGAAGGGTTGCGAGCGAGGGCAGCGACTTTGTCGTCTTCACCTCAGATAATCCGCGCAGCGAAGATCCGATGAAGATCATCGAGGAGGCGATGGCGGGTTGGGCGCCGACTAAAACTGACGCTATGTTCGAGCCTGATCGGGCGAGTGCGATCGGCATCGCGATTCATCAAGCCAAGCCTGGGGATATCGTTTTGCTTGCGGGCAAAGGCCATGAAAAGGTCCAGGTGCTGAGCGACCGGACGATTCCGTTTGACGATGCCGCGGTTGCGCGGCGCGTGCTCGCCGGGCTTGGTTTCCGTGGCGCGGAGGAGGCGTCGACGTGAAGCTCTCCTTCAAACAGATCGAGCAATGGATCGGCGCAGAGATGTCTTCAAGCCTTGATACCGCTTCGGCCACTGGCTACTCGATCGACTCGCGCACTGTCTTACGCGGAGAACTGTTCTTCGCGGTCAAGGGTGAGCGCTTTGATGGACACGACTTTGTCGTGGCTGCTTTTGTGCGGGGCGCAGCTGCTGCTGTGGTTTCGGCCAGCAGAGTCGAGAGCCTGCCAGCGACGATCAGGCGGGAGGATTTGCTGGTTGTGGCCGATGATCCGCTTCTCGCGTTGCAGCGGCTGGCTGCGGCGGTGCGGAAGCATTGGGGCGGACGCGTGGTCGCGATTACCGGCAGTGCGGGAAAGACGACGACCAAGGAAGCGGTTGCGGCGGTGCTTGCGGCACGCTTCAAGGTGTTGAAGTCTGAGGGCAACCTTAACAACGGCTTTGGGTTGCCGCTGCAGTTGCTGCGGCTGGAGCCTGAGCACGAAGTTGCGGTGATTGAGATGGGGATGTCGCATGCCGGAGAGATTGCGGCGCTGGCGAAGATTGCGCGCTCCGAACTGGGGTGTGGTGACAAATGTTGGCTGGGCGCATGCAGAGAATTTTCCTGATGGGATTTCGGGGATTGCGCGGGCGAAGTATGAGCTGATCGAGGCGCTTCCGCCGGATGGCGTTGCGTTTCTGAACTGCGGCGATCCTTATGTCTCGCAGTTTGGCAGGGATTTCCTGGGGAAGACGATCTTCTATGGCTCTGGGCCATGCGCCGAGCCTCATGCGGAAGACGTAGTCGAGCTAGGGCAAGACGGCAGCCGCTTTCTTGTTGTGTCTGGGCAGGAGTCGGCAGCGGTGCGGCTTGCGATGATGGGCCGGCACAACGTGACCAATGCGATGGCGGCGATAGCTGTCGGGGTTGAGGCCGGGATCTCACTCGCCGAATGCGTTGCCGCGGTTGAGACTCTGACGGCGGGCAAGAAGCGCGGCGAGGTGCGACAGATTCGCGGCGCGACGGTGATTGACGATTGCTACAACTCGAATCCTGAGGCGCTGAAGTCAATGATTGCGACGCTGACGTCGATTCCGGCGCAGCGGCGCATCCTGGTTGCGGGTGAGATGCTGGAGCTGGGGCGCGATTCGTCGGAGCTGCATCGTAGCTGCGGCGAGTTTGCCGCGCAGAAGGGGATTGACATTGTTGTCGGTGTTCGCGGGATGGCCGTTCATATCGTCGATGGCGCGGAGGCTGCTGGAGCGAAGGTAATTTTTCTCGAATCGCCGGAGGCTGCGGGTGAGTGGCTTCGCTCGGAGCTCCGGGCTGGCGATGCGGTGCTGCTTAAGGCTTCGCGCGGCGTGCAGCTGGAGCGGACCCTGGCGGTGCTGGATGAATTGGGTTAAAGATATCCCGGTCTGGTATCTAAGGCAGACTCGTCACTAACTATGCGAACCTTGGGCACTCGATGGGGGAAAGAGTCCGAGTTGCATCATGAGGCCGAGCATGTCCATGAGGATGCGGGTGTCTTTGATGCGGCTGCCGTCGAGCCGGTCGATGACCATGCCCCAGACTTTCACCGGGCGGCCGGTTGGGGGTATGCCGATGAACGCGCCCTGGTGGGTGCCGGTCCACTCGAAGCGGGTGAGGACTTTGTCGCCCTCGGTGATCTGCTCTTCGACGGCAAAGTGCAGGTCAGGGAAGGCGGAGCGCATGCCGCGGAGAATGTCGTTCAAGCCTTCGAGGCCTGGACCCTGGCCGGGGAGTGGAACCTGCTCGACGACGTCTTCCCAGACGAACTGCGAGGCGGAGTCGAATCGGCCCTGGTTGATGACTTCTTCGATGAAGTTGCGGACGATGGCGGGGTTGTCTTGCAGCATTGTGCGGTTATTCCTTGATCCAGTGGAATCGGTTGGATTGTACAGGTTTTCAGAGGATGCGCGAGGCTTCGCGTGATAATGCGGTCGTCGTCACGCGCGTTCGCTGGGATGCCGTCTATTTAGGAGATTCGGGCAAGATGACCGTGCCTTGATGGAAAAGGATTCGCCAGCGATCTCCCTCAAGGCGCCAGAGGGAGCTGCGGAGGGTTTTGCGGGCCGGGTTGCTGGCGACGTAGGTGAGCAGTGCAAGGTGGCTGGAGAGGCGTTGGCACTCGAAGTTTTCACTCGTGATTGGGTAAGGGGGCTCGGCGGAGAGTGTCGCGAGGAGGGTGGGGCGGTCCCAGACGATGCCGGAGGCGCCGAATTCGCGGAATTCTTCGGATAGGAGTTCACCGATTGCGGCTGGATTGTTGCGCGTGGACGAGTCTTGCAGGCGGAGTTCGAGGGAGATCAGGTGGGCTTTAAGGTCGTCTTCCATGGAGAGCAATTTTAGACGACGTGACGCGTCGAGGGCTACGGCTCGAGATCAAGGCGCGGGGTGCGCGGATTTGTGGCGATTCCACCGGAGTCAACCGCAGGTCCTTCGACTCCCATTCACTCCGTCCAGGATGACAAGTTTTTGGACAGGACGACCGGCTGCTTCTATGGAATAGGCTGATGGTTTGGGTGAACATTTGGAAATGATCGAAGTGCGGGAACGGGAATTTATTTTGGAGCGGCTGGTTGCGAGTGAGGCCCGGCTGCTGGAGCTGGTGGAGGGGCTTGGTCCGGCGCAGTGGAGTTTTCGGGAGGATGCGGAGCGATGGTCGATTGCTGAGATTGTGGAGCATCTGGTCGTGTTTGAGGAATTTATCACTGGCGCTGTTACAAATTCGCTGCAAGGGCCCGCGGAGCCTGAAAAGACGGCTCTGGCTGGCGCGAAAGAACCGCTGGTTCTGGGGCTGGCTGAGTCTCGGGGCGCGAAGCTGAAGGCTCGGGAGGCGACTCGTCCGGCGGGACGATGGGTGGATGGGGCCGTGCTCGTGGCGGAGTTTCGCGCTGCGCGAGCGCGGACGCTGAAGTTTGCGACGGAGACAGAGTGCGATCTTCGCGGGCACTTCTTCGCGCATATTGCTTTTGGAGATTTGGATTGTTATCAGTGGCTGTTGGTGGTGGGCCAGCATACTTTTCGGCATTGTTTGCAGGTTGGGGAGATATTGGGGGATAAGAGGTTTCCGGTGGAGTAGCTTCGAACCCACGTCCTAAACGCGGGACATGGGGCACCGAGTTTGTGATACAGCGACCATCGCTGACCGCAGGTCCTTCGACTCGGCGCAGAGCGCCTTGCTCAGGATCACAAGTCTTGAAGAGTTGAGGCCTGGCTCTAATCGCCTTGCACGTAGGCTGCGAGGTCCAAAAGCGTGACTTTGTTTTTGGTTTGGAGCGGGATGGCCGACGTCCAGTTTTTCTGCCGAAAGACCGAGTGTTCGCCCCAGTCGATGGCACCAAGAATCACTTCGCCTACGAGCCGGCTGCCGAGCATACCGAGCGATCCTCGCGGCTGGCCCTGAATTTCGGCTTCCTTCAAGAGGTAGTACCAAAGCGGCGTGCGGAAGTCTTTTTCTCCTCCGTAGAGTGGCCACGCCGTTTCATCAGGGTCGACTTGTTCCGGGCTGAGGGGTGGCATTCCGTAGAAGGCCGCCAGTTCCTCACCAGCACAGAGGCCTACCTGGCTGCTGCGAATGAGATTGCGCTGCGGGAGATTGCCGACGAACTTGATGTCGTCAGGGATGGCGGACTCAGGCAGATCGAAGACGACGCTGGTGACTTTACCATCAATCAGGTTGCTCTTGAACTCGCCGGCGAAGAACGGAAAGTCGATCAAATGCTCGGCTATCAATGGCTGGCTGCCGCGCAAGTCGGCAATGTTGCCGTTCTTGTCGGCGGTCAGCGCGTTATTGAATAACGGTATCGGCTGCTTCTGGGTCGAGCGCAGCAAATATCTTGGCTTGAGTTGACTGTGCCCGAAGCGGAAGCCGATCGCGAACTCGTGGGGCAGGCTTACTTCGTACTTATTGGTTGATAGGTTGAGATTTGGCTTGTATTTGAAGGCGCCGAAGTTCTTCTTCCAAAGTTCCCGGAGGAGGTAGGCCAAGATATCGATCTTGCCCTTGTATAGGATGCGGGGCAGATAGTCGTCCAATATCACGGACTGCCAGTTGTAGAGGGTTTCGAGATAGGCGGCCTTGATCCTTTCACCTACATCGGGAATGCTGTGGAATTTCGTCCGGATCAGTTTGTTATGCACGCGAATAATCAGCAGATGCAGCTGCAGGACCATCTGATTTTCGTCATTTCGCGCGTCGGCGATGTAGGCCTTGTGAGTATCTTTGTCGCGGGGTAGATCGTAATAGTGGCCGCCTTTGCCGTCGGACTTTTTCTTGAGGCGAAAGGTCCCATCGTCGTTGAAGAGCGATCCGGAGGGCGGCAGGTTGTAGAGAAAAGTACGCGGCCCATAGACGCTATCGAGATCGATGAGCGGCGATGCGGTGTTTTGCACCACCGCCTGTGGATCGAAGAGGTTGACGGCATTCATGGTGAGATCGTGGTCTATAAACTGACCAACAAAGGTGAAGGCGGCCGGGATTGTGGGACTCTCCAGGCCTGGGGGCTGCACCGGCTGATCATTGGTGAAGGTCAATCCGCGGCCGGGAAAGGTCAGGTGCGAGATGAGGCTTGAATCGAGGACGTAGCCGGTGGTCGGAACCAGATGAGAGAAGAAGGAGGCCATCTGGTCGCCGATGCTGTTGACGAAATTGGCGATCTCTTCCTGCGCCATATCCTGAGTTCCTGGGCCGGAGAGCAGGGGCAAGAGCCGCGCGGTCATCATGTCGCGGTCGAGCAGAGTGTATGCACCGCCGTGGCGCATGAGCACCGTCAAAACCTGGCTTGTGGATTGGCCAGCCGGGGCAAGGCCGCGTCGGGTCACGCTCTCGTTCAGTGCGCGAAACTGGGCCTGCAATAAGGAAGCGGAGCGTTCATTGGCGATCGACAATCATTCCTCCGGGTCTCCTCTTTTACGCGACCGAGGATCGTCACATATAGAGTAAGCCTTTGTGGTCTCGAACGATTTCTACATCAGCCAGCGGCGGACTGTGTCTAGTGCTTGTTGAGTGGACCATTGACGGATTCTTTCCCGGTCGCCTCCAAAGCGTTTCTCGATGACTTCGGAGTGCTTTTCGTCGTCGATGGCGATGTAGACGAGGCCGACGGGTTTGTCTTCGGTGCCTCCGGTGGGGCCGGCGATTCCGGTGATGGCGACGCCGATGGTGGCTCCGGTACGAGTGCGGATGCCTTCGGCGAGGGCTTCGGCGGTTTCGCGGCTGACGGCTCCGAACTCTTCGATGAGGCGGTGGGGAACCCCGGCAAAGGCGCTCTTGAGATCGTTGGAGTAAACGACGGCTCCGCCGAGGAAGGAACGGGAGCTGCCGCTAACGCCGGTGAGGCGCTCGGCGAGCATGCCTCCGGTGCAGCTCTCGGCGGTGGCGAGGGTGGCGCCGCGCATCTCGAGATAGTAGAGGACGATCTGCTCGAGTGACTCGCCCTGCGAAGAGTAAATGAGTTCGCCGAGTTCGTCTTCGATGCGGCCGGCGAGCTCGTCGACGCGGGCCTGAGCTTGTTCGAGGGTGGGTTTCTCGCAGATCAGGTTGAGCTGGATGTCGCCTCTCTGGGCGAGGATTGTGGTTTCGACGTCGGTGTACTTGGTGTAGATGGGCGCTACGCGCGAGTCGACGATCGACTCGCCGATCATTGCCGCACGGAGAATGCGAGTCGCGATGTGGCGCTTGGGCAGCGTCGCGGTGAGGCGCGGCAGGCACTGCTCGTCGAAGAGCGGCTTGATCTCATTGGGTGGACCAGGCAAGAGCAGGACGAGCTTGCGATGTTCGTTGTAGACGATGTCGAGGTACTGGCCGGGCGCGGTGCCGTTGGGGTTTTCGAGGATGGTTGCGCCATCGATCACGTCCGCCTGACGGGAGTTGTTTTCGGTCATGGTGATGCGGCGGGCGGCGAAGCGGGCGTAGAGGGCGCCGACGATGGCCTGATCGCGCTTGAGCCTGAAGCCGAGGGCTTCGGCGACGGCTTCGCGGGTGAGGTCGTCGACGGTGGGGCCGAGGCCGCCCATCGTGATGACGATGTCGGCGCGGCTGAGGGCGATGCGGACCTGGTCAACGAGGTCCTGTTTGCGGTCTCCGACTATGGATTTGAAAGCGACCTGGACGCCGATTTTGTTGAGGCGTTCGGTGAGGAAGAGAGAATTGGTGTCGGAGCGATGGGGAGTGAGAAGTTCCGAGCCGATAGCGATGATTTCACAGTTCATAAGAGAGTTGTCAGTGGTCCGTTATTAGTTTTCAGTACACAGCTCTCATTCACTACTCTCGATCTACGGATGCGCAGCTTGTGAACACTGAAAACTGAGGACTAACAACTGAGGACTTTCTTTCAGGCAAATTCGAAGCCTTCGACTCCTAGATCACAATGATAAACGGCGGTGCTGGTGGTGAGGATGGCGGTGCCTCCGGGAGCGAAGGCGATGCCGATGAGGCCTGATCCGGCGAGGACGACGGAAGCTTCTTTGTCGGGGGTGATGCGGATGATTCCGCGGCGACCTTTGAGCGATGCCGCGACGTAGAGGTTTCCGGCGATGTCGACCGCGATGCCCTGGGGACGGCCGAGTCCGCGATAGAAGATGGCGGTGCTGCCGTCGGGGTCGATACGGTGGACGCAGTCGTAGCTGGAAGTGGTGGGGCCGGTGACGAAGAGGCCTCCGTCAGGGCCGAAGGCCATGTGATACGCGGCGACGCTGGGTTCGAGAGTGGCGAAGACGAAGGTCTGACGGTCGCGCGCAATCTTGAAGATGGTGCCGCTGCGGTCGCCGACGTAGAGGTTTTGTCCGGCGTCAAAGGCGAGGCCGGTTGCGACTCCCATGCCCTCGGCGTAGATGGCGGCCGCGCCCTCGGGGAGACGCGGTGGACGGTGCCCTCATGGCGCGAGGAGACGTAGAGGTAACCGTGGGCGTCGAGGGCGAGGCCGGTGGCGTTGATGAGTCCGGAGAGCAGGACGTGCATTTCGCCGTCGGGATCGATCTTGAAGACGGAGACGGGAGTCTGCTGGCCGCGAGTTCCGGAGAAGGTGACGAAGACTTCGCCCGCCGAGTTGACGGCCGGGTTGGCGACAGCGTGAACATTTTCGGCGAGCAGGCGGGCGATGTGCACATCGACCTGGTTGCTGCGGCTGCCGTTGCGGAAGACCTCGAGACGGGTGGTTTGTTGTGTGGCTTCGGGGACGCGGACGATGAGGCGATTGTTGCGCGTGAGCAGGACGGGAGCAGTGGCTCCTCCGATAGCGGAGAGCGGGCGTTGCAATGCGGTTGCGCCGAGGTTTGCGCCGCGGACTTCAATTTCGCCGCCGGGCAGCGCGGCGTTGGGCAGCACGGCTTCGATGCGGGGGTTGTTGGGTGGGTCCGATCTGAGGAGTCTGACCATGATTCTCGCCTGCTTCTACTTTAGCGCGTTCGATTGGGCCTGCGGCAATTGGTGGTTGATGGGGCTGGAACGGTTCCTTACGGCAAGCCTCCCACTTAGCGCAGCCAAAGATGGATGAGCTGCAGGCAGATCAGGGCGTAGATCCCGGCGGCGACGTCGTCGAGCATGATGCCCCAGCCTCCGGGCAGGAATTCGATCTTGCGGATGGGCGGGGGTTTGGTGATGTCAAAGAGGCGGAAGAGGATGAGGCCGATGAGCGCGTACTCCCATGTGGCTGGGGCGGCGATGAGGGTGATCCATTGGCCGACGGCTTCGTCGGCGACGACGATTTGGGGGTCTTTGCGGCCGCTCTCGCGGGCGACGATGGTCGCGGCTGGGATGGCGATGGCGAGCAGGAGAAGCGCGGCCGCGGCGGTAGCCCAGCCGAGTTGAGCAGTGGTGACAAAACTCGTAACCGTGGGGGTCGTCCAGACAAGGTGGCCGGCAAAGAGCCAGATCAGCGCCGCGGCGATGGAGCCGGCGGTCCCGGGTCCTGGTTTCCAAAAGCCGGCTCCGAAGAAGGTGGCGACGGCCCAGGCCCAGGGGGTTTTCTTGCCGGCTGGGTTTGCCGTCGCGGAGTTATTCATTCTCGTCCGAATGCGGACGCTTGCCGGATTCGAGGTCTTCGAGGACATCGGGATCGAGGATGGGCGAGGAGATCTTGTAGGCTCCGCTGGCCCACTTGCCGAGGTCGATCTTGCGGCAGCGGTCGCTGCAGAAGGGGAAATCTTCGTCGGCGGCGGTGACGATGGTCTTGCAGGTGGGGCAGCGGAGGACGATTGGTTTTGCTTTGGGACTCATTGGTGGTGCTTGATCCTTATAATTCTCGGATTATTCGTGCGACGACATCGTACTCATGCGCTTCGGTGACTTCGCAATGGTGGAAGCTTCCCGGCTTCAGCTCTTCGAACGGTCCGAAGTCGTTGATGTAGACTTTGCCATCGATCTCGGGGGCGTGGAATTGGGTTCGTCCTTCCCATAGGAGCGGCGTCTCTTCGGATTCGTTCTCGACTAACAGATCGAATTGCTGGCCGACCCACTTCTGTTTGGCCTTTTTGCTGATGGTCTTCTGCAGGCGCATGAGGGTTCGCTTGCGTTGCTCGATGACCTTTTGGGAGGACCTTTTCGCCGAGGTGGAAGGATTTGGAGCCGTCTTCGTCGGAGTAGCTGAAGGCACCCATCCAGTCGAATCGTGGCTTCGCGGACGAAGTCCATCAGCTCGGTGAAGTCCTGCTCGGTCTCACCCGGGAAGCCGACGATGAACGATGTGCGGAGAGCCATGCCGGGGACGGCGGCGCGGACCTTTTCGATGGTCTTGAGGAAGATGTCGGCGTTGGCTCCGCGCTTCATGCGCTTGAGGACGTTGCCCGAGGCGTGTTGCAGCGGCACGTCGAGGTATTTGCAGATGTTGTCGTGACGGGCGATGGTGTCGAGCAGACGGCCGGTGATCTTGTTGGGGTAGGCGTAGAGGAAGCGCAGCCAGCGGACTCCCCCATCTCCAACTTTGACTTTGGCGAGGCTGTCGAGGAGATCGGCGAGGCCGTCTTTCAAGCCAAGGTCTTCGCCATAACAGGTGGTGTCCTGGCCGATGAGGGTGATTTCAGAGACGCCTTGCGCGACGAGCTGGTGGGCTTCGGCGATGACGGATTCGAAGCGGCGGGAGCGGAACTTGCCGCGGAGGTTGGGGATGACGCAGAAGCTGCAGGGATGGTCGCAGCCCTCGGCGATCTTGATGTAGGCCGAGGAGCTGGCCGTGGCGCGGAGGCGCGGCGTGTTTTCGTCGTAGAGGTATTGGGGGAGCTGGGGTTGGGCGCCGTCCCACTCGTGGCGGGAGAAGCGGCCCTGAGATTCGCGGAGATCGCCTTCGGAGCGGGAAGTGATGATGGCTGGCGCGGCTGGTGTTGCTGAGGTCGGGTGGATTCCGGTGGCGACGACCGTGGTGAGGATGGTGAAGGGCGATTGGGCTCGGGGGCGCGGAGCCACTCCGGCGGCGGCGAGGATATTTTCGAGTTCGCCGGTGCCGACCACGGCGTCGACTTCGGGAATGTTCTTCTGGATCTCGTCGCGGTAGCGCTCGACAAGACAGCCGGCGACGATGAGTTTCTGGGCTTTGCCATGCGTCTTGTGACGGGCCATCTCGAGGATGGTGTCGACCGATTCCTGCTTCGCCGAGTCGATGAAGGAGCAGGTGTTGACGACCAGGACATCGGCGGATTCGGGGTCATTGGTGATGCGCGCCCCGGCGTGATCGAGCAGGCCCATCATGACTTCGCTGTCGACGAGGTTTTTGGGGCAGCCGAGGCTGACGAAGCCGATGCGCAGGGGTTTGTCTGCGAGGGCTTCGGGATCGGTTGTGGGGTGATGGAGCGCGGTTTGCGCTTCCTCGAGCAGTGTTTCTTTCACACCCTTTATTTTACAGGGTGTTTGCGAATTGGCGGCCGCGGGGCAACCTATTTTCGGACGCGCGGAATTGATCACAAAGAGGCTGCAAGTCGCTAACTCCTCGTCGAGAGATCGCATCTCGTTTAGAAGCGGCAAGAGGTTTACTACCGGCGCAATCTTGCATTGAGGAAAAAACAAATGAGTTTACGTGATGTGTTAGTCGATGAACTCCGGGACTTGTATAGCGCGGAGAACCAGCTGGTGAAGGCATTGCCAAAGATGGCCAAGGGCGCGACCCGGGAGCAACTCAAAGCGCTCTTTACCAGCCACCTCGAGGAGACCAACGGTCATGTTCAGAGGCTGAAGCAGATCTTCGAGAGACTGGAAGTGAAACCGACCGGCGAACATTGCAAGGCGATGGAAGGGCTGGTCGATGAAGGCAAGGAGCAACTGGGGAAGGACGACGAGGGGGCGCTCAAGGATATCGCGATCGCGGGCGCTGCGTTGCGCGTCGAGCACTATGAGATCGCCGGCTACACGGCAGCGATCATGATCGCCCGGGAGTTGGGCGAGCAGGAGGTTGTCCTGCTGCTGACCGAGACGTTGAACGAGGAGCAGGAGGCGAGCAGGAAGGTGTTGGGGCAGGCGAAGCCGCTCATCGAAGAAGCCGCCGCTGGAGACGAAGTCAAGAAGGGGTCGGTTTCGGTGGTGCCGCACGGGACCAAGAAGGTCTCTGCGGCGTCGCGTTGAGATCGATAAACTGCAGCCGAGGTCCAGGCTGTCTTGGAAGCAACGGAATTCGTCCTCCGGAATCCTCGGAGGGCGATTTCCTGTGCGAGCGTTGACACGCGATGGTTGAGAGACGGTGATCCAGAAATGATATTCTGGAACAGTGCCGGGCCCTACGCGACGCAATCCCGCCAACCCCGCCAGGTCCGGAAGGAAGCAACGGCAACGGGCCAGTGTGTGCGCAGTAGGTCCCCCGGTACATAGAGTCTTAGAGTCGCCAGCCAGTCTTTAGTCTGGTCTTCGCGGCGCAGAATCATTGCTTCCGCTGCGATCCGGATGGTTCCCGGGGACACTCCTGACAAACTACACCTTCCCTCGAATGGCGGCCCCATCCGGCCCCATGATGTTCGTCCCTGGATGCTGGACTCGTCCTTGGATGCTGGACTGATGTAGCCGGCGAGTGCAGCGCGGTCTCTGCTTTCTGTGCGGCGCCAGCCGTCTAGATGTGAGGCTGCTCGAGACGGCGGCGGAGTGTGCCGGCGAGCTCGACCATCAGCTGCAGCTTGCTTGCGAGCTGGGGCGGCACCGAGGGCTCCTGGAGCGCGAGTTCGGAGTTGAGCAGCAGCCCGGCGACGGTCGATTTCAGCTCGTTTTCGAGGCTCGATGTCGCAGCGCGCATGGCGAGCGACGCTTCCTGTTCGCGGCGGGCCAGGGCGGCCTTGACCTCGCGTCCCAGCCGCGCGCAGCCCACCAAGGCGAAGTTGATTTGGAGCGGAACGGCGAGGCCGGAGTGTTTCCAGATCAGCTCGGTGCCGGCCGGATCGGCCTCGGCGATCGAGTCGTCGACGATCACCGTGGCATAGTCGCGGCGGCGCAGCGCGCTCAGGCCGAGCTTGCGGCTCGAGGCGATCTCGACCGGGACTCCCAGGGCGGCGGCCAGACTCGCGGCGCAGATGTCGGCGCCGGGGATCGAGGTAATCATGAGAACCGATTGCGGGGCCGAGGCGCATGCGATCGGAGATTCGGGAGCATGGGACAAGCTCGCCGCCCGGGCGTGGAGGGGGGAGGCGGGTTGTACGATGACCTCCGCCTGAATGACTGCGGGTTGGGTGTCTGGGACTTGACTGACTGCGGCTGGACTGACGGGGACTGATTTCGAGGTTAGCGGGGTGGACAGTCCGGCTGGCTTCGGGGCGGATTGCATGGCTGTTGGCATGGCGGCTTCCTTTGCAAAAGGCGGGCAGAATCTCTGGTTGAGTAAGAGGCTCGGCGCTGGTTCTAGCTGTTCCCGTTCCAATTGCTATGGCTGGACTTATGGACAGTTGGTCGAAACCAAACCGATCAAGGCAGATATCAAGAAGGCGTGAGGCCGGTTAAGCAAAATCGAAGAGCCCACGCGAATGGTGAGTCCATGCTTAGCCTGTCATTTCGTCAAATCCTCCTTCTCTTCATCACTTCGTTGTCCGTCATCCTTGAGGAAACCTGTTCTACATCGTTGGTTGGACTTGTTGGCCGACTGCCCGGCCCACGGATCAGGCGCCGGGCGCGGCGGACTGATCGCCGATACCGTACTCCTTGAGCTTGCGATAAAGGGTGGTCTTGCCGATTCCGAGCACCTTGGCGGCGAGCAGCTTGTCGCCCTTGAGGGTGGCGAGGGTGTTGAGGATCGCCTGCTTCTCCTGCACCGCGAGGGGGACGATCTCGGCTGCGCGGGCGCCGTCGAATCCGCTGTCGCCATGACCGTGACCGTTCGAGCCGTTGCCTCCGTTCGATCCATGGAATCCATTGGCTCCGTAGCCGCGACCGGCGGGATGGATTGTCCGGCGCTGATCCAAGGCAAACTCGACCAGCTGGGTCGAGAGGTCGCCGAGTTGCAGCAATGGCCCTGTAGAGACGGTCGCGCCGCGCTGGATGGTGTGTTCGAGTTCGCGGACGTTACCCGGCCACGAGTAGTCGACCATCGTCCGCAGCGCCTCGTCGGAGAGGTTGTAGTTGACCCCGCTCTCACGGGCGAGCCGGTCGAGAAAGTGCGCCACTAGAAGCGGGATATCGCTGCGTCGCTCGCGTAGCGCAGGAATACGCAGATTGACGACGTTAAGCCGGTAGAAGAGGTCCTTGCGGAAGCGGCCCTGCTCGACCAGCGCGGCGAGGTCGCGATTGGTCGCCGCCAGCACCCGGGCGTGGATGGGGACGCTGTGGTTTGCGCCGACTGGGCGGACCTCCTTTTCCTGGAGGCCGCGCAAGAGTCGCGCCTGCAGATCGAGAGGGAGCTCGCCGATCTCATCCAGAAAGACGGTGCCGCTGCCGGCCGAGGCGAGCAGGCCGTCCTTGGCGCGGCTGGCCCCGGTGAAGGCGCCTTTGACGTGTCCGAAGAGCTCGCTCTCGATCAATGTCGGCACCAGCGAGCCGCAATCGACGGGGATGAAGGGCTTGGCGGCGTTTGGGCCGTGGGCGTGAATGGAGCGCGCGACGAGCTCCTTGCCGGTGCCGCTCTCGCCGAGGATCAGCGCCGGATGGCTGCTCTGGGCAACTTTAGAAAGGATGCGGTAGAGCTTCTCCATCTCCGGCGAACGGCCGATGATTGAGCCCATGCCCTGCTGGGTGCGCAGCCGTTCGCGCAGCCGGCGGCTGGCCAGGTCGAGGGTCCGGCGCTCGGCGGCGCGTTCGAGCGCGGTCGCCAGCTCATCGGAGGCGAAGGGTTTGGTGAGCAGGTCGTTGGCCCCGGTCCGCATTGCCTCGACCGCCGACGGCACCGTGGCAAAGGCGCTCATCACCACCACCGCCGTGTCCGGATGGAGCGCCTTGATCTCTTCAAGCAGGGTCAGGCCGTCGCTGGCCGGCCGGGGCAGATCGAGGAGGAGGATGTCGATGCTGTTGTTGCGGAGCAGGCCGCGCGCCGAGGCCGGGCCGTCGACTCCATGAGGAAGATAACCAAGGCGGGCCACGATCTCGCAGCACGCAGTTCGGACGGCGGCGTCTCCATCCACAACGAGCACATACATGCCGCCAGCCTTTTCATCCAGACGCGGAAAAGTCGGCATAAGAAAATTGTAAGGAACGGTTGTTGAAAGCATCCTACGCCTCTTTCTCGATTTGTGCAGGAATTTGTTGCAGATAGCGAACCTTTCTTTTCACGAGTGGCGCAGCAAGTTCGCGCCCGGCTTCCCGTGCCTTCGGCGGGAGGACGGGAAGCTCGATATCGAAGCGCGCACCGAGCCCCGCGGGGCTGACCACGCGCACCGTGCCGCCTGCCGCCGTGACCAGCCGGTGGACGATCGCGAGTCCCAGTCCGCGGGGGAGATCGCCGGGGTCTTCATCGCTCGCGTCGACTCCGTCGGCTGCATCCCCGGTGCCCCAGTCCTGGTTGGCGCGGGTGGAGAAGCCGGGATCGAAGATGCGGGCTTGATGATGGGCGGCGATTCCCGGCCCGTTGTCGCGCACCGATAGGATTACCGTCTCGGGGGCGGAGTGGCGGCCTCGGGCGAGAAAGCTCGCCGCCCCCCCGCGCTGCGCCGTGATGCGTAGAAAAGGCCGGCGGCGGCGCTCGGCCGGAGTCGAGGCCATGGCTTCGACTGCATTGGCGACCAGGTTGAAAAGAATGCGCAGCAACTCTTCGGAATTGAGCGCTAGCCGGCCCGCGCACGGCCTGGATTCGACCTCGAGACGGACATCGGGTCCAGCGAGCGCCCGCAGGGTCCCTTCGAGGGCGTCCAGCTCCGACCCCACATCCTCGATATCGGGAAACGGCCGACGGGGAAACGGTAGAGCGTCGACCTCCGAGGGGTCTTCGGAACTCACGCTTCGTGAGAGAGAGCTGGCGCGGCTACCGGCCAGCGCCGCGATGAGCCTTGCGCCGTTGCTCGCGAGGTTGCGAAGATCATCCGCATAGCAGCTGAAGCCTGGGGCGAGCACGCCCGGCGAGGCGAGCAACTGGCAGTAGAGATCGAGCGCGGAGATCAGGTTACGCGCATCATGGGCGAGCTCGAGAGAGCTGTCTTCGGGCGGGTGTTGGTGCGAATACGGCGGCGAGTTCAGCTTGGCGTCTTCGCTGTGGTTCCCGCCGTCCTGTGAGTGGGTGATGGCTGGCCGCAGGCGGGGGGACGGCATGAACCTCGAAGCTGGAATCACTTGTCCGGCGTGGATGACCTCTGGATGCGTCGAATGCATATGTCCTCCATCTCCGGTGACGTTCTTGGTGATGACCCTCATGCGGCGATGTAGTACACGCCTCGTGCCAATGCGGGAAAGCGAAGTTAAGGTGAAGCTAAGATGCTTTCAGATAAGGCTTTAGGCCCGTTTCACCGCGGTCTTTAGGAATGGCCCGTTCGCCCTTGTTTTTCCCGAAGTGGAACGGCCTTTGACACGCAATGGTCTTAGCCCCGTCGAATCAATGGGATGAGGCAAATTCCCGATTCAGGATGATTTTCGAGCGTTCCCAGAGTGGGATCGGGGCAGACTCACTACAATGAGAGCGACGTGCAGCTGCCTGGACAAGACTGCCGGCGCGGCGCAAGACCAACCCCAAAGCTGACCCAGTGACTCGAGAGTCCGAGAGAATGATCATGACCAATGATGACCAAGCCTGAGTTCTTCCGCGCCGGCGGACGCGCCGCCAATGCCCTTCGCGAAGTGCGCCTGACCGCCGATTACGTGGCCGTTGCCGAGGGTTCGGTGTTGATTGAGTGCGGCCAGACGCGGGTGTTGTGCAACGCCACGATCGAGCAGGGGGTTCCGGCGTGGCTGCGCAACTCGGGGCGGGGCTGGGTCACCGCCGAATACGGGATGCTGCCCCGGGCGACCTTGACGCGCACGCCGCGCGAGTCGGAGCGGGGCAAGGTGGCGGGGCGCACCCAGGAGATTCAACGGCTCATCGGGCGTTCGCTTCGTTCTGCTGTGGATATGCGGGCGCTGGGCGAGCGGACGGTGGTGCTCGATTGCGATGTGATCCAGGCCGACGGCGGCACGCGCACCGCGGCGATCACCGGGGCATGCGCGGCGCTGGCTATGGCCCTGAACAGGCTGGTCGCAGCCGGGACGCTGAAAGAGTCGCCGCTGAAGCAGCTGGTCGCGGCCACCAGCGTGGGCATCGTCGAGGGGCAAGTGCTGCTCGATCTGGCTTACGAGGAGGATTCGCAGGCCGAGGTGGACATGAACGTGGTGATGACCGAGGACGGCGGGCTGGTCGAGGTGCAGGCGACGGCGGAGCGCGGCTCGTTTCCGCGGACACGGCTTCTCGAGATGATGGACTATGCGGAGAGCGGCATTCAGGAGCTGTTTGCGGCGCAGCGGAAATTGCTTTAGTCGAGTATCGAATCGGAGGCCGCTGCTTTCGGTGAAATCTTCGACGCCTGCATCATTCCGTGCGCATCTCTCAGTTAGAATCGAGTGCGCGTAGCAAGAACGGTTTCAACTTAAGCATCAGGAGAGAGCACATGAGCACCACGCACACAATCACACCCGGCAAGCTGGCCGGTTTGCGGGCGCTGTCGGACCATCGCGGCGTGATCGCCGCGGCGGCGATGGACCAGCGCGGTTCGCTGAAGAAGTCGCTGGCCAAGGAAAAGGGGGTCGCCGAGATGCCGGATTCGGCATTGGTCGAGTTCAAGGAGCTGGTGACCGAGGTGCTGACCAGGCATGCCTCGGCGATCCTGCTCGATCCCGAGTTCGGCCTCCCTGCATCGCACCGCCGCAACGGCAAGGGACTGCTGCTGGCGTATGAGAAGACCGGCTATGATGCCGCGACTCCGGGCCGCCTGCCCGATCTGCTCGACGTGTGGTCGGTGCGGCGGTTGAAGGAAGCGGGCGCGGACGCGATCAAGATTCTGCTCTACTACACGCCTTACGAGAAGACCGGGATCAACGACCTCAAGCATGCCTGGGTCGAGCGGATCGGCGACGAATGCGTCGCCCACGATATTCCCTTCTTTCTGGAGATGGTCGGCTACGACGCACATGGTGGCGATGAGAAGTCGATCGAGTACGCGCAGAAGAAGCCGGAGATCGTCTCCGGGTCGATGGCCGAGTTCGGCAAGAAGCAGTACAACGTGGATGTGCTCAAGGTCGAGGTGCCGATCCAGATGGAGTTCGTCGCCGGGACGAAGGCCTTCAAGGGCGAGGCGGCGTACTCGCGCGATGAGGCGCTGCAACACTTCCGCGATGCGGCGCAGATGTCGCACAAGCCGTTTATCTATCTCTCGGCGGGGGTCTCGAACCCGGTTTTCATCGAGACGCTGGAGCTGGCGGCGGAGAGCGGCACGACCTTCAACGGCGTGCTGTGCGGACGGGCGACGTGGAAGGACGGCATTGCGGTCTACGCCAAGCAGGGAGCGAAGGCTTTTGAGGATTGGCTCAATACCAAGGGCGTCGAGAACATCAGCAACGTGAACAAGGCGCTGAAGCATGCGCACTCGTGGTTCAGCAAGCTGGGTGTTCATGCTGAGGCGCACGCGTAAGCGAGTCACAACGTAATAGATAACGCCGTGCGGGCTTTGGCCTTCGCGGCGTTTCTGTTTGGAGGCGAGTGATGGGAATTGAGCTGAGTGGTTGTTGTCCGCTGTTGCAGGTCTTCGATATGCCGACGGCGGTGGGGTTCTATTGCGAGGTGCTGGGTTTTGAGGTGGTGAGCCATTCGGGAGATGCTTCAGGCCCGAGCCGGGAGTTTGGCTGGTGCCTGCTTCGGCGCAAGGGCACCGAGTTGATGTTGAATACGGCTTATGATGAGGGCGAGCGGCCTGAGAAGCCCGATCCGGCGCGGTTGGCGGCGCATGGCGATACTTGTATCTACTTCGGGTGGGAAGATCTTGATGGGCTTTATGCCGAATTGCGCGCGAAGGGAGCGAACGCGAGGGAACCGAAGATTGCTCCTTATGGGATGGAAGCAGCTTTATGTGACCGATCCGGATGGGTTTGGGTTGTGCTTTCAGTGGCCGGTTACGCAGGCGGCTTATGACACGTGGGTGGCTGCTTATGGGTTGGAAGCGAAGACGATCTTATCAACGCCCGGTTCCCGGTGAGGATGAAGTCTCAGCATGGTATTTACTAAGCGGCTTCGTGAGCGAGTTCGCCGAGGAGAGATCACAAGTTCCGTCCGAATCTGGATGCGCCCACGCGTCAGCGTGGGAGGCCGATATCGCATGGAAGAGGGCGAGATCGAGGTGGATTCGATCGAGACGATTGGATTCCCTGATATCACCCCGGAGCTGGCACGGGAGTCGGGATTTCTCGGGGTCCTGGACCTTCTCAAGGTTGCCAAGCATGGGAAGGGTGAAAGGATTTATCTGATAAGGTTCCACTATATTCCGCCAGCTGGTGGCTCGCTTCGTTGATCAGCGAGGTCATCAATGGCGGACGAGTAAACATTGAAGATTTCAATTTTATGTAACGGATACTGCTGTTTTCTTTCACGATGCTGGGTCAGACATTTTCGATTTGACAGGTCGTGGAGATTTCGAACTGACTTCAGCTCGCTATCCCTCCGCCAGGCGGGCTTGAATGGGGCACCCGCACGTTGTTAGCCGGCGGCGGTTTCTAGCGCGCCGGTGAGGCTGGAGACTTTTTCTACATTGTGTTTTGCGCACCATTGTTCAAGGCCTTTGGCGAGGCGTTCGGTGGCGCGGGGGTCGGCGTAGCTGGCGGTGCCGACCTGGATGGCGGTGGCTCCGGCGAGGAGGAACTCGACGGCGTCTTCGGCGGTGACGATGCCGCCTAGTCCGAGAACCGGAATCTTCACCGCACGCGAGGCCTCGTAGACCATGCGCAGGGCGATGGGCTTGATGGCCGGGCCTGAGAGTCCTGCGGTGACGTTGGCGATGCGCGGGCGGCGGGTCTTGGCGTCGATAGCCATGGCGAGGAGCGTGTTAATGAGGGAGATCGCGTCGGCGCCTGCGTGTTCGGCGACGGAGGCCATTTCGGCGATGCTGGTGACGTTGGGCGAGAGCTTGACGATTATCGGACGCGCCTTTGCTTCACCTTTGGCGCGCTGAAGGGCGGCCTGCTTCGTCGCGTAAACCAGCGTGGCGAGCTCGACCATGTCGGTGCCGAAGACCTGGCCTCCGTGCTTGGTGTTGGGGCAGGAGGCGTTGATCTCGTAGGCGGCGATGCCTTCGGCCTGGTTGAGTGCTTCGATGACGGCGACGTAGTCCTTGACCTGATGGCCGAAGACGTTGGCGATGACTGTGCAGCCGGGATATTTGGCGAGCTGGGGCAGCTTATCGCGGATGAATGCTTCGACGCCAATGTTTTGCAGGCCGATGGCGTTCAACATGCCGGAGGCGGTCTCGATGAGGCGGGGCGCGGGGTTGCCGCCCATAGGTTCGCGGGAGAGGCCTTTGGTGACCAGGCCGCCGATGCGGTCGAGCGAAACGATGTCTTCAAACTCGATGCCATAGCCGAAGGTTCCGCTGGCGGCAATGACCGGGTTGCGGAGCTCGATCCCGGCGAAGGTGACCGCCATATTGGGCTTCACGGTTTGGCTGCCGTCCCTGATTTTGGATAGGTAACGGTTGCGGCGGGCTTGATCGCCTGAGTGAGGATGTGGCCCACCGATGCCGAGGGTTGATTGATGCCGAGCAGCGCGGCCCATGTGGCGGCGAGGTCGACCGGGCCGACGCGGCCGTGATAGATGCCGGGAGCGAAGGGCGCTCCGTAGAAGCCGAGCGGGACATGGCGATCGTAAGACCAGGGGCTGAAGTGGGTGGTGCCGCCGCCGGAGCTGGCCTGCATCTGGTAGCCGTCAAAGACGACCAGGACATACCAACCGCCGTTGGACGAATAGCTGTGCCCGAGGAGTTGGCCGAATTCGTTGGCGGGATAGGCCCCGGCGGCGAGCTGTTCGCGGCTGTAGGAGTGGACCATCTCCGGCGTGGGCGGCATGCGGCTCTCTGGTAGCAGGGATGCATCAGGCGTCGCGGTAAGGGCGTCGACGGCAGCGGGCAGCGCGTCGAGGACGGCCTGCTCGGCGTCATGTTCCTTGATGTTGGCTTGTTCGAAGGTGGGCTGGTTGAGGGAGAGGATGGGCAGCTCCTGGCTGTCGAAGAGGTAGTTCAGCTTCTGGCCGGGAGAGTACTTCGCGTTCATCGCGTCGTTGAGGCTCGACGAGCAGCGCTTTGAGGTTGATTCCTGCAGCGTTCATGCCGAGGGCGGCGGCGACGGCGGGGACAGGAGCGATGCCGTGATCGGCGGTGAGCGCGATCCAGACGTTGCCGAGGCCGCCGTCGACGTGGGTGTCGAGCCAGTCGAAGAAGCTGGCGAGGTCGACGTCGAGCGAATCGACCATGGCGTGTTGGGCCGGCGCATCGGGGCCGACGGCGTGGCCGAGAATGTCGTTGGCCGAGAGGCTGATGGTGAGCATGTCGGTAACGGGATGCTGGCCGAGATGTTCGCCGGTGATGAGGGCGCGGGCGAAGTCTAGCTCGTAAGAGTTAGCCGCGGGAGTGCTGCCGACGAAGCCGTAGAAATTCTTGCCGCCGTAAGTGCTCTCTTTGAGCCGCCACTTGTTGGCGAAGACGGTGGCCTCTTGCGCGGCCTGGGCGGCTCGTCCGCTGGTGTTGAAGGCAGCGGCCCACTCGGGGAGCTGGCCCATGTAATAGGTCGAGGTGATGAAGTCGCCGGAGGGTGGATCGAGCCAGTAGGCACCGTTGGCGGTCGCGCCCGAGGGCAGGATCGAGGCGCGGTCTTTGAGCGAGATGCCGAAGAGTCTCGCTTGACCCTGGGTCGCGAGGCGCAGCTCATCGCCGACGGTTGAGGCGCGGAGGTTGCGCGGCGAGGCGCCGGGCGTGGCTTTGCTGGTGGGCGGTACTCCAACGAGCGAGTAGCGCTCGTCCTCAACCGAGGTGATGGGGCGCTTGGTGTTGCGGCTCAGGTCCCACCAGTCGTTGTTGGCGATTCCGTGGCCATCGGAGTAAGCCCCGGTGCCGATGGTCGAATGGCCAGGCGCGGTCTTGGTGTTGACGTAGTCGTAGTAGCAGTCGGGGAAGTAGGCGCCTTCGTTGAGGAACAGATTGAATCCGCGGCCCTTGAAGTCGGCGCGGTAGCGCTCGAGGTAGTCTTCGCGGAACTGGTCGATCACGAGGATGATGGCGAGCTTGGGACGCGCGTTGTAGGCGCTGGGCGGGATAGATGCAGTAGACGTGACGCCGAGTGACTTGACTCTGACCGTATTTGAGATCTGGCTCGCGGGTGCTTGGGCTTGCAGGGCCGAGGGGACGCTGAGCAAAAGAGGCAGGAGGGTTGCGGTGATTCTTCGGCGGAGTGGCAGCGGGCAGTCGAGATTTCGCAAGATACGCTCCTGTTTATGTTAACCCGGCTTCTGGGTTGTTTTGGCCTGCCCCGGCTCAAGGCGAAGGGCCGCTTGCTCTAGTAAACTAAGCGCTTATGCATGATTTGGGATTTGTGAGAGCCAACCTGGAGTTGGTGAAAGAGAGGTTGCGCGCACGGGGTGCTGATCCGGAGGCACTGCTGGGAAGTTTTGCCGAGATCGACGCTCGTCGACGGCAGTCCATTACCCAGGTTGAGACGCTCAAGGCCGAGCGCAATAAGCTGAGCGATGAAGTTGGCAAGCGGAAGCGGACCGGTGAGGATGCCTCGGATCTGATGGAGCGGATGCCGCAGCTCAAAGACCAGATCGAGCGGCAGGAGAATGAGTCCGCGGCTGCCGAGATTGAGTTGCGGACGATTCTGCAAAGCATTCCAAATCTGCCCGGCGACGGAGTGCCTCCCGGGAAGTCCGAAGAAGAAAACGTCGAGATGCGGCGCTGGGGTGCGAAGCCGGAGTTCGATTTTGCTCCGAAGCCGCATTGGGAGTTGGGCGAGGCGCTGGGCGTTCTGGATTTTGAGCGGGCGGCGAAGCTTTCGGGCGCGCGCTTTGCTGTGTATTGGAACCAGGGTGCGCGGCTGGAGCGGGCGCTGGCGAATTTCATGCTCGACGTGCATGCCGGCGAGCATGGCTATACCGAGGTGCTGCCGCCGTTCATGGTGAACAGCAAGTCGCTCTTTGGCACCGGGCAGTTGCCGAAGTTTGCCGAAGACCTTTTTCGCTGCCAGGGCGCAGGTGAGCCAGAGTATGAGCCGGGCGAGTATCGCGACAACGATCACTGGCTGATTCCGACCTCTGAGGTTCCGGTCACGAACCTCTTTCGCGATGAGGTGCTGGATGAGGCGGAGCTGCCGCGTTCGTTGACGGCTTACACTTCGTGCTTCCGCGCGGAGGCGGGTTCGCATGGGCGGGATGTGCGCGGGATCATCCGGCAGCATCAATTCCAAAAGGTGGAATTGGTGAAGGTGACTCGTCCAGAAGAGAGCTACGCGGAGCTGGAGAAGCTAACCGCGAATGCGGAGACCATTTTGCAGAAGCTGGGTTTGCCTTACCGGACGATGCTGCTGTGCGCGGGCGATATGGGTTTCTCGGCGGCGAAGACTTACGATATCGAGGTGTGGCTGCCGGGGCAGGGGACGTATAAAGAGATCTCTTCGTGCTCGAATTGCGAGGCGTTTCAGGCGCGACGGGCGAATATCAAGTATCGTCCGCAGGGGAAGAACAAGGCGGAGTTTGTGCATACGCTCAATGGCAGCGGGCTGGCGGTCGGGCGAACCTGGGTCGCGATCTTTGAGAACTATCAGCAGGCGGATGGTACGGTGCGGATTCCAGACGTATTGGTTCCTTATATGGGCGGAGCGATGGTGATTGAGCCAGTAGTTGGGAAAAGAAGGTGAGATGAAAAGTACTTTAGCGACTTATCTATGGTGGACTGAGGAGCGGGGCAGCTTTCACTACGATGTGATGGTGACGCTGATTCTTCTGTTCATCTTTGTAACTCCCCACTTATGGAATTATGGTGATCGGCCCTCGCCGCGTGGAACTGCTCCGGCTGAGGTGCTGGTGAAGACTGAATCGCCGGACCACTTCGTCTATCAGATCAATGCCTCGCAGATCAGTGATTCGCAAAACAGGGGCTCGGAAGATTTGCAGACGGCACTGTTGCGCAATGTTGAAGCGATCTCGGGCGATGACATGGTGCTGGATAGGTACGAGGCGGAGCGCGACTCCAGCGGCAGGATTGCTGCCTATAAGGTCTGGGCGCATCGATGAGAAAGGCTATCTATAGGTTCGGTATGTTCGTGTTGATGGCTGGTCTTGTCACTTCGGCGAGTCATGCAGCCGACTTAGACAAGGTGCTGGCGCAGATGGATGCGGCTTCGGCCAGGTTTCAGAATGCGCAGGCGGACTTTACCTGGGACAACTACACCAAAGTTGTCGACGACCACGAGCTGCAGACCGGGACGATCTACTTCGAGCGCGTTGGCGGGCAGACGCAGATGGCGGCGCTGGTGCAGCAGCCGACCAGGAAGACGGTTGTGTACAAAGATGCCACGCTGAGTTACTACGATCCGTCGCTGGATCAACTGAATATCTTCGCCGCGGGCAAGAACAAGGCGCAGTACGAGAGCTTCCTGACGCTGGGCTTTGGCGGCAGCGGCAAGGACCTGAAGGCGGCGTGGCAGATCAACGATCTTGGCGCCGAGACGATCGATGGCGTGGCGACGGAGAAACTAGACTTGACGAGCGACCAGGCCAAGGGCGCGAACATCGTTCACATCACGATATGGGTCGATCCGGCGCGGGCTGTCTCGCTCAAGCAAATCTTCTACTACACATCTGGCGATACGCGGACGTGCTCCTTTACGCACATCAAGTACAACTCGAAATCGCTGCCGAAGAGTGTCTTCGATGTGCCCAAGGCTAAAAACGTAGTGCAGAAGTAGGCGGGTGAAGATGTGTTGCCGAATGGCAGGACATCGCCTATTCTGGCCTCTCCTCCGAGTTGATGCTGGCGTTGTAGTTTGCGCGGGATAGGGCTGGACTCTGAATAGCCGCTCAAGGAGTGAAACTGGTGCAGCACACGATCTTTATCAGCTACCGTCGCGACGACTCCGAGGGCGAGGCCGGGCGGCTTTTCGACGATCTGACGCGGGCCTATGGCAGCGATGCCGTCTTTATGGATGTTGCAGGCATCGCGCCTGGCGTCGATTTTCGCAAAGCCATCGACGATAACGTCTCCGCATGCGGCGTCTTTCTCGCCGTGATCGGGTCGCAATGGGCGACTGTCGCTGGAGCCGACGGTGTGCGCCGGCTCGATGATCCCAACGATTTCGTGCGTCTCGAGATCGCCTCCGCGCTGGCGCGGAACATTGCCGTCATTCCGGTGCTGGTGCATGGCGCGAAGATGCCGCACGGGGACACACTGCCCGACAACATCAAGGACCTCGCCTACCGGAATAGCGTTGAAATCTCTCATGCGCGCTGGAGCTCCGACGTGGAGCTCCTGGTCGGGGCGTTAAAGGCGTACGTGACTTCGACGCCGTCGACCGCGAACCAGCCGGTGCACGCGACGATTCCGGTGCAGCTACCTCCGCCGATCACGCCTTACGCCGCGCCTGAAGCCAGCAAGTCGAAGCTGCCTCTGATCCTGGGCGGGAGCGCCGCTGCGGTCGTTCTGGCAGCAGGGATTGCGTTTTTCGCGATGCACAATCCGGACAAGAAGACTCCAACGCCGGTTCCTGCAAATCCCACTGTGGTTCCGGCGCCCTCCCCAGCACCGAACGCAGCCTCTCCGCTGGACGGCACCTGGACCAACGCGAGGTTGTCGAACGACGAGAACGCCCTCCTTCAATTGAAGATCTCTGGATCGGGGAGCCAACTCACCGTCGAGCCCGCCGGTGAATGTAAGCCAGATCCTTGCTCCTGGGGCGCGCTGACCCTCCCATTCGACGGAACTCAGGTCGCCGGCACCTGGCAGGTCAGGAACCTGCCCAGGGAAGCGCGCGACAACCGCACGGTGCAAATCACGATCCAGCCCAACGGCAGTGATTTGGATGTGAAGGCGGTCAACACCACAACCAGTCCGGCAGGACAGATAAACCAGCGCCCCTTCGACTTTCGGTTCGTGCGGGCGCAGTAGCGCGGGGGTAATGATAGCCCTCGCGCCTCAAGCGACATTAGCTTGAGACAGATGAGACAGAGCTGCGGCGACAGTCACTCCCCCGTATCAATCTGGGCTCGCTGCAGCTTATCGGAGTAGTCCACATACACCGACTTCCATGTTGTGTAGAAATCGAGCGCGCCGGTACCGCCTTCGCGGTGGCCGTTGCCAGTTTGCTTAACTCCTCCAAAGGGCAGGTGGACTTCGGCGCCGATGGTTGGGGCGTTGATGTAGGTGATTCCGGCTTCCAAGTCGCGGATGGCCTGGAAGGCGCGGTTGACGTCGCGGGAGTAGAGGGAAGTCGAAAGCCCATACTGGATTCCGTTGGCGATGCTGAGCGCGTCCTCGAGGCCGTTGCATTCGATCAGGCTGACGACGGGGCCGAAGACTTCTTCCTGGGCGATGCGCATTTGTGGCTTCACTTCACTGAAGACGGTGGGCGCGAAGAACCAGCCTTTTCCATTTGCGCCGTCGGTCAGGCGTGCGCCTCCGGTGAGCAGTTTTGCTCCTTCTTCTTTGGCGATCTTGACGTAGCGCTCGGAGGTTTCGATTTGTTGCTGGTTGATTTGCGGGCCGACCTGGTTGGATTCGTCGAGGCCGTCTCCGACCTTGAGCGTCTGGGCTCGGGTGACGAGCTTCTCGGTGAATTCGGCGGCGATCGACTTGTGGAGGATGATGCGGCTGGTTGCGGTGCATCTTTGACCCGTCGTCCCGAAGGCTCCCCATAACGCGCCTTCGAGGGCGAGGTCGAGGTTGGCGTCTTCGAGGACGATCATGGCGTTCTTACCGCCCATTTCTAACGAACATGGCTTGAAGAGTCCGGCGGCGGTCTGGCCGACGATGCGGCCTACTTCGCTGGAGCCGGTGAAGGAGATGGCGCGCACGCCGGGGTGGGCGACGAGCGGGGCGCCGGCCTCGGGGCCGAATCCGGTGACGATGTTGACGACGCCTGGGGGCAGTCCGGCGTCGATGAGGGTCTGGACGAGGTTGTAGGTGGAGAGCGGAGTGTCTTCGGCGGGCTTGATGACGCAGGTGTTGCCGCAGACGAGCGCGGGAAAGAGCTTCCACGAGGGGATGGCCATGGGGAAGTTCCAGGGCGCGATCATGCCGCAGACGCCGACCGGCATGCGCAGCGACATGGCGAATTTGTTGGGCAACTCCGACGGTGTGGTCTGGCCGAAGAGGCGGCGGCCCTCGCCGGCCATGTAGAAGGCGGTGTCGACGGCTTCCTGCACGTCGCCTCGGGTCTCGGCGAGGACTTTGCCCATTTCGCGGGTCATGTCGTTGGCGTATTGCTCTTTGCGGCTGAGAAGGATTTCGCCGCAGCGATAGAGGATTTCGGCGCGCTTGGGCGCGGGGGTGAGACGCCAGGTCTTCCAGGCTTCGGCCGCGGCGGAGACGGCGTCGTCGATGTCGGCGGCGTTGGATTGCTGAAATTCGCCGACGATGTCGTCGTGGTTGGCGGGATTGATGTTTTGGAAGGTCTTGCCGGTGTGCGAGGCGACCCATTGGCCGCCGATGAGGTTCTTGTAGGTCGTGGTCATTTCAACAGCTTACTAGCTTGTGTGGGTCGCGGTCAGGGGGCGGGGAATGGTCGTTTTGGGGGTATCGCGGGATCCCTCGAAAGATTTGCAATCAATGGCCTCTGAACTCATCCAAAGGAAAAACTGCATTTTTTGGAGGACTGCCATGAACATTTTTGTTGCCGGAGCGAGCGGAGCGATTGGCCAACCACTGATCGCTGAACTGGTGCGGCGAGGCCACAGCGTGACCGGGATGACCCATTCCGAGGCGGGAGCCCGGAACATTCGCGACCTTGGCGCCGGTGTGGCCTTCGTTAGTGCCTTTGACGCCGCTGAAGTGGAGAGGGCCTTGCGCGAGACGGGGGCCGAGGTGGTGATCGACGAGCTTACGTCGCTGCCGAAGAGTCCAGCCGACATGGCGTCTGCCGCGCCGGGCGACCGGAAGCTCAGGCTGGAGGGCGGCGGCAATCTCTATCGTGCCGCGAAGGCGAGCGGGGTGCGCCGCTACATCCAGCAGGCGAGCGGGTTTTTTCTGAAGGCGAGTGGCGGGTTGGCAGACGAGTCTGACGGGTTGGCGATTGAGGCGAGTCCTGGGGTTGCCGCTAGCACGCGGACGTATACCGAACTCGAGGCCCGGGTATTGAGTCCGGGAGCGATGGAGGGGGTCGCGCTGCGCTACGGCTTCTTTTATGGGCCGAAGACCTGGTACAACCCCGATGGCGCGGTCGCCGACCAGGTGCGGCGGCGTGAGGTGCCGATCATAGGCGAAGGCCAGGGTGTATGGTCGTGGATCCATATCGAGGACGCTGCGCTTGCCACTGTGGAGGCCCTCAGCGATTCCGGCAGGGATTTATAACATCGTGGACGACGATCCGTTCTCCGGTAAGGCGCAGTGGTTGCCGGAGTTTGCCCGTGGGTCGGCGCTCCGCCTCCGCCTCAGTGACGGAAGAGCAAGCGCGGGCGGCAGCCGGAGAAGACGCTGTTTACTACGGCACGAAACTTACCGGCGCTTCCAATGCGAAGGCAAAACGGACATTCGGATTCAAGCCTCGCCGGTTGGAGTGGATGAAGGGGTAGAGTCGCGGTTTGTGTCCTGCCACGCGTGTCCATACAATCGGAGAGTTGACCTTTGGCGTCGTTGCCGAGGGTAGCGAGCGGGATTTTTAGCGTTTATGGCAGAGCATTCAGGCAATTTGGAGCAGCGGCGGACGGGTTCGGTCCCTGCGGCATGGGTCAAAACTGAGTTGGCACGGCATCCTCAACGGCCCTTCCCCATGGATTTTGTAGGACGCATCTTTACCGATTTCAGCGAGATCCATGGCGACCGCGCCTTTGGCGACGATCCGGTGATTTCGTGCGGGATGGCGCGGTTTCATGGCGCGGAAGTGATGGTGGTCGCCAACCTGAAGGGGCGGACGACCAAAGAGAAGGTGCAGCGGAATTTTGGCATGCCGAATCCGGAGGGTTACCGGAAGGCGCTGCGGGCGATGAAGATCGCGGAGAAGTTTGGGCGGCCGGTGTTCACGTTTATCGATATTCCAGGTGCGTGGCACGGGATGGGCGCCGAGGAACGCGGCCAGGCCGAGGCGATTGCGCGCAACCTGCGCGAGATGTCGCGGCTGCGAGTCCCGACCATCGCGACGATTACTGGCGAGGGCGGTTCGGGCGGGGCGCTGGCGATTGCCATCGCGGACCGGGTGCTGATGCTCGAGAATGCGATTTATTCGGTCATCTCGCCGGAAGGCTGCGCGTCGATCATGTGGCGCGACGCGGGGAAGAAGGCCGAAGCGGCGGCGGCGCTGAAGATCACCTCGGCCGAGATCATGGCGCTGGGCTGCATCGACGATGTGGTTGCCGAACCGGGAGATGGAGCGCAGTCCGACCTGGCCGGGGCGTGTGACTTGCTTGACGCGGCGCTGACGCGGCATTTCGACGCCATCAAGTCGGTGCCGATCGACGAACTACTCGCCGCGCGCCAGGCGAAATTCCGCAATATCGGCCAGTTTTATACCTCCTGAATGCTTGCTTCTTACTCTATGAATGAAAGCTCCCGACTCCGCTGGATGGCATGGTTGATTCCTATGCCGCCGAGCCTGAACTGCGGAGCCCGCTCTTGAGCGCGGCGGTGACGCTGGGCGCTACGCCAGCCGGAGCGATCCCGAAAAAGACGTTCGTCTTCCGTTTGTGGGCCGTGTTCTTTTGTGTGATTGCGTTCATGTATGCGTGGCTGGCGGAGGGTCTTGCGGGCAGCGCGGCAAGTGGTTTCAGTTCCGGCCCGTGGTTTGAGTTGGTTTACCGATCGACACTGCTGGTCCTGTTGCTAGTTGGCTATTGGGCGATGGGTTACGTCTTTCAGCGGCAGCGAACGCCGTTGAAGTCGATGGGGCTAGTTCGCCGCGCGACCGCCGTGGGGGAGTTTGGAACGGGGGCCGCGTTTGGCTGGGGCGCGATGGTCGTTTGCGTGCTGCCGATGGCGGTCATTGGCGGACTCACGATCACCTTCTGGACGGGGCCGCGGCAGTTTGGGCTGCTGGTGCTCGATTTGCTTGTCTTGCTAGTGGCGGCGCTGGCGGAAGAAGTCATCTTTCGCGGATATCCGTTTCAGCGACTGATTGATGGCGTGGGTCCAGTTCTAGCGACGTTGCTTGCGTCAGCTGTCTTCGCGATTCGTCATTTGGGAAATCCTGATTCGAGCTTCGCGAGCACGCTGGTCACGGTGCTGGCTGGGTGGCTCTTCGCCATAGCCTATCTGCGCACTCGGGCGCTGTGGCTGCCGTGGGGGCTGCATTTTGCGTGGAATGCGAGCATGGGGGTTCTTTTTGGGCTGCCGATCTCGGGACTGCGGATTTTTTCGCCGGTGATCTCGACGAATCCTCATGGGCCGATGTGGCTGACCGGCGATGGTTATGGGCCGGAGGGTAGCGCGGTGGCCGCGGTCGTTCTGCTGGGGTCGCTGGGTGTGTTGATGTGGGTGACGCGCGATTATGCCTGGGAGTATGCGCAGCCGGTGGTCATTCCCGGCGGGATTCCGGTTGATATCGATGCCGCGGCGAAGCGGCAGCATGAGGCGGCGATGGCTTCTCCGGCGGAGGTTGCCGCGCCGCAGCTGGTGCAGATTTTGCCGGTTGGCGGTGTTTCGGCGGTGCCAAGTGAGGGCGCTGAGTCTGTTCCCAATCTCAGATCTGAGGATACTTAGGGTTCTACTAGAAGGACTAGGAACGAAGAGGAGCATCCGCGAAGTCGGGCTCTAAAGCTGCTTAACTATCCCGGTGCTGACATCCAGCACGTAGGCCGCTCCACCATTCACAAAAGAAGCTCTTCCGTTCGGAAGGGATTTCAGCTCAGTTGTCATTCCTTTGATATGTGTGAGTTGCTTGATGTCGCTGCCAGTCACGTCGCTCATCGAGTAGACGTTGTAATCGTAATTTCCCCCCGAGGTGTTTGTTGCAGCGAGGAACAATATGTCCATGCCGTCATGTATGAAGCGCGCTTCGCCGTAAGCCGGTCCCACTGACGACTCACCTGGAACATGCGGTTGAAATATCTTGTCCCTACCCGTGGCTCCCAAATTGAACTCTTCGAGCAGCGCTCCAATAGGATAGCCGGTTCTACTTATCAGGATTTTAGTCCCGCCGGTATTAAGCGCATCAGCAGCGATATCGACAGACCGCAGATCATAAAACGATGCATGAGTGATTCGCGTGGGTGCAGCGCCGCTAGTCGAACTCGATTGAATGGGAATTGAAAACACCTCCCAATCATGCCGCGCCGGACGGACGATTGGAGAGTAATGTCCTGTAAAGCTCGACGCTGCGTAGAACACCTTTGAGTCATCTGGAGAAAAGACTGGATGAAGTGCATCCTCGTCCTTGCCAGTTATTTGATGGGGATTTTGTCCATCCGAACCCACTACCCACACCGCCGATTTAGAATCCGGCGAGCTTGCAAAGGAATAGGCCACGAGCTTGCCGTCATGCGAGAAGCTCGCTTCAGACTCGATTCCGCTCAACGCCGCCGTGAGGCGTACCTTCGTGCCGGTTGATTGATTCTTGCAATAAAGGAACGAGGAGTTCCCGCTGGTCTGCGAGAACAAAGCTCTATCTCCCACTGGCGAAACGGCTTGTCGGGTTTCGGGAGGTGTAAAGTTTTGCTGGCTGTTGCTTCGGGTTGGCAGAAAAAAGGCGATAGCAAATGCCGCTGCAGCGATCACGATGAGGCTGGCGAGGCCGACGAGCGAGATAGAAATAACTTTTCCGACGCGCATCACAAGTTATGCAGAGTGAACGATGAGGATACTAGGCTGGCGGCTCTTGATCAAGCAATGCGGCCTCGCGAATCTTTTCTACGTCGACGAGGTCCTGGAGACGTCCCACAGCGAGCTTGTTTTTGATGAGATGTTCGCGTGAGATAACGTGGGCGGGCACGTCGTTTTCGACCAGGGCTTCGATGCGGTCCTCTCCATGCTTCATCGAAGTCGATGGCCTCGATACGCTGCAGAATGTCGATGCGGAGAGGCGGAAGGCCGATTTGGAAGATCGAGCCGGGGTCCCGAAAACTGGCTGGGCTTAACCCGGAAAGCGGAGCGCCATACTCCGCAAGGGCGCGGAATACGGCCTCGCTATTTCTCTCGCTCGACCCTATCAGGATGTCCAGATCTTTGGTTGCGCGTGGCTCGGAGTGAACGCCCACTGCGTACGCGCCTACGACCAGGTACTCAACGTGGTGGGCGTTCAATGCGCACAAGATGTCTCTTAGATCTTTGTTCATCATCGATGCGCACTCCCTTGAAAGCGTAAGCGTCGATACTGGCTTCGCACACGGCGCTAAGACGTTCTCCGGCGGAGCGGCTGCGCCAGTAGCGGTAGGTTTCCATGCGCTGCTCTTTGAGATCGGTGACCCGGCGAATTGTCTTGTCCATCGCGCCCTCCGGCTAATTCCATTTTAGTTGATCCCGCATCCCTGATTGGTCTAGCCGCGGAGATAATGGTCTGGCATGACACTCTCTTCGATAGAGATTCGGCTTGCTCAAAACTCGGACATTCCGACGCTTCACCAGCTGATCGAAGATTCGGTGCGAGGTCTGCAGGCCGGTGACTACACGGAGGAGCAGATCGAAGCCGCTCTGGGTGGGGTGTTGGGTCTTGACACTCAGTTGATCGCAGACCAGACTTACTTCGTCGCGGAAAGCCGGGACGAGGGTGGCGAAGCGATCGCCGTGGGGTGCGGCGGCTGGAGTTACCGGAAAACGCTGTTTGGCAGCGATCATGGGCCGGGGCGTGAGGCGGCGCTGCTCGATCCAGCTACCGACGCGGCGAAGATTCGAGCGATCTTTATCCATCCGCAATGGGCGCGGCGGGGGATTGGGAGCCTGATCCTGAAGCACTGTGAGGACGCGGCTTTGGCAGCGGGCTTTCAATGTTTTGAGATGGGATCAACCCTGACTGGCGTTCCGCTATATACGCTCAAAGGCTATCGCGAGATCGAACGTATTGGGGCGCCCTTGCCGAATGGCGAGGTGTTGCCGGTGGTGCGGATGCGCAAGGAGGTTTGTTAGCGCGCGAGCACGGCGCGATAGCGCACGTGGTTTTTGCGGACCTTGCTCAGCGCGACGTTGACTTTGTCGAAGGCGAACTTTTCGGTCTGGGCCTTGACGCCGTGGCGAGCGGCGACGTCGAGCATCTCGCGAATCTGCCAGGGGCTGCCGATAGGGCTTCCGGCGACGCGTCGCTGGCCGCCGACGAGCGGGAATACAGGTAGTGAGACCGGCGCGGGCGGTACGCCGACGAAGACGAGCGTCCCGGTAGGGCGGAGCGCGTTCAGATAGGCGGCCCAATCCTGCTCGGCGTTGATAGTGGAGAGGATGAAGTCGAAGTGCCCTGCGAGGTTTTTCAACCCCTTGGAATCGCGGGTGTTGACGAAGTGATGGGCGCCGAGGGCGACGGCTTCTGCCTGCTTGGCCTCGGAGGTTGAAAAGGCGGTGACATCGGCGCCGAAGGCGCGCGCAAACTGCAGCGCCATGTGGCCGAGCCCGCCAATGCCGATGACGCCGACGCGTGAAGAGGCGTTCACTCCGTAGGTCCGCATCGGGTTGTAGACGGTGATGCCGCCGCAAAGCAGCGGCGCGGTGTTTTCGCTTTCGAGGGACGCCGGAATTGGGACAGCGAAGCGGGCATTGACGCGGACTGCGTCGGCATAGCCTCCGTTGCGGTGGACGCAGACGCCCTGATTTTTCGAGCAGAGATTTTCGAGGCCCTTGCGGCACCATTCGCAGTAGCCGCAGGAGTTGGCTTGCCAGCCCACCCCGACGCGGTCTCCAACCGCCAATTCAGCGACGGCGGAGCCGGCCTTGGCGACGGTTCCGACGATCTCATGGCCGGGGATGAAGGGATACTGGCTCATTCCCCAGTCATTGTCGATTAAGTGGATATCGCTATGACAGATGCCGCAATGCGAGATCTTGATTTCGATGTCGGCGGGTTGCAGCTCTCCCGGATCGTATTTGTAGGGGAGCAGTTCGGCGCCAGCAGCATGTGTCGCAAATCCGTGTATTAATGCCATTTAGTGAGTGCCATCCAGTAAGTGCCTTGGTGAGCGTTTATTCATCATACCGTTCCCAGGGCTGCGGCATAACTGAAACGTTAACTGGGCTACTCGACCTGGAGAGAGAGGACCTGTTGGCCGGTGAGCATGCCGCCTGCGGCGACCGATCCGGCGGGGACGGCCGACTCGCCGTTCAGCGTCATCTCCTGATTGCCGCGCAGCGGCTCAAAGACGTTGGCCATGGAGATGGGTAGCGCGGCGAGGGTGCGTCCGTCCAGGACGGCCTGGGCAGAGGGTTCGAGCAGGGTGACATAGAGGCGATCGTTGGCATGAAAGCTGTTCATCTGGGCGATGCTCGCGCTGATGTCGAGCGGACGAGCATTGCCTCGGGAACTCTGGGTGATGCGGTCGAGGGTGGCGCCGTCGCTCACGACGACCCGCAGCGGGCCCTCGGGGAGCGAGGCCGGCAGGGTGATAGGAATGCGCACATTGCGCGGCTCGCCGTGGTAGGGGCGGACGGTGGCGTCGATGGTGATCGAGTCGCCGGGATGCACGCGGGTCGCCGAGCTGATGACGCTTTCGAGCTGGAGCGATTGACGCCCCGGGATCGCCTCGAACTCGACATCGACCGAGCGCACGTTCGTGAGCCGGGCCGCGTTGCCGTAGAGCTGCGCGAAGTTCCGGCCGACGGTCACCGCAGCCTGCAGCGAGGCAGGCGCCTGGTCCGTAGGCGCGACGAGTGAGTCGAGATGCACCGATGGATAGCCGTCGAGATCGATGGAGGCGTTCATCCGGTAGCTGGACTCCTCAGCGTAGGCGTTGTTTTCGAGCAACGCCTGATAGATCGAGACCATGATGGCGACCGGCGTAATCTGGGGGTTGTCCACGACCTCAAAATGCAGCTTCCGGCTGGCCGGCTTGCTTCCGGACGCGGTATTGGAGGCTTCTGGAGCTTCATGGTCGATGGAGACGCTGACGGGAATCATGCGTGCGGTCGCGCCGAGCAGGCCGCCGATCGCCGACTGGCGGTCCTGGGTGAAGGAGCCGACGGTTTCCGTGGTATTGATGATCTTGAAGGCGTTGAGCGGCGAGGCGAGCGTCGCCAGAACCTCTGCCTTGGTCATCGGCATTGAGACAGGACCGAACTGGGTAATGGGGTGACCGCAGGCGAGCAGTTGATTTGCATCGACGTAGGTTACGGTGCAGGTCGCCGAGATATCCAGATCGCCGCGGACGAGTACCGCGCTGATCGCCGATCCCGGAACGATGGGATCGGGCTGGGGCTGGTTAGTGCTGCCGCCGCCAATGCCGGAAGTCGCGGTCAGCCCGCTGGCGGGGAGATTGTCCTGCCAGAGCTTAATGGCTTCGGGGCTGAAACCGCTGAAGACAAGCGGCGTTTCGATCGGCTGCACGGTGCCTGCATCGGCGACTGGGAGGGCCCCGTATGTAATTTGCGAGGAATTCTGAGGAAGAGCAGCCGACGCCACAGCCGTGTCCATTAACGGCGCGACAGGCTGATCGCGTACCTGGAACATCTGTGCGATTGGCGTGATGCCGGCGATTGGTTCCTTGCTGAACTGGCCGATGCGGTAGGAGAGCGCGCCGAGCAGCTTGCCGTCGACGTAGACGGGGCTGCCGCTCATGCCGGCAACGACGCCGGTGTATTCGGGCTTGGCGCCGACGAGGCGGGCGAGGATCATGTCCTGGCCGGGGCCGAGGGCGTTGTGCAGCAGGCCGAGGATTTCAACCTCCATCGCCTCGGGTTGCGTGCCTTCAAAAACGGTGTAGGCCACAGCGCGCAAGCCGCGATGCACCTGGCTGAGCGGAAAAACTCCAGCGGCGGCTGACGGCGGTGGAGTGGCCGGCAGAGAGATCGGAGTCTGTGCCGCGCCAGGAATGACGGCGCCCGAGGTAATGACGCCCGATTGAGCAGGCGACGATTGGGCACGCAAAGGGAGGGTATTGCATGCCATCAATCCGGCGGCGAGCAAGAATCTCGTCCGAGTTGTTGCTTTCCTGCGAGTTTCCACGTCTACAGAGTAGCTGGTAGAGTGCGCTCGCCGCAAAGCTGCCGCCAATTGGACGATAATGTTTGCTATGAGATGGAATCGGGGCGAAGCCCCTCGGAGTTGGATTGCTGCGCTCTGCGTGGCAGTTTTCGTTTTTGCAATGACAGTCTTGAGCGGAGCCGCGGTGGCGCAGTCGACGCCCGACCAGCAGCCTCAGCAGACGCCGCCCGCACAGCAACCAGACCAGAACAGCCCCGACGCGGGCGGACCGGGCGGCGACAACGGCGTGATCGCCCTGCCGAAGAAGAAAGAAGAGGCTCCCGAGCCGCCGCCTCCGCCGAAGCCAGAAGTCAAGAACCCGCCAGGAATGGGAAATTTTTCGCTGCGCGTCGATGTGCCGGTCGTCACCGTGGATACGGCCGTGATTCTACAGAAGACCCACGAGTTTGTTCCCGGACTGAAAGAGTCGAACTTCCGGATATTTGAGGACGGTGTGCCGCAGACCATCACCGGTTTTCAGCGCATCCAGGCGCCGATTACGGCCGTGCTGTTGCTCGAGTTTGCGGCCAAGAATTACTCCTTCATCTACGACATGAGGAATGCGGCCTGGACCTTTGCCCAGCAGTTGAAGCCGGACGATTACGTTGCGGTGATGACGTTTGACATGCGGACGCAGATCCTCACCGACTTTACCCAGGACAAGCGTGTCATCTACCAGTCGCTGAACACATTGACGATTCCTGGCTTCAGCGAGACTAACGTCTTCGACGCGCTCTATGAGGCGCTCGACCGGCTGAGCCGCATCGAGGGGCGCAAGTACATCGTGCTGATCGCCTCGGGACGCGACACCTTCAGCAAGATCACGCTGGACAAAATCCTGCAGAAGATCAAGGCGACGCCCAATGTGACGATCTTCACGGTCGGCACGGGCCAGGCCATGCGCATTATGTCGAACATGGGCGGAGCGCGGGAGATCGATTACCTTCAGGCCGACAACCAGATGGCTACCTTTGCGCGAATGACCGGCGGAATGTCGTTCTTCCCGCGGTTTGCGGGCGAGATGCCGGACATCTTCCATGAGATCAACGACACCATTCGGAACCAGTACGAGATCACCTACAAACCCAGCAATGCCAAGCAGGACGGCAGTTATCGCAAGCTGCGCGTCGAGCTGGTGGACGATGAAGGTCAGCCGCTCAAGATGCAGGACGAGAAGCATAAGCCCCTGAAGTACGAAGTCATCGCGCGGGACGGGTATAAGGCGAAGCAAGAGGTGGAGTAGCCTTCCGCAATCGGACCGGCCTCTGCAACCTGCCTCCCCCCTGAGGCTTACCTTGCGTCAAGGGTGCGGAGTAATCCCGTTCGCCAAGTCGGCCGGGGCACCTTCTGTGAACTCCCAGACCAACATTCCAGATCTCTCATTCTTCAAGGTTCGACCCCAAGCGAAACTTCTTATTTTTCCTGCGTTAAGTATAATTAAAGTCAATTTAATAATTGACAAAATTAATAAAAGTTGGCAATATTTATTCAGAAAGCCAACGACTGGCTATGCAGGGCGATATCAAACACGCGACCGACTGGCAGGATCTGACCCGGTTAATCCAGGGACAGCCGTTCGTGGTAGAGCGCGTTCGGCTGACGGAAAAAGATATTGCCATCGAGGGTGCCTTCAACCTGCCTCGACTCGCGCAACTGACCGCCGAGGACCAGGTGTTTGTGACTGCATTCATCCGGAGTCACGGATCGATCAAAGAGATGGAACAGATGTTTGGCGTCAGCTACCCCACTATCAAGGCAAGGCTGAACCGGATTGCGGGTAGCCTCGAATTCATCGAAATCAACCCGGCGCCGTCGCGCTCCGAGGTGCTCGATCGGCTGAATCGCGGCGAAATAACGGCGCAGGAAGCGATCCACGAGCTGGAGGCCAGAAAATGATTCCCTTTTCGCTCACGGTCCATACTCGTTTCGGACACGGCCGGAAGCTCCGTGTGTGGATACCGCTCTTTCTGGTGTGGCTGTTACTACTCCCGGTCCTGCTGGTTCTGTTTCCTGTCGTGTTCCTGGTTTGCCTCTTTATTCGAGTGAATGCGGTGCGCTTGTATCTCACCGCCTGGCAGATCCTCGGATCGATGAAAGACACGCTGGTTGAGGTCGAGAACGACGAAATGGCCTTTCGGGTACGCATTACCTAGCACCAAGAAAAGGGGAAATGTCATGAACGAAAATCGCAGACAGATTCTGGAGATGGTTTCCAGCGGCAAGATCAACGCGGACGAGGGCGAGCGGCTAATCGCCGCGCTGGAAAATGAGACCCCGGCGGCCGCGCCTGGCGCGCCTGTGAAAACCAAAGTGAAATACATCCGTGTGACCGTCGACGCCGGGAACCGTGGCGGCAAGACGCCAACCAAGGTCAATATCCGCGTCCCGGTGCAACTGCTCCGGTCGGGCGTACGACTCGCTGGACTAATCCCGGCACAGGCCCGCGTGCACGTCGAAAACGCGATGAGCAAAGAGGGCTTTGCCTTTGATCTATCCCAGATTCGTCCGGAAAACCTGGAAGAGATTGTTGATCAGCTCCAAGATCTGACGATCGATGTGGACGATGACGATACGAAGGTGCGGGTCTTTACCGAGTAGCCGCAGCACTCGCTCACTCGGGCCCTCGAAACCGGTCGAGCCGAGCCTCTAACCCCGCTTTCACTTCTGGCCAATCTTCGCGAATGACGCTGTACCAGTGGCTGTGGCGGATGCTGCCGTCGGGCATGATCATGTGGTTGCGAAAGACGCCTTCGAACTTCGCACCGATGGCCGCGATTGCGGTTTGGGATTTCAGGTTTTCATGGTGAGTTTTGAACGAGACTCGCAACGCGTTCATGCGCTCGAAGGCGTGGGTGAGCTGCAGGTATTTGGCTTCGACGTTGAAGCCCGTCCGTTGAAAATCGGGGTGCAACCAGGTGCCGCCCAGCTCCATGGTGCGGTGCTCCTGGGAGATTTCGTAGAAGCGCGTCGAACCGGCGACTTTGCCGTTGGATTTGGAGCGGGTGACCCATACAACTGCCGTGCCGGCGTCGATCTCGGCCAGAGCGATCTTGAAGAAGGTCTGCAAGTCTTCCGTTGTGTCAATTCGGCGGTGTGTCCAGCGCCAGATGCTGGGCTCGAAGGCGATCTGGGCGAGCTCCGGAAGGTGCTGCTGCGTCATTGGTTCAAGGAGTACTTTTTTCCCTTCGAGGACGACAGGAGTGACGTCGACTGGGAGAAGGGTCGCTGGTGTTGAAGGCATAAGGCATTTTAGTTTAGCGCCGCAAGAGCGTATAACGGCGGATCGTTGCGGCTGGGAGTATCATCCAAAGAATTAGGGCGAGCAAGTCGCCAGGAGAGGCAAATATGAAGCTGGTTTCCACGTTGCCGTTGATTTTCCTGGTGGCCTCTTCTGCTCTGGGCCAACATGGGGCCGCTCCGGCTGGCCACGCCAGCGCTGGATTTTCTTCGGGGCGGAGTTTATCGCTGGCTTCGCCGGGATATTCCCACGCCTCTTCCAGCGTTCCTGCGTATCGCCCGAATTTGGCCGCGCCGACGCGCAGCCTCTATAGCAGTCCAATAGGGCCGCCTCCGTTTGGCGGAACTCAGCCGGTTCCGGGGAAGCGCTACCCCTATCCGACGACCGGCTATCGTCCGTACTACTATTCGAGAGGCGTGTATCTGGTTCCGAGCTATCTCGGCTATGGCGGATTCTATGGCTACCCGGACGATTCCTCGTATGAAGACCAGGTGCAGCAGGCGCCGGCTTACCAGGACGTAAACGCGCAGGCACCGCCACCGGATAGCGGCTACGACGAAGCTTATGGACAGGCCCCACCGCCTCGTCCAGCCTATCAGCCGCAAGCCGCCGCGCCCGCTCCGATCCCGGACCAGCCGGAGACCACCTTGCTCTTCAAGGATGGCCGGCCTCCTCAGCAGGTGCAGAACTATGCCGTGACCAGCACCACGCTGTATGTTCTGGATGGCGAAAGGCGGCGCGCGATTCCGCTCGATGAGATCGACCTGCCGCAAACAGAAAAGACCAATCGCGATGCCGGACTCGACTTTGAGATTCCGGCTGGCGCGGAATAGCTGGCTGTTTCCGCTGCTCTATCCTCCCAACGAAAAGATGACGTGGATGCTGGTCTGTACCTCGACCGGCTCTCCGCTTAACAGGAACGGCCTGTAGCGCGCCGCCGCGACCGCGTCGATGGCAGCCTGGCGGAGCATCGGCGGGCCCTCGGTTACTTGCAGATTTTCGATCGCTCCCAGGCGGGAGATGGTGGCCTCGATCACGACTGTTCCTTGAACTCTGGCCGCCTTGGCAATTGCCGGATAGATGGGGCGGATCGGGCTGAGCAGTAGTCCGGCGGCGACTCCGGAAGAGACCGTCAGCGGATGTTTTGGGACTGCAGGTTTGGCGACGGTGATGGTCGGGGCCGGGAAGCCAAGCGGGATCCCGCCGGGGATTCCGGAGCCGTAGGCCTGACCAATTTCGATAGGACCTGGGGGTTGAGACTGCGCATCGTTGATGGTTGCGACGCGGTTGGGAATTTTGCTGGGCGCTTCCAACTGCATTTGGAGGCTGGGTAATGTCCGATTGGGTGACGACGGAATGTTTGCGCGACGGACCTCAACGTGCGCCGATGGTTGCGGCGCTGAGGGGGCGATGAGCAGGCGTTCGATTGACTGCTTGGGTAACGCGAGGGGATGAAAGAGCGGATACAGAACAAGCAGCAGGAGCAACGCTGCCTGCGCTAGGAATGAGCCGATGGCGAACCATCTGCTCTTGGTGTGGATGCGGTTCTGTGACTCGACCAGGCTATCTTCAAACATGACGCCTCCCACGAACGTGAATTCGGTGGCGAGTCACCTGCTTGCTTAGACCCCGGTGTTTCAAGCTAAGTTCCCGCTATCATCGTCTTTCGACCTATGCGGAGGAATGAGATGACGGCGGAGGAGATCAAGCAGTTGTTGCAGCTGGAGGCGCATCCGTGCGAGGGCGGATATTTTCGGCAGACGTGGAAGAGCGAAGAGGAAATCCCACTCGCGGCGCTGCCATCGCGTTACAGCGGCCCGCGCGCGGCGGGGACGGCGATCTACTATCTTCTGGAGCCTTCAACATTCTCGGAGATGCATCGGTTGATTTCCGATGAGGTTTTTCATTTCTACTACGGCGATCCGGTAGAGATGCTGCAGCTGTGGCCGGATGGGAGTTCTCGGATAGTTCGACTTGGCAGCGACTTAGCGGCCGGCGTGTTGCCGCAGTTAGTTGTGCCGAAGGGAGTCTGGCAAGGCTCGCGGCTTGTGCCGGGCGGGAGCGTTGCGTTGATTGGGTGCTCGGTGAGTCCGGGGTTTGATTATGCGGATTATGAGACGGGTGTTCGGGCTGACCTTATCGGCGAGTACCCCGAGTCGGCAGCGTTGATCAAGATCCTCACGCGACGCTAGGGCTGACGTCGTTCGCGGAAGAAATTGCGAAGCAGCTCTCCGCTCTCCTCGGCGAGGATTCCCGCGGTGACTTCCATTTGATGGTTGAGTTGAGGATGGTTCACCACTGCGAGGACTGAACCCGCTGCGCCGGCCTTTGGGTCGGCGGCGGCGTACACGAGCCGTGCGATACGTGCGTGGATGATCGCTCCGGCGCACATGGAGCAGGGTTCGAGGGTGGAGTAGAGCTCGCAGCCGGTGAGACGGTAGTTGTTGAGGTGCTGCGCGGCGGCGCGGAGGGCGACGATCTCGGCGTGGGCGGTTGGATCGAGGTTGCGCAAGACAAAGTTCTGCCCGGCGCCGATCACTTCTCCTTCGTAGACGACGATCGCGCCGACCGGGACCTCGCCGGCCTCGGATGCGAGCCGGGCCTGTTCGAGGGCGAGTTGGAGATAGCTTTCGTCTTGCCTCATGGAAGAGGTGGTTGTGGCCGGGTTCAGATTCTTTCCACGACGACGGCGGTGCCGTAGGCGAGCACTTCGGTGACGCCCTGCATAAGTTCGTTGGCGTCGTAGCGGGCGGAGATGATCGCGTTGGCGCCGTGCTCTTCGGCGTGAGCCATCATGCGGGCGAACGCGTCGGCGCGGGTTTTCTCGCATAGTTCGGTGAGCAGGGTGATGTCGCCGCCGACCAGTGTTTGCAGGCCTGCGCCGATGCTGCCCAGGATCGAGCGCGAGCGAACGACGATGCCGCGAACGATTCCGAGGTTGGTGACGACCCTGTATCCGGGCAACTCCAGCGCAGTTGTGACCATAGCGGGATTGAGTGGCATGGCTTCTCCTTACTCAGGAGCGATGCGGAGATCCGCCGCACCTGATTTGGCGATTATAGGCGTTCACTGCGCCGCGGGCTGCTGTTGGGTCATGCAATGGAGCGCGCCGAGGCCCCAGATGAAATCGCCGCAGTGGATGCCGCTCACTGTGTGTTTTGGAAAGAGCCTCGGCGAGGATGCCGAATGCCTTGCGGTCGTTGGGATCGTTGAATGTCGGCACCAGAACGATTCCGTTCGCGATGTAAAAGTTGGCGTAGCTGGCGGGCAGGCGCTGGCCGTCAAAGACGACCGGCGCGGGCATGGGAAGCTCGACGATCTTGAAGGGCTTGCCGTGCAGGTTCTTCGCAGATTTGAGGCGGTCGAGGTTCTCGGCGAGCGGCTCGTGATTTTCGTCGGAGGTATTTGTCTCAGTCGCTGTGACAATTGTGTTTTCGGCGACGAAGCGGGTGATGTCGTCGACGTGGCCGTGGGTGTCGTCTCCGGCGCAGCCGCGGTTCATCCATAACACCTGGTCGATGCCGAGATAGTCGTGGAAGACCTGCTCTAACTGCTCGCGGCTGACTCCGGGGTTGCGTTGCTGGACGGTGCTGAGCAGGCATTCTTCGGTGGTGATGAGCGTGCCTGCGCCGTTGACGTCGATGCTTCCGCCTTCGAGGACGACGCGATGCTCTTGGCCGTTATCGAGGTGGATGGTTGGCTGCCACGCCGGAAAGTTCAGGAATTCAGCGACATGGGCCGGAACCTCGTTATCGTGTTTCCAATTGTCGTACTTGGCCCAGGCGTTGAATTTCCAATTTGTAACTGCTACGGTGGCGTGATCATCGGAGGGACTGGATTTTCTGACGAAGATCGGGCCGGAGTCGCGCGTCCAGGCGCGGTCGGTGGGCCAGCGATGGAAGCGGACACCGTGTGGGCCCGCTCCGGCGCGCGCGAGTGCACTCTGAGCGCGGTTCTCGGCGGTCTGGTCCTCGACTAGGATGTGGACCGTCTCGACCACGGAGAGCCGGCGCACGATATCGGCGTAGACCCAGGGAATGGCATGGAATTTTCCCGGCCAGTCGGTCGCGTTGAGCGGCCACGCGATCCACGTCGCCTCGTGGCGCTCCCACTCGGCGGGCATCTTGTAGCCGAGCTGGCTAGGGGTCTGGCCTGCTTTTTCGTCCGTGGGCTTGGTCACTTGTCGTTTCCCGTCGTGCTGGCGTCGAGAAAGCGGTGGACGATCGGCTGATAGGCGTCGATACGGCGATCGCGGAGGAAGGGCCAGTTGCGGCGTGTATCTTCAAGCAGGCGCAAATCGACCTCGGCGACGAGGATCTCTTCCTTGTCGTGTGCGGCTTTGGCGACGATGCGGCCGAAGGGGTCAGCGATGAACGAGCCACCCCAGAATTGAAGTCCCGGGCCATCGACGCGGTTGCCGCGAACATCGCCGTGCTCCTCACCGACGCGGTTGACGGAGCCGACATACACTCCGTTGGCGATGGCGTGGGCGCGCTGGATGGTCTGCCATGCCTCATACTGCGCGGTGCCGAACTCCTCTTTTTCGGCGGGGTGCCAGCCAATGGCCGTGGGGTAGAAGAGCACATTCGCGCCTTGCATGGCGGTGATGCGGGCACCCTCGGGGTACCACTGATCCCAGCAGACCAGCGTGCCGATTTTTCCGACGGCGGTGTCGAAGGCCTTGAAGCCGAGATCGCCGGGGGTGAAGTAGAACTTCTCGTAATAGAGTGGGTCGTCGGGGATGTGCATCTTGCGATATAGCCCGGCGAGGCTGCCGTCTTTGTGCAGAACGGCGGCGGTATTGTGATAGAGGCCAGCGGCACGGCGTTCGAAGAGGGAAGCAATGACTACAACTTTCTCTTCGCGCGCGATTGCTCCAAGGCGCTCGGTGCTTGGGCCGGGGATGGGCTCGGCGAGATCGAAGAGCGCGGTGTCTTCACGCTGACAAAAATATTGGGCGCGGAAGAGCTCGGGCAGGCAGATAACATTTGCGCCTTCGCAAGCGGCCTCGCGGACTTTGTCTGCGGCCTTATCGAGGTTGGCATCGGGATCGGGGCCGCAGGACATCTGGATCAGGCCGATGCGGTAGTTCAAATTGGATGGCATCTTCGAGAAAACTCCTCAATAGAAGATACGCGAACGAAGGTTACGATTCAGTTGCAGAGACCGGGTGATCGCGGATCCATGGGAGAAATACTTTATCGCGTCTCTCGCGCTACGGATCGTGGCAGGGAAACATTGTGAGGACGCCAAAACTAAGTAACCATGTCCGCCGGCGGCTCGCGAGCCACCGGCGGCATAAGCCACTGCTCCCCCTATCTTGAGGCAGTCGCGGCGCGGAGAGTTGCCGCGCTGGCAACGTCGGTTGAAAGCGGGTTGGGAATAATATCCGGCGAGCCAGCCAGCTTCGCTTGGGCAGTGGTCGTATGAATATAGACAATCACGGCGCTGTAGGCCGGGACGTAAAACTGCACCTGGCCTCCGACAACGTCGAGGATGTAGTCTGCGTGAGGACTGAAGCTGCCGTCAAGCCCAATCGAGCTACCCTGGATTTGGGTCCCGGTAGTGCCGTTTGGATTGTCGTCAATTGTCAGCTCTGCGAGTGAAGCTTGTGTAGCATCTCTTGGAAGCTCTAGGGTGTAATGCAGGTTGTGTGTGCCGTCGCCATTCACGACAACATAGTGATAGCCCTTGGGAGTCTGAATGGCCCATGCCTCAGGCTGAACGGCTGCGCCGGATACGGTGGTCTGGGTGGTTGCGAACATTGGCCCGGAACCTGCCGCGTGGGCGAACTTGATCCCATAAAAAACCGGATTTATCTTTGTGATGACCCCGTAGTCTATGTTGGTTACCGGGGAGTATGTGCTGTTATCCCCACCGTGCCAGTTCACGCCGTCCGCCCCGCAGGCCGCGGCGCTCATGTCGAAGGTGACGGCCCAAAGCGCGGCACCATTTTCCAAGCTGCCCGGCATTTGGGCGCCCGTGCCAACTTCTGGAAATCGAAGCGGCAGCCCGGTAGAAGCAGCCACTGCGGATAGCGGCGTACACACTAGTGGGCCAAAGGTCGGGTCCGGTAGAAGCAGGGCCGCCCCCGTGTTCGAAAGGTCGGTGTTGCGATAGTAATGGACGGTTATCTCCTGGAGGCTCGATGCCTCTGCGGCCGCGAATGGCACCGCCCATTGGGTAATGACATATGGAAGATGGCCGTTGGATGTCCCTGGTCCGCTGAACTTTGCGCTAGGCGTAGTCTCCATGATGGAGGATCGGAGAGATGACCATTCCGTTTCCAGATCAGTGACCCCTGTATCAAGGGGCCACGACGGAAAGTAAGTAATTCCATAACCTCCGTTCGCATGCATGTAGCTTGCTGGCTCGTTCCCAAGCTCGAAATTCTTAAGGTACGACCCAAGTGTGTTGTATGCGTAGGAGGCCTCCTCCGCGTCCTTAGCTTTGGTGGTCTCGGGCGTGAAAACGTTGACCTTAAGCCCTGTACACTTACCGGTGTGACAGGATAGCGGCGTGGTGGAAACTCCTGTCGCCGTGGTGTATCCAGTACCTACGCTCATGCTCGAGTGGGAAGGCGAGACATTGCCATCGGTTCCATTGCTTGCTACCCATTCAATCGAACCGGCAGCGCCGTGCGCGCCCGGCTGGTCGATGCTGAATGTGTCGCCGGCCGTCCATCCAGAACCGGTGCCCGGTGAAGGTTCGGAAATATTGGACACCGCCGTCCCTCCACTCCCAAGCCCACCCAGATCGAGACCGAGGATCACTTGGTAGTTCGTCGCCGCCGCAAACGCGCGAAGATTCTGAATATCGGGCGGCGAAATTTGGGAGGTTACGCGCCCAGCCCCATCTGCGGTCCACACATAGGTATCCGCGCTGTCGGAGCCCAGGCGTAGCACTCCACCATCGGGATTCAACAACTTGAAGAGCGGGACGAGGGCGCTATTTCCGTCAATCAGCCCAGACTCGTAACTCGCTGCAAGGGCCGAGAGGTCGTAAGACAAACCTTCAAACTGCGGCCCCTTATAGCCGATTTGCGTACTGCTCACAGAGCCTAAAACGTCAGTTACCGTTCCGGATGGGACGGGTTGTACTTGATTGATCACCTGAATCGATGGCTTCGTCCCTTGCGCCGAGGCCCGATAGACTACCGGGCTAGTCAGAACAAGCAACGAAATGAAAAAACTACGCGAATAATGAATGCAAACCATGTAAATCCTCCAATTCGAGTGCTTACCGCCAAGGAAGATGAGTCGGACAAGTTACCTCGACCACCTATGGCGCAATGAGCTAGAGGGAGCTAGAGGGAGCTAGAGGAATTAGTTTGTGAGTTATAGGAATTGGTTTATGGCGACATGCTTATCTATCCATCAGCAATTGTCAATACCTGCTACGTCGCTTCGTCTTTTCGCATCAGAACAAGCGCCGAAATGAAAAAACTGCACGAATAATGAATGCAAACCATGTAAATCCTCCAATTCGAGTGCTTACCGCCAAGGAGGATGAGTCGAACAAGTTACCTAGACCACCTATGCCGCAAGGCCAGTGAGCTAGAGGAATTAGTTTGTGAGTTCTTAAGGGAATTGATTTATGACGACATGCTTACCTATCCATCCGCAATTGTCAATACAGCTATGTCGCTAATTCGTCTTTTTTCGCAAATGAGGCTTGAGAAGCTCACCCTCGCCTCGGTTGATAGTATCTCGATGTTACTAATGTGTCTCGATAGTTTCTTGCAGTGACTTACTTTGGTTTCCTGCATCTATTTCTTGATGTTACTCACTGGGGTGTCTCGAATCTTGCTTCCTTGTGGAGGCAATCGGAGTAGGAATTCCAAGCCATACGACCCTCAACCAAAACCATAGGTTCCCAGGTGATTAGCGGGCTGGAAACGCGTGTTTTCTACTGATTATTGGAAAGGCGATATGGAAGAAGGTCTTCTACTTGGCCTTGGCGGCAGACGGTGCTTTGGGCGACAAGGTTGACTTCCGCGTGAGGAGCGGCCGCCCTGTGGCGATCTCGATGAACGATTGCGCGGCGCGGCTGAGCGATTTGTCTTTGCGGAAGACAAGGGCTAGCTCACGGACGAGGCGAACGCTTTCGATGGGGAGGATTTTCAAGACCCCGGCTTCTTCGTCGGCGGCTACGGTCGATTTCGGGGCGAAGCCGATGCCCATGCCGGCGGCGACGAAGCGCTTGAGTAGTTCGCTGGAGTCGAGCTCCATACCGATGTTCGGTTTGAGCTCGCGGATCGAGAAGAGGAGGTCGATCTGTTCGCGCTGACGGCCCTGTTTGGGCAGCAGCAAGGGGTGACGGGCCACGTCTTCGATGCGGAGTTTGCCGGCGCGGACGAGGGCGTGGCCGGGGGTAGCGACGAGCACGAGCTCGTCTTTGTGGATCCATTCAGTATTGAGCCGGGAATCTTTGACGGGGAGAGCGATGACGCCGAAGTCTACCTCACGGTTGAGCACGGTCTCGAGGGTACGGGAGCGGTCCGCGCGAATGATGTTGAGTCCAACGCGGGAGTAAAGCTGCTTGAACTGGCTAAAAACCTTGGGCAGGACGTAGAGGCAGGTGGATTCATTCGCGCTGATCGAGACCTCGCCGCGTGGGGTGCGCTGCATCTCGCCGACGGCCATGAGGATGTGCTGATTGCACTCGATGCAGTGTTCGGCGAAAGGCTCGAAGAGGCGGCCGGCGGCGGTGAAGGTGACCTTGCCTCCGGAGCGGTCGAAGAGCTGCGCGCCGACCTCAGTCTCGAGCGAGCGGATTTGCGCGGAGATGGCCGGCTGGGTGAGGGACAACTTTTCGCCGGCGCGGGAGAAGCTTTTGTGGCGAGCGACTTCGAGGAACGTTCTTAGCTGATCAAAGTCCATAATGCATTGATTCTGAGGATAGTTGGGGCGGAGGGGAATTACCAATCGGAGGGAACGGAGCTCACTGAGCAGGGCACAATGAGCAGGGACCAGGGCCAGGGAATGAAGACCAGAACCATAGACAAAGAAACCGCGATTAAGGATGTTATGCGACGAGGGCGATGAGTGCGGCGACGGCAGTGGAGAGGAAATTGACGGAGTCGTTGTTGAGCCACCCGCGGCGTTCGAGGGTCGCCCCGATGAGGCTATCAGCGAAGAGTCCCGCGACGGCTGCAATCCAGGCGAGGGCGGCTTGTCGCGGGTTGAGTCGTAAGGTTGGAACTGTAGTGAATACCACGACGGCGGCGGCGAGGCATCCTGCGGCGGTTCCGGCGAGGGTGATGGCGCCATCGGTGCCGGGGGAGACGCGGCGTCCGTTCGTGATGAGGACGGGTGTGCCGCCGATGGCCTGGCCGATCTCAGAGGAGACGGTGTCGGCGGCGGCTTCGGCGAGGGCCGCGATCATCGCTGTGAGGATAGCGGAAGAGACTATCACCAGGCGCCCTATGTGGATTCCTGCAAGGACGTGGGTGAACCCGCTGCCTTCATGCGTGTAGGGTGGCACCATTAGCGCAGCCAATGCTGCGATGCCCATGTTCGCCGCAACCTGAGAGGCTCTTCGGCCGCGGCGCGACTCGGCCACGCCGATTTGCTCTTTCTGGGCGCGGCGGAAGCGGGTTGCGGCGAAGGCGACGACAAACAACGCCAGCCCGGGAAGCAGAGCGGTGTGGAACCAGCCGCCGCGGGGCTGTTCCACGGTGCTGACGTAGAGGCAAGAGGTGAGTATGAATCCGGTGAGCGCGCCGAGCGGGGTAGCGGCGTGCAGCAGCCAGACCAGAAGGCCAAAGGCAGCGCAGATGGCGAGACCTTCCGCGTTCGCGGGAGTCAAAATGGGAAGCAAGCGCCCAATTAAACCTGCGGACGAGACCAGCAAAACTGAGGCGAGCATCCAATGGGATTGCCACCCGAGGCGGAGTTCGCGGTCGATCTTGTTTTCGCGATCCGGGTCGGCTGCGGTCATGGCTTCATTGATTCTCCCACTCAAGCCAGCTGATGGCTCAATGGAGCACCCGGCCGGAGCGGAATGCGTTGGGTGATTTACAATCAAGCATTGACCTAACATCGATGTTGGATCGACTACGTAGTGAGGTATTTCCGAGTGCAAAGCATGGCAGTGCCCGGGCGTTTCGCGGGTGAAAGCAACGATACCGCAGCCGGGACGGCTGAGTTTTCGGGAATCGGCAAGAGTGGCGTGAGCAAGATTGAAATTTCTGCTAAGCGGAAGCTGAGTCCTTTCCGCTGCGGATGGAGCTCTGGCGGGGCACTCCTGTTACTGGCCGCAGCTGCCGGATGCGGCAACATGTACCGGCCGGTCATCAATCCGGTTCGCCCGACAGGCCCGAGCCCGGCGCCGACCGCCTATGTGGTTGCGATCACCCAGCCGACCGGAACGCCGGCCGGCATCGCGACGGTGCTGGATTTCTCCGGTGACACGGTTCTGGCGCAGGCGACGATCGGGAATTTACCGCTCGATTTCACGATGGATACGGCCGGGGCGACCGCCTACACGATCGACCGCGATGGCAGTTTGAGCGATATTCCGATCTCGACCAGCCTGCAGACCAAGAACGTCTCGACCAGCACGCTGACCGCGACGGCGATTCCGATCAACACGATCACGGGCAGCGGCGTTCTCTATGTCGTCGATCAGGCCAGCGATCAACTCGACGTGCTGAGCGGGACACCTCCGGGGCTAAAGCAGGCGATCCAGTTCCCACTGGGGCTGATTAACCTGGCGGGACGCACCGCCTCGGCGCGCTTCTATGGGATCAGCCAGAACGTTGGGCCAACTGTCTGTGCTAACCCGAGCGCGGTGACCACTACCGGCGTGGCTTCGGCGCTGGAGGCCTCGACCAACTCGATCTCGGCGACACTTCCGGTGGGCATCTGCCCGGTCTACGGCCTGCAGTCCGTGGACGGACTGCGCGCCTTCATCCTCAATCGTGGGAGCGGGACTGTTACGGTCATCGACGCGCAGAAAAACACTCTGGACAACCAGATCAATCCCAATACCGGACTGCCGAACAGCACGCTGACGCTGCCGGCCGGCCCGGTCTACGCCGAACTGTACGACACGGGCAGCGAGCTGGTCACGGCGAACTACGACTCCAACACGATCAGCGTGATCGATGTGACCACCGACGCCTTTGACAACGATGCCCCGACGTTTGGGACGATCCACAACGTGACCGTGGGGAACGGGCCTTCGTCGGTGACGGTGTTGCAGGACGGCAGCCGCGCGTATGTGGCCAACTCGAAAGACGGCACCGTTTCGATCGTCAACCTGAGCAGCTACACAGTGGAGGGAACGATTACCCTGCCGCTGAACTCGGATGGCACGACGCCGCATCCACGGACGATTATTTCTACATATAACTATCCGACGGGCAAGGTGTATGTGACCTCGCCGGACAGCGACAATCTGGTCATTCTGCGCACCGATACCGATACGGTCGATGCGACGCTGCAGTTGCAGGGCAACCTGATCGATACGCGGGTGACCCGGCAGAACGCAAACCTCAGCGCCCAGACCCTCACTAACAGCTATTCACCCGGAAATGGCGTGCCCTGCACGCCGGGAACGGTCCCGACTCAGTTGGGCACCAATCCAACGGCTTGCCAGCTGGAAGCGGCCGCCGCGCTGAAGAGGTAGTAGAGGGATAACAGCATTCGCGACACCAAACTGTGGGCTGTTCGCACGCGCCCGAGAGTCATTCCGGCGAAGGAATGCTCCTGAAGAGAGATATTCGCAGCCTCTCACTCGAATCCGGAGGGATACGACGGGGAGGGTATGAGGGTTCAGGAGGCGTGGGGCAGGGGTATGGACAGCACGGGGCAAGGCGCCTGGGCGATGACGTCGTAGGCGGTCGAGCCGGGTAGATGTGAAGCGATACGGGCTCTGAGTCTATTGACGGCGGGGCGACCCATGATGATCAGGTCGGCCTCACGGTCGGTTGCGGCCTCAAGGATAAGGCTGGAGCTGGGGCCGAAGTCTACGATCACCTGGCATCGCGCTTCCATGGCCGCGCCCTGAGAGGTTCGGCACAGTTCGTCATGAACGAATTTGAACGTCTTGGGCCCGGCGTCCACAGGTCGTTCGTTGCTGCCCCAGTCGTTCACGTGCAGGAAGACCAGGGACGCGTTGTATACGTCAGCCAGAGACACCGCATAGGGGATGGTGTTCCTGGCGGCCTGTGAAAAGTCGGTGGCGCAGAGAATGCGCTTGAAATGCGCGCGGCGATCTACGTTGGGTCCTGCGGTGAGAACCGGGCAGGTGGCGAGGAAGACGATCTGCTCGGCGGTGGAACCTTTCAGCAACTTCTTCATTCCGCGCAGGCCGTAGGTGCCGACGACGATGAGGTTCATACCGCGCTCTTTCGCGGTGGCCAGCAATCTGGAACAAATATCGCCATGATCGAAGAGCATTTCATGCGGGATGCCGTCGAGGCGCTCGCCGGTCCTGTTTAGCGCGGCTTCGATCGCGGATTGCATTTCGTCGAGCTCCGATTGAGACCGGCAACGGTGGCTTGCGGCGTCTTCGGCAGGCCCGACATGCTCGAGCAAAAGGCTGCCGGCATAGTGTCTTGCAATGCTTGCGGCAAAGGGAAAGGCGACCAGTGCGCCGGGCGAAGAATCGATGGCCAGCAGGACGTTCTTAAGCTGGACGGCAGATTGCAGGGGCTGATCGACCGTACTCATAGCTCGCCTTGACAAGACAGATTGCCAATCAAGGAACAATCCTCGACTAGATCGGTCTGAGGTTGGGCTTACTCGCGGCTGTTCGCCTGGACGAACACAGGCCCCCCGGTAGAAGGACAGGTATCCGCACGCAAAGCTGTGGTCATCTATTATGACGGATGGGCGCGATTTATGCTCACCGGTCTTCGAAAGTATTCCGGGCGGTTACAGTGATGACCGGTGAGCGACCGGAGATTTTTTGGAAGCGTAGGTGAGTGAAGAGGAGACAGTTCGCATCCTGCGCAACGATATGCTGCTGCTTTTCGTTCTCGCAGCATGTGCAGTGGGGCTCTTTCTACTTACGAGGATGGTCGCCGCGCGCGAGGGAGCGATTGAGAGCCACGTGGCAGCCGTCTGGTACCAGGATGGTCTGCGCAAGTTCTCCGCCGGCGCGACGGAGCGCTCGATCGAATCCTTCAGAAAAGCCACGGCAATTGAGCGCGACAACCACAAATACGTACTGGCGCTCGCGGATGCCCTGGCTGCCGGCAACCACAACGTAGAGGCGGAGCAGGCGTTGCTTCGCCTGCGCGAGCTGGATCCAACCAGCGCGGAAATCAATCTCCACCTCGGCAGGCTGGCGGCCAAGAGCGGCAACGTGCAGAAGGCCGTGCTCTATTACCACAGCTCACTCGACGGCATGTGGACGGGGGCCGATGTCGCGGAACAGCGGCGAAATGTTCGCATCGAGCTGATTCATTTTCTGATTGGTCGCCACGATGAGAACAGGGCGCTCTCAGAACTGCTAGTTCTGGACAGCGAACTTCCCGACAATTCAGAGGCGCATGTGCAGACTGCAAAGATGTTTTTGCAGGCGGACGATACGCGGCACGCGCTGAACGATTTCTCCGAGGCAGCGCGGCTTGATCCACACAACTTGGAGGCGCTGGGGGGAGCCGGCGACGCGGCGTTCCGGCTAGGGGAAGATCGGAAGGCACGTCACTACCTAGAAGAGGCGACGGGGAGGGGCGACCAATCTCCGCAGACGCTTCAGGATCTCTCGGTGCTGCGGAACGGTGACGCAAATTGAGAGCGCCGGAGCTGGCGTTTCGACAGCGTCTCCGTCTCCGCGAGAACCAGATCTTTCTCATCCTGGCGATCCTGATCGGCATCTTATCGGGGCTTGCCGCAGTGCTGTTCACGCTGGCAATCAAGGGCACGACGTATCTACTCTTCGGAATTTCGCCTTCGGCGGTGCGCTACATCCTGGTGCCGACGCTTGTCAGTTTCGTGGCGGGAGTCCTGTTGAAGCGGTATTTCCCGGAGGCGCGCGGCAGCGGCGTTCCGCAGGTTGAAGCTGCATTTCATCTGCAGAATGGCTACGTACCGGGGCGGGTGGCGTTTGGGAAATTCGTGACCGGCGTGATGTGCATTGGCTGCGGCCACTCGATGGGACGCGAAGGCCCATCGGTGCAGATCGCCGCGGGCATGGCGTCGACTATCGGAAGGTGGTTTCACTTATCTCCCGCAAGAGCGCGCAGCCTGGTGCCTGTTGCGACAGCAGCGGCGCTCGCGGGGGCCTTCAACACCCCTGTGGCAGCGGTCCTGTTTGCGCTCGAAGAGATCATCGGAGACATGAATGCACCGCTGATCGGATCAGCGGTGCTGGCGTCTGTATCCGCCGTGATTGTGGAACGGTCGGTGCTGGGCAACAGCCCGGTGTTTCACGTTCCGCAATACAAGCTGGTGAGTCCGGAAGAGTTGATCGCCTACCTGTTGCTTGGCGTGGCCGGTGGAGTGGTGTCCCTGGCCTTCTGCAAAGGATTGCTGCGCGCACGACAACTTTTTCTGAAAATGCCCAGGCGCACGGACCTCTTTCAGCCGGCAGCGGGAGGATTGATCATCGGTGTGATCCTGATCTTCTTTCCGCGGGTGATGGGCGTCGGCTACGAGGTAGTCAACCAGGCACTGAACGGCGATCTGCTGCTCAAGACCATGCTGGTGCTCTGTGTGGTGAAGCTGGTGGCAACGATCGTGTCATATTCGTCGGGCAACGCGGGCGGCATCTTCTCACCGACGCTTTACCTGGGAGCGATGACGGGCGGAGCAGTCGGCATGATCGTCCACCGGCTGGCGCTCTTCCCTGCCGGCGATCCGGGCGCGTATGCTCTGGTGGGCATGGGCGCGGTATTTGCGGGGATCATTCGCGCACCGATGACGTCGGTCTTTATGATCTTCGAGTTGACGCAGGACTATCAGGTATTTGTGCCGCTAATGGTTGCAAATATGATCAGCTTCGCGATATCGCGGCAGTTTCAGCCGACGCCGTTGTATCGCGCTTTGCTTGAACAAGACCATGTGCACTTGCCGGGCGCGGCGGCGAGGGCGTCGACCCCTTCGCGGAGAGCGCGTGAGGTGATGACGTCCGACTTCATGATGATCTCTCCGAACACCTCGGTGGCGAGCGCGGCGGATGCCGTCTCGACGACGACCGCGAACTGCTTCCTGGTCGGCGACGATGGAACGGTTGCTGGGCTGATCACGCGCGACCGGTTAGAACAAGAGAAGGCGAGCAAGGCGGACGCTCCGGTGCACGATTTCGTGATTTTAGAATATGGATATGTCCATCCGGATCATTCGCTGGAAGCGGTGATCGATCGGCTGGGGAAGAGTCCGGGGTTGCTGCCGGTGGTGAGCAGAAGCAATTCTCAGCATGTAGTCGGGGTGATCACTCCGCAGACGCTGGCCCAGTTTGTTCAAAAGAACTGGGCGAGTCCGTGAAAAGGTCGCCCTATGCCATCACGGCTGGAAGACCAGGCGTGAGCCTTGCCGGGGGCTGGTCCAGATAGTTTCGATGCCGGGCGCCCCGAATCTGTGGTGGTGAGGCTAGTCTAGAGTCCAGCCGCGCCGGAGAGGACGATGGGCATAGTCGGCGTAGCCGAGCCTTCGGCGTTTTCGATGGTCACGCCGAATGCCTTGGCGGGCACTCCTTCGGGGAGCTTCGGCAATACCACACTGGCCGAGCCGTGGTCGTCGGGGCGGAAGAGTCCGGCGGGGATGGGCGCCTTACCGTCAGCCGGAATGACCCAGAGTTCATAAGTCTTGCCGGCGGGGATCGGTTTCAGGTTATTTCCGACAAAGACCAGCGCACCCTTCTCGGCTAGGTAGCTGGTGCGTCCAGTGGGCGCTGGTGCGCCCTTACCCTCGGTGAGCGTGACTTGCTTCGCCGCAGGTGAGGTGAGGGTGTCGAGCACTTCCTGCGCGTGAGCTGAGTCAGCGGAGAGCTGGGCGATCTGGCCCTTATCGCTGTTCAGCAGCTGGTTGAGGCGCTGGTTTTGGTTGCCGAGGTAGCCGGCGAGCGCGAGCAAGGCAAATGCGGCCGCCCACGGAACAAGAATCGGGAACCAGCTGCGGCGCTGCTTGACCTCGTGGATGACGCGAGAGGGGGCAGGCTCGGTAGTGGGCCGTGGGGTCCGAGTCGCCGCGCGAGTGACGGCGGTGCCGACGGTTTGCGGTTCAGTGGCGATTCGGCTCATAAACCGGTTGCGAGCTCCCTCGGGCGCAGGCTGCTGGTCGACGCTGAGCGAAAGCAGGGCAAGATCGCCGGAAACCTCGGCGAGTTGGCGGGCACACTCCGCGCACTCCTCCAGATGCCGCGCTGCCGCGGCGGTCTCGCCGGCCGAGAGCGATTGGATGGAGTAGAGGACCAGGTCCTCGTCCGAGATGTGGTGTGCGTTCACTATTAGACTGCTTCTCCTCTTACTGACGAACTCGGCAACGCCTTGCCTTGCATTGCCTTGCGTAATGTAATCAGCGCCAGACGTATGCGCGTCTTTACCGTGCCCAGCGGGTCGCCGGTCTTCTCGGCGATCTCCGAGTGGCTCATGCCTTCGAAGTAGGCCATTTCGACCGACTTTCGCTGCTCGGGCGGAAGCTGGTTCAAGTACACGCGTACCTTCTCCATCATCGTGTTGCGCTCGGCCTCGGCGCCTAAGTCGGTGGAGGAAGCGAGCACCACATCTTCGACAGAATCCGTAGGCCGCCGGCGTCGCAGCGAATCAATCGCGCGATTTCGGGCTACGACAACCAGCCACGCGCCGAGCGAACCTCGGCCTGAGATAAATGCGCCCGGCTTCTTCCAAATCTGGATGAAAATGTCCTGCATGACATCTTCCGCCTGACCGGTATCTTTGAGTACCCGCAGCGCGACCGAATAAACCATGCCCGAATAGCGGTCGAAGAGCAGTCCCATCGCCTCCTGATCACCTTGCTCGACCTTGCGCAGCAGCGCCGCATCTTCGGCTGCTTTGGCGGACGGCTGACTCGCCCTGGATGGCTCGCTGTTGTAGGAACGCTCCGGGGAGGCCAGCGGATTTTGAGATTCTTCAGGCATTTAGAGGTCGGCGCCGAATCGGGGACGGTTCGCGACGCTGGGCGAACCCATGTAATTTAAGCATATCCACGGCTGGTTTTGGCCGCGTGGATCAAGATCGGTACTGACTGGATGAAAACGCGCCTGGACAAGTTGCTTGTAGAGCGAGGATTGGCCCCGACGCGAGAGCGCGCGCAAGCGATGGTGGTCGCCGGCCGCGTGCTGGTCAATGAGCAGAAGATAGACAAGCCGGGTACGGCGATCGCTGAAGACGCGGTCTTTCGCCTGCTGGGTGATGATCCTCGATATGTTGGCCGCGGAGGGTTGAAGCTTGAAGCGGCGCTGAAGCATTGGCGGATTGAGCTTACGGGTAGATTCTGCGTAGACGTCGGCGCGTCGACGGGCGGCTTCACCGACTGCATGCTGCAGCACGGAGCGGCGCGGGTGCTGGCAATCGACACCGGCTATGGGCAGATTGCACAGAGTCTGAGGTCTGATGCCCGGGTGAATTTGATGGAGCGCACGAATGCGCGACTGCTGAAGCCGGGTGATTTGCCCGAGGGGATCTCGTTTCTCGCGATGGATGTTTCGTTTATCTCGGCGACTTTGGTGCTACCAGCGGTGGTCGCGGCGATTGGCGACTCGCTGAAGGAGGCGGTCATTCTGGTGAAGCCGCAGTTCGACGCAGGGCAGGGAATTTGTCGGTAAGGGCGGGATTGTGCGCGACCCCGCGGGACATCAGGTGGCGATTGAACGCGTGAGAGAGTGTGCTGCTGCGCTCGGCAGGCGCGAGATTGAAGTGATCGATTCGCCGATTTTGGGAGCGGAAGGGAACAAGGAATTCCTGATGCATGTCACGCTGTGAGCGTCACCGGCAGTTGCATAGTTTGAAACGCTGAATGGAGTGATTAACTGGCCTTGCGATCAAGTTGGCGCGACATTTTGTTTTGTCGCTGCCAGCACCAATGTGCGTCCTCTTTCTCAGTGAGAACGGCTTCTGAAGAACTAACGGCCACGGTCGCACAACAATGCAGGCAGATTGAGTCAAGGGTCCGATCGCTCTTGCGGCGACGGTCAAAATCGGGGCGGGGCGAAATCGGCTCCGAGGACATTGCGTATCCCTCCGAAACGGTTTGGTATCAACGCAGTTAGAAGGCTTGTCTGTCGGACAGCCGGAGCCTGTGTCTAGTTTTTTCTGTGGATTTGTTGTGGAAAAAGTCGGACAGAGGATTCCTGTTTCCACCGGAACGAGCTACCTTTTCGGCAGGTTAATCGCCACGGAGCGCAACCGTAGGGTTCACCTTGACTGCCGATGCGGCTGGGATCAAGGTCGCCGCCAGAGCGACGAAAATCAGCAGAAGCGTGACAAAAGCAAAGGCGAATGGATCATGCGGGCCAACACTGAACAAGAGGCTCGAGAGGAAATGCGATAGCGCTAGAGCGGCAGTCAGCCCGACGAACGTGCCGGTCAGAATCAATCGCAGACCGCTTCTTATGACGAGTTGGAGGATGTCGGTATGAGTCGCTCCCAATGCCATGCGAAGGCCGATCTCCTGAGTTCGCTGCGCAACCAGGAAGGAGATCACTCCGTAGAGTCCGACGAGGGCGAGGAGAAGCCCGGTGGCGGCGAAGAAGCTGACGAGAAGCGTCTCGAAGCGGGGCTGATCGGCTAGCTTGCTGACTCTTTGAGAAAGAGTTTCGATGACTACCGGAACGGTCGGATCGATCGCGCTTGCCTGGGAGCGAACCCACGCTTCGATCCGGTCTGGAGGCAAGTGCGTCTTGAGGGTAATGATCTCGTCCGCGTTCCAGTCCTCAGGTTTGTTGCGCAGCAGCCTGTAGTACTCGGGCTCCTGGTCGGCCGCGAGACCGCCATTCTTAACGTCTTCAGCGACACCGGCGATTGTGTACCAGGGGTCCTGCGATTCGGGAGCGCCGGAGGCCAGGCGCAGGCGTTCCCCGACCGGGTTCTGCCCCGGAAACATCCGAACCGCCAGCAATTTGCTAAGCACCACGAAGTGATCGCTCGAGTTTCGTTCGTCTTCGGTGAAGCCAGTTCCTTGCAGGATGGGGATGTCCAGCGCGTGGAAATAGTCGGACGTGACCCATCGCCATAAAACAGTTCCGCCGGTTCCCTGAGTTACTTTAGGACGACCGGCAACGGCCAGGTTCGCGTAGAGCGAATCGCGTTGACGCCCACCGGGAGGCAGCGTGTCGCTCACGGCGAGAGCAGCGATCCCAGGACCAAATCTCAGGTTCCGCTCCAGTTGCTGGAAGAAGGCCATCTGACGTTCTGGCGTGGGATATGCGTTTCGGCCGAGCGATATGCCGGCGGTAACGACGCTCTCGGGGTTGAGTCCCAGACGTTGGTTTTGCAGGCTCCAGAAGCTGCGCATCAACAGTGCGCCTCCGGCGAGCAGAACCACGCTTCCGGCGATCTGCGCAATGACCAGGAACTGGCGCAGGATTGCCTGGGGCGCAGTCATACGGGCAGAGGCGGCGAGTGCCTGCGGACCATTCTTGTGCAGGGCTGGCGCCAGGCCAAAGACCGCCGCGCACAGAAGCGAAGTGAGCAGCGCAAAGAGCGCGATGCGCGCATCGAGGCTTGTATTTTCGAGGAATGGCATTCCTCCGGGGGCTATTGCGATGAAAAGATGGAGCAGCACGACCGCGAAGCAGTATGCGGCCCCCGCTCCCGCCAGCGATAGTACGCAGGACTCGGTCAGGGCCTGGCGAACCAGGCGCAGGCGGCTCGCGCCTAGCGCGGAACGCACAGCCAGTTCTCTTTCCCTGTTCACCCCTCGCGCGATGAGCAGGCTGGTCACATTGGCGCAGGCGATCAGAAGCACCGCTATTACCAGCCCGAAGAGGACCCAGGCGGTCCGGCGGGCGCCCTGCATTTGGCGATCGCGCAACGACCGCACCCGAAGGTGCACTTCCTTGCGGAACGGCGCTGGCGCGAGGCTAAGCGAGTAGTTGAAGAGCGGTTGCAACTCCGCCGTGGCCTGCTCGATGGTCACTCCAGGCTTGAGCCGCGCGAAGGCCCACATGGGACGTCCGGGATCTGCCTTGCGCTGTGCAGCTTCGTCGAGTGCCTGGGGCATTAGCACGTCGGCGGGCTGCAATCTGGGCATTTCGAAGCTCTTCGGCAGCACTCCGACGATCCGAGACATCTGGTCGTCCAGGCTTATCAGTTGGTTGAGTACAGCGGGATTTCCGCCGAAGCGGGTCTTCCACAGTTGCCAGGAGATCAGCGCGACCCTGGGTGCGTTGGGGCGATCCTCGTCGAGGGTGAAGTTTCGTCCGAGTACGAGGTTGACGCCCAGCGTGGGAAGGAAGTTTGCCTCGACCGTGCCGCAATTCAAACGCAACGGCTTTTCTTCAGTCAGGTCGCAGCTGCTTACGCCTGTCTCCGAAGTCAGGGAGACGAACGGCTTCTGATGATCGCGCCACTCGTAATAGGAACCACCGAGCATGAACTCCTGCGGCTCGATCGGCGCGACCAGGCCAACTGAAACCAGACGGTCCGCGTGGCCGTAGGGCAGGCTGCGGAAGAGGATTCTGTCGACGACACTGAAGACGGCCGTGGTCGCACCGATTCCGAGCATGAGGGTGAGGATGACTGTGAGCGTGAAGGTCGGGTTGCGGCGAAAACCGCGAAGCGCGTAATGAACATCCTGCAGAAATGTCTCGGCCCAGTAGCCGGGGCGCTGTTCCCGACATTCCTCTCGGGTGCGCTCGATGCTTCCGAAGGCGATGGCAGCTTGCCTTCTCGCTTCATCCGGGGACATTCCGGCGGCGATGTTGGCCTCGACTTGTTTTTCGAAGTGGAAGCGTAGTTCTTCATCGACTTCTTGCCGTGGCTTCCGACGAAACAGGAACCTGAAGCGGGTTAGCAGCTCATGCAGCATACGCTCCTACGCTTTCTTCAGAACCAGCCCGATGGCGGTGGTGATGCGGTCCCAGTTCTCCAATTCGGTTTCGAGCTGCTTCCTGCCGGCCCGGGTGAGCCCGTAGAACTTGGCTTTGCGATTGTTTTCCGAGGCGCCCCAGTCGGCTTGAATCCATCCTTTGTACTCGAGCCGGTGGAGGGCGGGATAGAGCGAGCCTTGCCCGATCTGGAGGGCATTCTCTGAGACTTGTTCAATGCGCTGGGCGATGCCCCAGCCGTGCATCGGCTCCAGCGCGAGCGTTTTGAGAATCAGCAGATCGAGTGTTCCCTGGAGAAGATCGGTAGACGGCGGCGGCACGTTCCCCTCGACATTCAACAAGAGCATGCAACGGTCTCTTGTCGAATGTCAAGGGGTGGATAGGAGATTAGGCGGATTTCTGTTTCTGGGCGCGTTAGGAGGCGATCAGGTCGGTGACAAGTATGCCGTCGATGGCCATTCCGAGCAGCGTGTAATCCGTAAACGAGGCGCCGGTCAGATCCCGATTTCCAATTTAGCTATTGCGTTGATCTCGCTTGGGTACACTGAAAGCTCATGAGAACCGTCGTTATTCTCTCCAAGCCGCAGAAGGAAGAACTGGCCACACTGATTCCGGAGCTGATTCTCTGGATGCGGGCGCATGGGCTGAACCCGGTGCTTGACCCAGTGAGCGGGAACTACACGCATGACGCGCCGGTGGTGCCGCGCAATGAGATGCCGGGGCTGTCGCCGGAGCTGGCGATCGTTCTGGGTGGCGATGGCACGCTGCTGTCGGCGGCGCGGGCGCTGGCCAAATCCGGCATCCCGCTTTTGAGCGTCAACCTGGGCTCGCTGGGATTTCTCACCGAAGTGCGGCTGGCGGATTTATATGCCACGCTCGACGCCTGGTGCCAGAAGTGCTCGACGACCGACTCACGGGCGATGCTGCATCTCGAACTGCTGCGCGACGGCAAGGTGCAGTGCGAGTACGAAGCGCTCAACGACATCGTCGTCTCGAAGGGGGCGATCGCCAGGATGGGCGACTTCATGGTCAAGCTGAATGGCCAGCTGGCGGCGGCCTTTCGCGCGGACGGTGTGATTGTGGCGACGCCGACGGGATCGACAGCTTATTCGCTGGCCGCCGCCGGGCCGATTCTCGCGCCGGATGTCGAAGCGCTGGTGATCACTCCGATCTGCCCGCATCTGCTGACACTGCGACCAATCGTCGTGCGTGGGGATGCGGTGGTTACAGTGAGCGTGGAGGGGATTCCCGACCAAACCTACCTGACGGTCGATGGGCAGGAGGCGATCCAGTTGTTGGTTGGCGACCAGATGCAGTGCCGGCGCTCGCAATACTGTGTCACGCTGGTGCGGATGCAGCCCCCGGCGTTCTTCGATGTGCTGCGGGCGAAGCTGAAGTGGGGGGAAAGGTAGTCGCCAGGGACTAAGGAACCAAGGACTCGAGAATAGGATTTTCGGCTGGGCCAGCCGGTATTCTCTCTCCCTAGTCCCTACGTTTTATTCAACTCGTCGAGCAGCACTTTAGCTTTGGTTGCGAGGATGAACGCGCCGTCGTAATCCTGATTGGCGAGGGCGGTTCTTGCCTTGGTGAGAAACGCTCTGATCTGATTGACGGTTTCCTGCTCTTGGGTGCTGAGCGGGTGTTTGATGGAATTCAGCCCGTCCTCCGTTTTGGCCATCAGGTCGTAGGTGTCTTTGCTTTTCTGCGCCTGTTCGGGAGTATCCCCAGGGGTCAACTCGCCAATCGGGGAGGCGGCCGCTGGCTCCGAGTTTGCCGCGACATCAGTAGTGTCGGCGGTCGCGGCGCCGCTTCCCGAAGACGCCGGGGTTTCAGAGCCTGCGGTTTGCGTCGAACCGTTCTCGGAGCCGGCCGGCTTCGTGGCCGACGGTTTGGACTTGTGGGAGGTCTTCTTCGGGCTGGGGGGAGGCGTTGGAGGCGGCGTCGGCTCCGGTTGAGCCTGCGCGACTACGGGCGCTGGCGGAGGTGTGGTTGGCTGCGTCTGGGTCTGAGATTCGGTAAGCGGCGGTGGGTACATTGCCCCGGCTTTACCTGCGGGAGTGGCTGGTGTCGTTGCCGGTGCCTGGGCCTGAGCAGGCGGAGCGGTCTTCGTGTTCTTGGGGGCGCAACCTGCTATGGAAAACACAAGTAGCGCGGTCACCGCGTGCTTGCTCGCGGAGTTCATCCTCGCGGCTCCTTTAAGAGCGCCGTGCCCGGCGGCAGAGAATTACGCAGTCGTACGTCGCTGGAAGCGGTTATGGGGAGACGTAACACAAAAGTTGTACCGATCCCCGGTTGTGATTGTACGTCAACCTCGCCGTTGTGTAATTGAAGAATGCGGTAGGTCATGGCCAGACCAATCCCGCTGCCCTCTCTTTTGGTGGTGAAGTACAGATCGAAGATTCTGGGGCGGACGTCGTCGGGGATGCCTTCACCTTCGTCACGGATGGTGATGCTGGCCGCACGGGTGTCCGCGGTGAGTCGGACTTCCAGCTTCCCTCCGTCGGCCATCGCCTGACCGCCGTTCAAGACTACATTGAGCAGAGCCTGCTTCATCAGGTCGGAGTCGACATTGGCCATGACCGGATTTTGGGGTAACAGACTGGAAACACGGACGCTGCGCGTCTCCAGCTCCGCCGAGGCGAGCATTAGGACGCTGGAGACGACAGACCGAAGGTCTTGTTCCTCGAGTTGCAGTTCGACCGGGCGAGAGAAATCCACCAGGGTCTGCACCACACGGTCGAGTCTCTGGATCTCGCTCTGAATGATCTCCAGATGGCGCAGGGCACGTCCATCGGAACCGTCGAGCTTGTTGCGAAGCAGTTCCAGGTGTACGACGATCGCGTTGATCGGGTTCTTGACCTCGTGACCGACCCCGGCGGTGAGCCTGCCGATGGCCGCGAGACGGCGCGAGAGCTCCAGTTCGCTCTCGATCTCGCGCACTGACTCGAGATCGTGCAGGGTGAGCAGGGCGCCCAAGGTCTGGCGGCGGTCGCTTTGATGATCGTCATGAATAAAGTCCAGGGAGATTTGAATTCGCCGGCCAGTCTCGGTGGTGATTTCCTCTTGCAAGATCGAGATGCCAGCGTCAAAGGCGTCGCGGACCATAGCGCCGAGGTGGGTCGTGCGATCGAAGATCTCATGAATCTCCGCGCCCAAAACCTGGTTCCGGCGGAGGCCAAGAAAGCGTTCGACGGAATCGCTGACCAGGACAGCGCGGGCATCGCGCGTGAAAAGCAGGATGCCGTCCTCCAGATTGGTCATAATCTGGTCGAGGTTTTCCTTCAAGGCGGAGAAGACTTCCTCGACATTACGCATGCGCCGGCCGAGGCGCTCGATCTTGTAGGAGACCTGAACGACGGCGTCGTCGGAAGAGGCCGAATCAAGCTCCCCGATGGTTTCGGCCTGAGTAAAGGCGTCGAGACGCTCGCTGATCTGGGCCAGCGGCTGGAGGGCGAGGTTGGCCAGGAATGCTGCAACCACCAGCGCCCCGGCGATCGCGATACCGGCAAAGGTCAAGGCCCCCAGCAACCGAGGCTGAAAATCGTTACTCAGGAAGCTGCTGCGGACCCCTACCCGCACGGTGAGGAAGGGTTGTTCGTTGCGTTGCAGATCGAGCGAAACGTCATAGACCCGCGGCTGGCCGAAGATAACCTTGAACACATGCAAGAGATTTCGATTACCGATTTCGGCAAAATTCGGGCGCGGCGGCAGAAATTGGTCCTGCTCGCCGACGTCGGTACTAAGCAAAGCGCGCCCGTTCCAGTCGACAATTGCGATATCGAAGACCGTGGGTGAATAACGAATCACGGAATTGATCAGCGCCGAGAGTCCCTGGTCTTCGCGCAGCGCGGCGGCGACTGCTTCACGCAGCGCGGCGGGATTGTGAGGGTCGACCGGATGGTTCCGGACCCCTGCGTCTACGGCGTTGCGGGTGGCGTAGAGAATCTGGTGGGCAAGGATGTCGTTTGACAAATACGCCTGCTCGACCTGCTGGCGCAGGAGCTGACTTAAGTAGAGTGCGGAGAGGACGGTAACGAGGACAAAGACGAGTCCCGTGATGGCCAGCACGAGTTTGGTCTTCAGCCGCATCTAAGGTGTTCTGTCCTTTCCACAACAGTTGACACGCGTTTCCGGGATTTGTAACGCAATAATTTGACGCGGTCTGCCTGCTTCGGCCAAAGTGCCCCAGAATGCGAGCCGGAGCGTTCATTGGTCGCCCGGTTCCGCTACGGATGAGCCAGGAATTCCGCGGCTATTCTTCGGGGGCGTCATTGCCACCGGGGCTGCCGGCCGCGCTGGCGGAACCGTACTCCTTCAGTTTGTTATGCATGGTTTTCAGGCTGATCCCCAGAATCTCCGCAGCGCGCGTCTTGTTGTTCTGGGTCGACTCCAACGTCTTGAGAATAAGGCGGCGCTCGGCCTCATCGACGGTGGTTCCAACCTCGACCTGGACGGCATTGGGCGAGGGTTCGGGAGTGGGGAGCAGCGTGCGGACACCGAAGCCCGGCGGCAGGTCACGTGCACTCAGATACCCCTCGCCGCAGAGGATGACCGCGCGCTCGATGGTGTTGCGAAGTTCCCGGACGTTGCCGGGCCAATCGTAGTCAAGCAGGCGCGCGAGCATTTCGTCATCGACGCCACTTACGTGGCGCTCGTGCTTTACGTTCATGTCGTGGAGGATGGCCTCGGTGATCGCGGGAATGTCCTCTTTATGCTCGCGCAATGGCGGCATATGGATGTTGAAGACATTGAGGCGGTAATACAGGTCGCCGCGGAGCTGGCCAGCGGCGACGGCGTGCTCGGGATTCTTGTTGGTCGCCGCGAGGACGCGCACGTCGATGTCGCTTTCTACCTTGCTGCCCAGGCGGCGCAGCTTGCGGTCTTCCAGCACGCGCAGAAGTTTGGCCTGCGTGCCGATAGGCATCTCGCCGATCTCATCGAGAAGCAACGTGCCTTCTTCCGCCAGCTCAAAGCAGCCCGAACGGCGTTCGACGGCGCCGGTAAAGGCGCCGCGCTCGTGTCCGAAGATTTCGCTCTCGATCAGGGTCTCAGGAATGGCCGCGCAGTTGACCGCAACGAAGGGCTTTGGCTTGCGCGGGCTGAGTTCGTGGAGCGTGCGGGCAACGAGTTCCTTGCCGGTGCCGCTCTCGCCGGTGATAAGGACCGAGACGTTGCTTGGGGCGACCCGCTCGATCATGGCAAAGGTCTGCTGCATCTTCTTCGACGCGCCAACCATGGAGCCAAGGAACCCGGTGTCGCGGAGCTTGCGACGCGTCACTTCGAGTTCGCGCTCGGTCTCGCGCTGACGGGTGGCATTCGCCAGGATATTGCGCAGCCGCGTCGCGTCCACTGGCTTTTGAATGAAGTCGTAGGCGCCCATCTTCATGGCTTCGACGGCGCTCTGGATGCTTCCCTGGGCGGTGAGCACGATGACGGCCTGGTGCTGCTTGAGTTCGCCGAGGCGGGCAAGCAACTGGATGCCGTCCATCCGCGGCATTTTCAAGTCGGTCACGACAATGCCCGGAGACCACGCCTGGTTTTTTTCGAGTGCTTCGACGCCATCGCGAGCGGTTTCGGTGCGATAGCCCCAGCCGGAGACGAGTTCAGCAAGCCCAGTAAGGGCGTGGGGCTCGTCTTCGACAATCAGCACTTTTTCCTGATTTGTCATTACCTATCCTGCGACATTGAACACGAGGTTTTGTCTCTCTTGTATCACGGCAGCGAAACGAGACATTCGCAGGGCTTCGACGTTTGCGACCCGGATGTGTCCGCGGTACCAATAGTTTAAGATCGGGGCGCATGGGAGCGATCGATCCTCGATATACAGCCGGCCAGATCTTGCACGCCATCCACCAGGACCAATTGTATCTGTTTCTTGGGGCATCGTTCATCACCGTCGGCATCGTCGCGGCTGCATTTTCTCTGCTTCGGCGGAGACTGGATCCGTTGCTGCTCTGGCTGGCGCTGCTCGCTACCCTCTACGGTAGCCGCATGTGGATCTACACCGACCTCGTGCGCTTCGAGCTGCCACACACGGCCTTTTTTCGGAGCCTGCCCGCTGCGCTCAACTTTCTCGTGCCAATCCCTTTCTTCTTCTTCTTTGAGGCGGCTGGGCTCCTGGGACGCTGGGGTCGCACCTCTGCGTATGCCCTGACGGTCATCTTTCTCGGTCTGACGGCCGCGACGTTCATCCTGGGTCCGCAGCACGGCCTCGACTTGGTCGAAAATGTGGTGATTATCGCGGTCACATTGGCGCTGGTGGCGCGCTCCATCATGCGACAAAACGTGACGCGGGATTTTGTCGTAATTCGACGCGGGGTGGTTGTCTTCGCAGCTTTCGTGCTCGTCGGCAACATTACCGGCGCGTTGCGCCATTTCTATGCCGTCGAGCCCTTCGGCTTCGTGTTCTTTCTCGGTTGCCTCGGGTATGTCGCCGCGCGTCAGACAGTGGAGCGGGATGCGCAACTCGGGACGATCCAGAAGGAGCTCGAAGTGGCGCGGCGGATTCAGCTTTCGATTCTGCCCTCTGCCTTTCCTGCTTCGACCAGCTTTCGCGTGGCAGCTCGATATCTGCCGATGACCTCGGTGGCCGGGGACTTTTACGACTTCCTGCTTGGCGACGACCGGCAAGCTGGGCTGCTGATTGCCGATGTTTCGGGCCACGGCGTGCCGGCGGCGCTGATTGCGTCGATGGTGAAGATGGCCGCGACTTCGCAACGCGCCTTTGTTGCTGATCCGGCTGGCTTGCTCACGGGCATGAACATCGCTCTGTGCGGGAATACGCAGCAGCAGTTCATTACAGCGGCCTATGTTCATCTGGATTCGCAGACAGGCGAGTTGCGCTATTCGGCGGCGGGTCACCCGCCGATGCTGGTGCTGCGGCAGGGGGAAGTGACCGAAATCGAGGAGAATGGGCTCATGTTGGCCGCCTTCTCGTTCGCAACCTATCTCAATGCAGTCTCCTCTCTCGAACCGGGCGACCGGATTCTCCTGTATACGGACGGCATTGTTGAGGCGTTTAACGCGGAACGGGAGGAGTTTGGAAAGGACCGCCTGCGGACGCTGTTGCGCCAGTGCGCAAGCCTTTCGCATCACGAAACGGCCGACAAAATCATGTCTACGGTTCAAGGCTGGGCGGTCAGCCAGGAAGATGACCTGACCGTCCTTGTCTGCGACTACGCCCCGGGCCTCGCATGAAGATCGGCCGTCCTGAAGGAAAGAGACGATGACTATCGGCCGCGCCGCGCCACGAACCACCACTTCCAACCCGACGGCGAGACGGATCTGGCCAATGCTCGGTCGTGGTCTCTGGCGGGCGCTTCTGTGGCTTGCTCTTTTGCTTCTGAATCTTTGGGCAGTGGCGGCGATTTATATCGACTGCCGCGTCGCGGCGCTGCGCCTCCCTCTGGCTCTAATCTACGTGGCGGTCGTGATCTTTGCTGCGATCAAGGTGAAGCGTGGCAAAGCTCTGGCTTGTCTCGGTTGTTTTTGTGTCGTGCTGGCGTGGTGGTTCACGTTGCAACCGACCAACGAGGCCGATTGGCGCGCGGACGTTGCGCGGACCGCCTGGGCCGAGATCAATGGAAATCAGGTTGAGGTGCACAATGTCCGCAATTGCGATTACCGCACCGAGACCGAATTCTCCAACTGCTGGAGCGACCGGAGCTTCGATTTGTCGCAGCTGCGCGGGGTCGATTTCTTTTTTGTTAACTGGGGCGTTCCGTGGATAGGCCATCCGATTGTCAGTTTCGATTTTGGTAATGGCCAGCACCTCGCGTTTTCGATTGAGGCGCGCTATAAGACGGGGCAGACTTATTCCTCGGTCCTCGGATTCTTCCGGCAATATGAGCTGATCTTTGTCGCCGCCGATGAGCGCGACGTGATCCGGCTGCGGACCAACTTCCGCAAGGACGAAGAAGTTTATATGTACCGAACGAACATCCCGCCGGAGATCGCACGGAAGCTGCTTTTCACTTACGTGACCCGTCTCAATCGGCTGAGGGACCATCCGGAGTGGTACAACGCGCTCACCAGGAACTGCACAACGGCCCTCGATCACGAGATCAGCCAGGACCTTCCCGACCCCAAGCCGTGGACGTATCGACTGCTGCTCAACGGGACTCTCGATCAACTGCTCTATGAGCGCGGGCGGCTGGTTACAGGAGGATTGCCGTTTCCTGAGTTGAAGGAGCGGGAGCACATCAATCCGTATGCACACACAGTCGGGCAGGCGCCTGATTTTTCCACGTTGATTCGCGTGGGGCGAGTCGGTTTCTAGATCGGACGGCCCCTGGGTGATTGGAGCCTGATCCCATCAAACTCTGCGTGTATTCTGAGAAACATGCTTGATTTCGAAATTACCCCTTCCGACCTGGCCTCAAAACTTGCTGGCGGGAAGCCTGACGACCTGATCCTGCTTGACGTGCGCGAACCCTGGGAGCACGCGACCGCGAAGATTGACGGGAGCTTGCTGATTCCGATGGGACAAGTAGCAGCCCGTGTGCAGGAGCTGGATCCGGAAGCACATGTCGTCACAATCTGCCATGCTGGCATGCGCTCGTTGAATGTAGCCATCTGGCTTCGCGAGCAGGGGCTGGAGAAGGTTCAATCGCTGCGCGGTGGCATCGATGCCTGGTCGCGGGAAATTGACCCTAAAGTTCCACGGTATTAAGCGGCTGGGGTGTCGATGGCGTAATCTGCTGCTTGGAGATTTCACGCCCCATGATCGCTGCTCTGGATTATTCGCGCACCAATCAAGCCCGCTTCCTTAACGAGCTCAAGGCGCTTCTACGCATCCCTTCCGTTTCAACGCTGCCTGAGCATAAGGGCGACTGCCGTCACGCGGCCGAAGTCCTCGCGGCCGAACTCAAGCGCATCGGCATGGAACATGTTGAGCTGATTGAAGGGAGTGGGCATCCGTTGGTTTATGCGGACTGGCTTCACGCCGAAGGCAAGCCGACGTGCCTGGCCTATGGCCACTACGACGTCCAGCCTCCCGATCCGCTGGATGAATGGCTGTCTCCGCCGTTTGACCCGGTCGAGCGGAACGGAAATCTCTACGCCCGCGGCGCAGTGGACGACAAGGGCCAGATGTATATCCACGTCAAGGCGCTGGAGTCGCTGCTGGCATCCACCGGCAAGCTGCCGCTGAATGTCCGAGTGATTCTGGAGGGCGAAGAAGAGGTTGGCGGGGAGTCGATCGCGAGATTTGTGCGTGAGCATCCGGAGCGGTTAAAGGCGGATTTCGCCCTGGTTTCCGATACCGAGTTGTTCGCGCCCGATCTGCCGACCCTCTGTGTGGGACTGCGGGGAATGATCTATACCGAGATCGAGGCGCGGGGCGCGAAGACCGATCTACATTCGGGAATATATGGAGGCGCAGCGCCCAACCCGTTTGTTGCGCTGGCGCGGGTGATTGCGCAGCTGAAGGATGGTGAAGGACGGATTCTCATTCCGGGATTCTATGACCGCGTCGTCGCGCCGGATGCCGCCGAGCTGGAGGCCTGGAAGAAGCTGCCGTTTGATGAAGAGCACTATCGCCAGACTGAAGTGGGTTCGTCGATGTTGACGGGGGAGCCGGGCTATTCGGTGCTGGAACGAACCTGGGCGCGGCCGACGCTCGACGTCCATGGAATGCCCGGCGGATTTATAGGTGCCGGCGCCAAGACCGTGATTCCCGCCAAGGCGACGGCGAAGGTCTCAATGCGGCTGGTTCCCAACATGTCGCCGACAGAGGCGTTTGCGCAGTACAAAGGCTATGTTGAATCGCTGACGCCCAAGGGAATTTCGCTCGATGTACGGCTGATCCACTCTGGCGAGCCGCTGGTGATTGGCACGGAGAACCCGTACATCCAAGCCGCGACTCATGCGCTGCGCGAGGTCTGGAAGGCGGAGACGGTCTTCATCCGGTCGGGCGGGTCGATCCCGATAGTCGGCGATTTCGAGCGCCACCTCAAGATTCCCAGCGTGATGATGGGCTTCGGGCTGCCGGACGACAATCTTCATGCGCCAAACGAAAAGTTTCATCTGGCCAACTTTTACCGGGGAATTGAATCAGTCATCCGATTTTGGGAGGAAGTGGGTAAATAGCTCCGGGTTTCCCCGGTATAGGTAACCTCTGGAACCGGCTCCAACTGAGTAACCATGTTTACCATCCGGGTAACTCCGTTGACAGTAGATACATGGCTGCAGAGAACGTCTGCTCGAAAGGTGTTTTTTGAATGCGCCGAAGATTGATCTCGATGGCTTTTTCTTTTGCTGTATCTGTCAGTGGAGTGGCGCTGGCGCAGACGCCGATCCTCGCGCCTACCCCGCCGATGGGTTGGAACAGTTGGGACGCCTATGCGCAGAACATTACTGAGGCGCAGGTCAGGGAGAACGCGGACTTTGTCGCCAAGAACCTCAAGCAGTATGGCTGGAGCTACATCGTCGTCGACGAAGGGTGGTATCTCCCTGATCCGGGACCGAGCACCGAAACCAACAAGGGATTCGTGATGGATGCCAATGGCCGGTTTCTGCCTTCGGCATTGCGGTTTCCTTCCGCAGCCGGCGATATGGGATTCAAGGCGCTGGGCGACTATCTTCACGCGGAAGGTCTGAAGTTCGGGATACATATTCTGCGCGGCATTCCGAAGGGAGCGGTGGACAAGAACCTGCCGATTGCGGATTCCTCCTTTCACGCACAAGATGCGGCAGATCAATCAGATACATGTCCATGGAACACTTATGACTACGGGATAAGAGACAATGCGGCCGGCCACGCCTACTATGATTCGCTCGCCAAACAATATGCAGGCTGGGGCGTGGATTTCATCAAGGTCGATTGCATTGCCGACCATCCGTACAAAGGGGATGAGATTCGCATGATCCGGCAGGCGCTGGATAAGACTGGTCGCCCGATTGTGTTGAGTTTGTCGCCGGGACCGACCAACGTGAGTCACGCCGATGAAGTGAGAAAATACGCGGAGATGTGGCGGATTTCGGACGATTTCTGGGACCACTGGGGAGTCTGGAAGGGGCACGAATTTTCGCAGGGTCTTGAGCAACAATTCGCGACGGCGGCCACGTGGGCTGAGCACACCGGAGATGGTCATTGGGCCGACGCAGATATGCTTCCGATCGGGCATCTTGGCCCCCATCCTGGAGAAGGCGAACCGCGCGAGTCGAGGTTCACGCCCGACGAGGCGCGAACGCTTCTGACCTTCTGGTCGATCTTCCGTTCGCCGTTGATGATCGGCGCCAACTTACCGGCGAGTGACCCTCAATCGATTCAGTTATTAACTAATCAGGAAATAATTGACGTTGATCAGCGATCCAGAGGTAACCATCCTGTGGTTACCTCTGGACGTGAGATTATCTGGGCTGCGAGCCGTCAGGATGGGGCGGGAAATTATCTGGCGGTCATCAATACAGGCGAGACGATTAAGACGATTCGATACTCCTGGAAGGCCCTTGGATTTCCGGGCAAGTCTTATGCAATGAGAGACTTATGGCTTCGCCGGGACATGGGAGAGGCCGACCATCTGGAGGTAACGCTCTTACCTCACGCGTCCGCTCTCTTCCAAATTCAGAGGAAATGAGGTCATTTGGATAGGGCAAAGGCGACATAGATTTTCTTAATAAAATTGTCTTTTCGATGGCCCAAAGAGTGCATCATAGATAACAACAGCAGAGGCGTTTCTAGAAGTTTCATCCAACCGATGTATAAAGTCTCATCACAAACGGTTCGCTAATCCTGCGAACTCTCTCTGAGAAGTATCCTGGTTACCCTCCCAAATGCCTCTGGAGCGGGCCCGCTGGAAGGCGGGCCCATTAGCTCTGCCGGCTCGCCGACATTTACCTTGAGCCTCCGAGGCCTTAAGTCTTGGATTCGCAAATCCCGCACCGCCGGAGCGCTGCACACCCGCCCGATCTAGTTCGAGCGAATGCGTGTTCGCCTCTTTCAGATAAGCCTTCGTACCCCTCCGAACTCAATGTCCTGCGCATTCCCCAATGGTCGGCCAACGATTGGCTGGTTCATGGCTTCAGCACACGAATGGGTGGTGTGAGCGAGATTGCGGGAGCGTCGCGGCCCGGCGGCGACCTCAATCTAGGCTTCACCGATCGTGACAGCCCCCAGGCAGTCTTGCTCAATCGTGAAAGATTTCTAAGCTCGCTTCTTCCGGAAGGACACCACCGTGAAGCCTCCTCGGGTCTGGTCACCCTGAAGCAGATGCACTCCGCTTTGGTGCGGCGGGTCGGACGCGCCGAGGTAGCCGAACGAGCTTCGCTCTGGGGAGATGGCCTGGTGACGAACGAACCGGGCGTCCTGCTCGGCATCCAGACCGCAGATTGCCTGCCAATTTTGATTGCCGACCGGAGGCAGTGGGCAGTGGGCGCTTTTCACGCCGGATGGCGAGGCACGCTCAAAGGCATTGTCGAGGGGGGAGTCGCTGCAATGGGCCGCGAGTTTGGGAGCGTTGCCGGTGACCTCACTGCCGCGATCGGGCCTGGAATTGGGGAATGCTGTTTTACCGTCGGTGCCGAAGTGCGCGAGTTATTTCGGGCTCGCTACGACTATGCCGACGAGCTGTTTACCGCCAACCAGAGGCTTTCGCTTGACCTGGTCGAGGCCAATCGCCGTCAGTTGCTGACGGCTGGACTCAAGCCTGAATCCATATTCGCACTCAACGCCTGCACGAGTTGCCGGACGGAAGAGTTTTTTTCCTATCGCGCCGAGCGCGGCAAGACGGGCCGCCTGATGGCAGCTATCGGCGTAGCCTTGCGCTGAGGCGTGCCGGTCCTTTCAATTGTCTGGAAGCTCACTCGCCTTTGGGATTGACGAGGTCCCGCAGTTCTTTGCTGGGCTTGAAGTAGGGAACCCGTTTGGCGGGAACATCGACACGGGCTCCAGTCTTGGGGTTGCGACCGATGCGGGGTTTGCGCAGCCGAATGCGGAAGCTGCCAAAGCCGCGAATCTCGATCTTATCGCCGGACTTCAGGGCGCCGATGACGGAATCGAAGATGGTGTCCACAATCACTTCGCCGTCGCGGCGGGTGAGGTCGCCGAGTTCTGTCACTTCCTCCACCAGGTCTGCTTTGGTCATGGCCAATGGCTCTCCGAAACTCTTTTCAAGGATACGGCATTTTCGCATAACCTGATTCGATTCTGTGGAATCACAGGTCTATCGCCACAAGAAATAGAATCCAACGTTCTTTTCGAGCAGCTGTTCTGGCCCGGGGAAGAGGTCGCTCGGGGAAGTCAGGATATCGAGCAGCGACCTGCGCCGGATGTAGGGTTTGACGACTTGGGGTTCGCCGGAGATGCCGACCTGTTTCGCCGTGGCCCGGAGTGCGTCCTGAAAGCTGCCGATCGTATCGATCAGATGCAGCGGGACAGCTTGCTGGCCGGTCCAGACCTGACCGGTGGCCAAGGGTTGGATCTCGGATACTGGCCGCTTGCGGCCGCTGGCGACATCGTCGATGAACTGCTGGTGCATATTGTCGACCAGCCCCTGCATGTAGGCCTGCTCTTTCGGAGTGAGGTCGCGAACCGGCGAGGGGGCGTCTTTGAGATCGCCGGCCTTGATGATCACATTCTTAAGCTTGGCCCACTTCAGCAGGTCCCCGTAGTTGGTGTACTCCATGATGACGCCGATGCTACCGACGATGCTGGCGCGGTTGGCGAAGATTTTGCTGGTTCCGGAGGCAATATAATAGGCGCCGCTTGCGCCCTCGCTCTCGATGCTGGCGACGATGGGCTTCTTCTTTTCGTCGCGGATCCGCTTGACCTCTTCGTAGATCTCCTGGGAGGCGGCCGCGCCTCCGCCGGGCGAATTGATGTGCAGGATGATGGCCCGGATCGAGGTGTCGTCGGCAAACTTGCGCAGCTGGCTGATCGGGGTCTCGGCGCTGAGGATGACCCCGTCTACATCGATGACGCCGATCTTGTCGGAACCGAAGGATGAGATATCGCTGTCCCCGGTGGCGCGGACGATGGCAAAGGCCAAACCGACGATTACGGCCAGGACAACGGCAAAAAGCCCACCTCCGATCAGCAACCAAAACCAGGTTGAGCGTTTCTGTTGTTCATTCATAGCCGGGAGTGTAGCATCTATGAGTCAAGTTTTGGGTTCAAGAATACACAGGCTTCGATCCAGTCGAGCCATTTTTGAACGCCGCCGCGCCGCAGAGCCTGGAAACTATTATAGGTTCGTTCGAATGGTGCAGCGCCAGCAAGAGAAAGACAAAGATGATTTCCGGAACGACGTTAAGCATTATTATCCCGGCTTATAACGAGAGTGCGCGCATTGGCTCAGCGCTCGAGCAGGTGCTTGCCTGCGTTCACGAACGAAAATGGATGGCCGAGGTTATCGTGGTGGACGATGGTTCGCGGGACGCGACCGCGGAGATCGTTCGCCGGTTCGCCGAGCGGGACCCGATTGTGCGGCTGCTTCAGAATCCAGTGAACCGGGGCAAAGGCTTCAGCGTTCGCAACGGAATGCTTCATGCCTGCGGCGACGTGATGATGTTTACCGATGCCGATCTGTCATCGCCGATGGTCGAGACCGAGCGGCTGCTGAGTGCGATACGCCAAGGCGCGGATATTGCTATCGGTTCCCGGTGGCTCGACAAAGGGCGGCAGACGAAACACCAACCCTGGTATCGGCAGATGTTTGGCAGATGCTTCAATGCCGTGACGCGGCTGGTGATGGGATTGCCTTTTGCAGATACCCAATGCGGCTTCAAAGCTTTCCGCAGGGAAGCGGCATACACGGTCTTCCAGCTTCAGCGGATCGAACGCTGGGGTTTTGATCCGGAGCTGTTGTTTATCGCGCTCAAGCGCGGATACAGCGTTCGCGAAGTCCCGGTGACCTGGGGACACGATGAGCGCAGCCGGCTGAGCTACCTCAAAGACGGAATCAAGATGCTGGAGGAGCTGGCATACATTCGCTGGAATGCGTTTACCGGGGGCTTACGATCGCGATGTGAGCCACTTCCAGCCGGAGATACCGGTGATGAAGGGCTGAAACCTCCGGAATCGGACAAGCACAATGCGACGGCTCCTCTCCTTTGCGTTGCTGTCGCTGATCACGCTTCACTGCGCGGCGGCAAAGCGCGTGACCATCTCACAACTTGAGCAGACCCTGGCGTCGGATAATACTGCGCACAAGCCAGACGCGGAGATCGCGCACCAGATCAACAGCATGGAGCTCTCCGAACGGCTCACCGAGTCTACGCTGGAGCGGCTCACGGCGAGTCTCCCTGCGGACTCGCAAACGTCGCTGGCTCTGAAATTGCTCGCCAACGAGTCGGCTTTTCTGGATCCACCCCCTAGCGAGATGCCGGCGGATTCAGTTCCCGACGCCGCCACCCAACAGCGAATGCTTGATGCGGCGAGGAGCTATGTGCAACAAACCCTGCCGCGTCTACCCAACCTACTGGCCAAGCGGACAACCAACCGTTACGACGACAGTCCCCAAGCGCTAAGTAACGGCGGTTGGGAAGTTCGCGGGGGATTGCACCTGGTGGGCGCCGCGAGCCGGGAGACGTCTGTCTTTGAAGAGCGGGACAACGGATCTCCCACTACTGGATCCGCATTCTGGCAGGCGCAGATGGGAATGATTTCCGGTGGTGAGTTCGGGTCCACGCTGGGAATGATCATGGCCGACACACTCAAAGGCAAGGTGAGCTGGGGCCACTGGGAAGAGAGCTCAACGGGAAAGATCGCTGTTTTCCGTTATTCGGTACCAAAATCCGCTTCGCACTATGAGGTGATCGGCACTCTTCAGCGACAGGGTGCGCCCAACGTAGTCGACACGCCCAGGGGCGGCGGAACCGGGGTGTCGTCCAACGTAATAGGTCAGAACGGAGGACCTGCTGAAATCGTCCGCGCGAGACCGGGCTATCACGGCGCACTGTGGATCAATCCGGATTCTGGGACCGTCGTGCGCATCACAATCGAATCCGATTCGGCGAACGGCAGCCCATTCCGTCAAGCCTCCATTCTGGTGCAGTATGGTCCAGTCCAGATTGGCGGCGACAACTTTGTCTGCCCATTGCGAAGCGTGGCGCTCAGCGTTGCGGTCTTCGACCCTCAATCCGTCTACGCTGATACGCCGACCCGATGGCTGAACGTGACCTTGTTTACCAGCTATCGTCGCTTCGGCTCGACGACGCAGGTTCTCACTGAGCAGGCGACTCAAGAGTCTAAGAATCCTTCAGCCGGAACTTCGGAGCCGAAGGAAAAAGAGTCGGTTCAGGCTGATTCTAACGGAACGACTACGAGTCGCCCTGCGGTTGTGTCGCCCAGTGCTCCTCCTGAGGTGCAACCTACGCCACAACCAGCGAAGGAAATCCAACAGACGGCTGCCAGCAATGGGACTTCAGAGCTCAAGGAAAAAGAGGCGAGTCCAAGTGATCTTGGCGGAACGGTTGCGAGCCACCCTCCTGTTGCCCAGCCCGCTGCTCCCGGGGTGCAATCTACCGCCACAACAAACTACGGAGATCGAGCAGGCGCCCTCCAGAGATTGTCGTAAACGTCAATAGAGTGCTGGTGCCGGTCGTGGTCCGGGATAAGCAAGGCCGCGCAGTGAGGGACCTCAAGAAAGAAGACTTTCAAGTCTTTGACAACGACAAACCGCTGCCGATCGTTGGGATCACCGTCGAGAATCGCGAAGCGACGGAAAGAAATGCGGGAACCGACGCGGCAGGGGGAGCGCCCTCGCCGACTCCCGTTGCCGCGTCACCATCCTCGGTCCTGCCGAAGCGAATCGTCGTATTCATGTTCGATGATATGCACCTGAGCTTCGAGGAACTGGCGCAAACCGAGAAAGCCAGCGGCCCGGCTCTGGACGAGGCATTGGCACACTCGGGCATGGTGGCCGTGGTCTCGACCTCCGGAAAGACGAACAGCGGCCTGACACGCGATCATGCGAAGTTGCAAGACGCGCTCACGAGCCTAAAGCCACAAGCCGTCCTCCGGAACAATAAGGCCGATTGTCCCGATATTGACTACTACCAAGCCGACCTGATCGAGAATAAGCACGACAGCGAGGCGCTTCAGGACGCGATCCAGCAGGTATACATTTGCAGCCCGGGATCGCGTGAGCTCGCGGAACGCATAGTTGACCTGGCGGTCAAGCGAGTTCTGGAAGCAGGCCGTCAGGATGTTCAGGCCACCTACGGCGTTATCGGAGAGATTATCCGCAGAATGGCCCCGCTGCCCGGGCAACGCACGATCGTCTTGGTCTCGCCAGGTTTCATCGCTATCACTCCGGAAGTGCTGACGGCGCAATCGAAGATCATCGACCTTGCCGCGCAATCCAACATCACCATTAGCGCCCTGGATGCGCGCGGTCTATACACGACAAGTGTGACTGCGGGCGACAACATCGTAGGAAGAAGTCCGCAACTGGTGGCCGACTACCGCAGCAGCAGCATGGCGCTCGCCGAGAACCCGATGGTGGAACTTGCCGACGGAACCGGCGGTTCGTTCTTTCACAACAACAACGACCTGGCAGCGGGACTCAAGAGCCTGACCGAGGCGCCGGAGTATGTGTATGTACTTGAGCTATCGGTTGACAAAGTGAAGCCGGACGGCGCATACCATCGCTTGAAAGTGACCGTAGACCGGGACGGGTTGCAGTTAAAAGCACGCCGCGGCTATTATGCGCCCAAACCAGAAAAAGCCGAGAAATAGGTACTCGCGTTGGAGGCGTAACTGAAAAGCCCTCGCGGTTGCGAGGGCTTTTCCTTCAAGCGACTCCGCCTAGATCTAGGTTACCGGCGCGGAGATCGGGTAGTTTCCATGTGGCGTCGCCGTGACGCACGTGGGCTGTCCCGCAGCGATGAAGGGAGTGTTTTGCACTTGGGCTAGCGCTCCAGTGTTCGGGTTGAGATTCAGACCGGAGACGGTGTTGTCGAGGAAGTTGGTCGTGTAGACGTAGCGTCCCAGAGCGGGCTCAACAAAGACGCAGGTTGGTCCGGTGCCGGTACCGTAGGTCCCCGCGGCGGCGACGCCGGTGGGGTATCCAGTGGCAGTATTGATGGTGTAGGCGCTCACGTCGTTGGCGGTGTAGTTGGCCACGTAGACATACATGCCGCGCGGATCGACGGTGACCGCATCGGGGTAAACGTCGGTGCGGGTGGGGCCGTCGGTGTTGGGAATAATCTGCCCGCTCGACTGTACCGTATAGCTGATCAGCTGATTGTTGACGCTGTCCGTGATGTAAAGGAAGAGTCCGCGCGGAGTGCTCGCGGCGGCATTCGGCGCGGTGCCCGCGTTGAACGTCCCGTTCCCGGTGGAATCGCAGATGGAAGTCGACGAGGAGCAAGGCACGTAGGTGAGCGCTCCGCCCGAGCCAACGCTAAAGGCCGAGATGTCACCCAGACCGGTGGTGCTGTTCTGGCTGACGACATACACCAATGTCGGCCCCGTGGTGGTTGAGTTCACCGGGTTCTGGGTAAGCACGTTGACCGCGGTCGGATTCAAGACGTCGGTTCCGGTGTTCAACGGGTAATAGGACAGATTTCCATTCGCGACCGGCGTTCCCAGGCTGCCGTCGGAATTGATGGGGTAGACGACCAGCGCTCCCGGTCCCGGCTGAGCGGCGGAGAAGCCAGGCTGATAGTTGTAAGTTACGAAGAGAAGGGTGCCGGCTGTGTTGATGCCTAGGGCATTGGGTTCGGTCAACGACTGCACGGGCGGGTAAGTGTGCACAACACTAAGCGCAGCATTGCCGCCGATGCTGAATTGCACGATGCCCGCGCCCGATCCTCCTAGCCCTTTATTCACCACATAGAGAAATTTGAAACTGGGCGAGGTCGCCAGACCGACCGGATTCGAGCCGCCGGAGGAAAACGGAGAGCCCGTTATCTGGGTGAGCGCGCCGGAATGCGCATCGGTGTAGTAGACGTTGATCTGTCCGGGGCTGTTCTTGGAGTTGGTGACGTAGACGTAATCAACCGTATTGTTATAGCCATTGGGACCACAAGCGGTGAACGTCGCGGCCACACCCAAGGACAAGACCGCGGCCAGCGTGGCCCGCCCGAATTTACTGAACTTCATGCGCTTCCTTCGTCCCGGTCCTTCAACAGCTGGATCAGGTGCTGCCGCGGCAACCGAACTATTTCGGGATCGCTCCCAGGTTGAATTGTAAAAGCTTCAAGAGCTTTCGGCTAGTGAACGCAGAGCCATTCCACGATGGTCTCGCATGCGCTCGGAGTGAGATGTTGCCCAGCATTGCACCTGCCTTCTTTCTCTAGTTAGCGGAAGTGATCGGCGGCTGTTTTCCATGAACGGTTGCGGCAATACAGGTGGGCTGGCCGGCGGCGAGGAACGGAGTGTTCTGTACCGGGGCGAGCGTACCATTGCTCAGGTCGAGGTTGAGTCCAGAAACGGTGCTGTCGAGGAAGTTGGTGGTGTAGACATACGCACCGAATGCCGGTTCGACGAAGACGCAGGTGGGTCCCGTCCCGGTGCCGTACGTACCAACGAGAGTCACACCGGTCGAGGAAGCTCCACTGTCCGAAGGGTTGATGCTGTAGGCGCTAACATCATTGGCGGTGTAATTGGCCACGTATACGTACTTGCCTTGCGGGTCGACGGTCACTCCGTCGGGGAAGACATCAGTTTTGGCCGGGCTGTTCAGCGTGGGGATGATCTGCCCGCTGGCTTGAACGGCATAACTGAAGAGCTGATTGCTACCGCTATCGGTCACGTAGAGGTATCGACCGAGCGGCGTGCTGGCAACCGCGGTGGGCGCGGTGCCTGCGCTAAAATTGCCATTCCCTGTCGAATCGCAGACGGAGGTCGAAGAAGAGCAAGGCACCCGAGTGAGTGCTCCGCTCGATGCAACGCTGAAGGCCGAAATTTCGCCGAGACCAGTAGTGCTGTCCTGGCTGACAACATAGAGAAAGGTGCCAGCCGTATTCGTCGAGCCCGTCGGAGTCAGAGTAAGAAAATTGACGGCAGTAGGATTCAGAACATCTGTCTCGCCGACGCTAAGCGGATAATAGGAAAGGTTGCCATTCGCTACTGGCGTACCGAGGCTGCCATCGGAGTTGATGGGGTACACAACCAGAGCGCCCGGTCCAGGATTTGCCTCGGTGTACTGTGGCTGATACGTATCGGTCACGAAGAGGAGGTTGCCAGCGCTGTTGATCGCTATTGCATTCGGGAAGGTGCCCGGAGTGTTGTAGGTGTGCTGGGGATAGAGTTTCGCGTCGGTGCCGATTCCGAATTCGACGATGGTGTTTTCGTCATGGTTGATCACGTAGAGATACTTGAGATCGGGCGAAGTCACCAGCCCGACCGGATTTCTGCCCCCTGAGGGATAGGGAGAATCGGGGATCGGGATAAGCTGGCCGGAATTCGCGCGCGCTAAATACACGTCGATTTGGCCGGGGTTGTTCTTAGAGTTGGTGACATAGACGAAGTCAATCGTGTTGTGATTGCCGCAAGCGGTAAGAGCTGTAGCCACACTTAGGGACAAAACTGCGGCCACCATGGCCCGCTCGAATTTACTGAACTTCATGCGCTTCCTTCGTCCCGGTCCGAGCTGTGGAGCGGGGGCTGCCGTTGGCAGAACTATTTCGGGATCGCTCCCAGTTTGAATTCTAGAAGCTCCAAGAGCCTCAGCTAGCGGAGACACCGCAAATCGGATCTACGCGCTGTCTAGAGAACACCAGTAAAACAAGTCGCCGCTTGGCGATGGAGCACGACCCGCGGCGGGCGGGCCATGCTCCGTGTTGCTTGTGGAACTCTACTGCGTACGGCCACTTACAGCGCACCAGGTCGGATTGCCCGCAGCCGCAAATCCATTGCTAGGGCTGTTGCGCAGCGGGTTCAGGACGCCGGCGTTGACGTCGATGATCTTGCCGGTGACCGTACTGCTATTGAAGTCGCCTGTGTAAATGAACTGGTTCGTCGGGTCCTCCAACATGCACCTCGGGCCCGAGCCGGTGCCGAAAGGCTCGCCGGCAATGAAGGCGAGTTTGCCGCTTGTCGGGTCGATGGTGAAGGCGCTGATCTCGCTCTGCGGTTGGTTCACGTTCGTGTTGGAAGTGTTGGCAACGTAGAGGAACTTGCTCTTGCTGTCGACCAGCAGCACGGTTGGTCCAACGGCGGTGGGGTCGTTGCAGGTGTTGCCGCCAACCAGCGATTGCAGGATGCCGCCGCTGCCGATGGTGTAGGGAAGGATCTGCGTCTGTCCGCCAGTGCAGGCGGGCACTGGGCCAGCGTCAAGCAGGTAGACATATCGTCCAGCTGGGTCGCTGTTGATGGAGGTGATCGCGGTGGCGCCGGTCTGCAGTGGGGCGTTCTGGGTGAGCGTCAACTGCCCGTTCGACGCGCTCTGGGCGTAGGAGAAGACAGTTTGTACATCGTTGTTGCTGGTACTGCCAGTCTGTGCGGTGAAGATATATCCCCCCACCAGTTTGAACTCAACGGGGAAGCAGCCGAGCGGGAAGTAGGTCAGCTGGGTACCGTCCGGATTGGCCACCTGCGCGTTGGTTATGAGGGCGAGCCGACCGGTATTCGGATCGATGCTGAAGGCGCTGATGTCGCCGGTCGGATAGGCGGTGCCATTGGACGCAACGCAAGGCTTGCTGGTCGTCGGGGCGTATTCATCCAGGACATAGAGGTGCGAGCCACTGCTGTCGGTCAGCATCGAAATGGAGTCGCTGCCCTGGGAGTAGTAGTTGGCCTGGAAAGTCAGGACGCCGTCGCCGCCGACCTGGAACAGGCTGATGTTGCTGGCCGTGCCGGTTGCGGCGTCTCCCTGATTGAGAACGTAGACAAAGCGTCCGCCGCTGAGCACCAAAATACGCACTGGGTTCGCGCCGCTGGTGCCAAAAGGAGATTTCTTAACCGGGGTGAGCTTGCCCGTCTGGTTGTTGATATTAAAGCCGGAGATCTGATTGTACTGCGAGCCGGTTACGTACAAATATCCAACGGTATAGCTGTTGGTGCACGAAGTTACTCCAATACTAAGACCAACAGACACAACTAAGGCCAGGAGAACCTGACCGACGTTCCTGAACTTCATGCGTTTCCTTCGTCTCCGGTCGATTGAGTTCTGACAGGGAGGCTGCTCAGCAGCGGACTGTTTCGAGATGTTTCGGGATTGCTCCCACATCGAATTGTAAAAGGTGGCGCGGCTTTCTGCTAGCCGGAGCGCGAATTGAGACTTGGATTCGGCTCTGTAATCGAGAGCCGAAGCCTCAGAATTCCCCGAACCCGCTGCTGCTGAATTCACGCTCTATTGGACTACCAGACACGGCAAGCGTTATCCGGCATCATGGGCTGACCTTTCTTGCAGCCGAAGGCCTTGCCGAATTCGTCGAAGTTTTGCACCGTGCCGTTGGCGCGCCATTGACCTGGCGAATGCGGATCGGTCTTCACCAGCACGCGCGCGGACTGATCAGTTGCGTTCTGGCACCACACCTGGGCGAAAGAGATAAAGAAGCGCTGCGATGGTGTGTAGCCCTCGATCGGCTTTTCGGCGGAGGCCCCTTCGGAGGCGAGCGTGCTCATCAGCGCCTGGTAGGCGATGCGCAGACCGCCATTGTCGGCGGTGTTTTCGCCGAGGGTGAGTTTGCCGTTCAGCTTGGCGCCGGGCACGGACTCGAAGCTGCCGTATTCGTTGACCTCGCAATCGGTGCGGGCGACGAACTGCTTGCGGTCTTCGGGGGTGTACCACTCGCGCAGATTGCCATTGCCGTCGAACTTGCTGCCCTGGTCGTCGAAGCCATGGGTCATCTCATGACCGATGACGACGCCGATGCCGCCAAAGTTGACCGCGGGGTCTTTGTTGGGATCGAAGAATGGCGGCTGCAGAATGCCTGCCGGGAAGTTGATGTCGTTCATTGAGGAGCTGTAGTAGGCGTTGACGGTGGGCGGCGTCATGCCCCACTCCTTCTCGTCGACAGGCTTGCCGATCTTGTTCATGTCGTAGTCGAAATCGAAGGTGGCGACATGGTCGAGGTTGCCGATCAGGTCGGTGCGATCGATTTTGATGCTGGAGTAGTCCTTCCACTTGTCGGGATAGCCGATCTTCTGGCGGAAGAGCTCAAGCTTCGCCTCAGCCTGTTTTTTGGTGGCTTCAGTCATCCACGGCAGAGTTTGAATATCTTCGGCGAGCGATTTCTTGAGGGCGGCGACAAGTTGTTCCATCTCGGCCTTCGACTGCGGCGGGAAGTACTGCTTGACCCAGTCCTGTCCGACCGCCTCGCCAAGGTTCTGGTCGGTGAGACGGGTGCATCGCTTCCACCGCGGAGTAGGCGAATCCTGTCCCTGAAGCTCATGGCTGAAGAAATTGAAGTAGGCCTGGTAGAAATTGTCGGAGAGCCACGGCGCATTGCCGTTGATGATGTGCAGGCGCAGATAGCTCTTGAGCTGCGGCAGGCTGCTGGTAGTGATGACCTGGTCCATCGCCTTGAAAAAGTCGGGCATGCCAACGTTGAGATTGGTCAGCTGGCTCTCATCGATGGAGGCGAAGTACTGCTTCCAATCGAAGTTCGGCGACAGCCCTTCGAGTGCCGAGACCTCCATCGGATGGTAGCGCTTCTCAGGGTCACGAAGCTCGGTGCGGCTGGTCGACCCCTTGGCTAGCGCGGTCTCGATATCGAGGACGTTTTTCGCTTCTTCCGCTGCCTGCTCGGGGGAATCGCCAGCGAGCTTGAAGACGGAGACCATGTAGTCGGTGTACTGCTGGCGGATCTTGGCCATGCGGTCATCGGCTTCTAGGTAGTAGTCGCGATCAGGCAGCGAGAGTCCGCCTTGCCGGATGCCAGCGATCATCTTGGTGGAGTCTTTCAGGTCCTGCTGCGAATCGATACTGAAGAAGGCGTTGCCGAGCTGGTTCTTTTGGATGTCGGCCACCAAGGCAGCAAGTTGTTTCTTGTCTTCAAGCGCGGCCACCTGCTGCAGCTTCGGTTCGATCGGCTTCGCGCCTTTTTCGTTGGCAAGCGTTGTGTTCATGCAGGCGGCGAAGAAGTCTCCGTATTGCTCTTGCAGCGGAGTGCGGTCCGCGGAGGGATTGCTGGCTTTCTCCAATACCGTATAGAGAAGGTAGTTGTTGCGCTCGGCGAGTTCATTGAAGCGGCCCCAGCGCACCTGGTCGCTCGGGATCGGATTGTTCTTCTTCCAGTTGCCGCAGGCGTATTGATAGAAGTTCACACATGGGTCGACGGTCTTGTCGATGGCGGTGAGATCGAAGCTCTGCGGCGCCTTGGGTTCTTTGGGCACATCGGCCGGAGTGTCCGCGGTTTTCGATGCGGGGGGCTGAGCAGGTTTCTCAGCGGCGAAAGATGCGGCGGCGAAGAGCAGCGCCAGGGCGGCGACGGTGGGGACGAGACGAATGGGTTGCATAGGCTCCTGTCAATCGGTGGAGGGCTGATCGGCGCGGAAACAGCCTTCATCTTGCTCGGCGGGCATCCGAATCATATCCGAAAAGGTAACACACCAGTAACTGACGAGAAGAAAGGAAAAAACTACGCGGCACGCTGGGGAACTAGAAGACTTTGACGTGGAAGGTCAGATATTTCTTTGGATTTTCGCGAATGGCGGCAATCAGGCCGCGAGTTTCCGTCAGGGTCTGGTCGAGGTTGTTATAAACCGAAGGGTTGCGAACCAGCATTCCAAGCGTGCCCTCGCCGTTGTCGGCGCGGGTGAGAATGGAATCGAGCTTGGTGACGACGTCGTTGAGCTTCTCTTTGAACTGCGGGTCCTTGGCGATCAGGCCCAGACCGCCCTTGCCGGCGTTGATGTCGTCCAGTAGCTGGCGTGCGCTGGCGACCGACTTGTTCAGGTTGTTGTAGAGGGTCTCATCCTTGAGCAGCTTGCCGGCGGTGCCTTTGCCGTTGTCGAGATCGTCGGCGATGTGCTGCAGGCGTCCGACAGTCTCGTTGGCGCGGTTATACAGGGTGTCGTCGACGATCAATTTGCCGATCGACCCCTTGCCGCTGCTGATCTCGTCAACCAGCTTCTGGATTTGGGTGACCGCTTCATTGGCGCGGTCGTAGAGCTGGGGATCTTGAATCAGCTTGCCGATTGAGCCCTTTCCGCTGTTGAGCGAGTCGACGAGGCTATCGACCTTGGCGAGGATGGTATTCAACTGCTCGATCGTGCCCTGGCTCGACTTGATGACGTCGCTAAGGTTGGGAGTCTCGGTGGTCGGCAGCTCGTCGCCATTCTTGAGCGGAGGGCCGGTGGCCTTGGCGCTGCTGATCTCGAGCACGGTATCGCCGAGCACGCCTACGGTTTCCAAGCTGGCTTTGGAGTCGGTGTGCAAACCGTCAGAATATTTCTCGCTGAGCTTCATCGTGATTTCGACGGGCGTCAGCTTGCGGTCGGGGACGATCCTGATGGATTTCACGTTGCCGATGGTGACGCCCTCGAGGTTGACGGGGGCGCCGACCTTCAGGCCGGCGGAATTTTCAAAATAGGAGCGAACCGTGAGCTTGCCGGTAAAGAGGCCCCCAGTGTTGCCGGACATAAGAAAGATCAATCCAACCAGCACGGCCAGCGCGACGAGAACCAGCACACCGACTTTCAGCTGTGACCACTGAACTTCCTGCTGGCTCGGCAAAGGCTTCTCCCGGAATCTTCACTCATTCTAAACATATCGACCTGGCGTCTAGGGACTAGCGAGCAGGGACCAGAAAAATCAGGCCCGGCGCTAGCCGGCTTCCACCAGGCCATAGCGGCGCTGCCACGCGTCTTTGAGCCTGGCCCAGACCCGCGCCTTCTCCTCCGGCGTGGCTTCGGCATCGGCGTGGCTCACGAATTTGGCGGATTCGTCTTTGGCCAACTCTAGCAATGCGCGGTCCCGCAGCAGGTTGGCGACGCGAAAATCAGGCAAGCCGGCCTGGCGGGTGCCGAAGAATTCGCCGGGGCCGCGTAGCTGGAGATCGAGTTCGGCGAGCTCGAAGCCGTTCTGGGTTCGGACCATGGCGGCGAGCCGTTCTTCGCCCTGCGGAGATTTCTTGGCCCCGGTGACGAGGATGCAGTAAGACTTGGCCGCGCCGCGGCCGACCCGGCCGCGAAGCTGGTGGAGCTGGGCGAGGCCGAATCGCTCGGCGTGTTCGATGACCATGACTGTGGCGTTGGGAACGTCGACGCCGACTTCGATGACCGTGGTCGCGACCAGCACATCGATCTCGCCGCGCTGAAAGCGGCGCATGGTGACTTCCTTGTCGTCGGCGCTGAGGCGGCCGTGGAGCAGACCAAGGCGCAGCCCGGCGAGGCTGGTGTGGCGGAGGCTCTCATACATCTCGACAGCGGACTTGAGCTCGGGGGTATTGCGTCGGGCTGCGACCTTGGGCGCGGGGCTTTCGCCGAAGAGCGATTTTGCTTTGGCGGATTTCTTTGCGGGCTTCTTAGTAGAAGTCTCTGTGGCTGCTTCTTCCGGCGCGTCGGCGGGGAAGTCGAGTTCGGGCTGGTCGTCTTTAGCGCCTTCAATGACGGGATAGACGATGTAGGCCTGATGGCCTTTCGCAACCTGCTTGCGGACAAAATTCCAGACCTCAGGCGCTCGTTCGTCACTGGTTTGGCGAGTGATAATCGGGGTTCGTCCCGGCGGCAACTCGTCGAGCACGCTGAGATCGAGGTCGCCGTAGAGCGAGAGCGCCAGCGTGCGGGGGATGGGCGTCGCGGTCATCACCAGCACGTCGGGCTCGGCGGCGTTGGGCTTTTTCATTAAGCGAAAGCGCTGCAGGACTCCGAAGCGGTGCTGCTCATCGACGACGACGAGGCCGAGATTGGCGAACTCGACCTTCTCTTCGATCAAGGCGTGGGTGCCGATGACCAGGTCGGTCTCACCGCGATAGATCTTGCCGCGAGTGGCGCGCTTGCGATCTTCGTCGATGGAACCGGTGAGCAGCGAGACGCGATAGGCGCGGCCGCTGGCTGGCGACGTCGCATTCTCCAGCAACTTACGGATCGATAAATAATGCTGCGTTGCGAGGATCTCCGTCGGGGCCATGAGCGCGGCCTGATAGCCGTTCTCGATGGCCACGAGCATTGCCTGCAAAGCCACGATGGTTTTACCGGAACCGACATCGCCTTGCAGCAGCCGACGCATCGGGCCGGTGCGGCGCATGTCGGCGACGATCTCGCCAAGCGCCTGCTTCTGCGCGGCAGTGGGATGAAAAGGCAGCACCTGGCGGATGGCTTCGCGAACTTTGTCGTTGGTCTCGAAGGTGATTCCGGCGCGCTCTTTGAACTTGCGGCGCTTGAGCTCGAGGCCAAGCTCGAGATAGAAGAGCTCTTCGAAGATCAGACGCCGGTGGGCGGGCGTTGACCACGATTGCAGATGGGTCATCGGCGTTCCGGCGGGCGGGAAGTGGGCGTTGCGCAAGGCCTCTTCGCGGCTGGGAAGCTTGAGCCGGGTGAGCAGGGCCGCGGGAAGCGTCTCGGCGATGTGGCCCTTCAACTCGTGGAGCAGATCGTAGATGGTGCGCCGAATCCAGCGCGAGGCAAAGCGGCTGCCGCCGAGCGATTCGTAGACGGGTGTGATGCGGCCGACCTCCAGCAGGCGGCTCTGTCTCGTCATCATGATCGTCGGGCAGGATCTCAAACTGCGGCTGGATCATCTTGAAGTTGCGCGACGAGCGGCTCGGCTCGACCTTGCCGTAGAGCGCGACCATCTGCCCGGTCTTGAACCTGTCTTTGAGATAAGTTCCGTGAAACCACATCGCCTTGAGCGCGGTGAGGTTCTGTCCGACGGTCATCTCGAAGATCGGCATCGAGCGCGTACGCAAGAGCGCGGCGCCACGCACTTCACCGATGACACTCGCCATCTCTCCGGCCCTTAGCGAGTCGATGGGGGTTGGGTGCAGTCGATCTTCGTAGCGAAAGGGAAGGTGGTAGAGCAGGTCTTCGACACAGAAGATGTTCTTTTCCGCGAGGGTCTTGGCGATTCCGGGGCCAATGCCTTTGACGAATTGGATGGGTGTGTCGAGCGCGGGCACAGTGACGATGCTAGCAGTTTCAGGCGATGTGGAATGTGCCAATCCGCCCCGTAAAATGTATCGTAAGGCACATGAATAAATCTGTTTCTCGCACTACCTGCGCGGCTGCGCTGCTCGCCGCAGTCCTGCTTTGCATTGGCGTCGTGATGTCCGGAGCATCTGCCTGGGCCCAATCGGATTCGGACAAAGACGCTGCGCCCGCGACGAAGCCCGCGGATAAGGCCGCGGCCACCGACAAAGACGCTAAGGCCTCCGACAAGGACAAGCTGCCGCCTCTGCCGCCCGATGCGCATGTTGCGCAATCCATTCAGCTCGATGGCAAGACGCTGAACTATAAGGCGACCGTGGGTACTCTGCCGGTCCGCGATAAAGACGGCAAGACCGCCGGCGAGGTCGTCTTCACCGCGTACACGGTGGACGCGCCGAATCGTCCCGTGACCTTCGCCTTCAACGGCGGCCCAGGCGCTTCTTCGGTGTATCTGAACTTTGGCGCGATTGGGCCGAAGCATATTCGCGCGGGGAACGAGGGCGACAGCCCCTCCGATCCGGCGACGCTGATGGATAATCCCGGCACTTGGCTCGATTTCACCGATCTGGTCTTTATCGATCCGATCGGCACCGGGTTCAGCCGCTCGCTCGTTCCGGAGGCCGAAGCGAAGAAGCTCTTCTACTCGACCGTGCCCGACATCGAATATCTTTCGCGCGTGGTCTTCGACTGGCTGGTGACGAACGACCGGCTGGGATCGCGGAAATATCTCGTCGGCGAGAGCTATGGCGGCTTCCGCGGGCCGCGCATCACACACTATCTGCAGAGCCAGCTGGGTGTGGCGATGAACGGCGTCGTGCTGGTGTCGCCGTACCTGAATCCGACGATCGAAGGGAACGGCGACGTCTCGCCAATCCCGTGGATGGTGACGCTGCCGTCAATCACTGCAGCGCACCTGGAACGCGAGAACAAGCTCACGCCGCAGGCCATGGCCGACGTGATTGCCTATACCGAGGGCGAATACGCGACCGACCTGATTCATGGCCGCACCGACCCTGAGGCGACACCGCGCATCATTAAGAAGGTCACCGAGATGACCGGGCTCGATCCGGAGTTTGTGAGGCGCTCCGGTGGGCGATTGGAAACGGGAGCTTATCTGCGCGAGGTGCATCGCGACGAGGGAAAGATCGGGTCGGTGTATGACTCAAACGTGACTTCTTACGACCCGTTCCCGTATTCACCGGACCAGCGGCTCAGCGATCCGCTTCTCGAAACGATCATCGCGCCGACGACCACGGCAATGGTGGACTTCGATACCCGCATCGTGGGGTGGAAGGTGGACGCCCGCTACAACGCGCTCTCCTTCGACGTGAATCGCCTCTGGGACCGCGACGGCGAGTTGCGCAAGGGATCGGTCGAAGACCTGCGCCAGGCGGTTGCCGCCGACCCTAAGCTGCGTGTGCTTATCGTCCATGGCTGGAACGATCTGTCGTGCCCGTTTATGGGATCGGTTCTCACCGTCAACCAGATGCCGGTGATGGGCGATCCGACACGGGTCGCGGTAAAGGAATATCCCGGTGGGCACATGTTCTACACGCGCCAGACGAGCCGGGATGAGTTGAAGAAAGATGTAATGGCGATGTATGCGGCTCACTAAGCTCGCTGTCTAGGGCAACAACGCGAGGAACGAGCCAAGAATTGCATTGAATTCATCCGGCCGTTCCAGGTTGGTCATGTGCCCCGAGTCTTCGATGATCTCAAGCCTTGAGCCGGGAATGCCGCGATGCATCTCTTCGGAGAGCGGCACGGGGGTGAAAGCGTCGTATCGCCCGACGATAATGAGCGATGGCACCATGATCTGGCTAAGTAACGGGATGTAGTCCCGGCGCATCGTGCGGCCACGCAGGGCGGCGGCAGCTCCGTGAGGGTTGGAGTCGTTGACCATCCGCATGATGTGCTCGGCGACTGCCGGGAACGCCTGCGCATTTGCCGGAGTCATCATCTTAAACAGCGACTCGGTGGCGAAATTTCCGAAGCCCTCGCGGTCGAAACGGTCGGCGGTGTCGAGGCGGGTTTGCTTCTGTTCCGTAGTATCGAGACTGGCGAATGTGTCGGCGAGCACCAGGGCGCGAATTCGCGCAGGCGCCTGACGCCAGGTCTCCAACGTAATCTGGCCGCCGAGGGACAAGCCGACGATGGCGAACCGCTCAATTCGCAGATGAGCTGCGAGGGCAAGGACATCTTCGGCGAACTCATCGAGCAGCGTCACTCGTTTGTCCGAAGGCAACGGCGTGACGCCGTAACCCTGCAGTTCGGGGACAATCACTCGGTAGTTGGGTGACAGAAACTCGACCTGCGGTTGCCACATGGTGTGGTCGAGGGGATGGCCGTGGATGAGAAAGACGGCCGGCCCGGCGCCGACATCTTGGTAGGCAAGATCGATTCCGTTGGGAAGCTGGGTGCGTTGCAGCATGATGACCCCATGCTCCCACAACCGCAAAATGCTCGCCACCGCTCCAGTGCAGCGTTCGAGTCCAGCACCGGCGGAATCCCTGCTACACTTGCCCCATCTCCAATGGAGTCACCCGGATGCCTGTTGTTGAGCTTGACCGGATTTCAAAATCGTACGACCAAAAGATCGCCGTCAAAGACCTGAGTCTCAAGATCGATCCCGGCATAATGTTCGGCCTGCTTGGGCCGAACGGAGCGGGCAAGACGTCGAGCATTCGCATGATGATCGGCGTAACGCTCCCGGATTCAGGGACGGTGACGCTTTTCGGCAGCCCGTTCAGTCGGAAAGCGCTGGCGCGGGTCGGGTATCTGCCCGAAGAGCGCGGCCTTTACAAAAAGATGAAGGTCATCGATCAACTGGTCTTCTTTGGAGAGTTGCATGGGCTCGACGCGACGACGGCAAATACTCGAGGCCGGCAGTGGGCGGAACGGCTCGAGATAACCGAGGCGCTCGACAAGAAGACCGAAGAGCTGTCGAAGGGCATGCAGCAGAAGATCCAGTTCATCGCTACGCTGCTGCACGATCCCGACCTGATCATCATGGATGAGCCATTCTCGGGGCTCGATCCGGTGAACGCGATCCTGCTGCAGGACACTCTGATCGAACTGAAGAGCAAAGGCAAGGCGATCCTCTTTTCGACGCATCGCATGGACCAGGTGGAGAAGCTCTGCGACGCGATCAGCCTGGTGAATCGTGGCACGGTGGTGCTCTCGGGCACGATGCGCGAGGTTAAGTCGCGCTACGAGCGCAACAGAGTGGTAATCGAGTTCGAGGGTGACGATTCATTCCTGAAACACGAATCGATTGCCGAGTTCAAGAACTACGCTGGGCACGCCGAGGTGAAACTCAAAGACCACGCCGATGCGCAGGCGCTGTTGCGAGCAGCGATCGACAAGGCGCGCATCAACAAATTCGAACTGGTCGAGCCGTCGCTCGAAGAGATATTCATTCAGACCGTGGGAGGCAAGGCCGATGCATAACATCTGGCTCATCGCGAAGCGGGAGTATCTGGAGCAGGTGCGCGGCAAGGCATTCAAGATTACGACGATCCTCGTTCCGTCGATTTTCATCGCGATTTTTGGGGTGATGTATCTCGCGGGGAAGAACTCGGGAACGGGCAAACATATTGCGATTGCATCGAGTGACGCGGTGTTGGCACAGCGGATCGGAGGGCAGCTGTCGAGCGATAAAGACGCGCAGATGAAGGTAGAAGTGATTGCGCCGGCGACGGATGAGGATCGGCAGCGGTTGATGGAACGGGTCGATAGCAAGGACCTGGATGGATTCCTGTGGTTGCAGATGGCGCCGGGGCAGTCGCAGCCGACGGGGACTTATGAATCGCGGACGTCGGGGGATTTCGCGACGGTTGGACGGTTGACAGACGCACTGACGCGAGCTGCGATGCAGCAGGAACTGACGGCGCGCGGATTGTCAGCGAAGGACGTCGACTCGCTCACGAAAGACATCAAGATCGAGACGCTGCAAATCCAAAATGGCAAGACAAGCAGCAGCAGCGCGATGGGAACTTTCTGGGCGGCCTATGGGATGGCGTTCCTGCTTTCGTTCACGACCATCATGTATGGCATGAATGTCGGGCGCTCGGTGATCCAGGAGAAGACGTCGCGGATTTTTGAGGTGATGCTGGCGTCGGTAAAGCCGGAGGAAATGCTGGCGGGCAAGCTAATTGGGGTCGGCTCGGTGGGCATCACGCAACTGGCCATCTGGATCGCGGCGGCGACGGTTCTCGCGGGCAGCGCCTTTGCGGCGAAATTCGTCTCGGGCGATATGGCGGTGCATGTCTCTTATGCGCTGGTAGCGCTCTTTGCGGTGTATTTCATCCTGGGGTATGTGCTGTATAGCTCGTTGTTTGCGGGACTGGCGGCGACGGTCAGCACCGAGCAGGAGCTTCAGCAATATAGCCCGCTGGCCGCGGTGCCGATCTGGCTCAGCTTTGGGATGATCGCGTTTATCGTGAGCAATCCGAACTCGATATGGTCGGTGGCGATCTCGATGTTTCCACCGTGCGCGCCTATCACCATGTTCCTGCGCATGGCTTCGCAGTTTCCGCCCTACTGGCAGATTGCTTTGTCGATAGCTCTAATGCTGGTGGCCATTGTGGTGGTGCTTTGGGTCGCCTCGAAGATTTACCGCGTCGGCATCTTGATGTACGGGAAGCGGGCGACCTTCCCGGAAATGCTGCGGTGGATGCGGTATAGCTGACTTTAGGGACTAAGGACTAGGGAATCGGTTGATGCCGGTCTCTAGTCATCATTAGCTAGTTAGAATGACAGCGTGACCCCTCTGCCAGCGCGTAAGCGTTTTTCTTTTGGACAACGAGTCACGCTCGCCATTGTTCCTCGTCTGTTAGCGGCGCTGATGCGGGCGATTGGTTCGACGCTTCGGTTTACGTATGTACTCGAGCCGGGCGTCATTCCCCCAACGGTCGCAACACCGGGCATTTACTGCTTCTGGCATCAGTGTGCGCTGCCTTCGCTGCTGTATTTCAAAGGAAAGCTCCGCTGCTCGATTTTGGTGAGCCAGAGCTTTGATGGCGAGCTGATCGCACGCACCATTGAACAATTTGGATTCGATGCGGTTCGGGGGTCGAGTTCGCGGGAGGGTGCGGCTGGCCTGCTGGGGTTGAAGCGATCCATCGAGGCCGGATTCATCGCCGTCTTCACCGCCGATGGCCCGCGCGGGCCGCGCTACAAAACTAAGATCGGCCCGGTCAAGCTCGCGCAGATGACGCAGATGCCGGTCGGCATCCTCTATCTTCTGCCGGAGCGGAGATGGACGGCGAATTCCTGGGACGGATTTCTGATCCCCAAGCCGTTCACCCGCGTAGCCGTGAGCTGGGCACATCCGGTGGCTCCACCTTCGCCGGATGCAAATGATGAGGAGCTGGAGGCGGTGCGTCTGCGAGTCGAAGCGGCGATGGAGCTCGCGCGACGAATAGCTGAGGAGTATTTTGCGCCGAGATAGCTCGTACCGCCAGCAAGTAGAATCGACCTCGTGCTGGTCTCCGATTTCGACTTTGAGCTCCCTGAAGAACTGATTGCTCAGCAGCCTCCGGCGGAACGCTCGGGCGCGCGGATGCTGCAGCTTGATCGCGTGACCGGTGAGTGGCGCGATGGTTGGTTTCGCGAATTCCCGGAGCTGCTTCGCGCCGGAGATGTGCTGGTGTTGAACGACAGCCGCGTGATTCCGGCTCGCTTGCTGGGACGGAAGGCTGCGAGTGAAGGGAAGTCGACTTCTGGCAAGATCGAGGCGCTGCTAACGCAGCAGATGAGCGAATGGGAGTGGACGGCGCTCGTCCGCCCCGGGCGCAAGGTCCTGGTTGGCGATTCGCTTGTCTTCCAAACAGAGGATGAGGCCACGTCGCTTGAAGCGGATGTTGTTGAGCATGGCGAGTTCGGCGAGCGGCTGCTTCGGTTTGATCCCGTGCCGGATTTCTTCGCGCGCCTCGACAAGATCGGCCACATGCCACTACCTCCTTACATTCATCGCCCGGATGACCGAGGTGATCGACGGCGCTACCAGACGGTCTACGCGCAACAGCCCGGTTCGGCGGCCGCTCCGACGGCGGGGCTGCACTTTACCCCCGAAGTACTAGAGCGAATTCGCGCGGACGGAGTAGATGTCTGCTTCGTGACCTTGCATGTTGGGCTGGGGACATTTCAGCCGATCAGAGTCGAACGAGTCGAGGACATCCATCTTCACGAGGAGCACTACACACTTCCAGAGTCGACGGCAGACGCGGTGAATACCGCTCTGGCCGAGGGTCGCCGAGTGATCGCCGCAGGGACAACGACGGTCCGCACGCTGGAGCATTGCGCGGCTATCGTCAACGGCAAACCGTTGGCGGCGCATTCGGGAGCGACGAGCATCTTTATTTCGCCGGGATATCACTTCCGCGTGGTAACTGGACTGTTGACCAACTTTCACTTGCCGCAGTCGAGCCTGCTGATGCTGGTGAGCGCCTTTGCCGGGCCCGAGAACATTCTTGCCGCCTATCGCCACGCGGTTGCCGAGAGGTACCGGTTTTTCTCTTATGGCGACTGCATGTTTCTCGCCTGATGCAATAGACTCGTCAACGATGGCCACTACTTCCACAGCCAAGCCGCCCGTCTTCCTGCTCGACTCGATGTCGTTCATCTTCCGCGCCTATCACGCGATGCAGCGGCAGCGGCCAATGTCGACGCGCAGCGGCGTGCCGACCGCCGCGACCTTCGTCTTCGTGAACATGATCAACAAACTGCGCCGCGATTTTTCGCCGGAGTTCTTCGCGGCGGTCTTTGATGTGAGCGGTCAGTGTATTTCGCGATGAGCGGGCCAAGGCGATGACCGCGGTCAAGAAGTTCAACATTAAGACGCAGGCTTTTGAAGAAGTCGACTACCTCGGCTACAAGGCCAACCGGACTGAGATGCCGCCTGACCTGGCGCAGCAGCTCCCTTACATTCGACGCGCGCTGGAGGCGTTTCATATTCCGATCCTTGAGGCGCAGGGCTTTGAAGCCGACGACGTGATCGGTACGCTGGCGAAAGAGGCCGCAGAAGCGGGGCATCCGGTGTACGTCGTCTCGAACGATAAGGACATGCTGCAGCTTGTGACGGAGAGCGAAACGGGCAGCGTGAAGGTGCTCAATCCCGTGAAAGAGAACCTGGTGCTCGATCGCGAGAAGGTGATCGAGACGCTGGGCGTTCCTCCGGAGCGAGTGATTGACGTGATGGCGCTGCGCGGCGACTCGGTCGACAATATTCCCGGCGCGCCCGGGATCGGCGACAAGGGATCGGTCGAGCTGATCCAGCAGTTCGGCACTGTGGAGGCTGCGCTCGATCGAGCCAGCGAAGTGAAGCGCAAGACCTATCGCGAGTCGCTTGAAAACAATCGCGACAACATCATGCTCAGCAAGGAGCTGGTGACGATCCATTGCGAGGTTCCGGTACCGCTCGATCTTGAGGCGATGCGGACGCAGAAGCCTGACGTGAATGCTTGCCGGGCGCTGTTTACTGAGCTTGAGTTCACCTCGCTGCTGAAGGAACTTGCTCCGGAAGAAGAGGCGGTGAAGACGGAGTTCGTGCTCGAACCGGCGCCGGAGCAGGTGGCGCATTTTTTTGAGATCGCGAAGAAGGATGGCTTCGCGTTTGCGCTTGAAACATCCATTTTCGAAGCGGTCGCCGAGCAGGTCAGCGAACAAGAGGCCGAAGCAGTCGAAGAAGCCGAGCCGGCGCTGAAGAGCATGTCGTTCATGGACATGTTTGAGGCGTCGGAACACACGCAGACTGCGGGTGAAGCGACCGGAGCGCCAGCGGGCACTCGCATTGGAGTCTCAGCCGAACTGGGTCTAGCGCTGATTCTGCGGATTGGCAATGACGAAGACAAGTCATTGCGCGGGCTGCTCGAAGATGCTTCTGTTCCGAAGCGCGTTCATGATTTGAAGGGAACTCTGCGAAACCTTCAACAGCAGGGCGTTCGACTGGCTGGCGCAAATGACGACCTGATGCTGTATTCGTATCTCGTCAATCCGACCCATGCCACGCATCGCCTGTCAGATGTGGCAGCGCGGTTTACGAGCCGTCCTTTGCAAGAAACCGGCGATGCGCAGCTGGCCGAGGCGGCGCATGTGATTCGCGGCCTCACCCCGGTGCTGCGCGAAGACATCGATGCGCTCGACGAGCGCCGTGTTTACGAAGAGATCGACCTGCCGCTGGTGCCGATCCTGCTCAAGATGGAGACGGTCGGCGTCCGCATCGACTCCGTCGTGCTGAACCTGATGGGCGAGAAGCTTTCGTCGGAGATGCAGCGGGTGGGCGAGGAGATCTTCGAGAAAGCTGGACATCGCTTCAACATCAATTCTCCGAAGCAGCTGGGCGATGTGCTCTTCAACAAGATGAACCTGCCCAAGCCGCTCAAGTACGGCAAAGGCAAGGTGGTCTCGACCGCGCAGGACGTGCTTGAAGAGCTGGCGGCGCACCACGAGGTGCCCAAGCTGGTCATCGAGTACCGCTATCTAGCCAAGCTCAAGTCGAACTATGTCGACTCACTTCCGCTGCTCGCTGATCGCGACGGGCGCGTGCATACGACCTTCAACCAGGTCGGCACGGCGACTGGCAGGCTCTCGTCGACCAATCCCAATCTGCAGAATATTCCCATCAAGACGGCGCTGGGACGCGAGATTCGCGCGGCCTTCATTGCCGCTCCGGGACGGGTGCTGCTCTCGGCGGACTATTCGCAGATCGAGCTGCGGCTCATTGCGCACTTCTCCGAAGACCCCCTGCTGCTGAACGCCTACCGCACCGGGCAGGACATTCACACGCTGACCGCGTCGGAAGTCTTCGGCGTTTCTCCGGACACCATGGACAAGGAAACGCGCAATCGCGCCAAAGCGGTGAACTTCGGCATCGTCTACGGCATTTCGCCGTTTGGCCTGGCGCAGCAACTTGGCATCGACCAGAACCAGGCGCGGCTTTACATCGAGACTTACTTCGCGCGCTATAGCGGCGTACGCGCCTACATCGACCGCCTGCTCGAAGAAACCCGCCGCGAGCAAAAGGTGCGGACGGTCTTCGGACGGGTGCGGCCAATTCCGGATATTCAGAGCCGCAACGCGAACCTGCGTGGATTCGCCGAGCGGACGGCGGTGAACACTCCGCTGCAAGGAACGGCGGCAGACTTGATCAAGCTGGCCATGATCCGCATCGACAAGCGGCTGGCCAAAGAGAAGCTGGAGAGCGTAATGACCCTGCAAGTGCATGACGAGCTGGTCTTCGACGTTCCGGAAGACGAGGTCGATCAGGTCCGCTCGCTGGTAAAAGAAGAGATGGAAGGCGTGATCGAGTTGAAGGTGCCTCTGGTCGCCGATTGCGGCGTGGGGCCGAATTGGCGGGACATGGATTGATGGCTGTCGTGGAGGAAAGACGGTGACGGAATGGAAAGCATCGGAGTACGCGCGCATATCCGAGCTGCAGCACGCGATGGCGGAAGAAGTTCTGGCGCTGCTCGATCTCAAGGGGAACGAGCGCGTTCTCGATATCGGCTGCGGGAATGGTAAGAACACCAGTGAGATCGCATCGCGTGTGCCTCAGGGCAGCGTGGTCGGGGTGGATTTCTCGTCCAACATGGTCGCCTTTGCCGGCTCACAGTATGCCGCGTCGCACCCGAATCTCAAGTTTCAAGTAGCGGATGCGCGGCATCTGCCCTTTGGGCCGGAATTCGATTTGGTCGTCTCGTTCAACGCGCTGCACTGGGTACCTGAACAGGAACTAGCGCTGCAATCGATTCACGCCGCGCTCAAGCCTAAGGGTCGCGCTCAGTTGCGCATGGTGTTCAGGGGAGAGCGCAAAAGCCTTGAAGATGTTTTGCAGGAAACATGTCACTCTCCGCGCTGGCACCAGTACTTCACATCGTCGCGCGACCCATATCTGCACCTCACTCCTGAGGAGTACGCAGCGTTAGCCGAACAGAACGGGCTTGAAGTTCGCCAGCTGCACACTGCGGCCAAGGCGTGGGATTTCGAATCGCGCGAAGCCTTCTTCGCCTTCGGGTCGGTCACTTTTGTTGAGTGGATGCAGCATCTGCCCGAGTCGGAGCGGTCAGCCTTCATCAACGATGCTCTCGACCAGTACAGGAAGGTGGCGGCCGATGCGCCGGGCGAAGAGAATTTCTTCCGGTTCTATCAGATGAATATTTTGCTGTCCCGAAAGTAACGCCAATCCGCGCCCCGTGATCTATGTGCCTTGACACCCCCCGCCAGGGTTCCTAGAATTAAAGAGGAAGACTCTACCCGAAATAGCTTGTAACCGGCAGATATTTCAAGGGGTTAGGTGTCAAACATGGCAGGCGAGATCAGGATCAGTCCACGGGAACGGGCGGTGCTTACCGCCATTATCGAGATGTATATCGATACCGGGGAGCCGGTCGCTTCGCAGGCGATCGCCCGCCAGTTGGGCAATCGCGAGGGCATGAGTTCGGCGACGATTCGCAATGTAATGGCGTCTCTTGGCGACGCAGGGCTGCTCGATCAGCCGCACACTTCAGCGGGCAGGGTGCCAGCCGCGAAGGCCTTTCACTTCTATGTGGAGCAGTTGAACGGCATGGCCCGCACCGGATCGTCGGGTCTTACGCAGGACCGCCGCGATCAGATCGAAGACAGCTTTTCCGGAGTGAGCAGCCGGCAGCAATTCCTGGAACGGACCTCGCATGTGCTGGCCCTCATTTCAAACGGCGTTGGCGTCGCCCTGGCGGCGAGCGCGGACTTTCATGCCCTGGAGCATATTCATTTTTCGCGCCTTGCTACTGGAAGAGTGCTGGCGGTCGTGGTGACCAAGGCCGGAGCGGTGCTCGACCGCGTGCTCACTCTCGATCACGACCTCAGCCACACGGAGTTGGGCACTGCCGCCAATTTCCTGAATGAGAACTTCCGTGGCTGGTCGATGGAAAAGATCCGCCGCGAGCTCGAGCGCCGCATCGAGCAGGAGCGTCACGAGTACGACCAACTCATTCACTCGGTCGGAGAGCTTTGCCGGAAGGGTGCGCTTGACGGCGATGGGCCGTCGATCTTCGTCGAGGGAGTTGGGAACCTGATCGCCAGCCAGGTTGACCGCGACCGCCTACGCCAGTTGCTGGGTGCGCTGGAAGCGAAGCGGCGGCTGATCGAGCTGCTCAACGCGTATGTCGATGCCCGGCAGCAAAATGTTCGTGTCGTGGTCGGACTGGAAGAGACCATCCCCGAAATGCACAGTATGGTGTTGATCGGCGCTCCCGCCCTGGTTGGATCGGAGAACCTTGGCACCGTGGCCGTGCTCGGGCCGGTCCGCCTGCAATATCAGGAGACGATGAATGCGGTTTCGTTTATCGCACAACTCTCCGAGAGAATCCTGCAACCGCCTCAATAAATCAAATATCAGTCCAGGTCGTATAACCGGCGAAGTCCGCAGGAGCAGCCAAGATGTCAGGACGGCGCAATTTAGGTAACGTCTGGAAGAAAGCATTTATGAATACAAAGACAGTAGAAGAACACAACATTACCGACGACGAACTGGAACTCATTCAGAATACCGACCCGGCCTCCGATCCGATGGATGCGGCGACTACCGGAAGCGACAGCAAGCAAGAATCATCGGCACCCGGCGTGGCGCCATTGGGGATTTCTCTCCAGGACTATGAACGGATCAAGGCGGAGCGCGACCAGCTCTTCGACCGTATGGCGCGGATGCAGGCGGAGTTTGACAACGCCCGCAAGCGCGAGGCGCGCGAGCGCACTGAGTTTCGCGAATTTGCGAGCGCCGGTGCGGTCGAGCAGTTTCTGCCCGTGATCGACAACTTTCAGCTGGCGCTCAAGGCCGGTGGAAGCGCCGAGCAGCTTCGCACTGGCGTCGAGCTGATCGTCAAGCAGATGGAAGACGTCCTGCGTTCGCTGAATGTCCAGCCGGTGGAAGCTGTCGGGGCGCACTTCGACCCGCACGTGCATGAGTCTATCGGTTCCGTCGAACGCGTCGATCTACCAGATCAGCAGGTGCTGGAAGAGGTCCGCCGCGGCTATAAGATCAAGGACCGCCTGCTGCGCCCGGCAATGGTGCGCGTCGTCCACAACCCGAGTCAGAAAGAGATATGAGCACCGTAAATAACGTGACCAAACTCGACTACTACGAAGTGCTAGGCGTAACCCGCGATGCGAATGATCAGGAGCTGAAGACGGCCTATCGCAAGCTGGCGATGCAGTATCATCCCGACCGCAACCCGGGCGACGCCGAAGCCGAAGAGAAGTTCAAGGAGTGCAGCGAGGCCTACCAAGTGCTGACCGACGCGCAGAAGCGCGCGGCGTATGACCGCTACGGTCATGCGGGTGTGAGCGGCGTGGGGGGCAATGGCCCGTTCGCGGGCGCCCAGGACATTGGCGACATCTTCGGCGATCTTTTTGGAGAAATGTTCAATGTCGGCGGCGGCAATCGCCGACAGTCGCGCGCACAGCGGGGACGCGATCTTCGCTACGAGATGACCATCGCCTTTGAAGAGGCGGTCTTTGGCAAAGAGAGTGAGATCAGCATCCACCGCATGGAGGTCTGCATCGACTGCAGCGGCACCGGCACCCGCAACAAGCAGGGCCCGTCGACCTGCCAGCAATGTCAGGGCCGCGGCCAGGTTCGCTACCAGCAGGGGTTCTTTTCAATTGCGCGCACCTGCAGCGTTTGCGGCGGCACGGGGACGATGATCACCAATCCGTGCCCGACTTGCCGGGGCGAGGCGCGGGTCGCGCGCGACCACAAAATTGTGGTCAATGTTCCCGCCGGAGTTGAAGAAGGAACGCGCATTCGCTACCAGGGCGAGGGCGACGCAGGCCGCTTCGGCGGGCCGAACGGCGACCTCTACATCGTGCTCTCGGTGAGGGCTCACGAGTTCTTCGAGCGCGACGGCAACGATCTGCACTGCGTGATGCCGATCTCCGTACCGCAGGCGGCGCTGGGCGATGAACTCGTAATTCCTACGCTCGAGGGCGAGACGACGCTCAAGGTCCCTGAGGGAACGCAGAGCGGGAAAGAGTTTCGCATTCGCGGCAAAGGCGTTCCGCATCTGAACGAGCGCGGCCGTGGCGACCTGGTCGTCCAGATAGCGGTGCAGACGCCGAAGAAGCTGACCAAGGTCCAGCGCGAACTGCTACGGCAACTGGCCGAGACGATGACGGTTGAGAACAAGCCGACATCGCGGAGCCTCTTCTCGAAGGTGAAGGAGATGTTTAGCTGAAGAGAAGTGGTCAGTCTTCAGTCCCGCGTCCCTAGCAATTCTCTAATCAAGCCATGCGGCGACGATGGAGACGGCCGCGATCGCAGCTGTCTCCGCCCGCAGAATGCGTGGCCCGAGGCTTACCGGCGTCCACCCTTCGTTGGCGAATAGCGTTTCTTCTTCCGGCGTCCAGCCGCCCTCCGGCCCGATCGCTAATCGAATTCTCGGCGATCCATCGCCCGTGGAGCTTGTCCCCAATCCTTCGAGCCCGTCTCGCAGCATCGTCGTCCGCTCGCTCTCGGCGAGTAACAGGCGCACGGCCTCGGGTTCGTCACGAGCCGCGTCTTTCACCGGCATCGGATCAGAAATTTCAAGCATGTTAGAACGCCGCGATTGCTGCGCCGCCTCGCGAGCGATGCGCCGCCAGCGCTCCACTCGCGTCGCGGCGGCGTGAGCGAGATGTTTCTCGGTGCGGCGCGCGATTACTGGAACGATGCGTTCGATTCCGAGCTCAGTCGCTTTCTCAATTGCCCACTCGAGACGATCGAACTTGAAGACAGCAAGCAACAATGTCACCGGCAGCGCAGGATCGACGTCGATTTCTTCGCCGAGAGCGAACTCAATAATTAAGTCCGAGATTTCCACAATGGAACCGCGTCGCACGCGATCGCCGGCGACGATGTCGAACTGCATTCCGACCTGCGCACGCAAGACGCGCGCAAGATGCGCAGCCTGTGTTCCAGCCAGCTTTGCGCTGTGTTCGTCCCAGCTGTCGGCGATCCATCGGCGGCGCGTCATCTCATCTCATTCCATCCGGGCCAAATGCGGGATGGCCTCAAAACCCGCATGAACACTGGCGTTCATAAACACTTAGGGGGACGCTTGTCGCGTCCCCCTAATGTGTTGCCTGTTGCCGTTGGTTACTTCTTCTTCGGTGCGGCCTTCTTCGCAGCTTTCTTTGCGGGGGCCTTTTTCGCTGCCTTCTTGGTTGCCATGGTTGTTGTTCTCCCTTGTTCGATTTGACATCGAGACTGCAATTAACAAACTGCAGTTAACGAAAGGTATAGACATCGCGAAAAAGAGTGTCAAGAAAAAAATCAATTTTTGTGCGCGAAGATGAGCGAGTTGGAATCGCAAGAGTCACCGACGCACGTGATGAAGAGAAGTAAGCCTGAAAAGAATCTCAGGCGATGCCGAGAGGAACGTTGGCGCGCTTGAGTGCCCATAGCAAAAGTCCGGTGAAGGAGTCGTGCCAGCCATGCGCGATCATGCCCGCGCGCAGGCTGCCGCGCTTGATCGCCAGAACGCTGAAGAGTGCGCCATAGATAGTGATCATCAGCATGCCGGCGATTCCCTCATAGCCGTGCGCAGTGCCAAAGAGCAGTGCCGAGACGCCGACACCGACCCATCTGCGTCCTGTTGCGCGCGCGAACTGCTGCTGCAGATATCCGCGGAAGACAAACTCTTCGCAGATTCCGGCGGAGACGCTCAGTGCAATCCAAAGCGCAGCTTCGGCTAGGCTCGCGGGAGCGAGTTGGCTAATCTGCTTTTGTGCGCTCTCCAGATGAAAGAGGTTGAGTATGACGGCGAGCGCGGCGAGCACGAGCAAAGAAAAAATCCAAAAGAGCCCAGCCGCCGCCAAATCGATGAGAAATTCGCTGAGGCCGCGACGGCGCTCACCGAGCACCTGCCGCAGCGGGGTCCTGCGCAGGCGGATGCCCCAATACGCAAGGCCGGCGAGTGCCCACTCCCATGCGAGCGTTACACCGTAGTTAGCCAGATGGTGCGAGGTCATCGTGCTCTTTGCCGATTGCATCGATCCGAAGACGGAGGCAGCTGCAATGATCGCGACCAGCAGTCCGCAATGCCACCAGGGGGCGATCAGCGTCCGAGCATCGGACGGCGTCAGCGTCGGCAGGCCATCTTCTCTTGCCTGAGTCTCACTCACTTTGGATTCACCTGATTGAGCATCAGCACTCAATCACATTCAAAGCCAGCCCGGCCAGTGAAGTCTCCTTATACCGCGACTGCATATCCAGGCCGGTCAGGTACATGGTGCGAATGATCTGGTCGAGGGAGATTTTGTGGCCCTCGGTTTCGTTCATCGCCATGCGGCAGGCGTGGACGGCCTTGACTGCACCCATGGCATTGCGCTCGATGCAGGGAATCTGCACCAGGCCGCCGATCGGGTCGCAGGTCATGCCGAGGTTGTGCTCCATGCCGATTTCGGCAGCGTGCTCGACCTCGTCGTTGCTGCCACCCATCGCGGCGACAAGGCCGCCGGCGGCCATCGAGCAGGCGACGCCGACCTCGCCCTGGCAACCAACCTCGGCGCCGCTGATTGAAGCGTTCTCTTTATAGAGAATTCCGATCGCGGCCGAGGTAAGGAAGTAGCGCAAGATTCCCTCATCAGCTTCGGAAGAAGAATCGCCGGCGACGAAGTTGCGGTAGTAGTGGCCGACAGCGGGGATAACCCCGGCGGCGCCGTTCGTCGGTGCGGTGACGACGCGGCCTCCCGCGGCATTCTCTTCGTTGACAGCCATCGCGTAGACGGTGACCCAATCAAGCGGCGCGAGCGGGTCTCCAATCTTGCCCTCAGATTCTCTCGCAGCCAGCCGCTCGGCTAATCGCTTGGCGCGACGGCGGACGTTCAGGCCGCCGGGAAGGATTCCCTCGGTTGACATGCCTCGTTCGACGCAACCTTGCATCACCTGCCAGATGCGAAGGATCTCGGAACGGACTTTGTCGCCGTCGCGGAGCGCGCTTTCGTTGGCAAACATAAGCTCGGCGATGGTGAGGTTGTGGATCGCGGCGGTCGCGAGTAGTTCAGCAGCACTGGTGAAAGGGCAGGGAATCGTTTGCGCTGAGGTGTGAGTCGTTGGAGCGGCTTCGCCGTCGGCGACGATGAATCCTCCGCCAATGGAGAAGTAGACCTGTTCGCGCAGTATCTCGCCCTGCTCGTCGAAGGCGGAAAATCTCACGCCATTCGGATGCTGTGTCACGGATCCCGGCGGGAACATGATGTCGCGGTGAAAGAGAAGATCGTTGGCCTCGTGAAATGCGATGTGCTTCGATCCGAGAATCGATAGCGAAGCGGTCGAACGAATTTTCTCCAGCTTCGGCTCGATGGTTGCGGGATCGATGCTGCTTGCCTCTTCGCCTGAAAGCCCAAGTAGCACTGCGCGGTCCGTGCCGTGGCCTCTTCCAGTGAGCGCGAGGGAGCCGTAGAGGTCGGCGCGGACGCGCTCCGTGATCCTGAGCAAGCCGCTATCTCGCAGCTCCGAAACGAATCGATGCGCCGCGCGCATAGGGCCCATGGTGTGCGAGCTTGAGGGACCGATGCCGATTTTGTAGAGGTCGAAGAGGCTGGTGGTCACGAGGTCTTATTTTATTCCGGCTTCGACTTTGCCGCCTGACGATCAAGAGTTCGCGGACATGATAGCCTTGGTTGCGATCGGTCGATCACGTCAGCCGGCCATGGCCAAGCGCCGCAAGTAAGTTGATTTATAAGGTAGTCGACGACAATGACGAAATACTTTGCGTCAATCCTTAGCCTTGTTCTTCTGGGGCTTGCTCCGGCATTCGCACAAAAGCCTGCTTATCCGTTCAACGATCCATCGCTGCCGACTGAAAAGCGAATCGAGAACCTGCTATCTCTAATGACCATCGACGAGAAGGTCGCTTGCCTTGGAACGAGAACGGCAGTGCCGAGACTTGGCGTCCCGAACATTGGCAGCTCCGAAGGCATTCACGGAGTCGTTCAGCGCGCGCGCAACCAGGGTGGCTACGAGCGAAGCGCGATCACGACGACCCAGTTTCCGCAGCCGCCGGGGATGGGCGAGTCGTGGGACCCCGATCTGGTGCGGCAAGCTGCCGGAGTCGAGGGCTACGAGGCGCGTTTCATCACGCAGACAGCAAAATACGATCGCCAGATGCTGATGTTGTGGGGGCCGCAGGCCGATCTAGCGCGCGATCCGCGCTGGGGACGCAGCGAAGAGGTTTACGGCGAAGACCCGTTCTTCAACGGCACCATGGTGACCGCCTTCGTCAAAGGGCTGCAGGGCGACGATCCCAAGTACTGGCAATCGGCCGCGCTGCTGAAGCACTTCCTCGCCAACAGCAATGAGAACCTGCGAACGAAATCGAATTCGGTGTTCGACGACCGTCTGTTTTGGGAGTATTACTCGGTGCCCTTCCGCATGGGTTTTCTTGACGGTGGAGCAAAGGCGGTCATGGCCAGCTACAACGCGTGGAATGGAACGCCGATGGCCATCAACCCGATCCTCAAGAGCATTGTCGAGGACAAGTGGGGCGTCGATGTGCTGTCGAGCGATGGCGGAGCGGTCAGTCTGTTGGTGACAGATCACAAGCGTTTCGCGACCCAGGAAGAAGCTGTCGTCGCCTGCCTCAAGGCGGGCATTAACCAGTTCCTCGATAAATATGCGGACGAAACCAAAGCTGCGTTGAAGGACGGCTCGATCACCGAGAAGGAGATCGACGATCTGCTCGGGCGGAAGCTCCGCATCGCGGTCAAGCTCGGCCTGCTCGATCCGCCGTCGATGGTTCCGTACTCGACGATCAAGGATTCGCCCGAGCCATGGAACACGGACAAGGACAAGTCGGTCTCGCAGAAGCTCGCACTTGAGTCGGTCGTATTGCTGAAGAACTCGAATTCCTTTCTGCCGCTCAAGAAGGACTCAATCAAGTCGATCGCCGTCATTGGGCCGCTGGCTGACTCAGTACATTGGGACTGGTATGGCGGAACGCCTCCTTACGCGATCACGCCGCTTCAGGGCATCAAGGACGAGGTCGGCCCCAATGTGAAGGTCAACTACGCCGCAGACGAAACCGACAGCGCCGCAACGAAAGCCGCGCAGTCTTCCGACGTCGCGGTGGTGGTGGTCGGCAACGACCCCACCTGCGGAGACGAGGCGCATCAATGGCACAACACCCCCGATGGCGGAGGCACCCTGCCATGCAGCGTAGCCAGCGACGGGCGCGAGGGACGCGACCGCGACATCATCACGCTCGCCCAGGAACAGTTGGTGAAACAGGTGTATGACGTCAATCCCAAGACCGTGGTGATCCTGGTTTCCAGCTTCCCGTTTGCAATTAACTGGTCCGAGGAAAATGTGCCCGCGATCCTGCACATGGCCCACTCCTCACAGGACGAGGGAACCGCGCTGGCCAAGGTCCTCTTCGGCGACTACAACCCCGGCGGCCACCTGGTTACAACCTGGCCTAAATCGGTCGACCAGCTTCCGCCGATGATGGACTACAACATCCGCGATGGCCGCACTTATATGTACTTCAAAGGCGAGCCGCTTTATCCCTTTGGATTTGGGCTGAGTTATACAACCTTCAGGTATTCCAATCTAAAGACCAGCTCTCCCGAGTTAGCGAAAGATGGCGACGTCACGGTCAGCGTCGACGTGACGAACACCGGCGCCGTTGCTGGCGATGCGGTCGCGCAGCTCTATGTCAAGCACTTGAAGTCGAAGGTTGAGCGTCCGCGTGAGGAGCTGAAGGGTTTTCAGCGAGTCAGCATTCAACCGAATGAGACGAAGACTGTGACCATACCACTCAAGGCTGCGGATCTTGCTTACTGGGACGAGAAGTCGGGGAAGTTTCAGGTCGAGGCGGAGCCAGTGAGTCTGATGGTTGGGGAGTCCTCGGCCGACATCAAGCTCGATACGACGGTGAACGTGCGGTAGACCGACTCGAGGGTCCGGAGCGGCATCCCGAGGCTGGCATACCAAACATTGGAGGTTGCGAGGGATTCTCGCCCACCAACCGGGTGGCCATCGAATCCGAAGACCTCACACCATTTGTGAAAGTGGTCTAAAAATCGTATCGCAACGAGAACTGCTGCTTGCGCGACTGCACCAGTTGGCTGCTGTAAACACCGAAGCCGAGTCCGGTGCCGATAACGTTGTTCAGGCCGCCGAGCGAACTGATGGGGCTGGTATCGAAGCGGACCGAGTTGCTGACGTTAAAGACCTCCCATGAGAACTTCAGCGAGTTGGTTTCATGAATCTTCCACACTTTGGAGAGGCCGCCGTCCTGCTCGAAGTAGCCGTCGCCGCGGAACGGATTTCGCTGACCGTTTTCTCCGGGATACGGATAGCGCACCGGGTAACTGCTAGCCAGTCCGTTGTTGAGCGTGTCGGGGTCGGCGAAAACTTCCGGGTACCCCTCGGAGTTTATGTGCTTGTGTAGTTTGATCTTGCCGGTGACCACTGCCAGGCTTTGCTGCTGGTAATTGGTCGCGTAGGCATACTGCGGCAAAATGCCAAAGGGCAGCCCGCTGGACCAGCGCGTGATCCCGGAGAGAGTCCAGCCGCCGATGATGGCGTTCGTCAGCGTGTTTGCGCTTCCGAGGAAGTGCTGGCCCTGGCCGAAGGGAAGAGGGTAGCTGAAGTACCCGGTGATCAAATGGCGGGTGTCGAAATCGGAGAGGCCCCTGGCCAGGCTCGGGTTGAAGCTGTTGGTGATAAAGCTGAAACTGCCGGTTGTGAATTCACTGGCGCGCTCGGTGTCGGATCCCCAATCGATCGAGTTGCTGAGGGTATAGCTGACATTGAACGAAAGCCCGTTCGTACTCGCGCGCCGCAATGTAAGTTGCAGGGCGTTGTAGCTGCTCATGCCGATCGACGACCAGGCGAACAGCGAGGAGAACTGCCGCTGATAATAGCGGGTGGTCACGTTGCCGTTGGCATCTTCATAAGGCCCGCATCCGAGACCGCCTTCAGACGGATCGCAATAAGCGTCCAGTTGAACCAGCGCGTAAGAGTCATTTCCCGAAAGTGCCTGCGGCTGGTAGATGTTGGTGTAAATATTCTGGGTGGCACTCTGGCCGCCGGTCGCCAGGTATGGAAACAGGTCCTCCCAATAGGGATCGGTCGCTACGGTGGTTTGTCCGGCATAGGTGGCTTTCGCCAGCTGGGTGCCGGCATAGAAGTAGTCCTCGCCGGACTTTGGATCCACCAGATCGAGCGGCTCCGCCAAATCCAGTTGATGGAGCAGGTGGCGGCCAAAGGTGCCGATGTAGTCGGCCTCCACGGTGAGATTGTGGGGTAGCTCGCGTTGGATGGAGAAGTCGGTCGCGATGGTGTAGGGCGTCTTCATGTGGTTGTCGATGCCCCAGGTGATGGCCAGGCCGGTGTTTATATTGTTCGGCGGCGTGTAGGGATATTGGATCGTCGAAGGGATATTAACGCCAGAGAGTGGCGGAACGTTGTTGATGCCGGTGAAGCGCGGAGTGTTATCCACACCGTATTGGCCCGCCGGATTGGAGATGGTCGTAGTTACTCCGAAGGAGCCATTCTGGGCAAATGTGTCGACAATCCCCTCGCCGAAGTGGTCGTAAAACATGCCGAAGCCGGCACGCACCGAGGTCTTGGGGTCGGGCGAATAGACCACCGAAAAGCGCGGGGCAATGTTGTTCCATGGCATGTTCCAATAGGGTTTCCCGTGGTTCGCCTTGCCTGAGGGTGCAAAGGTAAGGTCAGGCTGATTGGTGACGCCGGCTGCTGCCGAGGCCACCCGGTTTTCAAACCATTGATGAGTATCGACAGTCGGCTGCAATTGCTGGCCGTGAGTCTCGTAGGGAGATTGCAGGAGCGATTGGCGCAGGCCAAAGATGATCGTCAGATTGGGCCGCAACCGCCACGAGTCCTGGATGTAGTACTCGAACTCATGCGCGAGATAATTGCGGTCGATGAAGTTTCCTTCAGGCAGCGCCGTTCCGGTCTGTCCGCCGGGGTTGATGTGGAAGTTGTATTGCCCCTGAATGTAAGGCAAAAGGCCGGCCACGGTACTGATCGCGATGTCGTAGGCAGCCATGCTGCCGCCGTCCACCGTTGGATATCCAAAGGCGTCGGGATCGAGGCTGCCCCCGGTGCCGGAGATCGCCCCGCCGGTGTTGAGCCATTGGTTGTTCAGCTGCGCGTTGCCGTAGGACGTCTCGTCAGAGCTCTGGTAGTTGGTGATGATGCGAAGATTAACGCCAAAGGAGAGAGTATGGCTGCCGTGGGTCCAGGTGGCGTTGTCGATGAAGTTATTGACCGGAACGTGCAGGATTGTCGAGCAGGCCTCTGATGTTGGCTGCGAGATGGCGCGCAGAAAGATGGCATAGGCGCCGCAGTCCTGGCCGGCCTGGGCGTACCCCTGCCGGACATAGCCATAGCGGAAATCGTTCACCATATTGTTGGTGATGGTCCAGGTGTCGCCGGCGATGATGCCCTTGCTGTTGTCGCGAGTAATTATGGAGGGTGGTTGCCCCGGGAACTGGACGGCGTAGTCAATGGTGTCGTCCTGCAGATTCCCGCGCACGAAGAGGTGCTGCTTGGCGTTCGGGGTCCAGTCTAAGCGTGCGATCGCGGTGTTTAGGTTGGTCGGGTTCGGCGAGGAGAAGGAGTATGACCCGAGGTTGTAGCCGTCGCCCAGCGCCGAGCCGTTCGCCGTGGGCAACTGGTTGAAGACCGCGAGCACATTGGGGTCGTCTCCCGGCCCCCACGGACAGGTGCCGTTCGCGGAGCAGTTCGGGTCCATCACCGCGATCTGCGCCGGCGTCAGAGTGACCGGACTGCCATTGCTGGTGTAGATAACATTGCCGGCCTTATAGGAGGCGAACGGTGTCTCGCGCTGAATCTGCTGGTTTTCGCGAATATGCGAGGCTTCATAGTTGCCGAAAAAGAAGAGCTTGTTTTTCAGGATCGGGCCGCCGAGATCGCCGCCGAAGGTGTTGCGGATGTATTTGCCGGGCACATTGGGCAATCCCGACGACACCTCTGCATTTTTGTTGAACCAATCATTGGCCGAGGTGAAGGTGTTCCGATTGTATTCGTAGGCCGCTCCATGGAACTGGTTGGTGCCGCTTTTGGTCACTAGATTGATCTGCGCTCCGGCGGAACGGCCCTGGTCGGAGTTGGCGAGACCAGTGGTCACGCGGAATTCCTCTACCGAGTCCAGGGTTTCGCGCAGGACCCCGGTAAAGGCATAGCCGCCGGTCTGGTCATTGTCGTCCGCGCCGTCGATGGTTACATTTCCTTGGTCGGAACGCACCCCGTTCACCGCGCCCGTGCGGCTGTCGCTGTTCTCGTCGATGTTATGGCCCAGATAAAGGACGCCGGGTTGCAGGCTCAACAGGTCCGGGACATTGCGGTCCTCCATCGGCAACGCCTGGATGGTGGCGTTGTTGACGGCGCTGCCCAGGGTGGCGTCATTGGTGTTCAGCGCCGTCGCCTCCGCGCTGACATCCACCATCTCCTGCACGGCTCCCACCGTCATCTTGAAGTCGATGTTCGCCGGATTGCTCACCAGCAGTTCGCTAACCTTGGTCTGATTGCCGAAGCCGGAGGCGCTCACGATGATCGTCCACGTGCCAGGGGTGAGCTGCTGAAACTGATAGAACCCGTGGGCGCTGGACGTGGTTTTAAGCGTTTGGCCGGTGTCGCGCTCAGTGATCGAAATCGAGGCGCCGGCAACCAGCGCGCCGCTCGAATCGGTGATGGTTCCGCTCAGCGATGTGGTCGCCTGCTGAGCGGGCGCGTCGAGTGTGGGAAGAAACAGCAGGATCGCATAAACAGCCGGGATAAGTTTCACGAATGGTCGCAAGGTTGGCCCCCAAAACTCGAGCGACGAACGTCTCTCGCCGCCTGAAGATTAAACCGTCGTAGGGTCCGAAGCGGCCGCAGTATTTACTGTCTTTTACATCATGCCTGGGCGGTCTGCTCTTATTTGGCGCAGCACCTTGTCTCTGAGAGCGTCAACTGGTACTACGCGATGGTTCGAATCTCCGACCGTTTCGCGACAGTATACATCCCGTTCAGCCTCAAGCAAGTCGGTTGTCGGTCTTTCCGTCAAACCGCATCGCCTCCACTGGACCGGGAGCATTTTTCTGGTCAGATCAGCGTTGTCCGCCGTACAATCTTGTCAACATCCCCAAAGCACTCCAAGGCACCAATGCTCTT
>CAVUKL010000011.1:0-85672 GCA_963742015.1 uncultured Acidobacteriaceae bacterium | reverse complement strand
ACAGATTCCGGTGGCGGCCCCCTGCTATTCCTGCCATCAGCAGCACGCGGCGGTCGCGACGACGTTTGTGCAGTTCTATCCGACGCTCTTGCCGATCGCCACAGAGAAAAAGACGCTCAGCGCCGAATATCTCAAAGATCCAGCTGCCGCTGTCAAGCCGGCGAACTGAAGTCATCGAACGAGCGCCGCTCAGAAGGAAGGTTAGATAAACGCCACGGTCTGGATACCTGCCACGTCGAACCGTTTGCGGCAGCGAATGTTCTTGCAGGCCATCAAATCGTCTTTGCGAACCATGTACGATTGCGCCTTGGCGAAGCGGGCGCGGTCGCGCTCGTCGGCATTGCGTGGCAGCGTGGCTTTCTTCCGGCGGACCAGCCAGCCGATCTGGTATTCGTCCGCCTTCCCGCAGTGCGGACAAGTCAGGGTGTGCGTCCGCTGCTCGGGTTTTTCGTCGAAAAAGTCGCGCTCTTCCATGGTCTTTCCTGCCGTTTCTTTAACTTCCTAGGCTACTACGCGGCTAAGCTCGAAGCAAAAGCCGAGCCAAACGTATGATCGGAAAGGCAAAGGCGCGGAGGCGAGAGTGGCGAAGAAAAAAACGGCGAAAAAGTTCTCCGTCACCAAGGCGGTCAAGGCCAATGCGCGGGAGCGCCTGGGTCAGCCGCCAGCTGAACGCATCATCGCCGACAAGCCGCCCACGCAGAAGCGCAAGGCCAAGCACAAAGAGACACTGGCAGACATTCTTGGCGGTGAAGAGAATTAAACCCACCGTTGCACCGGCCGGGTTACGATTCCATCAAGCGAGGGAAATCCATATGGCGAAGATCACAGGTCTAGGCGGAGCATTTCTTAAGGCGAAAGATCCTGACGCGCTCTACGCCTGGTATGAGCAGCATCTCGGCATCCGCCGGGCAGAACACGGATCGTTCTTATTTCCGAAAAGTGAAGTCACAGGTTCTACAGTCCTGGCCTTTTTCGCCGACGACTCGGGCTATTTCGGCCCCAGCGGCCAGCGCGCCATGCTGAACTTCCGCGTCGACGACCTGGATGGCTTGATGGACGCCCTGGCCGCGTCCGGGGTGCAGGTCGACTCCAAGCGGGAGACCTATGACGAATACGGAAAATTCGGCTGGTTCGCCGATCCGGAAGGGAACCGCGTGGAACTTTGGGAGCCGCTTGGCCCCTCGCTTGAAGTCGCCACTGCTGCGGAGTCCGAAGGGTAGAGGATGTTTCGCTGGCTGATTCTCTTGTTGTTGGCCTTTGCGGCCTACAGATTCTGCCGGGGAGTGTGGTGCGGTTACCACGGTCGGCCGTTCGACGGCGGCAAATAACCGGCTGAAAGCGCTCCGACGAGGCGGAAATGACAATTAGGGACAAATAAGCACGGTTTCCCGCGGTTTCGCCCGATTTCGCTATGCGGAACCACCTGCGCGGCGTATGCTCAGCAATGTTGCTTTGATAAGCGATTTGCCCCCGGTCACCCCTTGGAATGCCGGCGGGGGCGGTAGGGACGGATGTCTTTGGCTTCCCGGCGAAGCTACCTAACCGCACGACTCATGAGGCAACATGCGCTCTGAACTTGTCTATTCCGCGGGAATTCGTATTCCCAACCGCTTCTTATTGACGACGTTGACGATCAAGGCCGTGCAGAGCCTCCACATCAGCAGCACGCGCACCGAAGACACCGCAAACCGGGTTTTCGCTGACGTCGCCAGCGGCCACTTCACCGATGTGAGAATGCCCACCGTTGTGGCCCAACCCTCGATGGAGCCGCTGCTGATCGCCCCGGCTGCCTAAAGCGCTTTCGGTCGATTTTTCCAGTTTTATTCGAAAAGTGCGGACTCAGGCCAGCCCTAACCGGCTGGCCTGATGTGTTTTGCGTATCCCTAATCCTGGCCTAGCCTAAGCGACGGGTCGGCATTGAGGCTCGGTGCGGCAAAATCCTGTGCCATGAACTTGGGCCACGCGGCAGCCGCGATCATCGCCGCGTTGTCGGTCGAGAGCGCCAGCGAAGGAAAGGCGATCGGCAGATTCCGCGCCGATGCCTCCGCGGCGAACCGGGCACGGAGTTCGCGGTTCGCGGCGACCCCGCCGGTCACCAGCAGGCTGCGAATATCGAGCGACGCGGCCACCCTAAAGGTCTTGCTGAGCAAATCGCCCACCACCGCGTGCTGGAAGCTGGCAATAAGATTCAGCGTTTGAGCGTCGCACAAGGCGATGGCATCGCTCGGCCCTGGAGCGGTCAGCGCGGCCAGCGCCTGCTGGCGGACCGCGGCCGACGGCTTCAGACCGTGCGTCTCGACGTAGCGCAAAACCGCGGTCTTGATGCCGCTGAAGGAAAACAGCGTCTTCGGTTCGAGCTCATCGGCATCGCTCAGCGGACGCCTCTTGCCGATTTTGTTCTTCACCTGGGCAAACGCAAACGGCACCGCCCTCGGATTGCCATGCGGCGCAAGCGCATCGATCCACGGGCCGCCGGGATAGGGAAGCCCGAGCAGCTTCGCTACCTTGTCAAAGGCCTCCCCGGCCGCATCGTCCACCGTCCTGCCGACGTTCCGGTAATGCCATGTTCCGGTGACCGCAGTCGCACCTGCGTCGATGTAATCCGCCAGATACAGGTGAGTGTGACCTCCCGAGACCACCAGCGCCAGGATCGGCGCTTCGATTTGAGCGGATTCCTTGGCGGCCGCCTCAAGCAGCACCGCGTGGATATGCCCCTCAAGATGGTTCACCGCGATCAGCGGCTTGCCCAGCGCGTAGGCAAGAGACTTGGCATAGGTGATGCCGACCAGCAAAGCTCCAGCAAGGCCAGGGCCGCTGGTGACAGCGATCGCGTCGACGTCGCGCAAGCCCACGCCAGCCTGGTCAACGGCGGCGCGGACGACGGGCACGATGTTGCGCAGATGTTCACGCGAGGCGAGCTCGGGGACAACTCCGCCAAACTTGGCGTGCGTCGCGATCTGCGAGGCGACGATATTCGACAGCGTCTCGCGGCCTTGGCGGACGACCGCCGCAGCGGTTTCATCGCACGAGCTTTCAATACCCAGAATCAATCCTGAACCCGGGCCCGAACCCGGCGACGAAGTCGGGCCAGCGCTCAGTTCCACCTGCTTGCTCACATATTCCATACTAGAGGAGTGATGAAGCAGCGAGAGGCCGCGGAGCACATCGTCGAGCGTTTGCGGGCCAAGGGATATAAGGCCTAGTTCGCCGGCGGATGCGTGCGCGACTTGCTCCTCGGCCGCGAGCCGAAGGACTTCGATGTTGCTACCAACGCGCATCCCGACGTCGTCCTCGAGATGTTTCCGAAGACTTTCGCCGTCGGCGCACACTTCGGCGTGGTACTAGTCGCCGACGAAGACGACGGTCGTGAATTCGTAACCGAGGTCGCTACGTTTCGGAACGATGGCGCATATTCAGACGGCAGGCATCCCGACGCGGTCCGATTCTCGGAGAGCGCCGAAGAGGACGTTAAGCGCCGCGACTTCACCATCAATGGCATGTTGCTCGATCCGCTGAAGCTGCGTGAGACCGGCGACATTGACGGCGCAGTGCTCGACTTTGTCGGTGGCCGCGCCGACCTCAAAGCGGGAGTGGTGCGGGCCATCGGCGATCCGCGGCTGCGCTTCGAGGAAGACAAGCTGCGTATGTTGCGCGCTGTCCGCTTCGCCGCGCGCTTCGGATTCGCGATCGAAGAGCGCACTATGGCGGCCATCCGCGCGCTTGCCGGCGAGATTCACCAGGTCAGCCGCGAGCGGGTCCGCGATGAGCTGACCCGCATGCTCACCGAAGGCCACGCTCGCCGCGCCTTTGAACTGCTCGATGCAACCGGGCTGCTGGAGCAAGTGCTTCCTGAGGTCGCGAAGATGCACGGCGTCGAGCAGCCTCCCGAGTTTCATCCTGAGGGCGATGTCTGGATTCACACTCTGCTGCTGCTCGAAAAGCTTCCGCCCGACGCGTCGCCGGCACTCGCCTGGGGTGCGCTGCTGCATGATGTCGGAAAGCCCGCGACCTTTCGCCGCGCGCCCGATAGGATTCGCTTCGACGGCCACGTCGAGGTCGGCGTTCGCATCGCTGAAGGGATCCTGCGGCGGATGCGCTTCTCGCTCGAAGAGACCGCGCAGATCATTTCTCTCATTGAAAACCACATGCGCTTCGGCGACGTGCACAAGATGAAAGAGTCCACGCTGAAGAGGTTCTTCCGCCTGCCGAAGTTCGAGGAACACCTCGCTCTGCACCGCATGGACGCGCTCTCCAGCTTCGGCAATCTGGACAACTACGAATTCGCCAAGGAGAAGTACGAGACTCTGCCCGAGGAGCAGGTCCGGCCGCAGTTGCTCGTCACCGGGCGGGATTTGATCGAGGCCGGATATCGCCCCGGGCCGCAGTTCAAAGAGATGCTGGCGCTGGCCGAAGATGCGCAGCTGGAGGGACAGATTGAAACGGTTGGTGCGCGGACGAAGGGATGGAGTTGGTGAAGGAAGCGTTTTCGTCTGCAAGTTAGAGACTCCGCCCCGCAGCCGCTCCGCTCGCCCACGCCCACTGGAAATTGAACCCGCCCAGATGCCCGGTGACATCGACGACTTCGCCAATGAAATAAAGCCCCGGCACGCGTTTCGCCTCCATCGTTTTGGCGGAGAGTTCATTCGTGTCGACGCCCCCCGCAGTTACTTCGGCCTTTTCGTAGCCTTCTGTGCCTTCAGGCTCGAATTGCCAATGATGCAGCCGGTCTTCAAGCTGCTGAATTGCGGCGTTCGTCCATCTTGGCGGATCGGCGAGATCGATGAGACGATCGGCAAGCCTCGCAGCGAAATAACCCTTCAAAGTCGTCTTGGCCGCGGTCGCGTCGCGGCCAGTGGTTTTGGCAAGCAAGTTCGCCGTGACGGATTTCTCCGGGGCCCAGTCGATCGTGATCGGCTCAGCCTCGCGCCAATACGACGAAATCTGCAAAATCGCCGGGCCGCTCAGCCCGCGATGGGTAATCAACAGCTTTTCGCGAAACTTCTGCCGCCCTGCCGAGGCGATCACTTCAGCCGAAACTCCGGCCAGGTCGCACCAGGCCTGTTGGTCCGATTGATCGAAGCACCAACGGCACCAGCGCGGGACGGCACTCCTGAATTGCAATGCCGAACTGTGTGGCAATCTCGTAGCCTAGCGAGGTCGCGCCCATTTTCGGAATCGACAACCCGCCCGTCGCGACCACCAGCGCGGGTGCGAAAAACTCGGCGTTCTGTGTGACAACCACGAAATTATCGACGTGGCGAACATTCTGCACTTGCTCATTCAGAAATATCTCGACTCCGACATCGGCACACTCGGCGAGCAGCATGGCGACAATCTCCTTTGCTGAGCCGTCGCAAAAGAGCTGCCCCAAAGTCTTCTCGTGATACGCGATGCCATGCTTCTCGACCAGCGCGATGAAGTCCGCGGGCGTATAGCGGGCGAGCGCCGACCGCGCAAAATGCGGATTCGCGGAGAGAAAATTCTCCGGCTTGCAGTGGATGTTGGTGAAGTTGCAGCGGCCTCCGCCGGAGATGAGGATCTTCTTGCCAACGCGATTGGCGTGCTCGATCAACGCGACGCGGCGGCCTCGCTTGCCCGCCTCGATGGCGCACATAAGTCCGGCGGCGCCCGCGCCCAGAATAATCGCGTCGAAGTTCTTGCTCACTGCCTAGAGCGTAGCAAGGTTGAACCGGTAGGTCTTGGAGCCACGCCACATCGGGAGCGACGCCGGAGACGGTAGGCCAACTATTATCGTTTGCCAATCGTCAGAATCGCCAGGCCCTTGGGAGGAACCGTGACCGTGAGACTTCCGTGATCGAGCTTCGTCGTCTCCGGCTGGCCGAGAATCGCCACCTGGCGAAGTTCTTTGATCTGCGCCTGGGTTGGGTAACGGGGCTTCCCCATTCGGACATAGGCGTCGAAGGTGTCGCCGTGCTGCGCATCTACTCTCGCGATGCTGACGCCGGCTTGCGACCCGACTCCGTGAAGATCGAGATGAAAGCTTTTGTCAGGCCCCGTGGCTTCGGGCTCGACTAAATTCCACAACGCAATCACCAATGTGCCATCTTTGCGCCGTGTGATGAGCACATCTGAACTGCTCGAAGCAATACGTTCGTCGCCTAACTCGTGCAGCAGTTCAAAGGCATCGAAGGCCGGCTTCGGGATTCCACCCGCGGCGATCAGCCCGTAGCCACCATAGAACGGCTGCTTCACCGGGCCTTGCTCCTCGAAAACATCCGAGAACGTCCAGTACGACATCATGTCGGTCATCCCGTCGCACTGGCGAATGGTGTCCGCCATCCAGGGCCCCATATAGATCGTGTCGGTGATGGGGGATTCGTTGGCGTAGGTCGCGTTGAACTCGCTCCAGATCAGCGGAATTTTCGGCCGCGCCGACGCCAGAATCTGGTCATGCACCTTCTTCACCGCGGCGCAGACCATCTGGTGTGGCGGAATCGGACGGTCGTCGCCAAAGACATCCTTGGCCGAGTCGTTGCCATAGACGTGGGTCGAGACGAAATCGAGCGGCACATTATTTTGGGTCGCGTGGGCGATGAGAGCATCCACCCAGGCGGCCTGCGCAGTCGCCGGGCCTCCGACGCGGATTCTCGAGTTCACCGCCTTCAGCGCGCGGGCGGTGTGGTCGTAAAGCTCGAAATAGGTCTGCTGCGCCGGGCGTCCGGTCCAGAAATCGATGTTCGGCTCATTCCAGACCTCGAAATACCACGAGGCCACCTCGTCGATGCCGTAGCGCTCGACCAGGTGCTGGGCAAAAGCGGTCATCAGGGCGTCCCACTTGGCGTAGTCCTTGGGCGGCGAGACGTTCTGCTTGTACCAGAACGCATGTAGGTCCTCGGGCCGCGACGCCAGCTTCTTTGGCATGAAGCTGATCTCAACGTACGGCTTCACTCCGTTATCCAGCAGACCGTCGTAGATCTGATCGACATAGGAAAAGTTGTAGACCGGATTGCCGCTCGCGTCCTCGTCGTAGACCCCGAGTTCATCATGCAGGATTGCGTGAAAGCGGACGTATTGAAATCCGGTGATGCCCTTCACCTCACGCAGGTCGCTGCGGTAACTGTCGCGCATAGTCAGCTCAGCGCGCCCGGAGCCGAACATCTTCTCCCAGAAGTGGGGAAACGCAGTCGCCGGAGCCTGAGCGTCGATTGTCACCGCTTCCGGCTGCGATTGAGCGTTGAGCGCAGACGCCGCCACGGTCATTGCCAGGGCGGCCAGCGCCACGCGGATTGTTCTTAGGTTCATTGTTCCCTCTACGCTTACTTCAGGATTTTCAGTCTGGTCTGCCTAACCCGGTCGACGATCTTGCCGATATGGGACACAGCGAAGGTAGAGCCTCCGCCTTGCGCCGTGCAAATTGGATGCCGGCTCGCGGTTTCAAGGCACCTCGACAGACGCAGTTTCAATCGCTCGCATAGAGCCGAATAGAAGGGTTCGCATGGAGTTCTCCGAGGAAATCCGGGAGTTTCTGATCGAGAGCAACGAGAACCTCGGGGTCCTCGATTGCGAGATCGTGGAACTGGAGAAGAACCCCGCCGACGAGCAACTGATCGCCAGCGTCTTCCGGACCATCCACACGATCAAAGGCACGTGCGGCTTCTTCGGATTCGAAATTCTCGGATCGATCACCCATGTTGCGGAGAACATACTCGGCCAGGTCCGCGAAAAACAACGGCCCTTAACTCCCGAGATCATTTCGCTGATCTTGCAGACAGTCGATGTCCTGAAGTTCATTCTTGCAAATATCGAAGAGCGCGGCGAAGAGGGCGAAGACGTCTATCAGGACCTGCGCCAGCGTCTCGACGACGCGTATCGCTTCCGCTTGGCACCTATTTCTAGGCGCCGCCGAGACGACGCTGAACCTGCGGGGCTCGTTTGAGCGTGTGCCGATCGGAACCACCGTCGCCCACCGGAAAATCCAGGAGGGTTCATGCCGACTGTCTTACGACTCTAGAACATCTCCGAGCAGTCGCACATTTTCGCTGAGGTCTTCGGCGTGATGGCCGACGTTGTGGCTGAGCCCGCAACCGAGGCGGTCTCTCTAGCCCTTCCCAATCACCCGCGCCAGAGTCTCCCCAATCGCCGCCGGAGACTGCACCACATGAATCCCCGCCTCCGTCAGCGCCTTCATCTTGTCGGCTGCGGTGCCCTGGCCTCCGGAGATGATCGCTCCGGCATGGCCCATGCGGCGTCCGGGAGGCGCGGTTTGCCCGGCGATGAAGCCGATGACCGGCTTCTTCACATTCGCTTTCACGTAGGCAGCGGCGGCCTCTTCGGCGGTGCCGCCAATCTCGCCGATCAGGATGATCGACTCGGTGCCGGGGTCTTCATTGAGCAGCTTGAGCGCGTCGATGTGATTGGTGCCGATGATCGGGTCGCCGCCGATACCGATCGCGGTCGACTGGCCAATGCCGCGCTGAGTGAGCTGATAGACAGCTTCATAAGTCAGCGTGCCCGAGCGCGAGACGATGCCGACCGAGCCTTCCTTGTGAATCCGTCCCGGCATGATGCCGATCTTGGCTTTGCCGGGAGAAATGACGCCGGGGCAGTTCGGCCCGATCAGGCGGGACTTCGAGTGCTTGAGCACGCTCCACACCCGCACCATGTCGATCGTCGGAATGCCCTCGGTGATACAGACGATCAGCGGCAGCCCTGCGTCCTCGGCTTCGAGGATCGCATCGGCGGCAAATGGAGGCGGCACAAAGATCACGGTCGCGTTCGCGCCAGTCTCTTTCACGGCATCGGCGACGGTGTCGAAAACCGGCCAGCCCTCATGCGTCGTTCCACCTTTGCCCGGGGTGACGCCGCCAACTACCTTGGTGCCGTATTCGGCGCAGCCTTTGGCGTGAAAGGTGCCTTCTTTGCCGGTGATGCCTTGCACGATTAATCGCGTGTCGTTGCCAACCAAAACTGACATCAGTTGCTCCCCTTCGCTGCTGCGACGACCTTTTCTGCCGCGTCCTGCATGGTCTCGCCGACCATGAAGTTCAAACCGGAATCCTTGAGGATTTTTCTCCCCTCCTCGACGTTGGTACCTTCGAGTCGCAAGACGATCGGGACTTTCACAGCAAGATTCTTCGCCGCCTGCACCACTCCGTTCGCCAGCACATCCACCCGCAAAATCCCGCCAAAGATATTGATGAAGATCGCCTTCACGTTCTTGTCCGAAAGCAAAATCGCGAAGGCCTGTTCAATCTGCTGCTGGTTCGCGCCGCCGCCGACGTCGAGGAAGTTCGCTGGCGAGCCGCCGGCATATTGAATGATGTCCATCGTCGCCATCGCGAGCCCGGCGCCGTTGACCATGCAGGCGATATTGCCGTCGAGCTTGATGTAGTTCAGCGCGTACTTTGACGCTTCGACTTCGAGCGGGTCTTCCTCCGCGACGTCGCGCAGCTCCTTCAGCTCCTTGTGGCGGAAGATCGCGTTGTCGTCGAAGTTGATTTTGCAGTCGAGCGCAAAGAGCTTGTCGTCTTTGGTCGTGATGAAGGGATTGATCTCCAGCAGCGACGAGTCGGTCTCGATGAAGGCTTTGTAGAGCCCCTGCATGAACTTCACCGCGTCGTTGATTTGCGTTGGCTTCAGGCCGAGAGCGAACGCCAGCTTGCGCGCCTGGTAAGCCTGGAAGCCGATCGCCGGATCGATATAGGCCTTGACGATCGCGTCGGGGTCCTTCGCGGCGACCTCTTCGATCTCCATGCCGCCGGCCTTCGAGGCCATGAAGACCAGCTTCGCCGCGGCGCGATCGAGCACGATGCCCAGATACAGCTCGCGATCGATCGCAGCCGTCTCCTCGATGAGCAGCCGCTGCACCTTCTGCCCCTGCGGGCCGGTCTGGTGAGTGATGAGCTGCATGCCGAGAATGTTCTTGGCATACTCCTCCGCCTGCGTCGATGTTCTTTGCGACCTTCACGCCGCCGCCCTTGCCGCGTCCGCCCGCATGGATCTGCGCCTTCACCACCACTCCGGTCGCGCCGCCGGCGAAAAGGCGCTTGCCGATCTCAATCGCTTCATCGAGAGTGTTGGCAACCTCGCCCCGCGGAACGGGCACGCCATACTTCGCGAGAATGTCTTTTGCCTGATATTCGTGAATTTTCATAAGGAGTCAATCTGCGTCGTTCCGTGACAGGGCAGAAAGTCCATACTAGCGGAGAGGCTGCGAAAAGGAAATTAATCCGGAGCAAGCCAACACGCCGTAACGGTCGTGAGGCCGCTTCGGGCGGGCTGGCGGTTTGCTATCTCCTTCGGTAGGCTGGTTGCGGTAATCATGAGTGATTTTTCGAAATACGTAGAGAAGGTGCGCGACGTAGGCGCCGCGCTCACTCGCAATGAGGCGAATGCGGCGGTCCGTGAAATGCTCGCGGGCGTGGCCGACGACGAAGAGATCGCTGCGCTGCTCACGGCGATCGCCAAGCGCGGCGAGACGGTCCCCGAGCTGACCGGCTTCGCCGAGGCGCTCCGCCAGCTCGCGGTTCCCCTGCCTCTGACTGAGGCTGAACGCGCACAACTGGTCGATACTTGCGGTACCGGCGGTGACGAAAAGGGGACCTTTAATATTTCAACCGGAGCGGCGCTGGTCGCCGCAGCCGCCGGCGCCAAAGTCGCCAAGCACGGCAATCGCGCTGTGACTTCGACCTGCGGCTCGGCGGATGTGCTCGAAGCGCTCGGCGTCGCTGTCGAGCTGCCGCCCAAAGAAGCAGTGGAGTGTCTGCGCGCGACCGGCTTCACCTTTCTCTACGCGCCGTCGTTGAATCCGTCTCTTAAGCGCGTGCAGGCGGTGCGCAAGTCGCTTGCTTTCCGCACGATCTTCAATCTGGCCGGGCCGTTGTCGAATCCCGCGAATGCCCGGACGCAGATCATGGGAGTCTTCGCCGCCAACCGCATCGCCGTGGTTGCGCAATCGATGGCTAACCTCGGCGTCCGCCATGCGTTCGTGGTGTTCGGGCTCGACGGCCTGGACGAGCTTACGATCACCGGAGAATCGATGGTCGCCGAGGTCCGAAACCGTCCGACCGCAGATTGGGACAAGGGAATCGGGAGTCCGGGCGACGTGCGCCATTATCGCCTTCACCCGCAACAGGCAGGGCTGGAGGTTGCTTCGCTGGATCATCTGCGCGGCGGAGCGACGCCAGCGGAAAATGCGGCGATCCTGGAATCGATCTTCAAGGGGGAGAAGGGACCGAAACGCGACGTGGTGCTGTTCAATGCGGCAGGAGCGCTGTCGGTGGCCGACGTCGCCGCCGATCTTCGCGAAGGCATGGAACGGGCGGCGGCGGCGATCGACTCCGGCGCGGCGATGAAAACGCTCACGGCGCTGCGAGAGTTCAGTCAAAAGATTCCGGCGGCACATTGAAATCGTGGGGCTGGGAGTCGAGCAGGTCTAAGGATGAAGCTGATGAAATGTCGTATTGGGTTATTGGTGACGGGTATTGCGTTCGCTGCGATTGCGAGCGCGCAGGCCCAACAGATCGATGTCAACAAGAACAACCGCACCATCGCCGTGACTGCGACCGACAAAGCAACCGCCGATGCGGAAGTCGCAATCGTGCACGTTGGCTTTCAGGTCTACGCAGCCGATTCCCAGGCAGCATATGCGTTAGGCTCGAAGACCTCGAACGCCATCGTCGCTGCGTTGAAAAAAGCCGGCGTCGAAGAGAGCGCAATCCAGAGCGAGGCCCAGAACATCGCGCCGGTGCAGTCGTTTGAAATTCAAAACCTGCCGGAGGCCGAGAAGGCGCAGCGGCAATTTCAGGTGACGCAGAGCTGGTCGGTCAAGACCTCGGCGAAAGGTGCAGCTTCAGTGCTCGATGCAGCCGTGCAGGCTGGAGCCAACCAGAGCGGCCAGATCGATTGGGACGTTGCCGATCCGGACGCGCTCGAAGGCCAGGCCGCCGAAAGCGCCCTCAAGCGTGCGCACGCGATCGCCGACCAAATGGCCAAAGGGCTTGGAACATCGCTCGGCCCGCTCGTCTACGCCAGCAACCAGGTTCCGGAGCGGCCGATGCCGATTGCGATGCGAGCGATGGTGGCGGGGGCAGGCGGCGGTTCCGGCAATGGCGTCGCGCCGCTCGCCGTCAGCCCTCAGAAGGTGACTCGTTCCGCTACGGTCTATGCCGTCTTCTCCATCGAATGAAATCGCATCGACAGATTGCAGCGTGGCATCCAAACTTGTTCAGGCTATGCTGGAGCTAGACAAGAGCCGCTAATGCTGCTTTCAGGGACACCGAATGCCCGTTTACCCATATCGCGAGCTGCACCCCACCGCCGAAGCCGAAGAGATCTACCGCCGCTGGCTATCTTATCTCGACGAAGAATTCACCAAACATAGAAGGCCGGCGCTACGCGCGGAGATCGTTCGGGACAACCTGCACCAGCTCTATCTCGGTCGTCCGCATGGCGGCAAGCTCAACTTCTCGCTCACATCGGAGCTGCCCGGCAATGTCCTGCAGCTTTCCCTTGATCCCTGCAACGTGACCCTCGAGCCCGAATATTATGGCGACATCGATCGCGAAAAATACGCCGAGCGCAAGCCGCTGATTTATTTCTGGCAGATGTTCGACCGCTCGCCAGTGGGGCTGAACCATTGGCTGGGCTTCAAGTTCCGCTGCATGCTGGGCCGGCACATCTTCAAGAGCGTGGGCAAGGGCGTGAAGATCTTCCACGGCGTGGAGTTCAGCTACGGCTACAACCTCACCATCGAAGACAACGTCGTCATCCACAAATACGTGATGCTCGACGACCGCGGCGAGATCATCCTGCGCAAAGGCACCTCGCTCTCCGACTACGCTGCCGTCTACTCCCACTCCCACGATCCAATCGATTCCTCCAATATCACCAACAAAGTTACAGAGATCGGCCCGGCGGCGCGGGTCACCTATCACGCCTCAGTGATGGCCGGACAAAAGGTCGGCGAAGACTCCATCATTGGCGCTCACGGCGTCGTCACGCACGAAGTCGAAGCCCATTCCATCGTCGGCGGAGTTCCCGCCAAGCCAATCAAGAGCAAGAACGACATTCAGAAAACAGACCCGGCGGAAAGTGCTCGATAGCAAGTCGAACGCCGCATTTGACTGAAGACTGACTGCTGACGACTAAGAACTGCGGCTTCCTTTCCTGCTACCATCGACTCAAGTGAGTTCATGAGTCAGCAAGCCATCGTCTTGAAGTTGTTTGAATTTGTCATTCTCGTCTTCGCGCTGAGTTTTCACGAAGCGTCCCACGCCTGGATGGCCTCGCGTCTCGGTGACCCGACGGCGCGGATGTTGGGACGCGTGACCCTGAATCCGATCAAGCACATCGATCTGCTTGGCACGATCATCATCCCGCTGGCCATGCTCTTTCTGCCAGGATTCGGCCGCTTTCTCATCGGCTGGGCAAAGCCGACCCCGGTCACCACGCGTAACTTTACCAACATCAAGCGGGACGATATGCTGACTACCCTCGCCGGGCCGGCCAGCAATCTGATTCTGGCGCTTGCCTGTTTCATTGGGCTGCTGGTTCTGGAGAACGTCAGCGCGCAGGGCCAGCTCTCTGTCGTCGCCGCCGTCTTCACCGCCAACCATGTCCAGTTGCCAACCGAGGCCGTGCTTCCCGCGATGTTTCCGGTTGCGCTGCTTTTCTACATCGGGGTATGGCTGAATCTGATCCTGGCTGTCTTCAACCTGCTGCCCCTTCCACCGCTCGACGGCAGCCATATCGTCCGCAACCTGCTGCCCTATAACTGGGTGCAGTATTACGACCGCATGGGCATGTTCAGCTTGATTCTGATGGTCGTCGTAGGCGGATGGGTGGTCAACCTCTTCGTCTCGCCTGCGCTCAATGTCGTGAACCGGATGCTGCTTCCCTCGATGTAGCTCGGTTATTCCGTACAATGAAGCGACGAGCGCCGCGGCGGTCTGGCAGTTCCATGCCGGCATCGTCGAGCGCAGTTGCCGCGCTCGCCAGCGACTCGAAAACTGTTCGAACAAGGACCTGAGTGACCACCCCTCCACTTGATAGCGAAAAAAAACGCGTGCTCAGCGGCATGCGCCCGACCGGCAAGATGCACCTCGGCAACTACATGGGCGCGCTGCACAACTGGGTCAGCATGCAGGACAAGTACGAGTGCTACTTCTTCATCGCCGACTACCACGCGCTCACCACCGACTACGCCGACCCCGCCAGCGTGAAGCAGAACACGCTGGAACTGGCGACGGACTACCTCGCCGGCGGCCTCGATCCCGAAAAGAGTGTGCTCTTCATCCAGAGCCACGTCGTCCACCACGCCGAGCTGCATCTGTTGCTCTCGATGATCACCTCGCTGGGATGGCTGGAGCGCGTGCCGTCGTACAAAGAGCAGCAGGAAAACCTGTCCGACAAAGACCTCAGTACCTATGGTTTTTTGGGATACCCGCTGATTCAATCTGCGGACATTCTTGTGTATCAGGCGCACTTCGTTCCGGTCGGGCAAGATCAGGCCGCGCATGTGGAGCTAACGCGTGAGATTGCGCGGCGCTTCAATCAGTACTACCCACCTGCTGCGGGGCGAAGCGAAATTCTCCCCGAACCGCAGACCCTGCTCACCCCATCCCCCAAGCTCCTCGGCACCGACGGTCGCAAGATGTCCAAGAGCTATGGCAACACCATCCTGCTCTCCGAACCCGAAGGCGAGATACGGCAGAAGCTGAAGACGATGGTCACCGACCCGGCCCGCGTCCGCCGCAGTGACCCTGGGAATCCAGACAAATGCCCGGTCGGCGACCTGCACAAGATCTTCTCCAGCGCCGAAACGCTCGCAAAGGTCTACGAAGGCTGCACCACAGCGGGCATCGGCTGCATCGAGTGCAAAGGCTGGGCGGCGGACTCGATCGTCACCGCGCTCAAACCAATCCAGGAGCGGCGCAAGCGCTATGAAGAAGATCCCGAGCTCGTCTGGGAGATACTCGAAGATGGCGGCGCCAGGGCACGCAAGCGCGCCGAGCAGACCATGGTCGAGGTCCGGGAAGCGATGGGATTAGCGCCACGCCGACGCGGATCAATGGGGGCTTAAGCATTCAGTGAACAATCAGAGGCCTGACGCCAATACTCTCGAAACAAACGCGCCGGTCAACGCCAAAGCTCCCTACGCGAAGACGCCCGCCGATCTCAAGAAAGAAGCCGCCGATCTCTCGCCGTTCTCGGTCAGCGTCGGTCAAGTCTATGATGGTCCGCTCGATCTGTTGCTCCACCTGATCCGCACTCAGGACATCGACATTTACGACATCCCGATCGCGCGCATCACCGCACAGTTTCTCGCCTACGTCGAAAACCTGAAGCAGACCGACATTGATGTCGCCGGCGAGTTCATCTACACCGCATCACTGCTCATCCACATCAAGAGCAAGATGCTCTTGCCGCACATGCCCTCTGAGGCCGGCGAGACTGACAGCGAAGACCCACGACGTGAGCTTGTCGAGCGCCTGCTCGAGCACGAGCGCTTCAAGAACGCCGCGCAGATGCTCGCGCAGAAGCAGCAGATCGAAAACGCCACCTGGAGCAATCCCCAAATGCGCGACTTTCGCAACGACGAGGGCACGGAAGCCGAGATCGCCGCCGACACCGTCGATCTGGTCCGCGTCTTTCGCGAGGTGCTGGAGCGCGCCCGCACTCGTCCCGTGCTCGACGTCGACGAAGACGCCGTCACCGTAGCGCAGATGATTGTGTTCATCCGCCGCCGGCTGGTGATGGAAGACAAGCCGGTCTCGCTGCGCCGCCTGCTCGCCAACACCCGCTCGGAGCGCGCGCTCATTGCGATGTTTCTTGGTCTGCTCGAGCTGGTCCGCCTACAGGCCGTGCTGTTGCGGCAGGAGACCAACTTCAGCGACATCCTCATCAAGAAACACGCCGACTTTGAGAGCGTGGTCGACGCACGGCTCAGCGAAGCCAGTGGCGATTGGAGCTAGCGCGGGGACTTCATGTTGGAAGTTGACGATCGTTGTGTTGCAATTAAACGGTGCAAGACCCGGCGCAAGGCCATCATCAAAAGAACATTCTGACCCGCACTCCACTGATAGCGCTGGCGGTCGCCGCCTTTGGCATCGGGACCTCCGAGTTCATCATCATGGGGCTGCTGCCAAATCTGGCGCAGGACCTTCGGGTGAGCATCCCCAAGGCTGGCGGGCTGGTCACCGCCTACGCACTCAGCGTGACGCTAGGCTCGCCGCTCGTGGCCATCGCGACCGCCGGCCTCGAACGCAAGAAGGCCCTGCTGCTGCTCCTCGGCGTCTTCACACTCGGAAACCTCGCCTGCGCAGTAGCGCCCAACTACCCGCTGCTCATGGCGGCGCGCGTGCTTACCGCGCTCAGCCACGGTGCCTTCTTCGGCATTGGCAGCGTCGTCGCCTCGAACCTGGTGCCACGCAACCAACGCGCCCAGGCAATTGCATTGATGTTCTCTGGGTTGACTCTGGCAAATGTCCTCGGTGTTCCCGCGGGAACCGCGCTCGGCCAGTCCCTCGGCTGGCGGGCCTCGTTCTGGGCGATCGTACCCATCGGACTCATCGCAGCCGCAGCCGTCTTCAGGCTCGTCCATCCACAAGCCGCCGTCTCGACCAGGCTCATCCATGAGTTTCGCGTCCTGCGAAACCCGCGCGTGCTGTTGGTGCTGGCGATGAGCGTCCTCGGCTCGGCCTCGCTCTTCTGCGTCTTCACTTACGTCACACCGACGCTCGAAACCGTCACCGGAATCTCGCCCCGAGGAGTCACCATAGTCTTGCTGCTAGATGGGGTCGCGATCACCGTCGGCAACCTGGTCGGCGGCGCTTTGAGCGATCGACGTCCCATGCGCTTCCTGGTGATGGCAGTGGTCGGCGTCTTGATCTCACTTACTTGCCTCTACTTCGCTGAGCCCTACGTCGTGCCTATGGTTGCAAGCCTGCTCATTTGGGGAGGGTTGGTCTTTGCGGCGGGTACTCCGCTGCAGGCGAGGATCGTAGACCAGGCCTCCGCTGCTCCTAACCTGGCCTCGACTCTGAACCAGGGGGCGTTCAACCTGGGTAATGCCTCGGGCGCGACGCTGGGCGGGATGCTGCTTACCGCCGGCTTCGGCTACCGGCAGTTGCCCATCGCCAGTTTTGCCGTCACCCTTTGCATGCTGGCGCTGGCATTGTTGTCGGCGCGGCTCGACCGCAAGCACCGCGTGGTTCTGGAGGCTGGAGAACTAATCGTCGGTTGAGAATTTCTAGGCTGAATCCTAAGACCTGGGGGATTCTTTTTGAATGTCGCGAAGAACCTCCGACGCCTCGAGATCGATCGTCTTGTGCGACGCCTGTATCTCCATGAGCTGCAGCAAGATCGCCACTCCCGCCAAGGCGACCCCACCCACGAAGATGGGAAATGTAACGTAGGTCAGTGTCCGTCTGAGCGTGCTCAGGCAGATCAGCAGGGCCACCGCGATGAAGCAGGCGACCGCGGCGTAGAGCATGCGAGATGCCCACGACACCAGCTTCATGCGGTATTGAAAGATCGAGACCTGCTTCTGAATGTTCGACTTGCGCGCGGCCGAAACTCCGTCGCCGCGATATTCGTGAGCCAGGGTGCGTACACGGTCGGAGATCGAAATATAGCGGGTATTCACGCCCGAGATCAGGACGGCGGTCGCCGAAACCATCACCACCGGCGCAACCGCCGTCGAGACGATGCGGAGCGGGTCAGTCATCTGGTCGAGCGGATTCATACCGAGCGCTTCTGACCCCCTCCAACTTTCTAAATCATAACTGTATAGGCAACGCGTGCCGGGCTGCCGGGCCTTTACCTCCGGCCCTCGAAATCGCCGCCGGATTTGGCGCAGGGAATCGATTTTCCTTTCCCCCCGTTTGTCCGCTGACGTACAGTGGTTCCGCGAGGAATCAGACTACGACTGAGGCCAAAAGAGGCAGCATGAAAAGAGCGCAGGTTTGCGTGGTTTTGGGATGTTGTTTTCTAGGGATAGGCATTACCGCGCAAGCGCAGAGCCGTAAGGCCGGCCTTTGGGAGGTGACCAGCAATATGACGTGGCAGCAGTCTCCATTCCCGGCAGGAATGGGGGGCGCCCCGAACTCCCCGTTTGGCGCAGGCACGCACACCAACACCGTGTGCATCACTCAGGAACAGATCGACAAGTTTGGCGCGCCGCCGCCGCAAACTCGCGGCGACTGCCAAGTCTCCAATGTCACCAAACAGGCCACTGGTATGAGCGCCGAGATGACCTGCACAGGGAGCATGAGCGGTAAGGGAACGTTTGTCGCCTCGTGGACCGACGAGGACCACACCATTAGCAAAGTACACTTTACCGGGACGCTGCAGGCCGGCCCATCCCCCAAACCGGTTGAGTGGACGGTCGACTCGACCTCGGTTTTCAAAAGCGCAGACTGCGGCGCCGTAAAGCCGATCGTCCCGCCGGGCAAGTAGTTTTAGAGGGTACGATGACGACTCCAAGTAGTGCGCGTGTAACGCCTGAACGAATTCAGCAATTTGCCTGGGGATACGGACCTCCACTGATCCTGGAGGCAGCGATTCGCCATCGTGTCTTTGATGTGCTCGATGGCGGTGCGAAGACTGTCGCCGAGGTCGCGCAGGCGACCGGCGCCTCCGAGCGTGGCCTGACCGCGGTGATGAATGCGCTCGTAGGCCTGGATTTTCTGGCGAAAGACGGGCAGGCCCGCTACTCACTCACTCCCGAAAGCTCCACATTTCTCGTCAGCCATAAGCCGAGTTTCCTGGGAGGAATCATTCGCCACGGCAGCCAGCAGTTGATCCCCAGATGGCTGAACCTCAACGAGGTAGTGGCCACCGGCAAGGCGGTTTCGGCCGTCAACCAGCAGGACGATGGCAGCCAATTCTTCCAGGAGTTCGTCAACGATATCCTGCCGCTGAGTTACCCCTCCGCGAAGGCGCTCGCGCAGTACCTCGACTGCAATGTCGAGGGCCGCATGATCCGGATGCTCGATCTCGCCGCCGGCTCCGGAGTCTGGGGAATCGCCCAGGCCCAGTGCTCCGACGCCGTCCACGTCACCGCCGTGGACTGGTCGGGGGTCCTTCCCGCCACCCGAGGCACCGTCGCTAAGTTTGGTCTCTCCGAGCGGTTTACCTTTGTCGAGGGCGACGTGGACGAAGCCGACTTCGGCACTGGACACGACGTCGCGATTCTCGGTCACATCCTGCACAGCGAGGGGCGCGAGCGCAGCCGCGCCCTGCTTGCTAAAACCTTCAAAGCGCTCAGGCCGGCGGGAACGATTGCGATCGCGGAATTCCTCGTGAACGCCGACCGCACCGGGCCGCTCAGCGCGCTGCTCTTCGCCGTCAACATGCTGGTCAACACCGATACCGGAGACACCTACTCCTTTGAAGAGATCAGCGAATGGCTGACAGAAGCGGGGTTCGTGAATCCCCGCACCCTGGACTCGCCGGGCCCATCGCCACTGATTCTGGCGACCAAGCCGTAGGCTTGTGTCCTATCACTGTCAGAAACCTGCCTATAGTAAAGTCCTTCACAGGACCTTCCTGAGAGTGCGCCCATTCCTGAGACTAGCGTGGTTGATGGCCCTGATTGCCTTTTCGTCAGGCCTGGCAAACGGACAGGACCTTGCGCCTCGGGCCTATGTCATTACTCCGTTGCACGCGAACACCGTCACCCTGACCTGGTCGTTCTACGACGGCAGCATCAATTACAACGGGGCATTGCCGGTCAGCGATGCTACCGGCACCTACCAGGTACCGAGTTTCACCCTCTATCATTCGTTCAACTTCTTCGGCCGTTCGGCCAACGCTCTCGCCTCCTTGCCCTATGCCCGAGGAAACTTCCAGGGAACGGTCGCCGGCGCAGGTCTGAATCTCTACAGGTCAGGCCTCCTGGATTCCGTCTACCGCCTCTCGGTCAACTTGAAAGGAGGGCCCGCTCTGCCGCCGCAGGAGTTTGCGAAATGGAAACAGAAGACACTACTCGGCGCCAGTCTCAAGGTCATCGCCCCGACCGGCCAATACGACCCCACCAAGCTCATCAACTGGGGTACGAATCGTTGGTCGCTCAAGCCCGAGTTTGGATACTCCGAGCGTTTCGGCAAGATTATCCTGGACGCCTATGCCGGGGTCTGGTTCTTCACCACCAACAACGATTTTTGGTCCCGCAACTCCTACTACCCCGGCACCCGCTCCCAGTCGCAAAGCCCCATCGGCGCCTTTGAGGGCCATCTGAGCTACGACATCAAGCCCCGCTTTTGGGCCTCGCTCGACGGCAACTACTGGTTTGGCGGGAAGACCAGCATCAATGGAGTTGTGAACTCCCTGAGCGAACAGAGTAACTCCCGGCTGGGAGGCACCTTTTCCATGCCAATCACCAAACATCAGTCGTTGAAGTTCAGCTATAGCAATGGCACCTACATCCGCTTCGGCGGCAATTACCAGAACGTCTCGGTCGCCTGGCAATATTACTGGTTCGGCAAGCATTGGTAGCGGACAAAAGGCGCTCAAGAGCTGCCCCGGCTACTAATCGTCCCGCTTACCGACACCTCGGAACGCACTTTCGGCAGCGCCGACGGATGTTCTCTTTGCAGATAATCCAGCATCTTTTCGCGGACGTAGCAGCGCAGGTCAAACGCCGCCGACGAACCCGCGGCGCTCATCAGAAACCGAATCTCGACCGTGTTGTCCTTAAAGTCGGTGACCTGGACGAGGTTGGTCTTGCCGTCCCACAACGGCGACGACTGCAGGATGCTTTCATACTCGTCGCGCAGCCGTTCCACCGGCACCGTGTAGTCCATCTGGAGATACACCGCGCCGATCATCTCGGAAGAATATCGCGACGAGTTCTCGAATGACTTTTCAATGAAGTGGGAGATCGGCACGATCAGGTGGCGCAGGTCCCACATCCGGATGACGACATAAGTTGTGTTGACCTCAACGACCCGGCCCGATTGTCCCTCGACAACAACAGCATCGTCGATCCGGATAGGCTCGGTCAGCGCAATCTGAATTCCGGCGATCAAATTTCCAAGGGTGGGGCGCGCCGCCATGCCGAGCACCAACCCCGCCACCCCGGCCGACGCGAATAACCCCGCGCCAACATTGCGGATCGAGGGGAACGACATCAATATCGCGGCAAAGCCGATGAAGACAAGCAGCCAGATCATGATCTGACGCAGCAGATAGACCTGGGTACGGATGCGCCGCGCCCGCACATCGTCCCGGATTTCTTCGGGAAGCCGCGCGACGACGAAGGCGTGACCGATCTCAAGCAGCCCGATCGTCAGCCAGGTAAACGCAACAATGTAGCCGATCTCGAGGAGGCGTTGAACCAGATCCGTCGCCCAACCCTCCATCCCCGGTTGCTCAAGGCCGAGGGTCACCGCAAGCAGAATGAGCAGCGGATGCATCGGCCCCGAGGTGTGCCGGATAAGAAGTCTGCCCAAGAAAGTGGGCCGCCATTTCTGCGCTCGGCGAAGGCAGGCGTAAAGAATAAAGTGGGCGAGCTCGGCGGCAGCAATTGCAATGATGAGAGCAATAACTACGCGCAGCGCCAGCGGCCATCTCCCGAACCAGGCAACACCCCAATCAACGCCCATGAGCGATAGCCTACTATCCCGAGCGAAACCAGTGCCGCCACCATCGAACCTATACTGGATTCAATGACCAGAACCCTCACTAAGTCTGTCGAATTCCAGCGCCGCGCCGAGCGATTCCTCCCCGGGGGAGTCGATTCTCCGGTACGCGCCTTTCGCGCCGTCGGCGGCGCGCCGCCGTTTCTTGTCCGCGCCAAGGGCGCCTACCTCTGGGACGGCGACGGCAACCGCTATCTCGACTACTTCGGTTCCTGGGGGCCGATGATCCTCGGCCACGCCTACCCGCCCGTCGTCGACGCAATCCAGCGCGCTGCCGCCAACGGCGCCAGCTTCGGAGCATCCACGCCCACCGAAGGCGAGCTCGCCGAGATGATCGCGTCCTCCGTTCCGTCCATCGAAAAGCTGCGCTTCGTCAGCTCCGGGACCGAAGCGACCATGTCGGCAATCCGCGTCGCTCGCGCCTTCACCAACCGCAAGTACATCGTCAAGTTCGAGGGCTGTTATCACGGCCACTCCGATGGTCTGCTGGTGAAGGCCGGCTCGGGGGTCGCGACCTTCGGCATCCCCGGCTCGGCGGGGGTGCCCGAGGAGATCGTCTACTTCACCCTGGCGCTGCCCTTCAACAACATCGCCGCCGTCGAGGCCGCCTTCGCCGCGCACAAGGACGAGATAGCCTGCATCATCGTCGAGCCGATCGTCGGCAACATGGGCTGTGTCCCGCCCGCGCCAGGCTATCTCGAAGCGCTGCGCAAGATCACCGCCGATGCCGGAACCGTGCTGATCTTCGATGAGGTCATGACCGGCTTCCGCGTGGCTTTGGGCGGAGCTCAGGGCCTCTATGGAATCCAACCCGATATGACCACCCTCGGCAAAATCATCGGCGGAGGCCTCCCGTGCGGAGCCTTCGGTGGCCGCGCCGAGATTATGGATCTGCTCGCGCCATTAGGCCCTGTCTATCAGGCCGGAACGCTGAGCGGAAACCCCCTCGCCATGGCCGCCGGAATCGCCACCGTCGGCGAGCTCGATCCGGCGCGAAGACGAGATTTACCCGCAACTGGAACGCGTCAGTGCCGCAGTCGCTGACGGAGTCGCCGCCGAAGCTAAGGCTGCCGGAATCTCCGTCGTGACCAATCGAGTCGGGTCGATGTTCACCTGGTTCTTCACCAAAACTCCCGTTAGTGATTGGGACAGTGCCGCGACGTCAGATACAGCCTTATTTGGAAAATTCCACCGCGCCATGCTCGAAGCTGGAGTCTGGCTGCCCCCATCGCAGTTCGAGGCGATGTTCCTGGGAACGGCGCATGGGGAGGCAGAAGTTGAAGCTACGATCACAGCGGCGAAGTCCGCGATGGCGTCATTCTAGGGACGAGAAATGTCGAGATCCTAGCGCGGAATGATCTCCCCTACATCGATAGGGAATGCGCCTTTCCTTGGCAGCAGATGCTGTATAGCTCTCACCGTAGCGCTCCGGTCCTGCCCAATCCCAGCCTGTCCGCCGTCATGAAGCACGATGTTAGAACCCCAACCAGCCCGCCTATTGCGTCTGATCCCCGTTTCAACGTGCCGCAGAACATCTTCCGCACGAATTCCCGATTCCCAGTCATGCCCGATCACATTCCACATCACCGGAGTCAGCCCCAGCTCGCGCGCCGTGCGCAAAACATCCGGACGCCGCGAGCCGTGCGGTGGGCGGAAGTAGCTCACGCGCTCACCTAGAACATCTTCCAAAGCCGCGTTGCAATCCGCCAGCTCCCGGCGGACGTTTGCCGGTGACTCCATCACGAGCCAGGGATGGGTCATCGTATGATTGCCGATCAGATGACCCGCCGCCTGGACTGCGCGAACGATATCCGGCCGCTGTCGCACGAAACGACCAATCATGAAAAACGTCGCACGAATCTGATGCGCGGCCAGGATTTCCAGCAGTCGAAAGGTATAAGGATCGTTCGGCCCGTCGTCGAAGGTGAGGGCAATCTCATTCGGATTGCGGTTTGCTATCAGTGTTCGCCCAAAGAGCTGCGAGCCAGCCGACAGGGCAGCATAGGTGCACAATCCGGCGGCGGCGATGCCTGCAACGGCCGCGCCGGCCAGAATTCCACCTACTGGAAGCGAGGCTGACATTGGCTTTTAGTGTACTGCCCCAATCGCAAAGACCTCTCTCGGCCTTGGCGGGCGATTCCGAGCATGGTATCTTCGTCTTTTCTTCGCTAGTGCGAAACGTGACACACTAGGCGAAGAAGATCATTCCCGGAGTTCGTTCTCAGCATGGCAAAACTCTTCGAGCAGCCGCGCTTCATCGCACTGGAAGGGCCAATTCGCGTCGGCAAGTCGAGCCTGGCGAAGATCCTCGCCGAGGGGCTGCACGCCCGGCGCATCGTCGAGCCCGAGAACAATCCCTTTCTCGACCGCTTTTACGCCGGTCAGACCTCGCTCGGCTTCCAGACCCAGATGTGGTTTCTGCAGCAACGGTACGAGCAACTGAAGGGAATCAACCGCGAGGAACTCGACACGCCGGTCGTCGCCGACTACATCTTCGAAAAAGATAAGTTGTTCGCCTACATCAACTTATCCGATGCCGAGCTGGCCCTGTACAAAAGCTATTATCAGCATTTTCGCGAACAGGTGCCCAGCCCCGACCTGGTGATCTACCTCCAAGCCACGCCTGAAGTCCTCAAGCAGCGCCTCAAGCGCAAGGGAATTCCCGGGGAGCGTGCCGTGAGCGACGATTACCTCGAGCAGGTGATTGCCGCTTACGAACACTTCTTCTTCCACTACACGGCCAGTGATCTGCTGGTGGTGAATACCTCCGACATCGATTTCGTGAACAACAATCGCGACTTGCAGATGCTGCTCAAGCGCCTCTCCGAACCGATCAAGGGTACGCAGTACTTTCTGCCGCTCGGCACGGAACTGGCCGGGTAAAAAGTAAGTGCATCGAGGTCGGTTGGGAGTACGATGTTTGCGATGGCGCAACGCATCGATTACGCACAGGCATTCCCCGAGGCCATGAAGGCCATGGGCCAGATGGAGGCCACTCTGCGCCACAGCGGCCTTGAAAAGCCGCTGCTCGATCTGGTCAAACTGCGTGCCTCGCAGCTCAACGGCTGCGCCTACTGTATCGACATGCACACCAAAGACGCCCGCGCCGGTGGCGAAACCGAGCAGCGGCTCTACGGACTAACGGCCTGGCGCGAATCACCCTTCTTCACTCCGCGCGAACGAGCGGCACTGGGCTGGACCGAGGCCATCACCAACATCCAGGAGGGCCACGCCACCCAGACCGCCTACGACGAGGCACGCAAAGAGTTTGAGGAGTCGGAGCTAGTAAAGCTGACCTTCGCCATCACCACTATCAATACCTGGAACAGGATCGCAATCGCCTTTCGTCCCGACGTGGGCGTCTACCAGCCCGAAAAATAGCGGCGGAGAAAAGCCGAATCTTCATTTGACCCCTGCACCGCGGCGCAACTATCCTTCCCCGTTCGCTCTCTTCGCCGCATCTAAGAAAGTGAACGGAGGTTTGTCATGTCTCAGCACCCCCCCAAAAAGTGCGCTCATCCCAGCTGTACTTGCCTCGTCGAAAAGGACAAGTACTGCAGCCAGCATTGCCAGGACGCGAAAGGGGTCACGGCGTTGGCGTGCCATTGTCAGCACGCGGAGTGTAAAGGGTAATCCCGCGATCTGCGGCTATTGCGCTTTCGCGGCGGTACCTGTGCGCGGTTGAAGTGTAAAGCGTATCCCGAAGACGAGCTTGCCACGCCTCCGACGACGGAGTATTCTCTGAAATTGTTCGGGCGGCATCCCTGATGTATCGGCGGGAGCCACACTGGAGACAATCATGAGCATTCCGCACTTCCGCAGCGCCGATCACGCTGCCCCTTCTGGCGAACGCAAGATCGCCACTCCGGTAAAGGTCACACTTCCACATCTTCAGGAGAAAAAGCGCCTCGGGCAGCCGATCACTGCGCTGACCGCTTACGATTACGCCACCGCGCGCCTGGTCGATGAGGCCGGCATCGACATCATCCTCGTCGGCGATTCGCTGGCCATGGTGGTCATGGGCCTCGACTCCACCCTCGCCGTCACGGTCGACGAGATGTTGCACCACACTCGCGCCGTTCGCCGCGCTGTTCGCCGCGCAGTGCTCGTTGCCGATATGCCCTTCGGGTCATATCATTCCTCAGTTGCCGAGGGTGTGGGCAATGCCGTTCGCTTCGTCAAAGAGGGCGGCGCTGAAGCCGTCAAGGTCGAGGGCGGCCGCAGCCGTCTGGAGGTGGTCGAACGTCTGGTCGACGCTGAGGTTCCCGTCATCGGCCACGTCGGCCTTACCCCGCAGGCTGTGCACCGCATGGGCGGCTACGCGGTGCAGGGCAAGACCCTGAGCGCAATCGACGAGCTGACGCGCGATTCGGTCGCTCTCGAGCATGCCGGAGCGAGTCTCGTCGTCTTAGAAGGCATCCCGCGAGAGGTCGCCCAGCGCATTACCGCCGAGTTGACCATCCCGACTATTGGCATCGGCGCAGGCCCTGACTGCGACGGACAAATCCTCGTCTTCCACGATCTCGTCAACCTGAGCTTCTCCAAGTCGGCAAAGTTTGTACGCCAGTACGGCGACGCGGCCGCGCTCTATCGGAATGCGATCGAGGGCTATCGCGACGATGTGGCGCAGCGCGCCTTTCCTTCCGACACCGAGAGCTACCACCTCGCCAAAGAGGCGCGGGTCGCGCTGGGGGAACTGCACGAGGGCAAGCTCGCCGTCATGCGATAGGATTCCGGATCTTCCCACGTGCAAATCATCTCGAAAGCAAGTGAAATGCAAGCGGCCTGCCGCGCCCTGCGCCATGCGGGCAAGTCACTCGGCCTCGTGCCGACAATGGGGGCGCTCCATGCGGGACACCTCTCCCTGGTGAAGGCGTCGAAGGCGACTTGCGATAGTACGGCTGTTTCGATCTTTGTAAACCCGACCCAGTTCGGCCCGAATGAAGACCTGGCCAAATATCCGCGCACCTTTGAGGCAGATTGCGCCCTGCTCGAAGCTGAAGGCGTTGATCTGATCTTCGCGCCAATTGTGGACGAGATGTATCCCACCGGCGCCTCAACCTGGGTCGAGGTCGAGGGCGAAGGCGACCGTCTCGAGGGAGCCTCGCGTCCCGGTCACTTGCGCGGAGTCACCACAGTCGTCTCCAAGCTCTTCCACATCGTCGCGCCCACTCACGCATTCTTCGGTCAGAAGGACGCGGCGCAACTGGCGGTCCTGCGCAAGATGGTCCGCGATCTCCGTTTCGATCTGCAGATTGTCGGTTGCCCGATTGTTCGTGAACCAGATGGCCTGGCGATGAGCTCGCGCAATCGCTACCTCAGCCCCGAAGAACGGCAGCAAGCCCTCGTCCTCAGCCGCGCGCTGCGTGCTGCTTCTGATCTGGTTGCGCGCGGCGGAACCTCCTCCACGCCTCTGCTGGAGACGATGCGCGCGGTCTTCGCCACCGAACCCGCTGCGCGGGTCGACTACATCACCGTTGTCGATCCAGATACCCTACTGACAATCGAAGACATCGCGCACGGAGGGATGCTCGCCGTCGCCGCGTACTTCGGCGCTACGCGGCTGCTCGATAATGTGCTCACCAGCGAAATCAATCGAAGAGCGATCATGAAGGATCCGGCGTTGCGTTCTCAGACGTGTATTCGCGGACGGCATGGCGCTACTTGGAGACAAATCTATTTCCCGAGATGAGAAATCGCAACGGCCGCTCGGAGGCCTTGCGAATGCCGATTCTGGGCGTGATCGTCACTCCTTCGGGAATGTAGCCATCGTCAGCGATCTGAAGAACCGACTGCGGCGAAGTCAAATCGACGCCGTTGATCCCGTCCCGCACGATTCCGAGAGCCTGGCAAAGCCGCCCCGGGCCAGAGGTCAGCAGCCGCGGCGAAGCTCCATCGGGTAGCTCGCGTAACCTCGCCATCTCTGCCAGTCCGGAAACAGGCTCCAGCGCGCGGAACAGAACACCGCCCGCCTGTCCCGCTGGTTCGCAGGAGACATTCAGGCAGTAGTGCATCCCATAGATGAAGTAGACATAAGCCCGACCCGGCGGTCCAAAGAGAACCGAGTTGCGATTGGTCAATCCGGCAAAGGAGTGTGCGGCCGGGTCGTCTTCGCCGAGATAGGCCTCGGTTTCGACAATGCGACCGATGAGTCTCTGCCCGCCAATCTTCCGAACCAACAGCTTGCCGAGGAGTTCCCTCGCCACTACTTCAGGGCGTTTCAGGTAGAACTTCGCAGGTACGACTTTCATCCGGCGCCTAAGCCTTATGCGCCTTGGAGTACTCCTTCACCGCCGCCAGCACCTCTTCCGCATGGCCCTCCGGCTTGACCTTAGGAAAGACCTTGATCAGCTTCTGGTCCGGCCCAATCAGGAATGTCGTCCTCTCGATGCCGATCACTTTCTTGCCATACATGTTCTTTTCCTTCAACACATCAAACTGTTTGCAGACTGCTTCGTCTACATCAGCAAGGAGCGTGTACGGCAGGTCGTATTTCTCTTTGAACTTCTTCTGCGCCTTGGGCGTGTCGCGCGAGATGCCCAGCACTACAGCGCCGGCGTTCTGGATCTTCTTGAAGATGTCGCGGAAGCCGCAGGCCTCAATGGTGCAGCCCGGCGTATCGGCCTTGGGGTAAAAGAAGAGCACGACCGGTTTCCCGGCAAAATCGGAGAGATGGACGGTCTTATCCTGCTCGTCCTGAAGGGTAAAATCGGTAACCTTATCGTTCGGTTCCATCGGAGGTATGAATTCCTTTCAAGCGGCAAATTGTCAAAGTTGCCGGGAGTAGCATTAAGTCAGGCGCAACACCGAAGGTCGGTGAAGGGCGCGATCTCAAACAACGCTATTAGAGCATCTGGCTCGACCATGTTCCAAGCCATGACCAAAATGACCAGCACCGGCGGAAGGCGATGTGCGCGAAGCCTCTTTGCTGCGCCGCTTCTGTTGGTGCTGACGTCGATGGCGACGGCCCAATATCCGGGCCGCATCAAGCCGGACGAACAGAAGAAGCCGGACGAGCCTCGTGCCGTTTCGATCCTCGAGTGGGTCGGCGCTCCGGGAAAACCTGTGGCCAGCCGCATCGTTCCGCTAAGCGTCTTTGTGAATGGCGAATATCAGGACGGCGGATTGTTTATGGCGCAACCTGCTCCGCTCACCGTCGAAAACGACACGCTCTACGAGCTGCAGCAGGCTGGGATCCCAAAAGGCACTTTTTATGTCGCCGGCGGCGAAGAGGTCGGGGGCGCCTGGTTTGGCTACGGCAAGTGGAAGCCGCTGACCCCACCCCCGCCGCCGAAAAAGCTTACCCCATCTAAAGTTCCGCCTAGGGTCGTCCAGGACAATGATCCCGATCGGCCACACCTTAAGAACAGCAGCCCGCCCTCGAGTTCAGGCGGCTCTTCGGCACCCGCAAACGATCCCGACCAACCCACGCTGCATCGTGCCCCCGGTTCGAGCGGCAGCGGCCAAGGCAGTTCAACGACCACATCGTCAACCGGCAGCAGCTCCAGCGGTACAGCATCCTCCAATGATCCCGACCAGCCCACCCTGCACCGTCGCGCCGACACCGACAGCAGCCAGGGGGGCGCGGGCACCGCGCCTGAGGATCCAGATCGGCCGCATCTGAGGAAGCAGTCGGCTGCCGCAGCGGCTGCAGACTCAGGCGACGGTTCCCCAGTCTCGAGCGTGAACGAGGGCGATCCTGACCGTCCTCGGCTCTCCCATGGCAAGCCTGTCGCCGCCGAAGCCCCGCTCCAAGCCACTAAGCTCACCGGAGTTCCGCCCGACCTCCAGCAGATGGCTGCTATCTCCGACCCGGTCAACCGAGAGGAGCATTCCTTTGCGTATCCCTGGCCAGACCCTTCCGAGGCGACCAAAATGCAGGCAGCGGTCGAGCAGCTTGCGATCAAAGAGGTACTAACCGGCGGATACACTCCGTCGGAGCGGATCGGGCCCGCTCCGGTTCCTGCAAAGCCCGTCAGGGCGACCACTACAAAGAGCGCCTCGACCCGCAAGGCCCAGCCTCAGCAGCCGCAGGTCGTGCTGAGCGAAAAAGACTTTCACGCCTACGAGCTCTCTTACAACGGCGGAGCGACGCTGGTGCTCACGGCGAAGGCGACCATCGGGCCAGATAAATCCGGTGCGATCCAGGAGAAATACGTGACCATCATCGCCCAGCCGGACTTCAACGGCGACCCGCAGCTGCGCTTCCAATCGGTGACCGATGCGAAACACCTCGACATTACGCCGAGGATGAAGCTGATCGACGCCGTCGACACCAACGGCGACAACCGCGCCGAGTTAATCTTTGAGTTGATGCATACCTCCGACCGGCAGTTTGCAATCTATACGATCAAGGGACTTCAGGCCGAGCAGGCCTTCGCCACCGAATCGTTGCCCTATGTCACCCCGGGCCACGTCGTCGAGACCAGCAGCAATTGAGGCCGGGTCCCGAATCCTGCAGCCGGCGATCGACGCTGGCCCGGTGGATCGGTCTGGCCGCAGCCACGATCCTGACCGTTATCTCTCCATCTCTGATGACTGGGTCAGAGAAGCCGCCGCGTCCGTTGCTCGTCGGCTACTATCCTCAATGGGGCGTCTACAACCAGTACTTCGTCAAGAACCTCGTTACCACTGGCGCTGCCGCGCTGCTCGACCAGATCGACTATTCGCAGGGTGTCATCAAGAACAACGCCTGCGCAATCGGCGACCCTAACGCCGATTTGAGCTTCGTCCACACCGCGGCGACCAGCCTGGATGGCCAACCCGACGATCCAGCGGCGCCACTGCGAGGCAACTTTCATCAGCTTCAGGAACTGCGCCGCAGATATCCGAAACTAAAGCTGCTCATCTCCATCGAAGGCAACCCAAGTTTCTTCGCAAGCGCAGCCCGGCCTGAAAATCGCGTTGCCTTTGTCACCTCGTGTATCGACATGTTCATCCGCGGCCACTTTGCGCCCGGCATCGAAGGCGGCGATATCTTCGACGGTTTTGACCTCGACTGGGAATATCCCACTCTCGCCGACAAGGACAATTACCTCGGCCTGCTTGCCGAGTTCCGCCGCCAGCTGAACGCCTTGGAGGCTAACCTGAAGCTCACCATCGCCATCGCCGCCCGCGCCAGCCGCTATCAGGGCTTCGACCTCAAGGCCGTCGCCGCAGTCGTCGATCAGATCAACGTGATGAACTACGACTACAACGGCCCCTGGAGCCGCATCACCGGAATGATCGCGCCGCTTTATGAAATTCCCGGCGATCCGCTGCAGGGCAACAACGTCGATGCGACGATCCGGGCCTATGAGCAGGCAGGTATTACGCCGTCAAAAATGCTTTTGGGCATCCCGTTCTATGCCTATGGATGGAGCGGCGTCGCGGACGACAATCACGGCCTCTACCAGCAAGGGCAGCCGATACGTGGCGACCACTTCTACAGTTACATCCAGTCGATCCAACCAAATTTCAAGCTTTACCGCGACCCAAAATCGCAGACGCCGTGGCTCTACGCCAACAAAACCTTCTGGACCTTTGACGATCCGTTATCGATTCTCGCCAAACTCAATTACTCGCGCAGCCACAAGCTCGGCGGAGTGATGGCCTGGGAGTTGAGTAACGACTCGGCAGATGCGGTGCTGCTGAAGACCATTGCGACGGACTTGCGTCGGCGGTCTGATTTGGAATCCACCTCCCACTGAGTTAGCCTCGATGGAACGTCCCTGAAGGTAACCATTCGCCGGGGCAGGAGTCTGTCAGCTTCATGAAAGTTCTCATCATCGGTTCCGGCGGGCGCGAACATGCCCTTGCCTGGGCCATTCAAAAGTCTTCGAGAGTCGATGACGTTGTCTGCGCGCCGGGCAATGGCGGCATCGCTTCAGTTGCGCGTTGCATTCCAGCGCGGCAGAGCGACCTCGACGACCTCCTCCGCGTGGTCGCCGCCGAGAAGCCCGACCTCACTGTCGTCGGACCCGAGCTGCCGCTCTCGCTCGGTCTCGTGGACGAGTTGCACCGCCGCAGCCTGCCCGTCTTCGGCCCTACGCGCGCCGCCGCGATGCTTGAAACCAGCAAGGCCTTCGCCAAGCGCTTTATGCAGCGCCACAATATCCCGACCGCCAAATATGCGGCGGTTTCGAGCCAGGCGGAAGCTCTGGAATCTCTCGCGCTCTTCCACCTGCCGGTAGTGGTCAAAGCCGACGGTCTCGCCGCGGGGAAAGGCGTGCTCATCTGCGAGACAAAGCAGGAAGCCGAGACCGCAATCACCGGACTCTTCAGCGGCAAGACCTTGGGGACGGCCGAGAGCTCGGTTGTCATCGAAGAATGCCTCCACGGCGAAGAGCTGTCGTTTCTTCTCCTCTCCGACGGCAACCACGTCACACCGCTGGTTCCAGCGCAAGACCACAAACGCATCGGTGAAGGCGACACTGGCCCGAACACCGGCGGCATGGGCGTCTATACGACGGATTCCATGCTCGCCGAGACCATGCAGGCGTGGCTGGTGCAACACATTGCCCAGCCCACTATCGACGGCATGGCGGCTGAGGACACTCCGTTCGTCGGCGTGCTTTACTGCGGCCTCATGATGACCGCGCGCGGACCGATGGTGCTCGAATACAACGCCCGTTTCGGCGATCCCGAGACCCAGGCGATCCTGGTGCGGCTGGAGAGCGATTTTGTCGAGGGACTTGAGGCTTGCGTTGAGGGGCGACTCAGCGATACCGAGTTTCGCTGGCGTCCCGGAGCGTCGGCCTGCGTCGTCGCCGCCTCTGAGGGCTACCCTGGCAGCTACACGGCCGGGAAGAAAATCGCCGGGCTCGAAGCAGCCGCTGAACTTGCCCAGGTCTTTCATGCCGGGACTTCGCTTCTGAACGGCGAATACCTCACCAGCGGCGGTCGCGTCCTCAGCGTCACCGCCGCCGCGGATACCTTGCAAGAGGCTCTCGCCCTCGCTTACGAAGGGATGAGCCGCATTCATTTCGACGGCATGTATTACCGGCGCGATATTGGGTATCGCGCCCTGACGGAGAAATCATGACGCAGCCAGCACTAACTGCAACTGAGGTATTACAGTGGAACGACCTGACCGCTCAGCGCTGGAAGGCGCTTCTCGCAGCAAATCCAGCAGCTCTCGAATTACCTTGCGACGTCTACGGCGTAGGAACCGTCCGAGGACTGCTGCGGCACATCGTCGCCGTGGAGCTCCGATACTCGGAGCGGCTGAGCGGCGAGCCGGTGACTCCTTATGAGCAGGTTCCAGACGGCTCGGCGGAAGAGCTTTTCGGTCAGCACGACCAGACAATGGCCAGTTATCGCAAGCTACTGGCCGATGACTCCATCGACTGGGAAGAGAAGCTGGAGTTCACCACGATCTCGGCAGGAACACGGACTGCAACGCGGAAGAGAATTCTCTTTCACGCCTTCCTGCACGGCATCCGACACTACGCGCAACTGGCCACGCTGGTACGCCAGCACGGCATCAAGCCCGATTGGCCGATGGATTTTCTGTTTAGCGGGGCAAGCTAGGGTGCAGCATCGTGATGGGCAGATCGAAGACTTGCTCCATACTGCTGCGATCAATGATTGAGGTTTCGGGATCGGATTCCTTATACCGAATCTGCGGTCTACGGCCCCTCATCGCATGGGCAAAGGCATCGGCTTCGCACTCTTTCCTAAATTCCTGCGCAAAGTCACCCGCGCGAAATTTACCAACGAAATAGGTATAGGTCAGGTTGACAACAAAGCGCGTGGTGCCGGGAATTCTCTCGACCTTGGCCCATTGGATTGTTCCTTGCGCGGAAGGCCATCCGACGGCCGTTTTCTGAAGCGACTCCTGGAACTTTCGTCTGCCGTACTCTCCGCCGGCAATGGCTGCAGCAAGAATGGTTCCGTCAATAATGAAACGAATGATGTCGAAATACTGATCCAGGCTTAACGTAATCACAGAATTCAACCTCCTCGTTCGCTCGACTACAAGGGCGAACTAAGAATCGAGCTTCTTCACCACCAACTCGTTCAGCAGCCCCGGATTCGCCTGCCCCTTCGACAGCTTCATCACCTGGCCCACAAAGAAAGCCGCCACCGTCTTCTTGCCGCCGCGGTACTGCTCCACCTGCTTTGGATTCGCAGCGATGACCTCGTCGATTAACTTCTCAATCACCGCCGGATCGCTCAGTTGCTGCGGCTTCTCACGTTCGTAGACTACGGGGAAATCCTCGCCCTTCTCGAAAGCAATGTCGAAGAGCTGCTTCCATTGTTTGCTCGAGAGCTTGCCCTCCTCGGCCAGATCGGCGGCAAAGGCAATGCCCTTCATCGTGACCGGCGACTGCTCGAGTTCCAGGCTGTGCAGCTTGAGCCGGGTCACTAGTTCGCTGTTGACCAGATTGGCCACGCGACGAGCGCTTTTCGCCGCCTTCGCCGCAACCTCAAACTGGTCCGCGAACTCGCGCGTTGCAGTCAGCGTCTGCGCATCCTGAGCGTTCAGATCATACTCCTGCATAAACCGCGAGCGCCTAGCCTCGGGCAGCTCGGGCAGATGGCTGACAATCTCTGCCTTCCACTCCGCGCTGACAATTAGCGGCGGCAGATCCGGCTCGGGGAAATAACGATAGTCATGCGCCTGCTCTTTGGAACGCATCGAATAGGTGCGGCCCTCAACCGAGTTCCAAAGGCGCGTCTCCTGAACCACCCGGCCACCGCTCTCGATCAGCTCCACTTGACGCTCAATCTCATACTCCAGCGCCAAACGAATGTAGCGAAAGCTGTTGACGTTCTTCACTTCGGCTTTGGTGCCGAACTTCTCCTGCCCGCGTGGCCGCACACTCACATTGGCGTCGCAGCGCAGCGAGCCCTCTTCCATATTGCAGTCGCTCACTCCGGTGTAGAGCAGGATTTCCTTCAGCTTGGTGAGGTATTCGTAGGCTTCGTCCGGAGTGCGAATGTCCGGCTCGCTCACAATCTCGATCAGCGGTGTGCCGCAGCGGTTCAGGTCGACATAAGTCTTGGTCGCCGACTCGGGAAATCCCTCGTGCATGCTCTTGCCCGCGTCCTCTTCCATGTGCAGGCGGGTAATGCCGATGCGCTTCTCGCCGTTCGGAGTGGAGACGTCAATGTAGCCATGCTCGGCCAGCGGCTTATCAAACTGCGAGATCTGGTACCCCTTGGGCAGGTCGGGGTAGAAGTAGTTCTTGCGCGCGAAGATAGAGCGCTCGCGAATCTCGCAGTTGATCGCCGTTGCGGCCAACACCGCAAATTCAACCGCGCGCTTGTTGAGCACCGGCAGCGCACCGGGCAGGCCCAGGCAGACCGGACAGATATTCGTATTCGGCAGCGCGCCAAACTTCGCTGAGCAGCCGCAAAAGGCCTTCGTCAGGGTGAGCAGTTGCACATGGACTTCGAGCCCGATCACAGGCTCATACTTCGTCAAAATTTCAGGAGAGACACTCGCGGACGCCGCCATAACTCCCTTGATTTTAGCAGCGCCCGCGCATGCGGCTCTTGACTCGATTACTCCGGCAGGCTGAGCGTGTTCTTCACCCGGAAGGTCTGCGACAGATGGGACGAATCGCCGTTCGGCTGGCTGCCGCCGACGGTCAGCGTAAATTCGCCCTCGGGCACGATCGGTTCGCCAGCCTCGCTTACCATGCTCAGATCGCGGGGTTTCAACTCAAACTTCACCTCCTGCGAGGCGCCGGGTTCCAGATGAATGCGCTGGAAGCCCCGCAACGCCTTCAGCGGAGCACCGGAAACCTTGGGGAAATTCAGATAAAGCTCGGCTACTTCGTCGCCCGCGACCTTGCCAGAATTCGTGACGGTGACGCTCGCGTTCAGCGTGTCACCGGCAGTGATCTCGTCGCTGCCGAGCTTCAGTCCGCTATACGAGAAGCTGGTATAGCTCAACCCGTACCCGAAGGGATAAAGCGGTGTTCCTTCGAAATACCGGTAGGTCCGGCCTTTCATCGCATAGTCTTCAAACGCCGGAAGCTGATCGACACCGGTATAAAAGGTGACCGGAAGCCGCCCGGCAGGATTGTTCTTCCCCGAAAGCGTCTCCGCCACCGCCGCGCCACCTTCTTCGCCGGAATACCACGCGTCAAGAATCGCGTTGGCGTGCACCTTCGCCCAGTTCACGCTCAGCGCGCTGCCGTTCATTAGCACGACGACCAACGGCTTGCCCGTCGCGGCCACCGCTTCAAGCAACGCCTCTTCCGGCTTGGGCAGGTCGAGGCTGGTGCGATCGCCGCCCTTGAAGCCGTCCTCGCTGACCGGCATCTCTTCGCCTTCAAGTTCGCTGGTGATGCCGACGACCGCGACAACAACATCGGCATCCTTCGCTGCAGCTACAGCCTCAGGCGAGGGTTTCGGATCGACCTTGGACCACACCAGCCGCGGCGCAGTCGCACCTTCCTGCGGCAGCATATACGTGACCTTTAACGTATAGCTCTTGCCTTGTTCCAGGTGCACTCGGCCGAGCGTGGTTCCGATGCCGTTGCTCATGTAATTCATCGTGACCGGCTTGCTGTCGAGCGTGGCAACGTAGAAGTTTTCGCCGCGAATGCCCAGGTTGTAGTCGCCCGTCTCGGTCGGCGTGAGCGTCGCCTCCGACTGAACCACGACCGAAGTCTTTCCAGCCACCTCGGGAGGCACCGGCCCGGAGGGAACGCCGATCTCCGGATCGATCCGGCTGGCAAGCGGCGGCGGCTGAGACTTCGGCGCCGCCAGCGCCATCACATCCATCACCGTATAGGTCGTATGAACGCCCGACTTTCCTCCGGTGGTCAACAGCGCGGCCGGCACCGGAGAAGCTTCTTTGCTCAGGAACTGTGTGCCCTCCACATACTTGATCTCTGCCGAGGGAAACTCCGCCTTCAGACCCTCCATCACCGAAACAGTATGCGTTGGCGTGCCGTTGTAGTTGCCCAGCAGCACCTTGGTCTGGTTGGCGAGCGGCCCGACGACTGCGACCTTGATGCCCGACGTCTTCAGCGGCAGCACGCCGTCGTTCTTCAGCAGCACCATCGACTCGTTGGCGAGCTTGCGCGCCAGTGCGCGATGCGCCGCGCTGTTAAGCTCGCTTTCATCGATCTTGGAATACGGCACCATGTCCGGCGGATCGAACATGCCCAGCTTGATGCGCGCGGTAAAGAGCCGCGTCACCGCCTGGTCGATGTCGCTCTCTTTCAGATATCCCTCTTTGACCGCATCGAGATAGGGCTTGTAGTCGTGGTTGTCGGTCACCTTTGCGAAGAAGTCCGCGCACTCGTTGTCCATGCCGGTCAGCAGGCTGATCGCGGATGCCTGCGCCTGCGTCGGCTTATAGTGATGGCCGGCGAAGATGTCGATCACCGCGCCGCAATCCGAGACAACGTAACCCTGAAAAGCCCACTTGCCGCGCAGCTGGTCTTTGAGCAGAAAATCATTTGCACAAGCCGGCTGATCGTTGATGCTGTTGTATGCGCACATCACCGAACCAGCCTTACCCTCGGTCACTGCAGCGCGAAAGGCGGGAAGGTAGGTGTCCATCTCATCATGCTTGCTTACATCAACGTTGGCGGTGTGGCGAGTCGGCTCGGGTCCGCTGTGCACCGCAAAGTGCTTGGGAGTCGAGATCACCCGGTAGTAGCGCGGATCATCGCCCTGCATCCCGGTGACAAACGCCACGCCCATGCGTCCGGTAAGGAAGGGATCTTCGCCGTAGGTCTCCTGGCCACGTCCCCAGCGCGGATCGCGAAAGATATTGATGTTCGGCGCCCAGAAATCCAGCCCCTCAAAGATATTGCTGTGCCCGGCGCGTACCGCCTGCACGTGCTTGATGCGTCCCTCGATGCTGATCGCGGTCCCCATCTCATGAATGGTCGCCGGATCGAAGGTTGCCGCCAAGCCGATAGGCTCGGGAAACTCAGTCGTCCCGTTCACGGCCACGCCGTGAAGCGACTCGCTCCACCAGTCATAAGCGGGAATATCGAGCCGCGGAATCCCTCGCGCCTGGTTGACGAGTTGTGAAGCCTTTTCCTCCAGCGTCATCTGGTGGACAAGAGCAGCCGCCCTCTGCTCCGCCGGCAGGCTGGTATCAAGCCAGGGCTTCTGCGCTGACTGCGCGCCTGCAATACAGCCAGTTCCCAGCAGGACTGCCAAAGAAACGAACTTCTGAAGTTCCGTCATCGATTTCTCCCAACTAATCGGCGATGCCGCCACGATCACAAAGCAGACCCGGCTTGGTTTTTACACACCCGCCAAACTACATCCCGAGTAAAGGCATGTCAAGAGAGCCAGGCTCTACAAAATCGCTTTACCGATGAGCGCCAAACGTCCGTGCTTCGACATCCAATGACACCCACGGCATCCCTGCTACGCAGCTTCCTCTCCGGCAGTCCAGCAATGCAACAACTAAACCCCGTCGTCGACGCAATCACGGTTAAACTTCCTGCATCGGGAAACTGCTCGGCGATCTAAGCCGTCACATCGTTTTACACTCTCGTATCTTGCGCTGCATTGAGGAGGATCAACCACCGCATGACCAGCATCGTCAACGATCTCGTCTTCGCGCTACGCCAGCTGCGCAAGTCGCCGGGCTTTGCCGTTACGGCAGTGTTGACACTGGCTTTAGGCATCGGGGCGAATGCCGCCCTTTTCACCGTGATTGACTCAGTGCTCATCCGGTCGCTGCCCTACTACGCCGCCGACCGGCTCATCATCTTCGGGCCTCCCGGTGACGGGCCGGAGAGCTATGGCTCAACCTCGTGGCGAAACCTCGAAGACATCCGTCAGCGCTCGCGCGTCCTCGAAGACGCGGCGGGATATGAAGGCGACGTCGCCATCATCCAGACCGCGCAAGGCGGGGAGACGGTCTTCGGCCCCAAGCTCACCTGGAACCTGCTCAACATGATCGGCGCCACGCCGGCGATCGGTCGCGGATTCACCCAGGCGGATGGCGAAACCGGAGCGCCGCCCACCGCGATCCTGAGCGATGAGCTATGGCGGAAACAATTTGCCGCCGATCCGAAGATCGTCGGCCAGATCGTCCGCATCGGCGCCGTCCCTCATACCGTCATCGGCGTCATGCCTCCCAACTTTCAGTTTCCTGACACCGAGATGTACACCTCGACTGAGGCCGTCTGGTTGCCGTTTCAGCCAACCAAAGAGATGCAGACCGAGCGGGGCTATGACTTTCTCACCCTGCTCGGCAGATTGAGGCGCGGAGTGACCCTGGATCAGGCGCGAGCCGACCTGGATACCATCGCAAAATCCATCGCCAAGGACGATCCCAAGGAAGCCAAAGACCTGCACCTGACCGCGGTCCCGTTTCAGAGCGCGGTCACCCACGCGGCGCGGCCTGTCTTCCTGGGACTACTGGCCGCCCTGGCGCTTGTCTTGCTGATTGCCTGTGCCAACGTCGCCAACCTCCAACTCGCCCGCTGCCTCGCCCGCCAGCAGGAGTTCGCGGTGCGCACCGCGCTCGGAGCCGATCGCTGGCGGCTGATTCGCCAACTGCTGGTCGAGGGCGGCTTGCTTAGCGTGCTCGGCTCCGCCGTAGGGCTGGGTCTCTCCACGGCAATCTTGTGGTCGCTGCAGAAGCTGCCCGGAGGCATGATGCCGCGCGCCTCTGAAATCCATCTTCGCTTCGCGGTTCTTGCCATGCTGGCGGTGATTGCCATCGCAGTCACTCTCCTGTCTTCGCTGCTGCCCGTGTTGCTGGCGTGGAGAGTCCAACCCGAAACCGTCCTGCGCGGGCAGTCACGCGCCTCCACTCCGCATGCCGCGCGCTCACGCATGGCCGGGTGGCTCGTTTCAGGCGAGGTCGCGATTGCCGCGATCCTGCTTGTCGCCACCGGCCTGCTCTTTCATACGCTCTACAACCTGGAACACCAGCGGCTCGGGTTTGAGACCGAGCATGTGATCACCTTCACCGCCACGCCGCCGGATTCCGCCGGCTATCTCGCATTCCAGAGCTCGATAGGGAACTTCGCTGCGGCCGCCCCGGCGACCTCGATTGCCAACACGATCTATCAGCCGCTGCTCGACCGCTTGCGCCATCTGCCCGGGGTGCGGGTCGCCGCGCTCGCCTCGTCCACGCCGCTCGACGGCGTCGACATCCACACCAGCTTTGATGTCGTCGGCCAGCCCAAGAGCGATTCGGGGAAAGACGCGCGCAATGCCAAGATACGCGTGATGAGCGGAGACTATTCGCAGGCGATCGGCACGCCGATCGTGAAAGGCCGCGCAATCACCGACGACGATACCGCCAGTGCGCCCTTCGTCGCGGTCATCAACCAGGCCCTCGCCGATCAGTACTTCCACGACGTCAACCCCATCGGCCAGCAACTCGATCTCGGTGGCAAAGATACGGGAATGCTCAAGCCCTACACGATCGTCGGCGTGCTCGCGAACAACATCCGCCGCAATCTGACCGAGGCTACACGTCCGGAACTAACACTCTCGTATCAACAAATCCCGAGGGACTCGCTCTTTTATTCCTTTGTACTCGCCTCCGCAACTCAATTCATTTTGCATACCAGCGGAGATGTCGACCTCACCCAAAGCATTCACCGGGTCCTGCGGGAAACCGCGCCGGGATTTGCGATAGACGACCTCAAGTCAATGGAAAGCTCGCTCGAGGACGCGACCGGCAACCAGCGCCTCGGCGTCTACCTCATCGGGTCATTCGCGGCCCTTGCGGCCTTGATGGTCATGGCCGGTCTCTACGGCGTGCTCTCGCAGCTCGTCAACCAGCGTCAGCAGGAGGTCGGCATCCGCATCGCCCTCGGCGCCACGCGGGAATCGATTCTGGCACTCTTCCTGCGCCAGAGCTGGCGGCTGATCGCCTTGGGCATCGCCGGCGGACTCGTCGCATCGGTCCTCGCTACTCGATTGGTCCAAGCTTCCTCTTCAACGTGCCGGCGCTGGACCCGCTCTCCTATCTGGCGGCCGCGATTGGCCTTGCGGTCGTCGGTACCCTCGGCGCCCTTATTCCCGCTCGAAGAGCATCGCGCGTCGAGCCGATGGAAGCGTTGCGGAACGAGTAGAGGAGAGATTCTTCAGTGGCCGCCAGAATTGGCCGGAGCCGAGCCGTGTTCCCGCCCCTTCACGCGGTCATACAAGTACACGTCGCTGACCGTCCCAAGTGATTCATTGTAAAGACTTTCCGAGCCTGCCCGCTCGCGCAGCTCCTCGGCAAAATGATGCACCGCCCGCAGGTGGTCCGCGGTCGCCGGGATCTCCAGCTTGCTGGTCTTCAGGAATTTCTGATTACCCCGGTCGAGCAGGCGGCTAATCTCGCCTTCAAGAAGGAATCCGGGGTTCGCAGTCAATGACGCGGACTTGCCATCAGCCGACTTCTTCAGGATGGCGCCCACCCCGTTTTTCACAACCATCACCTCTCCTGCGACCCCAGGGAGCTCTCGCACATCAAACTTACTAGCGCGCAAGTCACTGAGAATTTGATCAAACGTAGGATGATGGACTTTGATTGGCATTGGCGCTGAACCTCAAGCTGAAGTTACACTGAATTTGGAACTCTCTACGACGTAGAGCGAAAGCAACGGAAATGGGATTTGACCGCAATCAGCGATGTCGGTGTTTTCTTCACGAAAACGCCTAGCCCGAGGGTGAGCCGCCATATGGCGGTGACCCGGATTCCGAATTAACTTTCGCACATTCACCAGACACGTCGCAATCAAAGCTCGATTATGACAACTGCCATCGCTACCAAACTCGGTACGGGAGTTCTCGAACGCATCGGAAACACGCCGCTTATCCGGCTTGAGAAGATTACCGCCCATCTACCCGGCGTGCAGATACTCGCCAAAGCGGAATGGGTCAATCCCGGGGATCCGTCAAAGACCGCGCAGCATCGGCGATCGTCGCGGACGCCCAAGCCCGCGGCCTGCTCGCAGCATCGAAGGCGACCAAAGGGCAAAGATTGCTCGACGCCACCAGCGGCAATACCGGAATCGCTTACGCCATGCTAGGCGCGGCAATGGGGTTCGGAGTCACGCTGTGCATGCCGGCCAATGTCTCGCCGGAGCGCAAGAAGATCCTTGCCGCCTATGGAGCAGAAGTCATCTCCACCGATCCTGCCGAAGGCTCCGACGGCGCCATCCGCAAGGCGCGCGAGCTCGCCGCAGAATTTGGGGACGAGTTTTATTACGCCGACCAATACGGCAACGATGCCAACTGGCGCGCTCACTACCGCACCACCGCGCCCGAGATATGGCAGCAGACAGAGGGGCAGATTACTCAGTTCATCGCCGGCCTTGGCACCAGCGGTACTTTCATGGGAGCGGCCCGCCGATTGAAAGAGTATTCGTCCAGCATCGAATGCATCTCTATGCAGCCCGACTCGGCGTTTCACGGCCTCGAAGGCATGAAGCACATGGCTTCAGCCATCGTCCCCGCGATCTACGACCCCGCGCTCGCCGATCGCAACATCGAGATGGAAACCGAGGCCGCCTACAAGATGGCGAAGCGGCTGGCCCGCGAAGAGGGAATTTTGGTAGGCGTCTCAGCGGCCGCCAACGTCGCAGCGGCGCTGCGGATAGCCGAAGAGATCGCGGAAGAATCAACCCGAAATCCTTCAAGATACAGTGATTGTTACAATTCTGTGCGATTCCGCTGACAAGTACCTCAGCGAACGATTCTGGGATGAGTAAAGACGGAGGAGTGAAGACGCAATGCTGAAACTGACCACAGCGATTTACGAGGCGATGCGAACTCATGGCGAAGAAACCTATCCCCATGAGTGTTGCGGCGTCCTTCTTGGCCGGTCCGCAGTTGGTGTCGATGAGGTATTCGTCAATATCGTCGAGTCGGCGGTTCGCGCCGGAAACACCCGCACCGATTCTCCACGCAACCGCTACAACATCGCGCCGCAGGAGTTGGTAAAGATCCAGCGTCAGGCCCGCGAGAGCGGCTGGGACATTGTCGGCTTCTACCACTCGCATCCCGATCATCCGGCGCAATGGTCGGCCACCGATCTGGCCGGAGCGCATTGGCTCGCCTGCTCCTACGTGATCACGAACGTCCGGGAAGGAGCAGCGCAGGAGACCAACTCATTCCTGCTCACCGGCGCCAGCGAAGAAGACAAAGCTCTTGTAGCCGAGTTGATCGAAGTAGATGGCGCCGCCCAGGAAAAAGCCAACGAGAGATTGAGGAGCATTCCCGCATGAAGATTCATATCCCCACGCCGCTGCGTGTCTATACCGGTAAGCAGGACACGGTAGTAGTCACGGCGGCCACGGTTGGCGACGCGCTTTCGCAGCTCACAACCCAGCATCCGGACCTGAAGAAGCATCTTTACACCGACGATGGCAAGCTGCGTTCGTTCGTGAATGTCTATCTGAACGATGAAGACGTACGCTATCTACCCGAAAAAGATACCACCGCTGTTACAGAAGCCGACGCGCTCACGATTATCCCATCAATAGCGGGTGGATTGGGAGCGGGCGGCGTTGGCCCGGAAAGGGGAAACTGATGGCAACTTTGGTTGAACATCCAGTCAGCGCCGAGCAGAAGTTGCCCGAGTTGAGCAACGAAGAGATCGCGCGCTACTCGCGCCACCTGATCCTGCCCGAGGTCGGCATGGAGGGTCAGAAGAAGCTCAAGGCCGCGAAGGTCCTCTGCGTCGGCACCGGCGGACTCGGCTCGCCGCTCGCGCTCTACCTCGCCGCCGCCGGCGTCGGAACCATCGGCCTTGTCGACTTTGATGTCGTCGACTCGAGCAACCTGCAGCGCCAGATCATTCACTCGACCGAGAGCATCGGCCGCCCCAAGATCGACTCTGCTGAGGAGCGCCTCAAGGGCCTCAATCCCTTCATCAACATTGTCAAGTTCGAAACCATGCTCACCAGCGCCAACGCGCTCGAGATCATCAGCCAGTTCGACGTGATCGCCGACGGCACCGACAATTTTCAGACCCGTTATCTGGTTAACGACGCCTGCGTGCTTACCGGCAAGCCGAATGCCTACGGATCGATCTTCCGCTTCGAGGGCCAGGCTAGCGTGTTCGCGACCAAAGACGGCCCATGCTACCGCTGCCTCTATCCCGAACCGCCGCCGCCGGGCCTTGTGCCATCCTGCGCCGAGGGCGGCGTGCTCGGCATCCTTCCCGGCCTTGTCGGAGTCATCCAGGCGACGGAGGCCATCAAGCTCATCCTCGGAATCGGCGAGCCACTGATCGGCCGTTTGCTACTGGTCGATGCGCTGAACATGAATTTCCGCCAGCTTAAGCTCCGCAAGAACCCCGACTGCCCGGTCTGCGGCACAAATCCGACTGTCACCGAGCTCATCGATTACGATCAGTTCTGTGGCATTCTGCCCCCGGCAAAGACGGAGGAAACAGTGAACAACGGAATTCCCCAGATCTCCGTCACCGACTTCAAGCGCAAGCGTGACGCCGGCGAAGACATCTACCTGCTCGACGTGCGCGAGCCGCACGAATTTCAGATCGCCAACCTGGGCGGTTATCTCATTCCGCTCGGCGACTTGCCGGCCCGCCTGCAAGAGTTGGACTCGAGCCGCGAGATCGTCGTCCACTGCAAGATGGGCGGACGCAGCCAGAAGGCAGCCGAGCTCCTGAAGCAGGCTGGCTTCAACAAAATCCAGAACCTTGCCGGAGGCATTCAGGCCTGGTCGGAGCAGATTGATCCCAGCGTTCCCAAGTACTAAGGAACTTACTTCTGTAACTTCATCAATGGCACGCCTGCGGGCGTGCCGTTTTACTTTGCCCCGTAAGAGGCCTCCCGGTATACTCCGAGTGCCTGCCCTTTCAAGAAAGAGATACGAATCGAAGATGGCCGGCGGCGTTCGGAGTCAATCCTCATGGACTTAGTCTTAATACGCATTGGTTTTATCCTCATCCTCAGCATCGCCGCTTACTTTTTTCACCCGGTCGGTTTCAATCCCTGGATCGCCGCGCTCAGTGGCGCCGCTGCCGCCGCGCTCATGATTGTCTTCGAGCTCCGGGTGCGGGCGCTGAGCATAAAACGGCTTATTGGCGCTGTCGTGGGCAGCATCCTCGGTATTTTTGGCGCGTTCCTCTTCAGCGCCGTCCTGCGCAACAGCATTCCCGCCGGCGGCACGCAGGACCTGTTGCAGATCCTCGTGCTGCTCTTCATGTCCTATGTGGGACTAGTGGTCGGCGCCAGCAAGGGCGCGTTATTGAATCTCGCAGCGCTCGGCGACCTTTTCAACACCGAGGCCAGCACCGGCTCGCAAAAGATTCTCGACACCAGCGCCATCATCGACGGCCGCATCGCCGATATGGCCGATACCGGCTTCCTCGAAGGTACCCTCGCTGTCCCGGAATTTGTTCTCCACGAGCTGCAGATGGTCGCCGACTCCTCCGACGGGTCGAAGCGCCAGCGCGGCCGCCGCGGCCTTGATATTCTGCAGCGGATGCAGGCCAACGCCCAGCTCACCATCGAGATCATCGAAGAAGACTTTCCCCAGATCAAGGAAGTCGACCTTAAGCTTATCGAACTCGCCAAGAAGCTCAGGGCCAAAATCGTCACCAACGACTTCAACCTGAACAAGGTCGCCCATCTGCACAAAGTGCCGGTGCTCAACATCAACGACCTCGCGAATTCGCTGCGTCCCGTCGTGCTGCCCGGCGAGAAGATGAACATCGTCATCCTCAAAGAAGGCAAGGAGTACAACCAGGGCGTCGGCTATCTTGATGACGGAACGATGGTCGTCGTCGATCACGCCCGCCGGCTCATTGGTCGCGCTGTCGAGATCACCGTCACTTCGGTGCTGCAGACAGCCTCCGGCAAGATGATCTTCGGTCGCTTCGACGAAGCGAAGGCTGAATCGGTGCGTGCGATCGGCGCCGAGGTACGCGAGATGTCCGGAACCTAAGGCCCGGTCGACCGGCCTCTAACATCGATGCCGTCCGATGCAAGGCAAAGATCGATTTCCCGCACTTACAGACCGAGGACTGCCGGCATCTGGGCGGGTGTGCCAAAGATCACGATGAGGATGATCGCGAGCGCCACCAATTCCATAACCAGCTCTACGGCTACAGGATGGTGGCCCAGCCTGAGCCTTTCCTTCCCTCGCCTCGCAAACTCGCTCCGGATCAGAACGATGCCGAGCAACACCGCCAGCATAATCGCGGCAATAGTCGCCAGCGTGAACAGTATGCCGCGCAGCACAGTCAGCCGTTTCGTCTCGGTAAGCTCGGCCCAAGAACCATAGATGGCCGCAAGCTGCTGCTGGTCCTGAATGCGAGCGTCATATTCCGTCATTGTCTTCTGCGGGCTGGAAAGCGCATTCAGCGGGTCGACGGTTGCGGTAGTCGAAGTCGTCCCTGACTCGGAATTTGGCGAAAGTTCATTCTCTTTCTTCAGTGCTTCGTGCTCTCGCGTCAGTCTCGCCGCGGCGGTCGTCGCCTCCGCGCCCGCCTGCCGCACCTGCCTCTCGCGGTCGCGGATCTCCAGAAGTGCCCTGACCTCGCCTGGCAGAGTGACCATTCTTTGCGAGGACTCCAAATCGTTCTCTGACGCGTCAGGGACGATGGGCTGCTCCTGCATCGCCTCATGTTCGTCGAACGCCTGTTGAATCTTAGCTTGCTTATCTCCCAGCAGAATCAGGTCCTGATGCAGATCGTTCAGCCGGCCGATGTCGAGGTCCAGCTGCGCCTGCGCCTGCGCCCCCAGCTGCGCGACGTCATCCTGACTGGCTGTCTTGAGCCGTGCGGCGGTCAGTGTGATTACATGTTGTTTCTCCGCATCGACGGTCGTTTCCAGCGCCGCTATCTTCTGCGAAACCGCCAGCGCTTCGCCCTTGAGCGGAGGAGTGTCGGCCTTTGCCTCGCGAAGCGCTATTTCAAAAGCCTGGTCGACGGCGTGGTCGGCAACTTGGACCGCCTGTACGGCCTGTTGCTGCTCATCAGGGCCGTGTGCTTGGGCGGCAAGGTGGCGCGCCGTGGTCAGCGCCGACTGGTCTACGATTTCGGCGGGCCCTGAGGCTTGGGCGGTTTCGATAACGCTGCTGTTTCCGCTGCGAGTGAGATAAATGCCGAGCGCCAGGCTGGCAAGCGTCACGCCGGACAATAACAATCGAATGCTGCGATGGAAGAGGACCGAGGCAAATTTCAAGACGTACAAGGCCTTTCAGAATTGACTAAAGAATATCGCTACCACACCCCTCCGCATACTACAAAAAAAGGCGAATATTACGGAAGTCTTACAGCACACCCAACCCCTCCGCATTAGCCTGACAACAGTGGTGTTACGACTATGCCAACCCTGATATCTGAAACCCCGGTAGAACGCGCTCCAGCCAAGCCCATACAGGCCCCTGAATACTCAACCGTTACCCAGCAAAAGTCGGACCAATTCAACTGGGTCTTCTTCGTCACGATCGCCCTTTTCCATCTGTTCGCCCTCGCGGCAATCGTGCAATCGGCCTTTCACTGGCGCTGGTCGTCGGTCATGGTCTTTTTCGCCGTGTGGCTGGTCGGGCAAAACGTCGGCATTGGCATGAGCTACCACCGCCAGCTTACCCACCGCGGCTACGCGACCCCCAAGTGGCTTGAATACTTCATGGCCGCCTGCGGCACCATGGCACTGCAAGGCGGCCCGCTCTACTGGGTCGCCGTCCACCGCATGCACCATCAGTACACCGACAAGCCCGGCGACCCCCACTCCCCGCGCGACGGCGCCTGGTGGTCACACATGGGCTGGATCCTCAACGGCTCCCTCCATAGCGATTCGAAGGTGCTCTCCCGCTACGCCCCTGATCTCGCCAAAGACCCCGTTCACCAATGGCTGAGCAAGTACCACTGGGTCCCGGTGACCACAGTCGGCCTCGGCCTGCTCTTCGGCGGAGCGGCCTTTGGCGGATGGGCCTGCGGAATCTCCTGGGTGCTCTGGGGAGTCTTCCTCCGTGTCACCATTGGCATGCACGTCACCTGGCTCGTCAACTCGGCGACCCACATGTGGGGATCACAGCGGTTCAAGGGGCATGATGACTCCACCAATAACTGGGTGATCGCTCTGATCACTGGCGGTGAGGGGTGGCATAACAACCACCACGCGCATCCCATTTCGGCCCGTCATGGTATGGCCTGGTATGAAATTGACTTCAACTACATGGGCATTCAGCTATTGAAGCTGCTCGGGCTGGCGAAGAATGTCTACGCCCTCGATGCCAAAACAGCCCTGGCTAAGTCGCAGGCGCGATAAGTTCCGGCCTAGATCTCGTAATCGAGATGTGGGCCCCCCTATTTGGCGCTCTTGCTTTGCGCCAGCGCCAGACTTCCAACCAGTTCAGCCAGCCTGGCCGGATTCACATCGCTCACCGCGATTCCATCAAGGCTACCGCTACGAAAGCCCATCACATGAAACCCAGAATGCTCGGGCGGTAGATCTCCGACCACAGCATTCCCCGTCTTCTCCATGACAAAGACCGAGACCCGGTGCTTCCCAATACTGAAGAGTAGTTGCGCGGCGGGCCGATTACGCAGATAGGTGAGGTTCGCTCCATCGAGAACCATACCCGCAGGAAGATTCTCTGGAAGATTAAAGGCGTACGGCAGCTTGCCCTGAAACCACGGCTTGACGGTGTGGTTGTCGGAAGACAGCACCTGCGGTGGCCCTGTGGCCGCAAGTGTGGCCACATGCTGATCAAAAACTTCGGAGACGAGCGCGCTGTTCGCCGAAGCCAAGGCCATATTATGGCTAGCGTTTCTGTCCACTAGCAACCAGCTTCCGGACACCGTCACAGCAACCAGCAGAAGCGCAGCCGCCGCCCAACCCAACGCAGCATACCCGCTCCCGAAACGGCGTCGCGCAGGGTGCGGCGAAACCTGCGCCTCGTTCGCATCCTGGGCGATCTGCCGTGAAAGGCGCGCACTCAATTCCGGCGGAGTCGCGTAGCGTTGCCCAGCCCGAGCCGTCGCGGACTTAAGCAGGGACTGAGCCAGCGCACTGCCGGTACAAGTCACGCATCCGGCAAGGTGCTCCTGGACGAATGCCAGCTCCTTCGTCTCCAGTTCTCCATCGGCGAGCGCAGCCAGGGTTTCTAGGGAGATATGGCTTGTCATGAACGCACCTCCCTGGGAGCTATCGCTCCGCTCTGTAGGGTCCGCCGCAAAGCCGCGCGAGCCCGCGCCACCCGCGACATCACCGTGCCAATGGGTACGTCGAGGACCTCGGCGATCTCCCTATACTTCATCTCTTCCACGTCGCAGAGCAGCACTACTTCGAGCAAAGGTGGTGGAAGTTCCTCCATCGCGGCCCGCAGCGCGGCCCGATCGGCAAGGCGCATGAGGTTGAGCTCCGGAGTTTGGCGATCGATCACCGCTTCGATATATCCACTTCCACCTGAATCGTCCATCTGTTCTGCCAGCGAAACAGTGCGCATCGCCGCGAGCCCGGTGCGCGAAGTGAGATAAGTGTTTCTCAGGATGCGAAAGATCCACGCCTTGAAATTTGTGCCCGGCTCGAAAGACGGATATCCGCGAAGCGCTTTCAGGAAAGTCTCTTGCACCAGGTCCTCCGCTTCGATCGGGTCACGAGCCAGCCACCGCGCGACGTTGTAGAGCGACGGAAGCAACGGCATCGCGAGCTCCTCAAATCCAGGCGCTTGGGGACGGCTCTCGCGATCTTTTCGCTTCCACGGCAGTAACGTCATCAGTCGAGGCCGCGCTCCTACAGAGATGAAAACTGGCCTGCAGCAAATTTATTCCATTCACCGGGAATAAACCGCGCCGTCGCCAGTTGGCATGGGTAGAGGAATTTACCCATGAGTGACAAGCCGAACCTTATACCGGCCCCAGAAAAACCTGAAGCTGTCGCCGACGGCAACGAAGCGGCCTCTGTCGGAGACGAAATCGACCGACGCGAGTTTCTCACCTGTATGGCCTGGGCTGGAGCTGGTCTCGTCTGGACCATGGCCGGCGGCGTACCCACTTCGCGAGTCTTCGCCGCAGCAGTTGGGCAGATGGCGCGGCCCAGGGGCGCAGCCGAGTTCAGCTTCGTACAGATCAGCGACAGCCACATCGGTTTCAACAAGGCGGCCAATCAGGACGTCACCGGAACGCTCAAGCTGGCCATCGAGAAGATCAACGCGCTGCCCGGCGAACACGATCTGTTGCTGCACACCGGCGACATCACGCACTCGTCGAAGCCAGCCGAGTTCGACGCCGCCCAGCAGATCGTCAAAGGCGCCAAGGCCGGAGATATCTTCTACATCCCCGGCGAGCACGACACCGCTTCCGACGACGGCGCGCTCTATCTCGAGCGCTTCGGCAAAGGAACGAAGGGCACCGGCTGGTACAGCTTTACGCATAAGGGCGTCCACTTCATTGGCCTCAACAACTCGCAGCAGATCGATAAGCTCGGTATGCTCGGCGCCGATCAGCTTGTGTGGCTAAAGAACGATCTGAGCACTCTCTCGGACTCAACGCCCATCGTCGTCTTTGCCCACATCCCGCTGTGGATGGTCTATCCCGACTGGGGCTGGGGCACGCAGGACGGCGCCGAGGCTCTCTCATACCTAAAGCGTTTCGGCTCAGTCACCGTGCTGAACGGACACATCCATCAAGTCGTGCAGAAAGTCGAAGGCAACGTCTCTTTCCACACAGCAACGTCTACGGCGTTCCCGCAACCCGCGCCGGGCAAAGCTCCGAGCGCCGGACCAATGGTCGTCCCCGCCGGAGAACTCCGTAGCGTCCTCGGCATCACCGAGGTCAAATACATCCCGAAACGCGGCCCTCTGGCTGTGGTCGATTCTTCGTTGGCTTGAGCAAAAGGAATCCGAGAAATGAACAAGCCCGCAGTCATCGTCACCGCAAGCGCGGTGGCGCTATTCAGCGCTCTGATCCTCGCCCGCGCTCGCCCTCCGGACGCCTCCCCATCGCCAGTTCCGGGAGATGCGGTTCGAGGGAAAGCAGTTTTCGAGAAGCGATGCACTGGTTGCCACACGCTCGATCAGAATCGCGTAGGCCCGAGGCTGGCCGGCGTCTATGGTCGCAAGTCAGGAACGATCCCCGACTTCCCATATTCCACGGAGCTGAAGCAAGCCGGAATCGTCTGGGGTGACCGATCGCTGGATGCATGGCTTACCGATCCCGACACCCTTGTTCCTGGAAACGACATGTCCTTTCACGTAGCCAAGCCGGACGAGCGCCGCGACCTGATCGCATTCCTCAAAGCAAGCTCAATGGCCCTGACTGTCTCAGAAGGAAGATAGCGATCCGAGCGGCGAAATCAGATCAGCCGGGCCCCAGCCATCTCCTCCAGCACCGCCAGCGGAGAACTCTCCGGCGTCACCATCGCCTCCGGCGCAACCAGAAACGTCTGCTCCAGCGCATATTGTCCCGTCAGCACCGCGTGTGGCACCGTGTCGGTATAAACCATCCAGCTCGAACCGGCTGGGAACTGCCACGGATGCTTCACGCTTCCCGCCTGATACGCCTCATTCTCTTTCAGAAAATTATGGAAGCGCATCATGAAGTCGTCATACGGCGAGCGCTTCAGCGACGGAATCGCCGCACCGAGCCCGATGCCCCGCGCCAGCGACTTTGCCGCCTTTGACGCGCCGTTCTCAGGCTCCGGCAGCTCGATCTGCTTCGGCGCAAACTGCTTCACCAGCGAAGGAAATGGCTCGCCGACGATCCAGTCCCGCGCCCGCGTCGGATGAATGTTATTAAAGAAGCGCAGAATCCGCGCCCCATGCGTAGGCCGCGTAGGAAAAGCGTCGGTATGCAGCAGGTCGTTCCGCTTGCGCAGCGCTAAGTCGCGCCCCTGCTCTTCCTGCGGGCGAAAACTCGCGTAATCCAGCTTCCAGCGCCTCGCATACGGCGCGAGAAATTCGCTCAGAAACCCCTCAACCGCAGCCGAATACCAGCGCATGATCAACTGCAGGCGCATCACCGCCGCCGCGTCCGCGGTCTTAGTGTCGACGCCGCTCAAAGCGTCCTGCACCGGCTTGTAAGCAATGTTTTTGTGCAGTGAACTATCGGTCTGCTGCTGGCCTAGCAAAAACTCAAGATCGCCAGCGGCGAAGCCGATCGGAGTCTGCGGGAAAAACAAAATCTCGCCGGCCTCAAGCTGCGCACACCACTCCCGCGCCTGCGCTTCCGAGGATGGCCGTCTCCCGTCCAGCAGACTTTCCACGGGAATCGTTACGAGCGCCATGACCTATCGTCCAGAGATTTTGCGGCGAATCCAGAGGGAGCCAAAGAAGAGCAGGCTCACCGTCAAAACAAGCAAGCCTACGGGCAGCCCGACGAACTTGTAAGTGTCTGCGAAATCGACATTATGATGGCCGCCTTCGTTGTAAAAGAGCAGCGTAAAGATGGCCAGAAAGGTCGCGAGGAAGAAGGAAGCAAAGCCCAGCGAAAACGAGATCAGCAGACTGGCAAAGAGTCCAAAATCGCCCAGCGGAATTCCCCAGATTGTTCCGATGCCTCGGCCTCGGTTTATCGGACTCTTTGCGGTTGCGGTCATGCTGCTCAAGCTGCGGGCCTCGTCCCTCAGCTAGAATACAACCTTATGACAGATGTGGCCCAGGCCGGCCTGCTTCCCGCGGCGCAGATCGCGCAGCAGACGGCGGTTGTTGAATCTCCCAACGGAATCTTCTACGGAAGTTTTGGCGACACGCATCTCGCCGAACCCGATCTCGCCCGCGTCGTCCAGGCAGTGCCTGTGGCCGTCGCCAAGGGCCTCGCTAAACACGCTTACTATTTCGTGCCGCTCACCATCGCCGATGAGGAAGAGGTGCTCATCGCGCCCGCCTACACCGTTGACCTCGGCGACCGCGCCGTATGCCACCGTAATGTTGAGTTTGAAACCTCGGAGATCACCTTCATCTCCACCCGGCTGATGCAGGACCGTTTCGCGCTGGCCTTCGAGTTCTTCATCAACGCCGGCCACCATTTCGTCGACTCTGTCGGAGTACCCGAGAGCTTCGCCGAACTCGTCTGGTCGCAGGCCGTCGCGCAGGTGCGCGGCGAGACCAGTCAGGACGCATGGGAGAGCCGTCGCCGGGCACTAGATCGCAACAGCGACCGCATCGACCGAAGCCCGGCCCGCACCACTCCCGCTACCGAACGCGCCCGTAAGCGCGACCACGCTGCCATTCGCGAAGCAAGCGCGGCGCCGGCCCCCGAGCCGCTCGTCGATGAAAAGGCAAAGACCAATTATTTCGAATCCGCCTTCTCCGACGCCATCGCGATCTATCTGCTCTCGCTCACCATCGACTTCGACTACGCCGACCTGCGCGAGCGCGAATATCCGCTCATCGCCGCACCGGCATTGGCCGAGCGCCTCCGCCACATCGCCGGCCTCTTCCCCGCCAACCCCGGCTACGAATTCCAAATCCTCTATCGGCGTAGAGGATAAAAGAGTGTTTCGATATTTGTTTTCCAAGTTGAAGCCATGATCGCCCACCTCCGCGGACGCATCCTCTCCAAACAACCCGGCCAGGTCGTCGTCGAGGCCGGCGGAGTCGGCTACGACGTTACCATCAGCGTCCCCACCTTCACTTCGCTGCCCGCCGAGGGCGCCGAGACCGCGCTGCACATCCACACTCAGGTCCGCGAAGACCTGATCGCCCTTTACGGCTTCATGGACCGCTCCGAAAAACGCCTCTTCGAGCGTCTCATCACTGTGACCGGAGTCGGCCCGGCGCTGGCTGTCAAAATTCTTTCGGGGCTCGCCGTCGAGCGCACCGTCGCCGCCATTCGCAGCCACGACCATGCCATGCTCACCCACATCCCCGGAGTCGGCAAAAAGCTCGCCGAGCGCCTCGTCCTCGAACTCAAAGACAAGCTCGAAGACATGGCCATCGCCCCAGCCGCAACCGTCTCCGCCGGTCCAGCCGCCGATGATGTCTTGTCGGCGCTGGTGAATCTCGGCTACCAGCGACCAGCAGCGCTCAAAGCCATTGAGTCCGCAGTAGAAAAAAACAAATCCGCCGGAGACAACTTCGACGAACTCTTCCGCGCCGCTTTGCAGCTGATTCGGTAGGCCGCGCCTAGGCAGAAGGTTCTGTTAGCAGCTTCGGCAACTTCCGGATCGTCCTCAGAAACGGCCCCGAATTGCCCCGCACCCGCGCCAGCACCAGTGACCCCTCGATCTCGATAATCGCCTGCTCCGCACGGTCGCGGGCCGCCGCCGGGGTGAAGCCGCTCTTCCGTGCCAACTGGGTAAAGGCCTCCACCCACGCATCGAGCGAACTATCCAGTGACCGATGCAGTTCCTCGCTGCCGGCTGGAAGCGAAAGCGACTCAAGCACGCAGGGCAGCCGCCCATCGTCATAGAACTCCCGCAACCGCTGGCAAACCACCTTAGCGTGATCGGCAGGAACTCCGGGCTGAGAGAGCGGCTGCAACACGTGCTCCGCAAACCATGCATTGCCCGCGGCGGCCGCGGCGGCGACCATTTCGTCTTTCCCCCCGGGAAAGCGGTGATAGAGGCTCGCCCGCTCCAGCCCGGTCGCAGCGGAAAGGCGGCTCATCGTCGCCCCTTCGTAGCCGTGCTGGCGAAAGATCCGCGAAATCTTGTCGATCAGTTCAGCGCCGCCAACACGCGCAAGGGCCATGATCTTCCTCGTCCATAATTATACAGAATGATCGGTAAAATCTGACAATAGGCAGCCTCGCAAGAAAAATCTCTCAAACGAGTGAAACTTTACCGAACGTTCGGAATCTACTGAGTTGTGAGCGCTGACTTAATCCGCTTTCAGGAAAAGGAGTAACCCATGACCTCGTCCGCCGCAACCGACTCGACCCGCACCGCGTACCGGCACGCCACCGTCGACGGCCTCAACATCTTCTATCGCGAGGCCGGCCCCGCCGGCGCCCCGACTCTCGTGCTGCTCCACGGCTTCCCCAGCTCATCCCACATGTATCGCAACCTGATTCCGGCACTTGCCAGCCGCTATCACGTCATTGCGCCCGACTATCCCGGATTCGGCTACAGCGACGCTCCTTCCGCCGAAGCCTTCGACTACACCTTCGACCACCTCGCCGATATCGTCGACCATTTCCTCGACCAGAAGGGCATCACCAAATATTCGATCTACATTCAGGACTACGGCTCGCCCATAGGCTTCCGTCTCGCTACCCGTTACCCCGAACGTATTCAGGCCATCATCTCGCAAAACGGCAACGCCTATGACGAGGGTCTCTCCCCGTTCTGGGCCGACTATCTCTATCCGTTCTGGACCACCCGCAACCCGCAGACCGAAGCGAAAGCAGCCGAACTCCTTACCCTTGACGGCACGAAGCTCCAATACACAGCCGGTTTTCGTAATCCTGAGAGTGTGAGTCCCGACGCATGGACCCTGGACCAGGCCGGACTAGACCGCGCCGGCAACAAGGCCATTCAGCTCGACCTTTTCTACGACTACCGCAAAAACCCGCCGCTCTACCCGGCATGGCACCAGTACCTCCGCGATCATCAGCCGCCTGTGCTTGCCGTCTGGGGTAAGAACGATCCCATCTTTCTCCCCGCTGGCGCCCACGCCTTCAAACGCGACGTTCCCAAGGCGGAGATCCATCTCCTCGACACCGGCCACTTCGCTCTTGAAGAAGACGGAGCCGAAATCGCATCCCTGATCGGGGACTTCCTCGACCGCAACGTTCGCTAAGGTGAATCGACCTGTAAGGCGAGGTGGCGACGGCCACCTGGCCTTTACTGCGCAGGCACCGAGTGGAGGAAATGCAATGAAGGACAATGGACCATTTCACGAGGGCGAATTGGAAGCCCAGCAACGCGCTGGTGAATCCCAGTCTGCCGCGGCAAACGCCCCAATGATCGGCAGCCGAATTATGTCAGGAGCAGTGCAGTTCATCCGCGAACAGCCAATGGTCGTCATCGGAAGCCGTGACACGAACGGGCGGCTCTGGTCGTCAATGCTCTTCGGCCGCCCGGGATTCCTCGACCCGGCACCCGATCGCCGCTCGCTGCAGATTCACCTCAATGCCGGGCTGCAAGATCATCACGATCCGCTATGGAAGAACATCAACGGCAATCGTCAGGTCGGAATACTGGTCATTGAGCTCGCCACTCGTCGTCGACTCAGGATCAACGGCCGATTGACTGCGGCGACCGACAGTCTTCTGACCATCCAGGTCGAGGAAAGCTTCGCAAACTGCCCAAAATATATTCAGCGAAGGGCTATCCGGTTAGGACCGGCCTCGACACAAGATCCACCCGCCGAAGGGGAGCAGACCTCCGACAGGCTACAAAGCCAGCAGCGGGAGCTCATCGAATGCGCTGACACCGTCTTTGTAACGTCTGCCCATCCCACGCGGGGTCTCGACACCTCCCACCGTGGAGGCAATCCTGGATTCGTCGAGATCCTCGACGACAAAACGCTGCGCATCCCCGACTATCCGGGCAACAGCATGTTCAACACGATCGGCAATCTGCTCGTCGATTCCCGGGCAGGTCTTCTCTTTCCGGACTTTGAGGGGCACGCCCTACTGCAGGCGACCGGCAACGCAGAGGTGCTATGGGCTGAACCAACTAAGCGGGACGGCGACACCGGCCGTTCATGGATATTCCATATCGACGAGCTTAGGCGAGCGCCGATGCGGGCCGATTTGCAAGCCCATTTCATCGACTACTCGCCCTTCAATCCGGCAAGCCGGTCTGTCCCGGATCAGTGCCCTTTGTAATCCACAAACAAATCCGGGAACTCCGCCTTCAGAGCAGCAATCTTCGGCCGGTCGCAGACTTCAATGTAGGGATTGTTAGGGTTCTTTAGAGCGTAGTCCTGGTGGTAGTCTTCCGCCTTGTAAAACCCCTTGAGCGGGACAACCTGGGTCGCGATCTTCTTTTTCCCGAAGACACCCGAAGCATCAAGCTGAGCGATGTATGCCTCGGCCAGCCGCTTCTGCTCGTCGTTGGCATAGAAGATCACCGAGCGATACGAAGTGCCGACATCTGGGCCTTGACGGTCTTTCTGCGTTGGGTCGTGGGCGACTGAGAAGAAGATCCGCAGCAGCTGCCCATAAGTGATCTTCGAGGCGTCGTAGACCACATGGACTGACTCGGCGTGGCCGGTCGTCTCGGTAGTCACCTGATCGTAGGTCGCCGTCGCCGCTGAGCCGCCGGCGTAGCCGACCGTGGTCTTCACCACGCCCTTCACCCGTTCAAAGACCGCTTGCGTCCCCCAGAAACAGCCGCCGGCAAAAACCGCGCCCTCCTGCGTGGGCACGCTGGTGAGCGGAACATCCGTGGTCGGCGGAGGAAGCGGCCCGCTCGGCGCCGCATTGACCAGGCCGCAGCCCGCAAAGCCAGCCAGCGCAACCAAAAGCAAGACGGCACGAGACAAACGATTCAGCATAACAATCTCCTAACGCAGCCCGACGATTGCCGGATGCATCTTCACTCCATTAGAGACCAAATGGGGACCGAAGTTACACTAGCAGCGTCCATCTGTGGAGGCGCACCTCGAAGGTCAGCCGAAAAGACGTCACGCGTTAGCAACGGCAGTCGCTTCCGCGGCACGCAGCGCCAGCCCTCGCGCGACCGAAGTGAACGCCTCGCCGGTTCTCACCCGCTCCGCGCCGAAGCGGCTCTGGAAGATCCTCCGCACCGCAGGCACAAACGACGTCCCGCCGGTTAGGAAGACACGATCCACGTCGCGCATATCTACGCCAGTGCTCGCAAACAACGCCATCACACAATTCTCAATCGCGGCCAACTGGTCGGCGATCATGGCCTCGAACTCGGTGCGAGTCACGGCGATATTCAGGTCCATGCTGCCATCCTGAAAGCGGAACTGCGCGGTCTCGCCCTCCGACAACTCCATCTTCACCCGCTGCACCGCCTGGTGAAGCTGATAGCCCAGGTCTTCCTGGATCAGGTTGATCAGCGCCTCGATCTTCTCCGGTTCGAGGGCCCGGGCGTGAGCGCTCTTGAGCAGTTCGGTTACTTCGCGGGTGCGCAGGAACGAGAGATAGTGCCAACGCTCCAGATTGGCGTAAATCCATGCCGGCACGGCGGGCAGAATCTTTTTCATCGAGCGGGCCAGCGAGTCCGCGCCAAGCGCCGGCGAAACCAGCTTGCGAATGATCCGCGCGTCAAAGGCGTCCCCGGCCAGGCCAAGGCCCATGCTGCCCAGCAGATCTCCGGGCCGCCGCCCGCGCTGGCGCACGCCCGGGCCGACGGTAATCAGCGAGAAATCGCTGGTGCCGCCGCCAAAGTCGCCGATCAGGATCAGCTCATCATGGTCCAGTGTCGAGCCATACGCATAGGCCGCGGCGATCGGCTCGAGTTCAAACTCCACCGACTCATAGCCGGCGATTTCAAGCGCATGGCGCATCCGGCCAAGCGCAAAGACATCGTCGGCCTCGCTCTCCGAACCGACAAAGCGCACCGGGCGTCCAATCGTCGCGTCGCGAACGGGCTCGCCAAGTTGTTTCTCGGCATGCAAGCGCAGGTCGGCCAGGATTCGCGCAATCAGCGTCTCCAGCGCATAGTGGCGGCCAAATATCGCCGTCCCGGTCAGGCTCCGGCTGGAGAGATGCGACTTGAGCGACTGGATAAACCGGCCTTTTTCTCCATCGGCAAGGTACTGAGAGATCGCAGAAGGTCCGGTCCAGGAATGGATGCGTGTCTTGCCGGCCTCTTTTAGCTGGTCCATGTAAAGGACCGAGCGATAAGAGAAAGTAGTGCCACCGGCCGTTGGGAAGGCGACAAGTTCCGTGTGCGCCCCACCCGTCGAGATCGCGATCGAACTGTTCGTTGTCCCAAAATCGATCCCAACAGCAAAGCGCCGATCGCTATGAGCCCGCATGCCACCTGTTCTCAAAAAGACTGCTATGGATTCTCGCCGTCAAAGGGCGTCTGTCTGGCGGGGATCGAGTCGGCGATTAAGGGTTTTCTGGCGAAGGGTTGCGTCCCGAGAAGATGCGCGTACCCAGTGCCCCGCCAATCATGGAAAAGACAGTGATCCCGGCTGAGGTCATTGCCACCGTCGCCAGAGTCCAGGCCGCTCGGCCGTCGGGCGAGAGAACGGCATTGAGAAATTCATGCGGGTCCGAGGGCGGAGCTCCGAGAAACCTCGCGAGGGATGCCGACAGCGGCGCACTGGCCGCAGATGCCTGTTCCATGGCGGCCTGATAGGCCTTGTCCACCGCGTCCCCGCCATGCAAAACGTACCGCGCAAATACCATCGAGCCGGCATAAAAAGCAGAGGCGACCGTTGCCGCCATCAGGCCGATCAGCGTTCCGATCCGAACGCCTACCGGCCGGGCGAGCGTTCGTACCGCTGCGCGGCGCTGGTAAAGCCCGACCGCGGCGATCGCCCCGCCCACCACCCACAGGCAGCAGCCTCCTGACAGGATCGGCACCACCGGCGAGCACAACACCCCGACCGGAACCGCAAAGGTGACAGCTGCGCCGATCGCAGCCTTCCAATGAATATCGCGCGTAGCCGGACCAGCTGCACCGCCCGACACATCGCCAGCCCCGCTCCCGGCCTCATAAAGCAATTGAGGCGCGCCGCAATTCGGGCAGAACATTTCCGGCGAAGCCAGCGGCGAACCGCAGCGATGACAGTCGTTACCCATTCTCCTGAAGGTATCCCAGTGCGGAGGTGGAAGCAATTCGTTGACCGCTGGCTGGGGCCTGACTTAGCCGTTGTGACTTGCTCTAGTTCGACTCTGCCTTGCCGTCGTCGGAGCTGATCGGCAGGTCAAGCTCGACCAGGCTGAAGATGGTATCCGGACCATCGCTCTTCTCGATACCGACAATGTGCTGGTGGTGCTTCGAACCCGCCTTGAGCGATTGACCCATGTCCAGGTTCACCTGATGGGTCTTGCCCGAATCGTCGCAGGTCAGTCCCTCGCTCGTAACAGTGGGGCTCCCAACCGCGTTATGCCCGCTGCATTGGATCACGTCGCCATAGCGTCCCAGGGCCTTCTTGTAATAGGCGAGGACCTGGTCGGAGGGGTCGGAGGTCTGATACTTCACCACCTTCAGGCGAAATTGCCAATCGCCGAAACCAAAGTGAATGTCCGCCGACTTGTCGTTGTCCCTGCCCTTCTGGGTCGACAACTTTGCCCCTGGATAGACCGGGAGTCCCACATCGGCCGCCGTCGTGCTGTCAGAGGTGACATGGACGCCGCCCAGCGGCGTATCGATCTTCACGTTCTTGTCATCGCCGTTCTTGTTCTTGTCGACCGCGATGGAGCAGCCGATCGAGAGCGCGGCAAAGGAAATTAAGGCAGCGCAGGCCGCGATGCTCACACTTTTCAAGTTGCGCGCAACATTCATGGAAATTTCTCCTACCTAGCTTGGTACGGACTCGAAGCGCCTTCCGTTCCCCTGCCGCCAGACCCCGCGGCGACTTTCCGTCTGGCGCGGCATCCAATAAGCCGCACTTGCAGTGCGCACAGCTTACGCGCCAGCGCGAGCAGTGCCAAACAATTTTTTCCGCAAAGGATATTCCCGGAGCACGATGGCTTACGATTCCACGCTTTTCTCCCCGCTCAAACTCGCCGGCATCACATTCCCCAACCGCATCGCCGTCTCGCCCATGTGCGAATACTCCTCCGAAGACGGCTTCGCCAACGATTGGCATCTCGTCCACCTCGGCAGCCGTGCCGTCGGAGGAGCAGGCCTGGTCTTTACCGAAGCCTCGGCCGTAACTCCCGAGGGCCGCATCAGTCCTCAGGATCTCGGCTTCTGGAAAGACGAACATATTTCCGGTCTCAAGCGCATCGTCAACTTCCTTCACGGTCAGGGTGCGCGCGCCGGCATCCAGCTTGCCCACGCCGGCCGCAAGGCCAGTATGAGCCGTCCATGGGACGGTGAGGAGCGCGTCAAGCCCGTCACCGAAGGCGGCTGGAAAGAGGTGCTCGCGCCCAGCGCAGTTCCATTCTCAGAAAAATACGCTCAGCCGACGGCGCTCGATGCCGCGGGAATTCAGCGCCTCGTCCAGGCATTCCAACAGGCTGCGACCCGCGCCCTTAAGGCCGGCTTCGATGTCATTGAGATCCACTCCGCTCATGGTTATCTTCTGCATGAATTTCTCTCCCCGTTGAGCAATCGGCGCACCGATGAATATGGCGGCAGCCTTGAGAATCGCGGCCGCCTGCTGATCGAGGTCGTCGATGCTGTGCGCGAAGTCTGGCCGCTCGATCAACCGCTCTTCGTCAGGATCTCGGCGACTGACTGGGCGCCAAACGGGTGGGACCTCGAGCAATCCGTTTCTGTCGCGAAGCTGCTCAAGCCAAGAGGAGTCGACCTTATCGATGTCTCCTCTGGCGGTCTCGTTCCCGGCGTCACCATCCCGGCAGGCCCCGGCTACCAGACCCCATTTGCCGAGGAGATTCGGAGGCAGGCGAAAATCCCAACCGGCGCTGTCGGCATGATCACCGCGGCCGCCCAGGCCGAGCACATCCTGCGTACCGGTCAGGCCGACATGGTTTTTCTGGCGCGCGAGTTCCTGCGCGATCCATACTGGCCGCTCCACGCCGCGCAACATCTTCACGACTCGACCCCATGGCCGCCGCAATATCTCCGCGCCGCGCCGACGGGTTCACCCCAACGCCAGCCGATCGAGAAGTAGTTCAAGGAACGGCGACGCTCTTCTGGCTGAGGACAGTAGACAGTCCTTAGTCTCTGTGCTCTCCGTGTCCTTTGTGGTGAAGGTTTGCTCTGGAGCCTTCGCAGATTCGCCCCCACATTTCCAGAGACGACTTCGCTCCTCGCGGGCCTATACTTTGAGCAACGGACCGGGGTCGCCGCGTCCTCGGTCCATCAACGGTGCCCGCATGTTAACCACTACCGCTTCGCCGCGTCGCAGCACGTCCTCTGAAATTCCGGACAAGCTCTACTTCCGGATCGGCGACGTTGCGCGGATCTGCGAGGTCCCGGCCTACGTACTGCGCTTCTGGGAGACGGAGTTTTCTCACCTCAAGCCCAACAAAAGCGGCACCGGTCAGCGTCTCTATCGCAAGCGCGACGTGGAACTTGCGCTACGCATCAAGCGGCTGCTCTACGACGAGGGCTACACCATTCCGGGCGCGCGCCAGGTCTTTCAGACCGAGGCGCGCGAGGTCCGCAAAAAGTCCTCTGCACCGGCGTTGCCTATGCCTGTGGCGACGTCAAACGCTGCCATCGCCAGCCTGGAATCCGTGAAAAAGGAACTCCGGGGCCTCGCCGCCATGCTCGCCGCCCCCGTGCAGCCGACACCGAGCGGCCCCTCATCAAAGAAGACGCAAGCCCGCAAACCCGGCAATCTTTTCGAACTCTAAAGCTCACTCTTTGGGAGCTAACTTCCCTCGACGCGCTGCCGCGCGCCATCGTTGACACCGCTTACCGGAATCCTTCCAAACGCCCGCGAAAGCCCCCACGGCGGCATGTTTCCATAGATGCTCTCGCTGTGATGGGCCTCGATCAGGTACGTCTCGTGCCAGATGCCGACGGAGCCATCCGAGCCGATCGCTCGATTGAAAGCGGCCCATGCCGGCAGGTGCTCAGCATCTCGCGCATGCGCATACGCGTGCAGATGGTCGAATGATCTCCAGTACTGCATCGAGGTAACCCCGCGCCAGTTCAGCAGCGTCTCCGCGCCCAGAAAGCCCAACTCCGGATGCGCATAGAGTTCGCGTAGCATCCGCGGCATGGCGGCAGATACCTGCATCCATTTGCGCACCGCGAGCAACCGGTTCACGCGCATGCCGATCAGGAAGACAACGTAAGAGGAAGGCGTGCGAGCGGTCGATCGTCCGGCAAAGATGCCTTCACCGATCGAAACCTTCGCAGATGCGAAATCGCTCAATGCAGCTCGCTCAATCTGCGGCGTTGCCCACCTCAGGCAAAATAACGCCGTCGCTCATAAAGCGCGTCATCGCCAGAGTGGCGCACTGCTGTCCGCAAAGGTGGTAGATGTCGGTGTTGCGGCTCTCCGCGGGATTCCACGGCATAAGCGTAAAACGCTGGTGCGGCTGGTCCTGCTCAAAGCAGGGAACGTCGCCCAGCGCGACCATCCACCAGTGGTTGGCGTCCGCTTTTTTCTTGCCGCAAATATCGCAGGTGAACGAAACGTCCCAGACCATGACCGCCTCCGGCAGCCCTGAAAATCGGCTCCGCAGGCATACATTACTCCAAAATTCGCCAAAAAATGCAGGAAAAACGTGCTAACGTGTCTGCATATTGAACGACTGGATCACTGGTTGCAGCTAAGATGAACAGGTTTTCACCACAAATGGTGCAATTCTATGCTCTGCCAATATTGCTCCAAGTCCGAGTTCCGTCGATCACGGCTTCATCGGGAAGACATCTCGCATCTATTCCTGCTGCAACTGCCCATACGTTGCCGTAATTGCCATCATCGCGTCTACGCCAGCTTCTTTCTTGCTCGAACGCTGCCCGCCCCCAAGGTGAGGCTCGCCAAGGCTGGGGACCCAACTTCCAAGCCGTACGACGCTTAAGCCCGAAAGAGCAGATCCTCGCGCCTGTACTTGCAAAAGTCTTCCATCCTCGACATCCAGCTATTCGTGCCGCAGCGCCTCCATCGGTTGCACTCGCGAAGCGCGCCACGCCGGAGCCCATCCCGCGGCCAGCGCCGCCGTCAGTAGCAGAAATGCAGCAAAAATCAGCGTGCTCGGATCACTGGGCTTCAGGCCGTAGAGCAGGCTGCTCAGGAAGCGCGTCAACCACAAGGCGGAGCCAAGCCCGATCACGATCCCAACGACAGCCAGCCACGAGGCCTCGCGCAAGACCATCCGCAGCACCTGCCCGGTTTGCGCGCCCAGCGCGATGCGGATGCCGATCTCGTTGGTCCGCCGTGCAACCGTGTAAGCCATGATCCCGTAGATGCCGATGCAGGCCAGCACCAGCGCCAGTACTCCAAAGGCCCCTGTCAGCGCGGCAAAGAGCCGTTCGTGGGAAAGAAGTTCGTCGATCTGTTCCGTCTGAGTTCGAACGTCGACCAGCGGCAAGTCTTTATCGACCGACGCAACCGCATCGCGAATCGCCGGCAGCACGGCTTGCGGATCGCCTTTGAGCCGCACCTCAAACGTCACTCCATCGCTCGCATCCGATTCCTGACGATAAGAGAAGTACGCCGTAGGCGGAGTCTCCTCGCGCAGGTCAGAGTACTTCGCGTCCGCGCTGATGCCGATGATCCGGATATGGTCTTTGTTGAAGGTCTTTCCAATCGGGCTCGCCTTCGGATAGAACTTCAACGCAAGACTTCGATTCACCACGGCAACTTTAGGCGAAGTCGCCGTGTCCCGCTCATCGAAGCCGCGTCCGGCCAACAGCGGGATTCCCATCGTGTTGAAGAATCCGTCGCCAACAAAATTTACCAGGACAGTCTGCTCTCCCCTACCCGGCTTTTGCACTTGTTCGTCCGGCACGAAATCGTCATTGGACATGGTCTGTGCAAGCAGCGGTTCTGCTGAGAGTGTCACCGACGATACGCCGCGCACTGCGGCCAGTCTCTCTTCGATCTGCCTCTCGGTCTCAATGGTTTTCGGTGAGGTATAGCGGGAAGCCGGCGGTTGGATATGGAAGAGCAGAATATTCTCCGGGCGGAAGCCGAGGTCCTCGCCGCTAAGGTTGATCAGCGTGCGGATAAACAAACCGGCGCCAACCACCAGCAGCATGGAGAGCGAAACCTGGAAGACGACAATGGCTTTGCCCGCAAGCCCCTTCCGCCGTTTGCTGGCGGTGGTTGCGCTGTCTTTCAATCCCGTATTGACGTTAACGCGGGTCGACTGCAAGGCCGGCGCGAGTCCGAAGAGAAGCCCGGTGAATAAAGAAATGCCTGCGGTGAGAGCGAATATCTTCCAATCGAAGCGGCTGTAAATCTGCGGCGGCTCCCATGAGTTTGACATCAGGCGCGGAATCACATTACGCCCCAGATATCCCAGCAGGAAGCCAGCGCCCCCGCCCAGACAGGAAAGCAGCAGGCTCTCTGTGAAGACCTGGCGCAGAACGCGTCCGCGGCTTGCGCCCAGCGCCATGCGAACACTCACCTCCCGCTGCCGCGCGGCCGAGCGTGCCAGTAAGAGGTTGGCGATGTTCGCGCACGCCAGCAGCAGCACCAGCCCCACCAGCGACAACAGGACGTAAATCTGCGTCCCCATATTCCTCGCCGACCAGTTCATTCCTCGACTCCCGGAGGGCAACGTCAAGATCGGCATGACCGCATCCTTCGCAACCGGCATCGTCGCCCGAATGGCCTGATTGAGATTGACTGAGAACTCGGCGGTCGCAGCCGCGTCGGAAACTCCCGGCTTGGCGCGGCCCATGATCTGCACCCACCAGGTCTTCGAGTCGGTAAGCAAAGATTCTTCGCGCTTGGGCAGCAGCACCGGCTGCATGCTGAGCGGCACAAACACATCAGGGGAACTTTGCACGCGGGCCGCTCCGGTAAAGTCAGGATAGTTCACGCCCACGATCGTGATCGGGATCAGGTTCAGGCCGATCGTCTTGCCGATGACGGATGGAGAGCGGCCAAAAGCCCGCGCCCACAATCCGTCGCTAATTACCGCGGCCTGCCCCTGACCCGGCTTCGCGTCATCCGCCGGCTCGATCGGGCGGCCAAGCGCGGTGGTCACGCCAAGCTGCTGGTAGTAGTTGCCGGAGACAAGCTGTCCGGTCACCGCCTGGGCGTGACCGTCGATCGTGGCCGTGAGCCGGTTATAGCCGGCGAGTTCCTTGAATGCGAAAAGGTCCTCAAGGCTGCGATTCTCCCGCCGCAGGATCTGATACACGGGGTAAGAAAAGGATGTCGTCTCCATTCCCCCGTGAGCCCCATGGTAGAAACTACCCCAAAAGCCGTGTACCGGACTGTTTCTGGGGGGTATTTCCAGAGTGAACAACCGCAACTGCTCCGCGTGAGGAACCGCCAGTGTGTCAAGCATTGCTACTTTGGCCAGCGTGAATATGATCGTGTTCGCGCCAATGCCAAGCGCAAGAGAAACGACCGCGATGGCGGTAAAGCCTGGCGACTTCTTCAGCATCCTCAAACCGTAACCGATGTCGGCATGCAAGTCGTCCCACAAACGCAGCCCGAGCGACTCGCGGCAGTCTTCCTTTCGCGCTGCAACCGAGCCAAGCTCGAGCCGCGCTCGCCGCATCGCATCCTCTCGCGAGAGTCCACCACGCATAAGGTCTTCGGCATAGCTCGCGATGTGGAACTCGAGCTCCGCCTGCATCTCCGCATCCAGCTGCTTGCGCCGCGACACCGCCCGCAGCCAGGATCGCATTCTCGACCAGGTCTTCATAACTCACCCGCCTTCATGCTTAGGATTCCGCCGATCAGCCCCGCCATCCGGTTCCACTTTTCGCTCTCGACGCGCAACTGCTTTCGCCCCGCCGCAGTGAGCTCATAGAACTTCGCCTTGCGGTTGTTCTCTGACTCGCCCCACTCGCTAGCAATCCAACCCTGGTGCTCAAGCCGGTAGAGTGCGGGGTAAAGCGACCCTTGCTGAATTTCCAGTTGCCCGCCAGAAATCTGCTGGATGCGCAGCAGCACGCCATACCCATGCAGCGGCCCCAGCGAGACCGCCTTGAGGATCAGCATGTCCAGAGTCCCCTGCAAAAGATCGATCTGTTTACCCACGAGCTATTCTCCTAGATCAACTAGGAGTATCTCGAACCACTCCTAGGCTGTCAAGGAGAGAGCTGTTGTCCGTTTGCCTCAAGCTGTCCCCGCTACCGTGGTCTCGCCAACGCGACTGTTTTTGGGTTGTCATCCCGACCGAAGCGAAGCGGAGTGGAGGGATCTGCGGTTCCAACTCTCCGCCCGAGAACCCGGCCACGCTGTGCTACGTTTTCTTCATGAGCCAGCACACCATCCTCATCACCTCCAAGGGGACCGGCCCCAAAGCGGAATACATCGAGCAGCTTCGTCTCCAAGCGCGAGTTGTCGTAGGAAATTCTCCTGAGGCCTTCTCCGAAGCAGCCCCGGAGGCCAGCGTCATGCTCAACTGGTCGGCCCCACGGGAGCTCAACCGCGCCGTCTTTCTCATGGCCCCCAGGCTTGAATGGGTCCACTCCCGCAACGCCGGGCTCGATTCCTTTCTCTTTCCTGAATTGGTTGAGAGCCCGGTCACGCTCACCAATGGCTCCGGCGTCTTCAGCCCTCCGCTCGGCGAATTCGCCCTCGCGGCGATGCTCTATTTCGCTAAGGATTTTCGCCGCATGATCCGCAACCAGGTCGCTGCCAAATGGGAGCCCTTCGATGTGCTCAGACTTGCCGGTCAAACCGTCGGCATCGTCGGCTACGGCGACATCGGCAGGGAAGTCGCGTGGCGCGCCAAGGCAATGGGTATGCGGGTCTTCGCGCTCAAGCGCCATCTCCCCCCATTTGGAAGCGATTTGGGTCCGGTCGAAAAGATGTACGCGACCAGCGAGCTCCGCGAGATGATCGCGATATGCGACTACGTGGTGGTCGCCGCGCCCCTTACCGCCGAGACCCACCACATGATCGCCGAAGCCGAATTCGCAGCGATGAAACCCGGTGCCGTCATCATCAACGTCGGCCGAGGCCCGGTCATCGATGAAGCCGCCATGGTTCAAGCGCTCGCCCGGGGAAAAATCAAAGGCGCCGGCCTCGACGTCTTCGAGCACGAGCCGCTGCCGCCCGAAAACCCGCTCTACAAAATGGAGAACGTCCTGGTCTCACCCCACTGCGCCGACAACACCCCAGACTGGCTCGACAACGCAATGAAGTTCTTCATCGCCCAGTTCGAGCGCTTTCAAAAGGGCGAGCCGCTATTGAATGCCGTCGACAAGAAGCTCGGGTATTAAGACTGTGCTCTGATATCTCACCCAGAGGTTCTACTGGCGCAAGAGTGTCATTCTGACGCCCGAAGTAATAGCCTGTCCTGAGCGAAATCGAAGGAGAGAATCCCGGCGAACTTCCGTCAGCCGCGACTGCCTCACGCTCCTCCCACTATTCATCGCGACCTGCTCCGTTCCTTTCGAGCAGCACCAGAAAGTCCCTCAACTCTTCCGGAAGCTCTGACCTTAGCGCCAACAACTCACCAGTCCTCGGATGCTTAAACTCCAGTTCCGCTGCATGAAGAAAATTCCGATCCAGGGAAAGCGCTTCTCCCGAAACCTCAACATCCCGCTTCTTGCGAAGAGTAGCCACGCCCGCTAACTGAATCCGTCCCGGTGCGCCATAAAGCGTGTCCCCCACCACCGGATGCCCAATCGACGCCATGTGCACACGAATCTGATGCGTCCGCCCAGTCTCAATCCGCACCGACACCAGCGTGAAGCGACCATAGCGCGTATTCAGCCGTCGCAAGACCTTGTAGTGCGAGATCGCCGTCCTGCCGGTATCGGAACGCCGCGTAGTCATGCGCGTCCGCCGCACCAGATCGCGGCTCACCGGCGCGTTGATCGTACCCGATTCCTGTTTGACCTCACCATGCACTAGCGCAAGATAAGTCTTGCGCAGGCTGCGGCTCGAAAACATCTCCGACAGCGCCTGGTGGGTACGGTCGTTCTTGGCAACGATGATTAGGCCGCTGGTCTCTTTATCGAGCCGGTGAACAATGCCCGGTCGCAAGTCGCCGGCCGTCGACGACAGCGATTGAAAATGATGCAGCAGGGCGTTCACCAGCGTCCCCTGGCTGCGCGTATCCTCGGTAGCGCCTGCGCCCGCATGCACCATCATCCCCGCCGGCTTATCGATTACCGCGAGGTCCGCATCCTCAAAGACAATGGTGAGCGGAATCTCCTCAGGGACGGCCCGCAGCGGCGGAGGCTGCGCCTCGCCGGTTACCGAGATCGATTCGTTCACATGTAGCTTGTGCGAAGCTTTGGCTGGTTTCCCATCTACCATGATGCCGCCCTGGTCGAGCAGCAGTTGAATCCGCGACCGGCTCACCCCGTCCAGGCTCGCGACAAGAAATTGATCAAGGCGGCGACCGCCATCATCCGGCGTTACTTGAAATATCCGCGATTCAGGCAGATCTGCGGGCTCGTCGCCTGGAAATTCAATCTCACGTGTGGCGTCTGGCATAGTGGTCACTCTCAAGAGTACCCCCCGTTGTGCCAATACGACCTTTAATCAGACGGCCAGATGACCAATTGAGCGCCGAAGACATCCTAAAGTCACGGGAAAACATGAACTGGGGAGATTTTGCATGGCTGAAGACAAAGAAAGTAACGAGCCCAAAGAAGATGCAATCCTGATCGCCGAGGTCAGGGCATATTTCCTCGATGGCGAAACAGTGGATCTGCTGCCCTTCAAACATGAAGAAGATGTTCGGGCAGAGGTCAATAAATTCATCGAGGACTGGTCGAAAACAGGCTTCCTGTTCAAAGAGAATTTCATGTATCCGTGGCATCAGGTCAAGGAGGTCGAAGTTATCTCCGTGCAAGCGATGACCCATGCACAAGCCGCTCCCTATTTCGACCAGTGGCGCCAGGACAGCGCGGCGCAAAAGGACTTCTGGAAGACCCGCAAGCCTCAAGCGAAAAAGGAGGGGAAGACAGAGAGCGGCTCACCGCCACACTGAGATTGTTAAAACGTCAGCCGCAGCGCAAGCTGAATCTGCCGCTCTCGGTAGAGCGCCGTACTGTTGCTGTTCGTAATGCTGCCGAACTTCGTCTGGTAGGTCAGCCGAGGCAGGGTATCAGGCGACGACGCGCCATCGACAAGGTAGCCGGCGGTGTCGATATTGGTGATGTTCTGATGGTTGAGCAGGTTGAAAGCCTCTCCAATCAGCTCCAGATCGACGCGCTCCGCAAACTTGAAAGTCTTCGTCGCGCGCAGATCGACATTCGTCACCGCCGGATATCGATATGTGTTCCGCCCGATCTCAGCGATGCGATTATCCCCACCCGAACCGTTAATGCTCGCGCCGAGCCCGCTGAGCGTCTCGATCCGGTTCACAGTATCGACATATTTCGTCGACGGAATCGCCCCACTCGTCCGCAGCGTATATGGCAGACCGGTTCGCCACTCGACTACAGGGGCAAGCGAGTAGCCGTTGAAGAGATAGCCCTCGACGCCATGCAGCTTCCATGGAGTTCGCGCGATAGCCGTCCCGGTGATGCGCTGGCGAATATCGAAGTTGGAGGCGCCATACTCCAACGCAAAGTTGGTCGGGTCGAGAATGTCGTTGTTGTCCGCGAAAGTCGTCGAGTTCTGGTTATAATCCGCCGCATGGGAGTAGGTGTAAGTTGCGTGGATATCGCCGCCTCGCGCCATCGAGCGGTTCAGGCGCACCATCCCGGCTTCATAGTGGGAGTTGGTTTCGGTGAAGATGTCCGTGATCTGTCCATAGTTGGGATTGATGCGCGCGGTAAAAAACGATGTCGTGTAAGTCTTGCCCGGCAGCGGTCCTGAGCCGGTCGAGTTATCGATGTCGTAAGTAATCGTCCCAACCGAGCTCAGGTCGATATTCTTATCGACGAAGTTAGGCAGCCGACGGCCCAGACTGCTCAGAAATGCAAAGGAGATTTCCGTCCGCGAGCCCAATTGCTGTCCCATTGAAACCTCCATTTCCTCGACCACCGGATTTCGCGCGTGAGGATCGAAGTAAAAGGCATTCGGCTCGTTCGAAAATGGCGGCTCGGCGGTAAAAACATGCGGGAACGGCGGCGCGCCGACGTCCACCGGTTTGAAGTAATAAGTCTTCTGTGAGGCCGCCACCCCGGTGTTGGTCAACGCGGCGTACACCGTGGAGTTCACGAACCGTCCGTAATAGAGCCCATATCCCGCGCGAAGGACGGTGTTGCCTCGCCCAAAGATGTCCCAAGCAAATCCAATGCGTGGGGCAAGATTATCGCCGGAATGCGGCAGCGTGCTCGTCTCAGGAATGGCGCTGTTATGGAGCGCAGGATTAGGATTCGGCAGCTGCTGGAATTCCTCACGCAGCCCCAGCGACAAAGTCAAGTTATGCACAATCTTCCATTCATCTTGGATATAGGCCGCGTAGTCATTGGTTGTGAAGCGGAAGATCGAGGGCCCCAGCGCCTGGGTCTCATAGTCGTAGCATGGAAGCACACCAACGCCGGTCGAGCCAGTGTCGCAACTGCTCGGCGCATAGTAATCCGAAGCAAAATTCAACACGTTGGTGTAAATGTAACTGCCGGTTCCATTGTAGAGATTGTTGGTGTCGTCGACTACGTGGTTGAAGTCATAGCCCGCCTTCCACGAGTGCTTGCCATGCACCCAACTCAAGCTGTCTACAAACTGCGATCGATACTCGTCGGGATAAGCCGCCCGGTTGAGCGATGCCGGCTTGCCAAAGGTAAAGCCGTAATTCCCACCGGCCACAGAAATCTGTGGCGAGAAACCATCCGGATTCTTCGCAAAGGGCTGTTCAAACGGTGTCGGCGCTTGCGCAAACTCCGACTCAAAGTCGCGTCCAAACTGGTAGCGCGCCTCGTTCAGCAGGTTGGCGGTAAGGAAGTAGTTCCAGCGCGCGATGCCCCAGTCCTCCGAGACATAGTCGTTACCAAAGCTCGCGATGCCGTAATCGCTCGAGGCCGCCGTCTGCACCCCAGCAGGAGAGTTCCAGCGCATCCGGTTGTATTGGAAGATGAGGTGGTTGCGTTCATTCAGGTCCCAGTCGATTTTGGGGAAAAGGATGTACTGATTGGCGGTGCGCGGCACCGGCCCAAGCATCGAATCGAGCCCTGCCAGGATGCCGTTATAGTGCTCCAGGGCGACGGCAATGGTCGTCTGCGTGCGCGCGGCGAGAGTGGCGATCTCCTGTGCCGAGGGAGTGGCAAAAAGCTCCGGCGCCGTGCCCGACGTTGCATCGGCGGTGCGCGCGGTCCCGGGAAAATTCCGTCGGTACTGGTCGTAGGCAAAAAACCAGAAGAGCTTATCGCGGCGGATCGGCCCACCCACGCCGGCGCCCCATTGCTTGCGCCAGTCCGTCGGCTTGAAGGGCATGGTCGAGTAGCTGCCATCGGGAAGCCGCTGCGTGAGCGTCGTGTACGGATTCGTCGCGCCCCACTCGTTGTCGCGATCGAAGAAAAACGCCTGTCCGTGAAATTGATTTCCACCCGATCGCGTAACGGTGTTCACCACGCCACCTGCCGCGCGCCCATACTCCGCCGCATAGTTCGACGTGTTCACCTGGAATTCCTGCACCGCTGCCTGCGTCGTCGAATAACCAATGCGCGTCCGGCCCCGTTCTTCAGAGAAGAACGCCTGGTTGTTGTCCACTCCGTCGATGGTGTTGTTATTCAGCAGCACGCTGATGCCACGAAAGCTAAGCAAACCGTCGCCGTTCTGGTCCGGCGTCACCCCTGCCGCCAACAATGCGAAGTTCGACCAGCGGCGGCCGTTGCTCGGTAGGTTTTCAAGCGTCGTATTGCTCAGGTTGGTCGTGATGGCGGCGGAACTCGTCTCAAGACCGGGAGTCTCAGAGCGCACCAGCACGGTTTCGCTCTGGCCGGCGATCGACAGATGTGGTGCAAGCGTCGTGATCCTCCCTACCTCGATCGCCACTGAAGCTGCATGCCAGGGGGCAAAGTTCGCCGCCGTCGCGTCAAGGGAGTAAGTGTCCGGATCTAAGTCGGCAATTCGGAAGCTACCCGTCGAGTCGGTAGTTGCAATCCGCTCCTTGCCGGTTGCGCCGCATCGCGCCACGATGCGAACGCCCGGAACCACCCGGCCCTGAGCATCAAAGATCGTACCCTCCAAACCTCCGGTGGTGTTCGATTGCCCAAGTCCCGTGAGGTAGCAGGGAAAGACGAGGATCTGCAGCAAGCAACCAAGACCGGCACGCCATAACAGGCCCTCCGCTGCAAGACGGTAGACGACGAAGCGATTGCCAGCCTCGGCGGCAATCTCAGACGCCGTTGCGCAAACGCCAATGTCACGCGGTCACTTGCCCGCGCGGAGAACAATCAACTGCCTTTGGGAAATTGGGGGAAGCATACGCCATTGGCTACACTAAAGACAGCCCTAAAATGCGAAAATTTCGCGGCGCGCGGGCTGACGGCGTTAAGCCGCGCGAGATTACGAGGAAGAAATGTTTGTCGACGAAGCAAAGATCAAAGTAAAAGCCGGCGATGGAGGCAACGGATGCGTGGCCTTTCGCCGCGAAAAATTCGTGCCCCGAGGTGGACCTTCCGGCGGCGACGGCGGCCGCGGCGGCGACGTCATCATGGAATCGAGCGAACGCCACAATACGCTCATCCATTTCCGCTACAACCCCGAGCACAAAGCCGAGCGCGGAAAACACGGCGAAGGCTCGAACTGCACGGGCCGCGAGGGTGCGGACATCATTTTGAAGGTCCCCGTAGGCACGGCTCTTTACGACGACGAGACCGGCGAACTCGTCCACGATTTCCGCCAACCGGACGAGCGAATCATCGCCGCAAAGGGCGGTCGCGGAGGCCGCGGAAACCAGCATTTTGCCACCTCCACCCACCAGGCTCCGCGCGAGCACGAACCCGGCCGCGCCGGCGAAGAGCGCGTCTATCGTCTCGAGCTGAAACTCCTAGCCGACGTCGGATTAGTCGGCTTTCCCAATGTGGGAAAATCGACGCTGATCTCGCGAATTTCCGCCGCCAAACCCAAAATCGCCGACTATCCCTTCACGACTCTCGAGCCAAACCTCGGAGTCGTCTCGGTTGGCGAGCCTCCCAATGAGGAAAGCTACGTCGTCGCCGACATCCCCGGTCTGATCGAGGGCGCACACCTCGGCGCCGGCCTCGGAGTCCAGTTTCTCCGCCACATCGAGCGCACTCGGGTGCTCGTCCATCTCGTCGACGTCTCCGACGCCAGCGGCCGCCCCGACCCGGTCGCCGACTTCAAGGTCATCATGGGAGAGCTGAAAAACTTCGGCCACGGCCTCGACGAGAAACCCATGATGGTCGTCGCCTCCAAAGCCGACGTCGCCAATCCCGAAAAGCTGAAAAAGCTCCAAGCCATGGCCAAACGGAAGAAGCTCCCGTTTTACGCAATCTCAGCCGTCAGTGGACTCGGAGTCGAAGCGCTGAAGTACGCCATCGGCGAACAGGTCCACGACCTGCGCGAGCGCGAGATCCAGCTGCGCGAAAAGCCGGAAGAAGCGGCGTTGCTCGGATCAGCTGCGAGATCCTGACGAAGGACTAGGATCAGCTAAGTAGGATCGGAATCTCAGCGACTACGTGATTCAGGATCCCGATGTCCCGATGTGGAAGCACCCTAGCAAGGTCAGCGGATCGCCTGGGTGCTGCGAGGCACACGAACTCCGGCGAAGTCATTTTCGAAGACTCGAAACGCGCGTGAGCATTGAAAAAGCATGAACAGGCTTCCGCGTCACCGAGATCAGATCGACAGTTTCTGTCGCTTTCTGTTTTGCTTTCTGATACAGAGCCGGTTTCAGCTGGCCCGGCGCCGGAATAGATTTGGTCGAACAAATCAAATACTCGGGACTAAGCGGTCTCGTCGCATGTTCGCGATACAGCTCATATCGTTGAGGCACAGCTTACTCACTGTTCGGCCTGGGTAGAGAGCTCGGATGCCGGTGTCGAGAGCCAGCAGAGATGGCCGGATTTGGATACTCGGGCACACGCTAAGAACAGGATTGCGGTATCAAAGCATATTCCTTGCGAATTTTGGCAGAGATTTCGCTGGTCGTGCTGCGAAAGCTCGCAATAGCCGATTGGTGAAAGCTCGTCTGAAAGACATCGTCGTACCTCATGTCGTATGACTCGCCGAGCTATTTCTAGATTCAGTGCCGTTCAAGATGGGCTCTAGGTGGCCACTAGATACCGAACGGCGGATCGATGTTGAGCCTATAACTTCACTTGTGCGCTGAGCTTCTCCCTTGTCAGCTCATTCCACTTCAACATTGACTCCGTCATCGCCGGAGATCTCATCCCCGGCTGCACCATATCCACAATCGCCTGCGGCGGAACATTCTTCCCCCGGTCCTGAAACATCGCCTTCACCCACGCCGTCGAGGCCAGTCCCTCCTTGGAACGCGTCGTCTGCTCGATATAAAACCAGCGCTCGTCCCAGCAGAGATTGCGCGTGGTCAGCGTGAACGGCGCCCAGAGCGCCAGCGACCGCCGGTACACAATGTCGATCGACCCAACCAGCGGAGTCCAACGCCGTCGCACGACGATTCCCAGAATGCCCGTCGCCGCCAGCATGTGAATGCGCCCATAATCCATGCATGTGAGGTAACGCGAGTTGTTCAAGTGAAAGTTAAAGTCGATATCATTCGGCCAGACCCGCATCTTCACTGAGTCTTCCTCCAACACACCAATCCGCGGCAGAGGACGAAGCCGCTGGCGAATCGCCAGCAGTGGAATCCGCACGAAGCTGTTGATGTGGGCCACTGTTCGCAGTGTATTGCAGTCATTACGCGGCCCGGCTAAATACCGCCCGGCGCCCCTCCGGCCAGCGCTCAAAACCAGCTATGATAGTCGGGTTGCGAAACTGCCTTTGAGAGCTTCACGCGAACCGATGTGAGGGATGAATGACAACACGGCGTAAATTTCTTGCGGGTCTGGCGATCGCGCCGCTCGCGGCCAAGAGCTTTTCAGGCCCAGCCTCCTGGGGACAGTCCACACAAGCGGGAGGAGCCATGCTCTTCGTCGGCACCGGAACCAACACCGGCAGCAAAGGAATCTATCTCTTTCAATTCGATTCTTCGTCGGGCCAGCTTAAGCCGCTCGGCCTCGCCGCTGAAGCCCCTTCGCCATCGTTTCTCGCCTTGTCGCCCGATGAACAATTCCTCTTCGCAGTAAACGAAATCGATACATACCAGGGCCAGAAGACGGGCGCCGTCAGTAGCTACGCTCTCGACAAGTCCAGCGGCAAACTCACCCTCATCAACACAGTCGCCTCTGGTGGCTCTGGCCCCTGCCACGTCAATACCGACCAGACCGGCCGCGTCCTGCTAGTCGCCAACTATACCGGAGGTAGCGCCGCCTCTTTCCAGATCGACTGGAACGGACACCTCAGCAACGCCGTCTCCCAATTTCACTACGAATCGACCGGCGCCGGTCCCGGCCAGGACAAAGACCGGCAGGCGGCTTCGCACGCGCACCATGCAACCACATCGCCAGACAATCGCTATGCCTACATCAACGATCTCGGCCTCGATTGCATCCACATCTATCAACTCGATCCCGCTACAGCAAAGCTGAAGCCCAATGATCCTCTGCAGTGGAAGGCCGCGCCCGGCTCTGGCCCGCGCGTTCTGCGCTTTCACCCCAACGGTCAGTGGGCCTATTGCGTGAACGAACTTTCCTCAACGATCGATCTGCTCAATTGGCATCCCCGGACGGGCGAGCTCACGCTGGTCCAAAAGACCGATCTGCTACCCAGAGACTTCAAGGGAATCAGCCGCGCGGCGGAGATCATCTTCGACAAGAAAGGCCAGTACGCCTACGTCGCCAACCGCGACGACGACTTCCTCGCCGGCTTCGACATCGACCAGTCAAACGGAAAACTCTCTTTCCCGCACCAGACACCCTGCGGAGGCAAGATCCCTCGCCACATCGCTCTCGATCCCACAGAGAAGTGGATTCTAGTCGCTAATCAGGATTCCAATCTCATCGCCGTCTTCGGCCGCGATCCAAAGAACGGCCAGCTTCAAACGACAGGACCAACGGCTCCCATCCAGTCGCCACAGTGCCTGCTCTTTGTCTAGATTTATATCCGGCTTCTCCTAACCAAACGCCGCTCCCGCCGTCAGTAGAGAGTCCGCAACGACACCTGTGTCCATTCGTGGACGCCGCATCTTCTCGGCTGTCTTCGGATCCTTGCTTGTGGATAGCCGCTTTGGCTGTGTTTCGCAATTCCATTGAACTGGAAGGTAAGCGTTTGCGTCTATCTTCCAAGTCAAACTCTGCCCGCGGGGGCCGGCCCCGTGCAATTCGGTCAAAGATCGGCAAGGAAGTCTAATGCAAACCCTGCTTCAGAACCTCCGCTTCAGCCTCCGAATGCTGGCCAAGAACCCCGGCCTCACCATTCACTGTTCTCTTGACCCTCGCGCTCGGCATCGGCGCCAATACGGCAATCTTCACCGTCGACTATGCCACGCTCCTCGCTCCCATGCCGTATCCGGAGCCCGATCAGCTGGTCATGGTCTGGTCGAAAATCAAGACCTATCACAACTCGGTCGCGGCGGGCGACTTCACCGACTGGAAGCGTCAAAGCACCGCCTTTCAGGACCTGAACGCCTGGAGCGGCAATCAATTCAACATCGCCACCAAGGACCAGCCCGAGCTCATCCCAGGAAGATTGGCAACCACTGGCTGGTTCCAGATGATGGGACAAGCCTTCACTTTGGGCCGCGGATTTTTGCCTGAGGAGGGCCAGGAAGGCGCGAACCACGTCGTTGTCCTGACCCACAAATTGTGGCTCAAGCTCGGCGCCAACCCGCACATCATCGGCACCACCATGCCGATGGATGGAGTGCCTTACACCGTCGTGGGCGTACTCGCGCCCGGTCCCGACGATCGCAACGATGCACAGCTGACCGTGCCGTTGGTCTTCAAGCCCGACCAGGTGAATCACGACTTTCACTGGCTTCTGGTCATGGGCCGATTGAAGCCCGGCGTCACCATCAAGCAAGCGCAGGCTGATATGGACGCGGTCACCACGCACATCGCCGAGCAATATCCGAAGAGCGACAAAGGTTGGGGTGCCTGGGTAGAGCCGCTCAAGAACGACTTCCTGCCTAAGGAGCGAATCCTGATCCTATGGCTCCTGTTAGGCGCTGTCGGGTTTGTGCTCCTGATCGCCTGCGTAAACGTCGCCAACTTGCTGCTGGCCCGCAGCATGACGCGGCAAAAAGAGCTCGCCGTGCGCAGCGCGCTGGGCGCGACTCCACGGACCATCTTCATTCAGCTGCTTACCGAAAGCATCCTGCTCGCCCTGATGGGTGGGGCTCTCGGAGTCGGCGTGGGATACGCCATGCTTGCCGGCCTGGTCGCAGTGATGCCCGAGGGGACGCTGCCCACCGAGGCCGACCTGCACCTCAATCTTCCCATCCTGCTCTTCACGCTGCTGGCGACGACGGTCGCCGGGCTGCTCTTCGGCTGCGTTCCGGCATGGTTTTCATCAAAAGTCGATCCCGCCGAGACATTGAAGGAGGGCGGCCGCTCAGGCACCGGAGCCGGCCGGCATCGTCTCCGCCGTATTTTGGTGGTGAGCGAGTTTACCCTTGCGCTCACCTTGCTCGCCGGGGCTGGCCTGGCCATTCACAGCTTCTGGAATCTGCTCCGCGTCGACCTCGGCATCCGCACCGACCACATCCTTACCTTCGGCCTTCCGGTGCCGGACTCGCGCCCCAAAGACCCCGAAAGGATCGTTGCCTACTATCGGCAGATTCTCGCCAGCATCGCCGCCGTCCCCGGCGTCTCCCACGCTTCCGCGATGACCGGCATGCCGCTGGAGGGCACCTATTTCGGAATGCCGTTTACGATCCCCGGGAAAACCTACGCCGATCCATCTCAGCGTCCGAACGCGGGCTTCCAAATGGTGACGCCGGACTACTTCCAGACCTTCGGCATTAAATTGATCGCCGGACGTTTCATCAACGATCAGGACACTGCGTCCGGCGTGAAGGTGGCGATGGTCAACGAAGACTTCGTCAACAAATTCCTCAAAGGGACCGATCCGCTCAAGCAGCGCCTAGGCGTGGAGCAACTTATCCCCGGGGTCACCAAGCTCGGCCCCGAGGTTCAATGGCAGATTGTCGGGGTTTATCATAATGTCCGCAGTCGCGGCTTCCGCGAAGAAAACCCCGAGATCACCATCCCGTTCTGGCAGATTCCCTGGCCTCAAGCCTCGATCGGCGTGCGCACCGCGGAAGATCCAGCCACTATGACCAAAAGCATCGCCGCGGCCGTCCACACTGTCGACCCCCAGATCGCGTTCGACCACCCGAAGACCCTCGATCAGGTTCGGGATGACGTCCTGGCCGACGATCGCTTCACCGTCATCCTCTTCGTGAGCTTTGCGGCGGTGGCTTTGCTGCTCGCCGCGCTGGGCATCTACGGGGTGATGTCGTTCTCGGTGGCCCAGCGCTCCCATGAGATTGCTCTACGCATGGCGCTGGGCGCAACCAGACGCCGGGTGGTAGCTCTGATCGTGCGCGAAGGCGTCATTCTCGCGCTGGTCGGCCTGGGCTTCGGCCTGGTCGGAGCCTACTTCGTCGGCCGTGCCATGCAGAGCACGCTCTTCGGTGTCGGCGCGATGGATTATTCAGCGTTTGGGTCGGTAGGGCTCGTTCTCATGCTCGCCGCCGTGCTGGCCTGCTTTCTGCCCGCTCGGCGAGCCGCTTCCGTCGAACCGATGCGAGTGTTGCGGACCGAGTAACGCGAAGCGCCGGCTTCACAAGTGTCGCGTATACTTCGACAGGATTCGATGACAGCGCCCATCCCGACACTGGTTTCCTGGAGCAGTGGCAAAGACAGCGCCTGGTCGCTGCATCTGCTTCAGGTGAACCGCGCATATCAAATCGCAGGCCTGCTCACCACGCTGAACACCGAATTCAACCGCGTTGCCATGCACAGCACCCGCCGCGAAGTCCTGGAGGCCCAGGCCGAAGCCGCCGGACAACCTATCCATATCATTCCTCTACCCTGGCCCTGCTCGAACGAAGCCTACGAAGCAGCCATGCGCACCGCATGTGACAACGCCATCGCATCGGGCATCAAGGCCATCGCCTTCGGCGATCTGTTTCTCGAGGACATCCGCCGCTATCGTGAAGAGCGCCTCAGCGGCACCGGACTCACTCCGCTCTTCCCCGTCTGGAAGAGCGATACTCGTGCGCTTCTTCGCGAGATGATCGACGCTGGAGTCAAAACCCGCATCGTCTGCATCGACCCGAAGAAAATGCCGCGCGAGTTCGCCGGCCGCGACCTCGACTCAGAGTTTCTGCGCGATCTGCCAGAAGGCGTCGACCCCTGCGGGGAGAACGGCGAATTCCATACCTGCGTCTACGACGGCCCCATGTTCCGCCACCCCATCCCGATCGAGGGCGGAGAGGTCGTCGAGCGCGACGGTTTTGTCTTTGCCGACGTAAAACTAAAGAGGTAGCGCCGGTAAGAGCGCTACCTCAAGTTATTTCCAAGAAAGTTATTTCCAAGACATCCAGTAAAAACTGGCGGGAGCTATTTCGCCGCTCGCTGCGTCCCCATGCGAAACATCTCATTCACCGTCGCGACGAAGTGGTGCGCTGAAGCAGGGATTGGAACCGCCCCACTCAAAATCGTCTTATAAGGAATGTCTTTTCCGTAATAGGTGTTCGTGTCCGCATTGTTCTGGTTCACAACGTCACCGTTCAGATCCACGCCTGCAAACAAACCCTGGCTCCGCGAATAGGTGAGAAAGCCAGCGTTCGCCAGCTCGGTAGTAGATGCCTGGGTGTTCCTTCCAACCGGCCCGGCCGAAGCTGAGGCGTCGCCGCCTAACTTCAACTTATCGTGCAACAGCAGGTCCATGCTGTTGTTGCTTACTCCTACCAGGACCAGGTCCGTCGCTTGGCCGCCGGCCTGGAAGCCAAAGCTTGCACCCGTTAATTGAATGAACACCGGCGCGCTCCAGCCCCTTGCAGTGCGGCAGGTCGCCACACCCTGGCCATATTCTGCGCCTACAATAAACGCGCCCTTCTTGACGCTGGGGATTACCGCCACACAATGGGCCTTTGCCGCAACATCAAGAGGAATCCCTTTGTCGGGAGTGTCCATCAACTCATGCAACACAGCGTGGGCGGCGGCAATGCGGTCATCCAGTTTGGCCGTGTCCGAAGCTGCCAGGGCAACGCCACTAAGGCCCATTACAACGAGGGCAGCGGAGAGTATCTTTTTCATAGGACTCCTTAAACTTCGTAGGCGGCAGTGAAACTACTCCGCACAACATGTTGGAGCCATAAACTGCAAATATGGTTGTAAGTGGGGATTGAAGTCCTGATAACTGATCTTATTGCCGCAGCAGACCGCGACCCGCCTGACTGCTAATCCAGCCGCACCAAATAGGCATTCCCCTCAGCCGGCTTGTCCTTGGCAGCGATCTCAATCGCCCGCTGCTTGTCGTCATGCGCTGGACGAATCCGCACCCAGTGCCCGGTCGGCCCTGTGAACTCGATCACGTTTGCCGTCGAATATTTCTTCTGCAGATGGGCCTCGATCTTCTTCGCCTCGCGCTCGCTCTGGATCGCGCCAATCTGCACACACCACCGCCCACCCTCGTCGATCGGCGCCGGAGTCTCGTAAACATCGATGCGTACCTGGGCGGTTCCCGGGCGATAGACGCCCACAGCCCGCGCCGAGGCCAGCGAGAGGTCGACCACCCGGTCGGGCACAAATGGCCCCCGATCCGTCACCCGCATGATCGCCGACTGCCCGGTCTGCAGATTCGTAACCCGCAGCAACGAATTCATCGGCAAGGTGCGGTGAGCAGCGGTCATCGCTTCCTGGTCATAGATCTGGCCATTCGCGCCCTTGTGATGGTTGTAAGGCGGCCCATACCAGCTCGCCCTTCCAGTTTCCGAGTAGATCGGAGCATGAGCAGCGACGAACTCCGCATCAGTCGGGCTGTCAGATGGCGGAATATTCCCCGGAATCGGAACTTTCCCCGCGCTGGAGTTTTCGTTCGTGGGCTCGGCCGCCGGCGCGACCGGAGGTGTTGCGAGGTTCGGCGCTGAAGCCGCAGCGCTGATCGTCGGCCGCTGCTGATGCGCGCAGCCAGAAGCCAGAAACATGAAAGAGAGCGAGGCCACGGCGAAGGCAGCGAGATGAGGACTGTGATTCGGGGCCATCCTCTGCGTCGCGGCCAGCTTCATTCAAGGCCTCTTGTCGAGGTGCTCTGCGAGCCGGGCAAGATGCTCGGCCGCAATGCGCAGTGCCTGTGACGAGTGCTGCCTTACCTGCGGGACGACCTCGTCGTTCAAGTAGGCGATCACTTTCTTGACTTCCTCTTCGACGCGCGGCGCACCTTCGGCAAAGCGCTCATCGATCTTGCGCCCGAAGTCTTCAAATCGCGTCTTCGCCGATGCCGGATCCTGAACCATAAATCCTCACCACGAAACCAAAAATACTCCAACTTAAGTATGGCGCGAAGGTTGCGCGGATCAACGCAGAAAAGGGTATCAGGCGCGCATCCGTGCCTTGAAGGTAAATGGGGAGCCGCTTCAGCGGTTTGCGATTGAAACTAGCGGGCCCGTGCAACGTCAGACCTACAGCTGCCTGCCAAAAGATTGAGAGAGTTTTGAGGTGCTCGTCGAATGGTAAAACGATTCGCCCTTCTTCTCCCGCTCCTGCAACTCTTTACCCCGCCATCCAGGGGCCAATCACAATGGGTGCACTTTGGCCCGAATGGAAAGCTCGTCTACAAGACGACCGCTCGCGGCGACCGCATTCCAGATTTCTCCTATGCAGGCTATCGCGGCGGCGGCGGCGCCCTGCCGCTGCTAAAAACGCGCGTGAGAGTATCGCCCACAAGCGCTGCCGATGATACGCCCAAAATCCAGGCGGCATTGGACGAAGTTGCTCGACTCGCTCCGGATGCACACGGTCATCGCGGAGCCGTCGAGCTCGCCCCAGGGCACTATCATCTCTCCGGCACGCTCACAATCCACGCATCCGGCGTGGTGCTACGAGGCACCGCGGCCATCGGGCCGAGTGCATCCGTGCTCGAGCTCACCGGCGCGCCACATTGCGCGATCACCATTCAGGGCGAATACCATCAGCGCGCCCTGAGTACCCCCACCTGGCTCGCCGATCGCTACATTCCCGCCGGAGCCACGACGATTCACGTCGCAGACGCTTCGAACATCCACGCAGGCGACTGGCTCGAGATCATCAAGCCGGTCACGCCCGCATGGACACACTTCATGGGCATGGACGATCTCGTTCGCGACGGCAAGCCCGAAACCTGGTTGAAGAACAACATTCGCGTTCTGCGGCGTGTTGCATCGGTCGACGGCAATGCAGTACGGCTTCTGGTTCCGCTTAATGACTTCTTTGATTCGCAGTTTTACCAGGGTAAACACCCGACCGTAACTCGCGTGGAAATCACCGGTCAGATCTCGGAAGTTGGCGTCGAGACCCTGCAGATTCTCGCTCCGGATCGGAGCATCGCCTATCGGGTCGATGCGGAGTTCGATGGAATCGCCATGGATAACACCGTCGACTCCTGGCTGCGCTACGTCGCCTTCGTTGACACCACCGACTCGGTGCGCATCGAGTACCATTCAGCTCGCATCACCGTCCTCGGCGCCGATGTCCGGCAGCAATCCGCCGTGACCAGTCATGCGCAACCATTCGACTTCCGCATAAGCGGCTCGCAGATACTGCTCGACCGCTGCACTGGCCAGGGCGACCGCGTGACTTACGTCGGCACACAGTCCCGGTCAGAGGGCCCAGTGGTCGTGCTGCATTGCCGGTTTCTTGGTACCGGCAAGATTGAGGGACATCAGCGATGGTCTACCGCTTTTCTCGTCGACGAATGCGAAGTGCCGGATGGAGACATTTATCTGCGAAATCGCGGCACCATGGGAAGCGGACACGGCTGGACCCTCGGCTGGTCGGTCCTCTGGAACAACAAGGCCAGAACGATTCTCGTGCAAAACCCTCCTGGCGCGCTCAACTGGTCGATTGGCGATATCGGCGATCAGATAACCGCACCAATGCCGGTCTCGGATGGGCCAGAGGGAGCGCCGCTGCCCAGCGGGATCGTCGAATCTGCAGGCAAGCCTGTGGAGCCGGCCAGCCTTTATCTCGAGCAGCTGCGAGAGCGTAAAGGATCGGCTGCCGTCGCTGCCATCGGATATCACTGACGGGGGCGCTTCCACGGAGGAGAAAAAAGGAATTCATTTGACGCTCCCATTCAGCCCCCTAGAATCCCATCCAATGCCAAAAATTCCCCATTCAGGAATAGCCGGTTCACTTTCATCCCTCCCGACCGTAACCTTAGACTGGTAAAGTTCTGAGGAAGCGCGAGTTACGCTTACCTCGCTTACTCCAGTCAAAGGGTTATTCCGGGAGGAAACGACATATGTCAAAGACCGTGAAATACGCAGAGAGAGCAGTAACCATAGCCGCCAAGGGCGCGTGGGCGGTTTTTGAGAAGTTCAACAGCATCAGCCCCAACCCTTCCTTCACCCCCAAGTGGTCGGACAAGCCCCTCCTCAAGTCCTACCAGAAGGAAAAGCCCCCGCTAGGCTGGCCCCGCACTACCGACTCGCTCTGTCCCAAGTGCGTCCCCGAGATTCGCCAGCAGATCATCGACGGCAAGCTGCCCCATGAAATCCTGCTTGAACGAGAAGGTCGGCGAAATCAAGGCGCAGATCATCGAGCGCGACGGCCAAATCCTCATGGTCAAGGATTGCCCCAAGCACGGCCACTTTGAAGACGTCATGGCGATCGATACTGCCTTCTTCAAGCACCTCGAGGAAGTCTTCCCCGGCCGCGACATCCGCGCCCACAATGACGAAGGCCTGCACAACCACGGCACCTCGACCGTCACCCACGGCCGCGGCTCGGTGCTCACCATCGATCTGACCAACCGCTGCAACATGATGTGCGACCCCTGCTTCATGGACGCCAACCAGGTCGGCTTCGTCCACGAGCTCACATGGGACGAGATCAAGACCATGCTGGACAACGCGGTTTCGATCAAGCCCCGCCGCCAGATGTCGGTCCAGTTCTCCGGCGGTGAGCCCACGCTTTCGCCTTACTTCCTAGACGCCGTCGCCTACGCCCGGAAGGTCGGATACACCTCGGTCCAGGCCGCAACCAACGGCATCGAGTTCGCCAAGAGCAAGGAACTCTGCCGCGCCGCCGCCGAAGCCGGTCTTCGCTACGCCTATCTCCAGTTCGACGGAATCGGCAATGCCGCCAACTCGCACCGCAAGGTCGGCAACCTGTTTGACGTGAAGCTCCAGGCCATCCACAACCTGCACGAGGCCGGTGTGGACATCGTCCCCGTCACCACCATCATCAACGGCATCAACAACGAGCAGGTCGGACGCATCATCGAGTTCGCCCTCGACAACCCGAAGAAGATCAACTTCCTCAGCTTCCAGCCCGTCTCCTTCACCGGACGCGACGAGGCCGTCACCGACGAACGTCGCCAGGCGCAGCGCTATACCCTCAGCCACATGGCCCACGACGTCAAGAACCAGACCGGACTCGGCGAGCCCACCCGCGACTGGTTCCCGATCAGCTTCATGAGCACCTTCTCCGACTGGGCCGATCTCGTTCACGGACCCAACCGTGACTGGGGCCAGCTCTCCTGCGGATGCCATCCCAACTGCGGCATCGGCATGGCGCTGATGATCGATAAGGAAACCAAGGAAGCTGTCCCCGTGACCGCCTTCCTCAACGCCGACCGCCTCGCCAAGGACGTTGCCAAGATCAACGACGCCGCCCGCGGCAAGTTCCTTTCGATCGCCGGCGTCACCCTCGCGCTGCTCCGCAACTACGATCCGACCAAGTCGCCGACCCACTTCAAGATTTTTGACTTGCTCGCGAAGTTCGATAAGTGCTTCGGCGCCACCGGACGCAACTACGGCAAGGTCACCGCCGACCGCACCATGGAAGATATCGAGAAGCGCCGCAAAGATCGCTGGAACTTCCTCTTTATCGCCGGCATGTGGTTCCAGGACCTCTTCAACTACGACTTCCGCCGCACCGAGCAGTGCATCATCCCCTACGCCACTCAAGAGGGCGAGATCAGCTTCTGCGCCTACAACACCGGCGTCGGCTGGAGGAACATCATCGAGAAGATGCACATGACCTCCACCCTTACCAAGTGGTATGAGGAGCATGGCCGTCACGAGATCTTCGCCGGCGGCAAGAAAGTCGGCATGGGCGACGCGCAGAATGACCTGCTGCTCAACAAGGAGCACGTCGACTCCGCTGCCAACGACACCTTCGAAAAGCTCGGCATCGCCAAGAACTCGCGCGAAGAAAAGATTCGCGCCCGCGACGCCAAGCTCAAGCAGGACGCCGAAAACGCCCGCATGGCCAAACTCTACCGCGAAGAGATTCTCGGCGAGAAGCCACCCCAGGACGGATTCATCCCGCTGGGCAACCTCATCCAGTCCGCCCCCAAAGCAGCAGTCAAAGAAGAGTCCGCCGAACCAGTAATGGGTGACTAGCCGTCCAGGCAACCGCGGCTACCGACGCAAGAGCAAACACAAAGCCATCCTTCGGGATGGCTTT
>CAVUKL010000010.1:0-11396 GCA_963742015.1 uncultured Acidobacteriaceae bacterium | reverse complement strand
GCCTTGAGATTTGAGTGTGTAGCGAAGGACTTCCTTCGCCAGCCGCGATTCGCCGAAGACCAGAGGCAGGGCGTGCTGGAGCGGGTCGCGGGCCGCGCCTTGAAATCCAAAACAATATTGATAGACCGCGCCCTGGGAGATGATGTGTTCGGCGAAAAAGTCGTCGTAGGTGAAGCCGCTGCGGAGGTAGTAGCTATGCCAACAGACCTCGCGCTCGACCCACGCATCCTGGCCGACGGCAAACTGAATGCCTTCGTCTTTCCAGGCGGCACTGCTCTTCGCGAAAAGGGTCGGCGCCGTGGCACGATATTTTGCGATCAGCTCTGAGGCCGAAAAACCCGTGGGCAAATATCCGTAGACGAAGCGCAACGTTTGCGACTGACCGGCGTCGAGGGTGAACGGCTTTACGAGGATCAGCGCGCTTTCGGGGCCGGTGGCGGAAAGGTCGTTCTGCGGTTGATCCTCCATTCCAACATTGACGGGAACGACCCCGGCTAGCCCAGCGGGACGGAGAAGCTCCGCGGGCACCGGCACGCTTTCGGGGCCGGCAGCTCCAGTGTGGCGCAAGACATTTGTTGCGCCGAAGAAATCGGCCGCATCGGTAAGAATCCCGACTGGACCCTCGTCGAGCGATGCGAGAAAAGTAGCCGGTGGGGTGTCGCTCTGATAGGAGACCCGGGGCGCAGCCTGCCCGGCCGGCTTCGCGGGGCTGGGCAGGCCTGCGGCCATTTCTTCCTGCAGTGCGCCTCCGGCGGCCTGTGATTGCGCCGTTTCGACGATCTGGCTGGATTGAATGAGGCCCAGACCGTCGGGGGTTTTTTCGAAGCGGTGGGCGAAACGCAGCGCAGAGTCGCGACGCAAGCTGACCACTTTTTCGGGATCAAGCTCACCGTTGCTGTTGTAGCCGTCCTTAAGGGCCGCGTAGGAAAACGGATATGGCTGGCAGCCCCAGTACTCGACCCAGTAGAGATTTGTCGGCTTGGGACCCTGGCTGCTGATCACGACTTCGGAGAGAAGCACGGGGTCGTCGCCGAAAGGTGCATAGATTGTCTGATCGACGGAGAAGTTTTTGCCGGCAGTCTGCTTGCGCAGATAACCGACGCCGAAAAAACGCTCGAAGCTCGTGCCAGCGCCGGGATAGTAGGTGCCAAGAATCTCGTTCCCATCAGTGAGGTAGCCGATGCCCGCGCCGTAAAGTCCGGATTCAGGATGGTAGTCGTTGAGAAACTTCGGGCCGCCTTCGTCCTGACGGACCTGAATGCATCCATAGTTGGAGGCGGCGGCGACGATGCGGTCGTTGCCGATCTGGTGGGTGTGATCGGTGGGCGCGCGCCAGGCGGTCTCAACCGGAACCGCGGCGAGCGGGTCTTCGGTCTGGTTGCATGTGTAGTGGAAGCAAGGCAGTTCGTTGGTGTCGAATGTCCATTCGCCAAAGTTGCCCGATCCGTAGCTCTTGCTCTGGCTCGCGGCACGCTTCTTGAGATGGACCTCGTTGTCCTGGAATCCAGCGGGAAGGCCGGAGGCAAACTCTGCCTGCAGTGCGGGATCGCAAAGAGGGAGAAGGATTTCGGCGGCGACTCCACTGGCGACTAAATGCAGGAACTGTCGGCGGTTGAGCGGTGCTTTTCCCATGGAAGGAGAGCTCGAAACACACGCGGGAGCCAAGGTTCAACATATCACTTGGATTCAGTTCTTCGGCCTGGTTCCGCGGGCGTATGGGCGTTTGTGGCCGAGCAAGTGGGTCTACCAGACGACTACAATCGTCCAATCGTAGGTTGCGCTATTCCACCGCCAAGTGGATGGAAGAGCGATGGCCGTTGAGGAGCTTCGTCTGAGACGCGTAGCTGACAGGAGCGATCAAAGCTGGAGAGGGTCAAGGCGATTCTCTCGTCGCCGGGCCGGAATTCTCTCACTCGCGACCGTGCTCTTGCTTTTCTCTCCAGTGCTGCTCTCACAAGACAACGAATCCCCTGCCGCGCAGCAACCGAAGGGACTGGTTCGGCGCCCTCCGGAGCCCCCGGCGACCCAGGAAGCTTCAGCCAAGAAAGTCGGTCAGATCACTCTGGATGTGACCGTGACTGACTCGTCGGGACAGCCGATTCCAGGGCTTTCTGAAGACGACTTCACCATCCTGGACAATCATCAGCCGGGCAAAATTGTCTCGTTTCGCACAGTGGACGGCACTGCGGCAACTGATCCCGCACAAGTCATTCTGTTGGTTGATGAGGTGAACAACAGCTTCCAGAGCGTGGCGACGGAACGCGACCAGATCGTGAAATATCTGGGCAGGAACGGTGGGCGCTTGCCGGTTCCAATCTCGATCGCGCTGTTTTCCGACTCGGGGGTGAAGCTCGACCAGCCTACGCAGGATGGAAGCGTGCTGATTGCAGAGCTAGAAAAGATGCCGATCCCGATCCACACCATCAACTCGGCGATGGGCGGAAATGGGGCGGTCGAACGCTTCCAGCTGTCGCTGGCTACGCTGAGTCACATGCTCACATACACGGGTCAAAAGCCGGGGAGAAAGCTTTTACTCTGGCTCGGGCCGGGTTGGCCGATGCTGTCTGGGGTTCACTACGGATCGACCGACGGGGACAAGCACCGGAATTGGGACTCGATCATCACTTTTTCGAAGGACTTGCGACAGTCGCGTACGACTCTCTACAGCGTCGATTCGCTCAGTTCTGAAAGCAGCCTGCAGCACGGCGTCTATTACCAGAATTTCCTGAAGCCGGTCACGAGCGCGAAGGACACCGACTCCGGCAACCTGGGGCTGCCGGTGCTGGCATTGCAAAGCGGCGGGAGGGTACTGAATGGGTCCAACGATCTGGCGAGTGAGATCGCCAGCTGCGTGGTGGAGGCGGGCGTTTTCTACAGGATCGGGGTGCAGGTGTCGCCTTCGGAAACGGTGAACGACTACCATTCTTTGGAGGTGAAGGTAGGGAAATCCGGACTGACGGCGCGCACGAACTCTGGGTACTACAACCAGCCGTACGTCGAGCAGCCGCCTGTTGAGTTGCAAACATTGACTCCGGCGGCGACGTTGCGGAAGGAAGTCCGGCTGGTGGTGGTGGATGCGGTAGTGATGGATAAGAAGGGTGATCCGGTCACCGGGTTGAAGGCTGGCGATTTTCAGCTAAAGGAAAATGGCGTGCCGCAGAAGCTTGTGAGCGTCGAGGAACATAGAGGGGAACAACATAAGGACGCGGAGGGTAAGCCGGTTGCGCGTGGGCCAGCAGCACAAGGTTCAGGCTCGTCTACAGCGCCTGAAGGCGCGATTATCGCGAGCAATAAGCCGATGAATGCTCCGGCAACCTGGAATCTGTTGCTCGTGGATCAGTTCAACACTGCGGCGGCGGACCAGGCGAACATGCTAAGGCAGCTGAAGCAGTTTGTGAAGCAGCTGCCTGCCGATGAGCCGGTTGCGCTGGTGGTGATGTCGAGCCAGATGAAGATGCTGGTTCCTTTTGCGGACGGCGCGGGTGCTGTCGCCCGGTTCCTGGACAAGAACGGACTGCCTCCAGCCGGCAGTTTGGAACCGCCAAATATCCACTTTCGCGGAGAAGCGGACCAGTCTGGCTCTGGTAATCCTGAATCGGAGGCGCTTTACGCGCAGACGCAGACACCCACGGCCCGTACGGACATCGAGAGGCAAGGACAACACGCAGAAAAGACCCTTGATAACTTGTCAGTCCTTGCCAGGTGGCTGATCAAACTGCCGGGCAGGAAGAATGTGTATTGGCTTTCCGCCGGATTCCCGTTGCAAGGCCAGGCTTTCGATATTCAGGGCATCGGCCTCGCGAATACCCACGGGCAGATGGTGCCTATTCAAGCGACTACCGACAAAGAGCTGCAAAGCGCGAGAGTGGCAATCTATCCGATCGACGCCCGCGGGGTTGCTCCGCCAGATTATGAGGGAATAACGACCGCCGATACCAACGGGGGCGGGGTCGCGGGAGGTTCCGCAGGACTTGCGGAGGTCAGTACGAAGGACCAACTCAGCGCCGCGCAGATGAGCGAAATGCTGGAGATTGCGAAGGCCACAGGCGGAGTAGCGAGTTTCAACAATGACATTGCCAAAACGTTACGCAATGAGTTCAATCGAAGTGAGAGCTACTACACGATCTCTTACACTCCAGCGAACACAGAGTGGAACGGCGGCTACCGGCGGATTCAGTTAAGCCTGGATGAGCCGGGGAATCAGCTGATTTATCGCGAAGGCTACTATGCGAAGGACCCGCAGTCGGCGCCGACTCCGACGAAAGAGGAGTTCCGGCAGGCGTTGGGGTACGGCGCGGCGGCTGCGACCGATGTGCTGTTCTCCGCGAAGGTGACCAAATCGGCTGACGCTGCGAATGTGGAATACACGATCGACCCACGCACAATTGACTATCAGGAGGATGCGTCGGGGCAGTTGGTGGCTAGCGCCGATTGCGCGATTGTGGAGTATGACGCCAAGGGGAAGGCCATCGCGACGTCTCTGGTCCGGCTGACGAGTACGGTGAGCCCGGAGCGGAGGGCGGCTTTGAATGTGGATGGGCTTCGCGCAAAACAGACGATCGCGCTTAAGCCGGGGGCGGCGTCAGTGGTGCTTGGGGTTCGCGACCAGTCTACGGGGCGGTTTGGGAATATAGAGGTTGCGCTAGCGGCCCAATAGAATTGCGGGCGCGAACGCGGATGTCGATCTCACTTCTGAGATTCTAGTTCGGAGATGCGACGGCCGAGGTAGCGGCGTTCGACGGCGTTGGTTGCGAGAGCCAGGGCGCGCTGGTAGCTTTCGCGGGCTTCGATGTGTCGCGCCATGCGGCGGAGCAGATCGGCGCGGGCGGCGTGGTAGAGGTGGTAGGAGTCAAGTTCTCCAGAGGCATCGAGAGCTTCGATCAGCCTGAGGCCGTCTTCGAGCCCCGTACTCATGGCGACTGCGACAGCGTGGTTCAGCGAGACAATGGGCGACGGCTGGAGCGTGGCGAGGATGGCGTAGAGCGCGGCGATCTGGGCCCAGTCGGTTTCAGCTGCGGTGCTGGCTTCGGCGTGGACTGCGGCGATTGCGGCCTGGAGTTGATATGGGCCTAGATTCCTGCGGCCGAGTGCGCGCACTACCAGATCGATCCCTTCGGCGATTTGATCCTGATGCCAGAGGGAACGGTCCTGTTCTTCGAGCGGCACTAGGTCTCCACTCGCGGCGGAACGGGCGTCGCGGCGGGAGTCGTGGAGCAGCATCAGAGCGAGCAGGGCCATGATTTCGGGATTGCCGGGCATGAGAGTGTTGAGAATTCGAGCGAGCCGGATTGCTTCTATGCATAGTTCCTGGCGTACGAGACTGTCGCCAGAACTGGCCGAGTAGCCCTCGTTGAAGATGAGATAGAGGACTGCCTGCACGCTGGAGAGGCGTTCGGGCAGGCGATTGTGGGGAGGGACTTCGTATGGGATGCGCGCCTGCTGTATTTTGCGCTTGGCGCGGACGAGACGCTGGGCGAGGGTCGGCTCGGGGAGCAGAAAGGCGCGGGCGATTTCGGTGGCGGTGAGTCCGCCGAGAGTGCGAAGAGTGAGCGCGATCTGGGCCTCCTGATTGAGCGCCGGGTGGCAACAGGTGAATATGAGGCGGAGACGATCGTCCTCGATGGGGGAGTTCATCTCCGGATCAAATTTCGGGCCAAATGCGTTGTAGGTCGACTCGGTTGCATAAAGTAGCTCGTCTTCCTTGCTGCGGCGGGTTTGCTCGCGGCGGGCGTAGTCAATGAGCTTGCGGCGCGCTGCGGCGGTGATCCAGGCGGCTGGATTCACAGGAACGCCGTCGACCGCCCAGTGAGTGACTGCGGCGGCGAAGGCGTCCTGCATGGCCTCTTCGGCGAGATCGAAGGAACGGGAGACGCGGATCAGGCCGGCGATGATGCGTCCGGACTCGTTGCGGAAGACCGATTCGATCGTGGCTTGCAGGTCATTCATCAGTAGTTCAGCATCGGCCAAATCGGCATCGGTTAGTGCGGCGGCGATTCCTTGGGCATCGATTTATGGAGCATTTGACGGCCGGCGCATTTCCCGGAGCGGACGGACCTCAACGAGCCCTGCGCCTCCCTGGCAGCCGGTTGGAACCTTTGCGGCCCACTCGAGAGCCTCGTCCAGATTTTCGCAATCGAGAATGTAGAAGCCGGCCAACTGCTCCTTGGTCTCGGCATATGGGCCATCGGTGACGATGGCTTTGCCGTCTTTCATGCGGAGGCAGGTAGCGGTCACGCTGGGTTCGAGCGGTTCGGCGCCACGCAGGATTCCGAGCTGACCGGTCTCGTTCAACAAGGCGCGATGGGCCTCGGCCACCGCAGCGATTTGCTCGGGAGTGGCCGTGTCATCTTCCTGCGAGTAGATCAGCATGATGTAGCGCATGGCTGCCCTCAATTTACCGCAAGGGCGGAGGCGACGACGGTCGCCGAGGGAAAATCCGGCTCTTCCTGCGCTTCGCGGATTTGGCACGTGTGCCGAGCACAGTGGGAGCCGGCAGCGAGAAGCCATTGATAGCCGTCCCAGGGGCCCAGTACTGGATGGGGAACGACGCGTCCGCGGAGCAGGCCGGGAGTCAGCATTTGAAGGATCTGCTCGCGTTGATCTAGGAAGATCGCCACGGCTTCGGTCGTGCTCCATCGCCCGGTTGGGCAGAGCTGGGGCGGCGCGGTGAACTTCGACGGACCCTGGCGATCGGCATATCTGGTGCGCCTGGGGACTTCGTTCACGATGAAGTCGTCGATTTGGGACGGATCCCACTCGGGCGGCGCCAGTGGCGCTTCGATCGTAGCCCTGACATTGTGCAGAATCGCGGTCTCGATCAGGATGATATGCTCGAGGACCTCGGCGACAGACCAACGGTCTGGAGCTGGCTTGAATTGCCACTGCGCAGCCGAGAGCCCGCTCACGGACTCAAGCAGGGAGTCACGGGTCTGCATGAGATGGCGGGACGCCGTTGCGATCTGTTCGGGGGTTAGCTCGGGGCAGGAAATAGCGGGAAAAGAAGTCGCGTTCATGATTTCTCCTGACTAGTTGCTCGATAGAAAGGGAGGCAACGCCGGTCGGGCCGGCGTTCCTGGCTGATTATGAGAAGACCATGATGGGACGAACTTCGACGGAGCCGAACCTTGCCCCCGGAATCTCGGATGCCATTTTGGCGGCCTCGTCGATTGTGGCAGCTTCGAGCAGATAGTAGCCGCCGAGCTGCTCTTTGGTTTCGGCGAATGGGCCGTCGCTCATGACGGTTTTGCCTCCGCGGACGCGGACTGTCTTGGCTGTGGGGGTGGGTTGCAGCGCGTTGCCGCCCTTGATGGCACCGGCATGTTTCTTGCCGAAGACGCCGTACTCGGCGAATTCGGCCTCGTCGTAACCCTGGGCAAAGCGGGCTTCGTCTTCATAAATCAGGGCGAGAAATTGCATTTATTGTTCCTCCTGTGCACACGACGTTTGTAATTCGTGAAATCGACAGGGATCGGAATATTTTTTGTGGGGATCGGGTCTGTCGCGTCACAGGCTTTGCGGAATAGCGCGGCTCCCGTATACTGGATGATGTTGTAAAGACGAGAAATCCAGCAGGACAACCATGCCCAAATTGAAGACCCATAAAGGCGCAGCGAAGCGCTTCAGGAAGACTGGTACCGGCAAGATCGTGCGCGGCCAGTCGAAGATGCGCCACATCCTGACGTCGAAGGAGACCAAAACCAAGCGCAAACTTGCTCATTCTGCGCTGGTTTCGGACGCCGACTATGCCAAGGTAGCCCGCATGATTCCGTACGCCTGATTCAGGCGTACCGTTGATCGGTCGATATCGACCTGGGCCGTTCTTGATGGCCCCCGGCAGCACTCGAGTTGCCGAGAGATCAGTAACAAGCGAGTGAAGAGGTTCTAAAGCCAAACCCGAATGGGTGAACGCTCCTGCCTCCAGCCGCACAACGAGAGCCGTGAGCATGATTGCTCATAGCTTGATAAAGGAGATCGACCCATGCCCCGCGTAAAACGTGGAACCAAACGCAACGACCGCCGCAAGAAGATCCTGAAGCGCGCGAGCGGATACTTCCTCACCAAATCGAAGCTCTACCAGGCCGCGCAGGAAGCTGTCGAGCGCGGAATGAAGTTTGCCTATATAGGGCGCAAGCAGAAAAAGCGGCAGTTTCGCTCGCTGTGGATCGCCCGTATCAACGCCGCTGCCAAGCTGAACGGCACCACCTATTCGCTCTTCATTCACGGCCTGAAGCTGGCTGGAGTGGAGCTTGATCGCAAGGTGCTGGCTGAGATCGCGGTTGCCGATCCGGCTGGATTTACCGCGCTGGCTAACCAGGCGAAGGCCGCTTTGGCGAATGCTCCGGCTGCCGCGACGGAAGCCGCCTAGTTCTCTATCACAATTCTGTGCTAAGGCCCGGCTCCGGCCGGGCCTTTCTGTTTCTGAGGCCTTATTTTTCCAGAGCCTTTGCCTGGTCAAGATGCTTTTGAAGGGTGGGCAAAGTTGCCTCCGCATACGACTTCACGGCCGCATTCTGCGCGTCTGCCGCTTCTTTCTTATAAATCTCGATCGCCTTGGTGTGCCCGACGACCATCTCGTGGATGTAATGATGGTCAAAGGCCTCGCCCTTGAGTTTGTGGAAGGGGGCGATCATCGTCTTGACGTTTTCGGCGTCGATTGAGTCCGGCACAGTGAGACTCGCCTGCTGCGCGGTGACATGCAGTTGGGCGAAGTCGTTGGTGTGATCGGTGACGAGCATTTGGCCGTAGTCTTTGACGGGCTGCGAAGCGGCCACGTCCTGGGCCAATTGTCCGAGGTCAGCCTCAACCATGTCGGTTTGCGCGGCGAAATCGACAAATTGCTGGTCGGTCATGGCCGGGGCGGCTGCAGCGGCCTTCTTCTGGGCCAGGACGGGAATCGAGGTCAAGGCGATGCAGCAGAAGGCTGAAAGTAGACGTTTCATTGGATTTCCTCCCAGTTTGGACTTTCATCTGCGAGAGTTGGATGCCGACTCGGCCATTTGAGAAGACACGGGCCAAAGACTTTTTGCGACATGGCAATCTCAGGGCCATACGGGTTGGATCGCGGGAACGCGCAGCCTATAATCAGATATGGCGACAGCTAAGACAGCTTCACTTGAGATCTCGGAATCAGACCGGGACATGCTTGCTGCGAAGTTCGGCGAGCTGATTGAGACTGTCCGCAAGAACCGACCCTCCGACGACACAGAAATCATTCGCAAAGCCTGGGATTACTGCCTCGAGCATCATAATGCGCAGCTTCGCGCCTCGGGCGAGCCCTATGTGCTGCATCCGCTGGAAGTCGCGCAGGTGCTGGCGGAGATGAAGCTCGACTCGACGGCCATTGCCGCCGGGCTGCTGCATGATGCAGTCGAAGATACTCCGGTAACGACGGAGGATATCTCGGCGCGCTTTGGCGAGCAGGTTGCGCACATTGTCGAGGGCGTGACGAAGATCGACAAGATCCAGTTTGCGAACCGCGAAGATCGCCAGGCGGAGAATGTTCGCAAGATGCTGCTGGCGATGGTGAGCGACGTTCGCGTAGTGATCATCAAGCTGGCCGACCGGCTGCATAACATGCGGACGCTGGAGCACCTCAAGCCCGAGCGACAACAGGCGATCGCGAGAGAGACGCTGGATATTTATGCGCCGCTTGCGCATCGGCTAGGCATGGGCAAAGTGCGCGGCGAGCTTGAGGACCTGGCCTTTCGCTATGTCGATCCATTTGCCTATGAGCAAGTGCAGACCGCGGTGGATTCACGGCGCAGCGAGGGCGAGGAGTTCCTTGCCAATGTTGAAGCGACGCTCACCGACCGACTTAATGAGGAAGGTATCAAGGCGCGGGTGGAGTGGCGCATCAAGCGGCTCTATAGCGTTAATCAGAAGCTGCAGGAGTCCGACACTCAGATCGATCAGGTTTACGATCTGCTGGCGATTCGCGTGATTACTACGAGCGTTGCGGATTGCTATGCGGTCTTCGGCATCATTCATGGGCTGTGGCGGCCGGTGCCGGGACGCATCAAGGACTTCATCGCGATGCCGCGGCCGAATTTGTATCAGTCACTGCACACTACTGTGATTGGCGAGCGCGGGCACCAGTTTGAGGTGCAGATCCGCACCGAAGAAATGCATCGCATCGCCGAGGAAGGCATCGCGGCGCACTGGAAATACAAGGCCGGAGGGTCGCCGATCAGCGCACGCGATGAGCAGCGGCTGGCGTGGGTAAGGCAACTGGTCGAGTGGCAGCGGGAGATGACCGATCCCAACGAATTTCTCTCGACGCTGAAGATCGATCTGTATCCCGAAGAGGTCTATACCTTCACGCCAAAGGGCAAGGTCGTCGTGCTTCCCAAAGACGCGAGCCCGATCGATTTTGCTTATTCGATTCATACCGAGGTCGGCAATACCTGCGTGAGCGCGAAGGTGAATGGGCGCATCGCGCCGCTGCGGTCAAAGCTGCGAAACGGCGACATTGTTGAAGTCATTACGCAGAACGGGCATACGCCGAGCCGCGACTGGCTGACCTTCGTCAAGAGCTCGCGGGCGCGCAACAAGATCAAGCACTGGCTCAACGAGCATCAGCGCGAACGCGCGATCGAGATCGGACGCAAGCTGCTGGAGCGCGAGGCCCGCAAGTACAAGGTGTCGCTCAGCAAGTTTCAGGACTCCGACTATGCTCGCGTCGCGGGCGAATATGGCGTCGCCACGCCGAACGATCTGCTCGCGACGATTGGCTTTGGCAAGTATTCCGCGCGTCAGGTTTTGAACAAGCTGTCCCCCGGGGTGATTACCGCGCCTGCGGCGGGCGAGTTGGAGTCTGGAGTCGAGGCCAAGCCAACGGTCTCGGATACGGTGACGCGGGTGCATCTTGCGACCGGATCGGACTCGCTTCAAGTGGAGGGCCAGAACGATCTGCTCATTTATCGCGCGCGATGTTGCAACCCGATTCGCGGCGAGGAAATTATCGGCTATGTTACTCGCGGCAAAGGCGTGGCCGTGCATGCGCGCAGTTGCCCTAATGTTCAGAATCTGTTGTATGAGTCCGACCGCCGGATTACGGTGGAGTGGTCGCAGATGACTCCGCACGGAACGTCCAACGGCGCGGGACAGACGGCGCGGCCGATCACTTATCCGGTGAAGCTGACGATTCTCTGCGACGACCGCCCGGGCATTTTGAAGGAGCTGACCGCGATCATCAGCGATGACGGGACGAATATTCGCGGCGTCGATTCGAAGTCGGATGATGAGGGTGGCGCGGTGGTTGAGTTTGTTGTCGAGGCGGAAGATGTTCGGCATCTGACCAAGCTGGTGACGAATATGCGGCGGGTGCCGGGTGTGCGGGATGTGCAGCGGGCGCAGAAGCTGTAAACCGAAATGAGCTTAGTGTGATTCTGCGGTGA
>CAVUKL010000009.1:0-68278 GCA_963742015.1 uncultured Acidobacteriaceae bacterium | reverse complement strand
GACTCGCTAGTCGGAAGACGATATAGTCGGATTCCGACCATGAATGCCCGCTCAAAACAGACTGCTCTGATGTCTCCAGCCGTGGTGCATATCCTGCTGGCGCTGGCTTCAGGAGACCTTCATGGCTACGGCATCATCCAGGAAGTTGCTCGCCATTCGAACGGCCGGTACAAACTCGGGCCTGGGACGCTCTACGACAACCTCAAGAAGCTAATGGATACGGGCCTGGTCTCGGACACCCCAAAGCCGGATCCGGCCAACGAGGATGAGCGTCGTCTTTATCGACTGACTGCCGATGGGCGCAGCGCTCTGGCGGCGGAGGTCGAGCGGTTGCAGAGTGTCGTCCAAGAGGCGAAACTGCGGCTTCAAGAGTTGCAGCTCAACGAAGCGAGGCCAAAACGCATATGAATACCGCTAGACGATCGAATCTGCCGCGCGTCGCCTACCGCTTGATTCTGCGCGCCCACCCTGGCCCATTCCGCGAACGCTTTGGCGCGGAGATGCTTTGGATCTTCGATGAGGAATGCTCGCGAGGTGCTGGACGTTTGCTGATGGACGGCGCCCTCTCGGCGGTGCGTCAACATGCGAAGGACCAGGATGAGCATGAACCTGCGACGGCTGGGTTCACGGTGGGCGTTGCGACCTCGGGAATCAGCCTTCGCCGCTTCGTACAGGGTGGGGTCCTCGCTTCCCTGATCCTCTACGGTGTGATGTTTCTCATGACGCGGAATGGCGTGGCGATGAGGCCTGCACGAGCAGCGGTGCATTCGTGCTCCCCGGCGCTCGAGGCGCCAACGCATATCAGTTACCCACCGAAGCCGCCGGGCCGCTAGGCTCAAGACCGAATCGCGAAAGAGAGAGGAAGCAGTTCGCCGGATCGAAACTGGAGGGGGCTTGAATGCTGCAGCGCCGGAGCAGGTTCTACATGATGAACGGCGGTTTGAGGTGCCTTCTGTTCGGGATTCTGGTCTGCGGGGTACAGTCGGGTGCGCAGAGAATCATCACTTCGCAGTACGACAACGCCCGAACAGGCGCAAACCTGGGCGAGACCACATTGACCCCACGCAATGTGAATCCCCAGCAGTTTGGCAGAGTCTTCACCTTAAAAGTCGATGGAGATGTTTACGCACAGCCGCTCTTCCTCGGCGGCGTGGAAATCCCGGGTAAAGGGCGCCACGACCTGCTCTTCGTCGCGACTGAGCATGACAGCGTGTACGCCTTCGACGCCTATGGCAAACCCGCGACGCCGCTGTGGCATGTGAGCTTCCTCAGGGATGGCGTGACCACGGTGCCGGCGAGGGATGTGGATTGTCCGTTCATCTTTCCCGAGGTTGGCATTACCTCTACGCCGGTGATCGACCCCGATACGGGCACGCTGTATGTGCTGGCCCGAACCAAGGAGAGCCGCGGCATTGTCTCGAGCGTATATCCTCACAGGCTGCATGCCCTTGCGGTGACTACGGGGGTGGAGAAATTTGGCGGACCGGTCGATATTGAAGCGTCGAGCGACGGCAACGGCGCGGGATCGTTCGGCAAGGGGAAGGTGGCATTCAATCGACCAACCGAAAATCCCCGCGCCGCGCTCCTGCTGGCGAATGGCACGGTCTACATGACCTGGGGATCGTCCTGCGATGTAGGCCCGTATCACGGCTGGGCGATGGCTTACGATGCCCAGACGCTGAAGCAGAAGGCAGTCTTCAATGCCTCTCCGGATAATGACGAGAGCGGATTCTGGGCGAGCGATACCGGGCCAGCGGCGGATGTGCAAGGCAACGTGATTGTCGCCACGGGCAACGGACATTTTGATGTGGCTGCGGGAGGGCGCGACTATGGCGACAGTCTGCTGAAGCTCAACGGGCAGACGCTGAATGTCGAAGACTACTTTGCCCCGTTCAACGTCGAGGAACTTGAGAGGGAGGATGGAGACCTGGGTTCCGGTGGGCCGGTGCTATTGCCAGACCAGAGCGGGGCGCATCGCCGCCTGGCCGTCGTTGCGGGCAAGGGTGGCACTATCTACCTGATCGATCGCGACCGGATGGGTCATTATCAGCCGCAGAGCGACAGCCATGCCGTACAAACCGTCCCGGGGCGCGGCGGCGTGTATGGCTCGATGGCCTATTGGAACCACAATCTCTACGTGTTGAGCAATGGAGAAAGCGACGCGCTGCGCGATTTTGAGGTTAAGGATGGGCGACTCTCGCTTAAGACCAGCAGCGGCACGAGCATGCCGGGGATTTGCGCGACTCCTGTCGTCTCGGCGAACGGGATGAAGGACGGCGTGCTTTGGGTGCTGCGGTCAAAGGGTTGGAACTCCCCGGACACGAACGCGACGCTCAGCGCCTTCGACGCCGAGAACATCGCCCACCAACTCTACAGCAGTGAGCAGAATGCGACCCGTGACCGCGCCGGGCTGGCGGTGCGATTCAACATCCCGACCGTCGTGAACGGGCGGGTCTACGTCGGCGCCAAACAAGAGGTGGATGTCTACGGCCTGCTTTCAGCGACGAAGGCAGGTAAGTGAATGGGGCTGTCGGCGCCGGTACCAACCATGGGCTTTTCCTCAACAAAACCGGATGCCGGTACTCCTGGTAGCGGTTTGAGGCGGGAATCCGGTCTAAACTTCCTTGTAGATGCCTTTGGCCAAATCCAATCCTGAACGCCTCGTCTCCGCCGCTCGCGCCGATGAGGAAAACTCTTTTGAACTCAAGCTTCGGCCTCGGGTGTTGAGCGAGTTTATCGGCCAGCCCAAGGCGAAGGAGCAGTTGGCGATTGCGCTGCAGGCAGCCAAGTCGCGCGGCGAGGCGCTGGACCATGTGCTGCTCTTCGGGCCTCCCGGTCTCGGGAAGACGACGCTGGCCTCCATCATTGCCAATGAGCTGGATGTCGGATTTCAGCAGACCTCCGGGCCGGCGTTGCAGATCCAGGGCGACCTTACCGCGATCCTTACTAACCTGCGCGAGCGCCAGGTGCTGTTTCTGGATGAGATCCATCGGTTGCAACCGGTGCTCGAAGAGAAGCTCTACACCGCGCTAGAGGACTACAAGCTCGACATCATCATCGGCCAGGGGCCGGCGGCGCGGACGCACGTGATGGAGATCAAGCCGTTCACCTTCGTCGCGGCGACGACGCGGCCGGGGCTGCTCTCTTCGCCTTTGCGTTCGCGTTTCGGCATCCTGCTGCGGCTCGAGTTCTATAACGAAGACGATCTGCGCTTCATCGTCGAGCGTTCGGCGGAGGTGATGAACGTGCCGATCGATGACGACGGCGCTGCGGAGATTGCGATGCGATCTCGCGGAACTCCGAGAATCGCCAACCGCTTGCTGAGGAGGGTTCGCGACTATGCGCAGGTGCGGGGAACGGGATCCATCGATCGGCCTATTGCGGAGGCTGCGCTCAAGATGCTGGAGGTCGACGCGCATGGCTTCGACGAGCTTGACCGGCGGCTGTTGCTGACGATCATCGAGAAATACGATGGCGGCCCGGTTGGCTTGAATACCCTGGCCGCAACTCTCGCCGAGGAAGAAGACGCGCTTGAAGAGGTGTACGAGCCGTTCCTGATCCAGATCGGTTTTCTCGACCGCACCCCGCGCGGTCGCGTTGCCACCCGGCTTGCCTATGAGCATTTTGGATTGCCGCTGCCGCGCCGGCAGACGCCGTTGTTCTGAGCCGAACACGATGGTGATGCAAAGCACAATCCCTGGTGACGGGTGGAGTTATCCTTTTTCGGGAGGGAGATCATGGCCAAAACCGCATCCGCAATGATGGCGCTTGGGACGCCGGCCCCGGAATTCGACCTGGAAGACGTTATCAGCGGTAAACATGTCAGCCTCGAGCAGGCGCGCGGTCAGCACGGCCTGCTGGTGATGTTCATCTGCCGCCATTGTCCGTTTGTGATGCATGTCGAGAAGGAAATCGCGGCGATCGGCAAGGACTTCGCCGGCAAAGGCATCGGCATCGTCGCTATCAGCAGCAATGACGCGGACTGCTATTCGGAAGACTCTCCGCCAAGCCTGAGGCGGCAGGCGGAGAAGCTGGAGTTCAAGTTTCCCTACCTCTACGACGAAACCCAGGAGGTCGCGCACGCATACAACGCGACTTGTACTCCGGATTTCTTTCTCTTTGACAAGCAATTAAAGCTGGTCTATCGCGGGCAGCTGGACGATAGCCGTCCCAGCAATCTGATCCCTACCAATGGCCGTGATCTTCGCCACGCAATGCACGCGCTGATCGCGGGCCACGCGATCTCTGGCGACCAGAAACCGAGCATTGGATGCAGTATCAAGTGGAAGGTGTCCTGAAGGGAATTTCCGCAACCGCGGGCTCCTTCACCAGGCTTCGCTCCAGTCAGGATGACAAATCGGAGCATGTGACTTCCGACTTATCAATTTCAGAGCGAAAGCGACTTTAGATATGCGCGGAAGTCCGGCCCGAGGTCTTCGCGTTTGAGAGCGAAGTCGACCGTCGCCTTCAACATGCCCAACTTGTCTCCGGCATCGTGGCGAGTGCCCTCGAAGTTAAATCCGTAGACCTTTTCCGTCTTGAGTAGCCCTTTGATGCCATCGGTGAGTTGGAGCTCTCCGCCTGCGCCCGGGGTGATCTTCTCCAGTTCATCGAAGATGGCGGGCGTGAGAATATAGCGGCCGATAATCGCGTACTTCGACGGAGCCTCTTCGAATTTCGGCTTCTCCACCATGCCTTTGGCTTCGAGGATATCTTTGTTGGCTGCGGTCGGCGAAGCGTCGAGGACTCCGTAAGCAGAGATCGCTGGCCCCTCGATTTCCATGGTCGCAAGAATCGATCCCTGCACCTGGTTGTACACGTCGATCATTTGCTTGATGCAGGAAGTTTTCGCGTCGATCACGTCGTCGGGCAGGAGGACGGCGAAGGGTTCATCGCCGACGAGTTCCTTGGCCATCAGCACGGCGTGTCCAAGACCCTTGGCTTCTTTTTGGCGCACAGAGACGACTTTTGCCATGCCGGAGATGCTGCGGCTCAGTTCCAACAACGCCTTCTTGCCGCGCGACTCGAGCAAGGCGTCCAGTTCGTAGCTGATATCGAAGTGGTCTTCGATCGCCGTCTTTCCGCGGCCGGTAATGATGATGATTTCGTCGATGCCGGCTGCAATCGCCTCTTCCACCCCGTATTGGATGATCGGTTTGTCGACCAGCGACAGCATTTCTTTGGGAATCGCTTTGGTAGCGGGCAGGAAACGCGTGCCGAGTCCGGCCGCAGGAAAGACTGCTTTACGCACTTTTTTTGTCATGGAATGTGCTGGCTCCCTGTTATTTGGCTGCGGGTTGGCGCTTCTAAGGCAGAGGAACAGGACGGTAAGGTATGCCTCTAGGATATCTCAGAGCAGTTCCCTGCCAAAACATCAGATGCGGTTTCTCACAAAGTTGGCGAATCGTCGCCCATCATTTCGCGGCGCACGATCTTGAGGGGCGGGAAACCCTCTTTCAGGAAGTCGTCGTGAAACTGCTCCAGGGAAAAGGCTGCGCCCTGCTTCTTTTCGACGTCTGCGCGCAGCTTAAGGATCTGCAGCTTGCCCAGGGTGTAATAGAGGTAGGTTGGGTCGGCGGTGCCGCGCTTGGCTTCGACGGTCCCGGTGGACCGGGACTGGTAACCTTCGGTCGCGAAAAAGTCGACAGCCTGATCGAAGCTCATCTGGCCGGTATGCATTTTGATGCCGACGATGAAGCGGGCATCGCGCAAGAGGGCGTCTTGCAGCTGGCCGAGCCGAATCAGCTTTGCTTCGCGCGCGTCTTTGGCGCCGGTGCCCGGTTGGCCGTAGCCCTCATCGAGCATCATTTGCTCGCAATAGTGGGCCCAACCCTCCGCATTACTGGAGGAGCCAAGAAGTTTACGGACTTTGCTGGGGGCCTGGGGCACCCATAAGAACTGAACATAGTGACCGGGATAGGCCTCATGGACCGATGTGCTCACCAGGGTGCCGATGTTGAAAGCAGACATGTAGTCGGCGACCTGCGCGGGGTTGAGACCCTTTTCCGGCAAGGTGACATTGAAATAAGCAGTGGTGGAACGGGTCTCGAAGGGGCCGGGTGTATCCATCGAAGCGAAGGTCGTCGCGCGCATGAACGGCGGCGTCTCTTCGAGCGTCGGCTGGACATCCGAGGGGATTGTGACGATCTTCTTCTCGCGAATGAACTGGATCAGCCCATTGAACTGGTCGTGAAAAGCCTGCAGAAGATGGTCGGGAGCGGGGTGAATAGCGGCGAGTTCGGCAAGGACTGCTTTCGGCGTCTTCGTCGGGTCGACTTCCTTGGCGACACGTTCGAACTCGGCCTGATTTTTGTGCAGATCTGCGTAACCGATCTCGAGCAGTCGGTCGAGAGGAGTATCGACCATCTCGTCGTAGAGTAATTTCTTTGAGAAGGTCTCGGCGCCGATGCGGAAGTCACCGTTGGATCGCGGGAGCAGCTCGTTCTTCATCCACTTCTCATAGTCTTGCAGTGCAGCGATAACGGCTGCGTTCGATTTGGCGAAGCCTGCTTTGACAGCCGGATCGGTGGCATCTGTAAAAGCGGCGGGTACATCATTCTGAAAAAAGCTGATGATGTCGGGTATCTGCTGGAGCGCGATTTCTGTGTAAATGTGCGGCGGATTCTTGAGGTTCTGCCGGGCTGCGACGAAGACAGCGGGGATCTGCCGTTCGCGCGCGATGACGGACTTGAGGCGTTCGTCGGGCGGCGCGAACTTGCGCTCCATCAGGCTGAAGATGCTGTTTGAGATTCCGCTGGAGTAGTTATCGGGATTTTTCTCCCACTGGCGAATGGTCTCGAGCTCGAGCAGCTGACCTCGGACATTGGAGAGCAGAAGATCGAGATCATCCTGACTTGTGACATCGAGTTGGGAAGCTGGAAATGCAGCGAACTTCGCCTCAAACTCGCGGAGCGATGCCACTTCCGCGTCGACTCCGGCATGAGTGTAGTCCTCAAGCTGAGTATCGTATTGATGAAAGCCGGCCAGCGTGCCATTGGTGGGCGCGTACTTGAAATAGACCTGGTCGAAATACTGCTCGGCAAGGGCGGCGAGGTTCTGGTCAGCGGAGTTAGTGGCTTCCGGCTGGGCCGAAGCGGCTGGGACCATCAATGCCATTACGCCTCCAAACACAGCAAGCAATGCGGCGATACGCGCTATTGTCAAAGTAAAATCCTCAGGCCTTCGTATTTGTAACAGTAATGCTATCTTATTGCGCCGCTACTTCTTCGAGTTCAAGTTCATCGAGCAGTAAGCGGATTTCCATGAGCATTTCCTGCGGCTGCGAATTAGTTAACGGATAGCGCAGCACGCCTTGCGGGGTAAATTGCGCGCCACGCTTGGCGTTCTTTGCCACCAGCATCATGAGGCGGCTGGGATCGACATTCGCCTTCTCCATAAAACGCATGTGAATCTGGTCGCGCTTGCGATCGACCTGTGAAACACCGAGGCGTTCGCATTCGAGACGCAGGATTGCGGCTTCGAGCAGATGGGTTACGCTCTCGGGCGGCTCGCCGTAGCGGTCTTCGAGTTCGGCGCGGACGTCCGTGATTGTCGCCTCATCTTGCGCGCCGGCGATCTTCTTGTAGATGCGCAGGCGTTGGTTTTCCTCGGGGATGTAGCTCTCGTCGACGCGCAGGCTGATGCCGAGATTGAGTTGGGTCGTGGTGCGCTCCTGGCGGTCTTCGCCTTTGAGCTTGCTGACCGCTTCTTCGAGCATCGAGGTGTACATCTCAAATCCGATTGCTTCGATGTGGCCGCTTTGTTCGCCGCCGAGCATGTTGCCAGCGCCGCGGAGTTCGAGATCGAGGGCGGCGATCTTGAAGCCCGCACCGAGGTCCGAGAATTCCTTCAGAGCGGCGAGGCGGCGGCGGGCGATCTCGGTGAGTTCCTGCTCGGCGGGAATGAGCAGGTAGGAATAGGCGCGGCGGTTGGAGCGGCCTACGCGGCCGCGCAGCTGGTAAAGCTCCGACAGACCGTGGCGATCGGCGCGGTTGATGAGGATGGTATTCGCGAGCGGAATGTCGAGGCCGTTCTCGATGATGGTCGTCGCGACGAGCACGTCGTATTCATGGTTCATGAAGGCGAGCATGACGCGTTCGAGCTCGGCCTCGCCCATCTGACCGTGACCGACGATGACTCGTGCAGATGGGACGAGTTCGCTGATCTTGGCGGCGATCTCGTAGATGGTTTCGACGCGGTTATGCACGAAGTAGACCTGGCCGCCGCGCTCCAGCTCGACCTCGACCGCCGAGCGCACGAGCTTCTCGTCGAACTTCGCAACGACTGTCTGAATTGCCATGCGATCTTTGGGTGGAGTGTCGATGATGCTCATGTCGCGAAGGCCGATGAGCGACATGTGGAGCGTGCGAGGAATTGGAGTTGCCGACATGGCGAGGACGTCGATCTCGCGGCGCATCTGTTTGAGGCGCTCTTTGTGGCGCACGCCAAAGCGCTGCTCCTCGTCGACTACCAGCAAACCGAGATCGTGAAACTTCAGGTCTTTGGATAACAGCCGATGCGTGCCGATGAGGATGTCGACGCGCCCGCTCTCGACTTTTTCGAGGATTGCCTTTTGCTCCCTGGGCGTACGGAAGCTGGAGATCATCTCGATCTCGATCGGGAATTGCCGGAAACGCTTCTTGAAGGTCTCGAAGTGCTGGAAGCTGAGCACTGTGGTCGGCGTGAGCACGGCGATCTGCTTGCCATCCTGCACAGCCTTGAAGGCGGCGCGCATGGCGACCTCGGTCTTGCCGTAGCCGACGTCGCCGCAGAGGAGACGATCCATCGGCATCGTGGATTCCATGTCGCGCTTGATGTCGGCGATGGCGGTGAGCTGGTCGTCGGTCTCGTTGTAGTCGAAGGCGTCTTCGAATTCGCGCTGGAACTCGTTGTCGGACGGAAAGGCGTGGCCCTGAGCGGACTTACGCTGGGCGTAGAGCTTGAGCAGCTCGTCGGCCATGTCCTGCATGGCCTTCTTAACTCGGGCTTTGGTCTTTGCCCATTGCTGCGATCCGAGACGATTGAGAATCGGCGCAGGGCCGGCTTCAGTCGAGCGATATTTTTGGATGAGATCGAGGCGGGTAAGAGGGACGTAAAGGCGCGCCTGCTCGGCGAACTCGAGGATCATGAACTCGACGGTGACGCCATCCTGTTCGATCTCTTTCAGGCCAAGGTAGCGGGCAATACCGTGCTCGACGTGGACCACATAATCGCCAATCGTGAGGTCGCGAAAGTCCGAGACGAAGGCCGCAGTCTTCGATTTCTTCGCGACAGGACGGGCAGTGACATCGGCCTCGTCAGTGAGGTCGTTTGCCCCGAAGAGAACCAGATTCGAGTCGGGGAAGCTGACTCCGTTGGCGATGGGCGCGCGGACGATGATGGGCGTTCGCAGGTCCCCGGCGAGGTAGCTGGACTCGTCGTAGATGTTCTCGCTGCCCGCATGCTGCGCCCGGCTACCGAGCCGGTAGGGCAGGCCGTATTCGCGGAGAAGATTGGCGAGCCTCTCGACTTCGCCCTGGTTGGGGACGGCGAGCAGCATGTGCACGGACTGCTCCATGAGCGTCTTCAGTTGTTCAATCAGCGCGGGAATTGATCCGTGAAAGCGCAGGGTTGGCCGTGAGAAGAAGGCGACCTCGCCGAGCGTTGTGTCTTCATCAAGAACATCGACTGCGCCGAGCTGGTCGATGTCGAGTCCGGGGCTGGAGTCAAGTGTCGCGAGCAGAATCTCTGGCCTGAGGTAGACGTCGGCTGGTGTGATCAGCGAACCGATACCGCTGCGATCGTGGCGTTGCTGAACTTTGTTCCACCAGCGGTCGAGCTGGTTCTTGACCATTGCCGGCTCCTCGACGAAGACCTGGCAGCGGGAAAAAAGATCGAAGATGTTGCCGCTGGCTCCGGCGATGGTAGAGAAGAACTCCCATCCGGGAAAAACGGTTACGCCGCCGGCGGAGATCGCGCGCTCGACGGTTTCGTCGGCATCTCCCTCAAGCGAAGTGCCGCTCAACCGCGTATGAACAGCTGCGAGGAGGCGTTCGGTGACTGGGGTTTCGGTCAATGGCAGCAGGGTTGTCTCGTCGAGCGGGGACGAGGAGCGCTGCGAGTCGGGGTCGAACTTGCGCATCGACTCGATCTCGTCGCCGAAGAGCTCGATGCGCACCGGGCGGTCTGCCTCCGGCGAATAAATGTCGAGAATGCCCCCCCGCCGGGTGAATTGGCCAGGCATCTCGACGATGTCCATTGCGGTGTAGCCGACGCTGGTGAGATGGCCGAGGAGTTCCTCTACGTCGATCTCCTCGCCACGGCGCAGAACTCGCGCAAGATCGAGATAATAGCTCGGCGGAAACAACCGCATCGATGCCGCCTCGACGGGCGCGATGACGATCGAGGCATCTCCACTGGCCATTTTCCAGAGAACGGTTGCACGCTGCTCCTGCACGTCCGGATGCGGCGAGAGATTTTCAAAGGGCAGCACATCGTGAGCGGGAAGCCGGAGCACCCGTTCGGGAGCAATTGCGCCAGTGAGCTCGCAGGCTGCGCGGACGGCGAGTTGCAGCGCGTCGGCTGCCTTGTTGTCGGAGACGACGACTACGACCGGAACCTGAGCGGCCTTGGCGAAGAGCGGGAGATGCAGAGCGCGAGCGGTTGAGGTGAGTCCAGAGACACGCCTGCGCCCGGCGGCGAGGCTTAGGTGCCTGCGTACCCGCTCGAAGGAATCAGAGTGTTCCAGGTCCGCGAGCAATTCGCGGACGAACGGCAAGATCATGCTTTCTTAATGGTAGCCGATATCTGGCATCGGAAATTGGAGTTAAAGAAGCGATTGAAATACCGCTGCTACCGCCGCACTCGTTCGCGTTGCAGCTCACGATACGCTTCGCTCTTCGAGATTCCTCGCTCGCGCGCAGCACGCTTGAGGGCGTCCATTTCGTCGAGGCCCCCGCTGCGCTGTAGCTCGGCGACTCGATCTTTGAGACTTAGGGCTGCGCCGGCGGTGTCGTTGGTGACGGAGCAAGCTTCAACGAGCAGAGTAATTTCGCCGCGAACGCGATCGCGACTGGCGAGATCGACTCGAATCTCGCTGACCGTGCCGCGCAGGAATTCCTCATGCAGCTTGGTCAGTTCCCTGGCGACGACGACGCGGCAGTCAGTTCCCCAAACCTTTTCCACATCTTCGAGCGTTTCGAGAATCCGGTGCGGAGCTTCGTAGAAGACCAGCGTGAGCGTTTCATCTTTGGCGACGAGGCCGGCGAGGCGCTCCAACTCTCCACGGCGTGCTCCGCTCTTGGCAGGAAGAAATCCGGCGTAGAAGAAGTTTCCTGTCGGCAGTCCCGAGGCCACGAGTGCGCTGAGGGCCGCGTTCGCGCCGGGGATGGGATAAACCGCGACGCCGGTGCCGATGGCCGCGCGGACAAGCGTCATTCCGGGGTCGGAGATGCCGGGCATTCCCGCGTCAGAGACGACGGCAATGCGTGCGCCCTGCTTCAATTCTTCCACGAGCTCGCGTGCCTTTTCGGCTTCGTTATGTTCGTGGCAGCTGGTTGTTGGGGTTTCGATACCGAAGTGGTTGAGAAGTTTTTGAGTTTGCCGCGTATCTTCGCAGGCGATGCGGTCGACGCTCTTGAGCACGCGCAGGGCGCGAAGCGTGATGTCTTCGAGATTACCAATTGGAGTGGCGACAAGATAGAGGCCGGGAGCGAGCAGCCGGGCTTCGTCCATTTCTTCGTTACGACCGCCGGCGCAGCTTGCGATGCTCGGCGAGCAGCCCCATGGAGTGCATCAGGTTTTGCAGCGTCACGATGCCGACGATGCGTTCGCCATCGGTGACGGGCATGAGCGAGAGGCCTCGGCCGGCGGTCATGCGGCGGATCATTGCGCCGAGCGAGTCGTCAGGCTGCGCGACCTGGAAGGCGCGGGACATGACTCCCTGGATGTAGCCATTGCCGTCAGCGCGCAGGGCGTCGAGGATGCTCTGGCGAGAGACAATGCCGACCAGGTTCGCGCCCCGAACGACGGGAAAATCATCCTGCAAACTGTGAATGGTCTTGAAGAGCGCGTCTTCGAGCGTGTCTGAGGGCGACATGGTCGAAAATTCGGTCAGCATCACGTCCTTCATTCGGACGTTATCGACCACCGATTGGAAGAGCGTGCCTTGGTCTTCGAGTTGCGCGCCGATGAAGATGAAGAAACCGGCCATCACCAGCCAGGGCACACGCAAGGCGATTCCGGCGCCGAAGACGAGCACCGCAAGGACCTGACTGATTCCTGCGGCGGCGCGACTTGCCTGTGCAGCCTCTTTCGAGCGCTTGAATTCTCCAAGCAAGACGCGCCCCCCATCGAGCGGATAGGCCGGCAGAATATTTATGAGTCCAAGAAAGACGCTGAGCCAAACAGTCGAGCGCATGAGATGCGCAGGGGTGATGAGCGGAAATTCAATGAGGCGAACCTGCGGAGAGGTCCCGGCGATCAAGCCAGCCACGACCATCCCGAAAAAGATGTTGGAAACCGGCCCGATCATTGCCATCGGAGTCTGGATCTGTGGGCTGGCGGCGCGTTCGGTGCTCTCCGGGTTAGCGAAAGCGTACAGGCCGCCTGTGGGGAGAAGCAGAATGTTGCGGATTTGCAGACCGTAGTATGCCGAACCAATTAGCCGCGGGGCTTCGCGGACAGCGACGACACCAAGCAGCAACAGCCACAACATCATGCCCCGCCAGATGTCGAGGTTCATCGAGGTGGCGCTGAGCATGCACGGCCCGGTCAGGAGCAAAAAAAAAGCGTGGATACGGATGTCAACTCCGAACCACCGCCCCAATGGGAAAGACCAACTACGCATCGCGCCGCTCCATTTTGCTGCCGGATGAATCCGCTTTTGTCATTGTAGTGGGTCGGCTTGGATTTCAGGCAGAATGCGCACTGTCAGGTCGTCCTGCTAGGCTCGATTTCATGCGGGTAATCTCCGGCATCTATCGCTCTCGCAGGCTCGTCGCTCCACCTGGCCTGGCAACGCGGCCGACCAGCGACCGGCTGCGCGAGACGCTCTTCAACATCCTGGCGCCGCGAGTTTCTGGATCCACGTTTGCCGACCTCTACGCCGGGTCGGGCGCTAACGGCATCGAGGCGCTGAGCAGAGGCGCAAGCATGGTTTTCTTTGTTGAGAATTCGCCGCCGGCGCTGGAGGCGATTCGGCTCAACCTGAAATCACTGGGCATCGTCTCGGGGTATGGGCTGGAGCCGCGCAGCGTCTCGTCGTTCCTTCGCCGGCTGATGCAGCGGGAGCGGAAGCTCGACATCGTCTTTCTCGACCCGCCTTACAACGCAATCGAAGAATACGCGGCCGCCCTTGAATTGCTGGGCGGAGAGTGCTCGTCAATCTTGAACGCAGAGTCGATCGTGGTCGCAGAGCACCGGCGAAAGCAGCCGCTCGGCGAACGCTATGGCACGCTGGCGCGCTCCCGAGTGCGGGAACAGGGAGACACGGCTTTGAGCTTTTTCGCGATTGGCAGCGGCGCGCGAGAACAAGACATAGCCAGCTAGACAAGCCTGACGTGCTGGCCCGTGTGGAGATCCAGCTCGAACTCAAATTCCTGATCGGTGGTGAGGTCCCATCCCAGGCCCTTCAGACTTGCGTCGTGGACTTCGAGGATCTTAATGCCCTCCCATGAGAGCCGGAGCGACTCCCATGCTTTACCGTTGGGGCCGTAGGCAATTAGCGACTGGTGTCCCGAGAAAAGTACTAGCCCCTGCGACAGAAGTGGAGTTACGGCGAGAACCGGGCGATACTCGACCATTTCCCAAATTTGCGGCTTCAACGTGTTCAGGAGATACGCGTAACCGCCCGCGACGGCGCAGAGCCACTCCGGATTGGGGCAAGACCATACGCCGGTTGGAACGGCGGCATCGGCGAATCCGAGGGCAAAGGTGGCGAGGAACTCCGAAGCCTCCGGTTGGGGCTTGATCAACAATTCGAGCGCCCCGCGTTCGACCTCCTCAACCTCGCGCGGATAGACGAAGTGCGCTGCCGGCGCGATCAATGGACGGCGTGCGAGCGCAGTCGCCTGCCAGCGATGCGGGAAGGTAAGATTGAGAGTCGGTATCGGGTGCTGAGTTGTGTCGTTTGGTTCGTGCATCGAATCCATCGTTTTGAGTGCTTAATCTTGAGAGGAACGCTTTCGTAATGAAGCCAATTTACACCGCAGAGGTGACCTCGGTCGGGGGCCGGACGGGCCACGTAGAAAGCTCCGACGGAGCGCTAAAACTCGATCTTACCTTTCCCCCGCCCGACGGCAAGCCTGCCAAGCTTAGCAACCCCGAGCAACTTTTTGCGGCCGGCTATGCCGCGTGTTTCGCTAGCGCCATGGACCACGTGGCGAGGCAGCAGAAGCTCGACCTGGGCCAGATCACGATTCTGAGCAAGGTCGCGCTGGGGCCGAACGATGCCGGCGGATTCGAGCTGGCGGTAGATATGGATATAACGGTGCCGAACCTCGACCAGGCTGGCGCGGAGAAGATTGTCGCTGAGGGGCATGCGATCTGCCCTTATTCGAACGCGACGCGGGGAAATATCCCCGTAAACCTGACTGCGCATGGCGGCAAGAGCTAGCCGGCCGGGCCAGTTGCGGTCCATCGTGAGAAAATCAGTGTTTGTGTGCCGATAGCCAGCATCGATCTCTGCGCGTCCTGATTGTTCGGCTTGGCGCGATGGGAGATATTCTGCATTCCCTTCCCGGAGCGTCGGCGCTGCGTCAGGCGCATCCCGATTGGATGTTGGGCTGGGCGGTCGAGCCTCGCTGGCAGGGATTGTTTCGAGCGAACTCCGCGGTTGAAACGCGTAGCGAGGCAATGCCCCTGGTCGACCGGGTGCATATCGTCAATGCCAAGGGCTGGTCGCGGCGTCCGCTGCATCCGGCGACGTTGAGAGAGATAGCAACTATTCGCCGGGAATTGCGGGAGGTCCGCTACGACGTCTGCGTCGATCTGCAGGGGGCGGTCCGCTCGGCGCTTCTCGGACGATCGGCTGGCGCGGCGAGAATGATCGGCGAAGACGATCCCCGCGAGGGCGCGGCGCGATGGTTCTTTGGTGAGCGCGTGAAGACGACCGGGCGTCACGTGATTGAGCAATCGACCGAGGTGCTCAATGCGATCGTGGGCGAGACGCTGCCCTCGGCGCCATCGTTGTTACCTCGAGACCCGGGAGCAGTGGGCTGGGTGGAGTCGTTGCTGGGCGACGACTTGAAGGCACCGTTTGTGGTGATCAATCCGGGCGCCGGCTGGGGCGCCAAACGCTGGCCCGTCGAGCGTTATGGCGCGGTAGCCATGGGATTGGCCGCTCTGGGTTATGGGGTAGTGGTGAACGCAGGCCCAGAAGAGGTCGACCTGGCGCGGGAGTTGGTTTCGGCGAGCGGGGGCGCCGCTATCTACGCGGTTCCGTCTCTTGTGGAACTGATCGAGCTGACCCGTAGGTCTTCCTTGACGATCGCCGGGGATACGGGCCCGCTACATCTCGCCTGCACTTTGGGCAAGTCAGTGGTAGGGATATTTGGACCGACCGATCCGGCGCGCAACGGACCTTATGGGTGTGATTTCCGGGTACTGCGGCATCCGGAGAGCAAACGCGACCACAGTCGTCGCCGCGAGCCCGAGGCGGGACTGCTGACGATTGCGCCGGAGGCGGTCCTTGAGGCCGCAGTTGAATTGCTAGAGAGGCAGAGATAGTTCGTGGCGAACCAATGGAGCAAGATCGCGCGGCGCATTCGGGTGCCGCTGGGGTTCGTCTTTGCGGTGCTGTTTCTTTGGCTGGCGCGTCCAACATGGTTGTCTCTGGCGTGGAGTCTGTGGGTGGTTGTTCCGGGAATCTGGTTGCGCGGTTATGCGTCAGGCTACGTTAGGAAGAATGCCGAGCTGACTGTCTCTGGCCCTTATGCTTACACGCGCAATCCGCTCTATCTGGGATCTATGTTGATCGCTTTCGGCTTTGCCGGCGCGGCGCGGAGTGTGTGGATCTTTCTCGCGTTGGCTGTTTTGTTCGCGCTCATCTATGCACCGACCATCCGTTCCGAAGAGGAGTTTCTTCGCGGCAGGTTCAGCGAGTTCGATGAATACAGCCGGCGCGTGCCGCGTTTGTTTCCCAGATTGGTACCGGCTTCAATGGGTCAAGGCGAGCCGGGACGATTTTCCCGCGACCTTTACCTGAAACACCGCGAGTACAATGCCCTATTAGGGGCGGCTGGCATCTATGCGGCCCTGGCGCTTCGCCTCTACTTCTCCAAATAGCGTGAGGGCATTTGAAGATTTCTGAAATAGCTCTGAAAGCGGCTACCGTCGTTGTGTTCTTTGCCGTAATGATTTCGGCGTCTCCCCAGTCACAAAATGCAGCCGCTTTGCCGGCATTGACTCCGCCTCCACCGAGCTATGTGTTTCCAGCCAGGGAAACCCTGCATTACGAGGTGGACTGGAGGGTTTTTCCGGCAGGCACTGCCAGCATTCGCCTGGAACTTCAGGGCGACACGATGCGAGTCACTGGCGAGGGGGAGACGATCGAAGCGATCAATCTGCTATTCAGGGTCAGCGACAAGTTTGAATCGTCGTTCGATCGCAAGACGGGATGCTCCTACGGCTTTAGCAAGCAGATCATTGAAGGCAAGCGGCAAGTCAACACCGACCTGAAGTTCGATTACACGCAGCACAAATCGACGCAGGTGGAAAAGAACCTGGTCTCGGGCATCACCAAACATGAAGAGGCGCAGATTCCCGGCTGTGTCACCGATCTGATGTCGGGAATCTTTTACGCAGCCTCGCAGCCGATCCAGGTCGGGCAGAGTTTTCAGATGCCGCTGGCCGACGCGCTGCATACACTGCCGGTCACGATGAAAGCGCTCTCGCGGGAGGAGATCAAGACTACTGCGGGGACCTTCCAGACGATTCGAGTGCAGCCGACAGCCGAGTCCGGCGTGGTCAAGAATAAGGGCGAAATCTGGATCTGGTACAGTGACGACGCGCGGCACATTCCGGTACAGATGCGCGCGCGACTATTCTGGGGCACGCTGACGATGCGGCTCTCGAGCATAGACCAGAAGTAGGCATGGAGAAGCTTGTGGCTGAGGCTACTGGATTCGATACCGCTCGCGCATCAGGCGCTGCAAGCGAGGCTTGTAGAGAAGATTGAAGGCGAGTTCCTTATCGGGAAACATGGCCAGGGCGGCGCGGCGGCTGTCGGCGACCATTTCGGCGGCTTCGTCGACGGTTAGGTTGGGGTCCTGGCCGATGACTGACATCACCATGTCCATCATGAGTTGAAGGCGGCGAATCTTGCGCCCTTCCTCCATCTGCTCTTCTTTGTTTTCCTGGTTAATTGCGTTAGGGTTGGTGGGTTCCGAGGTGCTAACTTCGTTGTGGCTTTCCGGGGCCATCCAGTCTCCTCCACAGGACAGCGCACGATCTCCGTCAAGTCCGGGAAGGCTGAGATCGGGGCTGCTTTGAGCGAATCGTATAACGGAAAGACGCAATCTGAAACGAAAAAGATGGTTCGATATGGGCTACCGTCTTGATTCCGGTCACTTGGCCGACGCTGGCTGGGAAGCGGCTGTGACTCGACTCCCATCGAGATAGAAGGTCGAGATCCCGAGAGTATCGGTGCGATAAGCAGCGGATATGTGCGGCCTGAAGTTCTTCCAGAACCTCATACCTGGGATGCCCGTAGAGATTGCGAAAGCCTACCGAGATCACCGCGTAAGAAGGCGACACGGCTGCGAGAAATGGCGGCGTAGTCGAGGTGCGGCTGCCGTGATGTCCGACCTTGAGCAGATCGGAATGGCGCAGACCCTCGGCGATCATGCGACCTTCGCTGGGCGTCTCGGCATCGCCCTCGAGCAGTGCTGAGGTCCGACCGTATTGAATCCGCAGGACGAGCGAGTCGTTGTTGGCGGGGGTGGGTCCCGGTTGATAACTCGCATCTGGAGCAAGCACTTCGACCTCGGTTGCGCCAAAGTGAAAGCGGTCGCCCGCGACGTGATGTTCGATAGTCGCGCCAATCTCGTGGGTCTCGGCGAGGAAAGCGTCGTAGGCCTCGGAATGCGGGTTGTTGCCGATCCAGACTTCTCGAGGGCGGAAGTTAGCAAGCACAGCGGGCATGCCGCCGATGTGGTCGGCGTGGCCGTGGGTGAGGGCGACAACGTCAAGGCGGCGGATTCCGCGCGACCAAAGATACGCGGAGACCACCTCTTCGCCAATGTCGAAATTGGCGACGCCCGGGGGCGGGCCAAAGGGCGAGCCTCCGGCGTCGATGAGCATGGTCTTGCCATCGGGGGTGACAATTAACAGCGAGTCGCCTTGGCCTACGTCGATCGCTGTGACCTCGAGGGCTCCCGCGCGGCGCTCGAATGGCCGCGGCGCAACGACGATGGCGGCCATCAACGCCAAAGATAGAAGGCACGTAGGAACGGCGAAGCGGCGCAGGCGAGCGGCGAAGATGGCGATGCCGAGCAAAGTAACGAAGATCGCGATTGTCAGAGGCGAGGGGCCAGGAATTCGGATGTCGCCCGCGCGCATCCCCGCGAAGGTATGAATCAGGGCGGTGACCGAATGGAGCAGCGCGGCGGTCGCGGCAGCCGGAATGGTCGCGAGCCGGACGGAAACCAGCAAGGTCGCGAAGGTGAAGAGCGCCGCAGGCAGCAGCAGCCCGAGAAAAGGGACGATCAGAAAGTTGACCGGGAGCGCGAGCACCGTAATCCGGTGAAAGTAGAGCGCCATGGGCAACGACATGACCATCTCGACCGTCAACGAGACCAGCAGAAGTTCAACTATTCGAAGACCAAGGCGAATCATCCTTGCCGGTCCAGAGAAGGCGAGCTTTCTTCCGACAAGCGGCTGAAGGTGGGTTCCCAGGAGCCTGAGGCTGACGCGAAACTGCGCTACTCGCGGCGGCAGCGCCGCGTCGATTGCCAGCAGCATAAGATTCCGCGTGGCGCGAAGGTAGGGCGCAAAGGTTCCTTCGGCGAGAGGCATCGCGATGCCGGCAATGGCAATCACCGAGAGCAGCGTCATCTGAAAGCCGGCGTCGAAAAGGCTGGTTGGATTGGCGGCGAGCAGGCAGAGGGCTGCGAATCCGATCGCGTTGAGGGCGCTGCGTTCGCGCCACAACAGCCGTGCGAGCAAATAGAGGGTCACCATCCAGAAGGATCGTTGAACCGGCTGGCCATAGCCAGTGAAGACGGCGTAAGCCAAGGCCGAAACAATGGTGAGCAGAGTCGCCCAGAGCCGTGGCAGGCGAACACGTTGCGCGAGCCAGAAGATCAGTCCGGCAAAGATCCCCAGATGCAAGCCGGATACAACCAGTAGATGGAAGGAACCGGTCCGCTCAAAGCCGACGCGGGTGCGGCGCTGCAGCCAGACGCGATCTCCGGTGATCATGGCGGCGAGCATCGAGGCATCTTCGGTGCTTAGCCGAAAGAAGCTGGGCATCTGGAGAGCAGCGGCGCTAGGCAGAAGCTGGCTCGGCGAGCGCCAGGATACGTTCTCCGGCTGCTTGCTGTGCGGCCCGCAATCGGCAAGAGAAGGATGCCCGTGCCGGTTCAACCTCAACTGTGACAACACCAGCCTTCACACTTGCGAGCGCTCCAATCCCCTGCCCTAGCAGATATGCCGTCGAATCCCAGACCCCGGGATCGTTGTAGCGTTCGGGTGCGCGAATCGCGGCGAGAAAACGAAGCTGGTCGCCACAGTGAAACGGCGTGAATTGCTCACTGAGCGGCGCATAAATGCTCAGCCGAAGTCGGCCGGTCATTGGAATACTCTTCCCTTGTGAATCGGCGATAGATTGGACGCGGATGTCGAGCAGCTGCGATTTCTCAGCCTCTCCATGCTGAGCGAAGGGCGCCGTCGATTCGATAAGTTCGAACTGGCCCTGCGCGGACGACCTCGCCCTCGATCGAGTGAGCGGCGGTGGACGCGTAAGCGAGCAAGGAGGTCTGCGGGGCCGGCCAGGGATGAATCTCTGTACAGAAGAGTCCGGAGAGACCCCACGCAAGAGATAAAGGCAGCAAGACCAGCCTCAGTGTAAGGCGGGAGACAAAGGCGACGGCCGCCGCAGACAACAACGCCGCGAGCAAGGCCAGGGGCGGCGGCACATAGAGCGCCCGAGAAAGCAACACGCCCGCCGCAAAACAAGATGCCGCGAAGAGCGCCGGCGCGGCTGAGAAGGCTAGCGGTTCAACTCGATTCCCCGCAGTCCGCAGGCCCAGACGTTCCTCAGGGATTCTTAAAACATGAGACGGCGCGATGGCGGCGACAGACATGGTTGGACATGCCTGCGGGCAAACCGGCTATCTGCGCAACAGCACAGAGACGCTTTCCAGGTGGAAGGTCTGCGGAAACATATCCACCATTGTGATTGTCCGGAGGTCGTAACCGGAGTTTACCAGCGCCGCGAGATCGCGGGACAGCGTGGCGGGATCGCAAGAGACGTAAACGATTTCCGCCGGCCCAATTTGGGAAAGCAAGGATGTAATGGCGGGCCCAAGACCGGCTCGGGGAGGATCGACAACCACGAGGTCGGGTGGCGTGGCGGATCGTTTCTGCTTCTGCAAGAAGTCCAGCGTTGAAGCCTGGACAACACGGTGCGAAGTGCCTTCCAGATTGTGACGAAGATCGCTGCTCGATGCCGGAGAAGATTCAACGGCAATCACGCGCTCGAAATTATCGGAGAGCGCTCGCGCGAAGAGACCGACACCCGCGTACAGGTCCCAGGCCAGTCGTCCACTACGGCCAGCTATGACTAGGTCGACCAGGGCATCGATGAGAAAGCGATTCACCTGAAAGAAGGAGCCACGACTTACTCGATATCCAAAGCCTGCCGCCTTGCAGACGAGCGACTCCTCGCCCCAGCTTTGAAGCAACCGGGCGGGCTGTTTGCCTTGGGTTAGAAACAGCGCCGCTCCTTGCAACTCCGGCAAGTTCTCCTTGAGAGCGGCACATATCTCGGCGAATTTACTTTCTCCAAGCCGATCACGCTTGTCAGCGAAAAACGACAGGAGCAACGCGCCTTCATCGGCGGTGAATAACTCGATCTCGCCACAATATTCCGCCAGCCGAAGCGAAGCTCCGCGTTCTGTAATCGCGGCGATTGCCGTTTCCAGCAACGGAGCGGCTATCGGGCAGCTGTCGACCGCAAGGAGCTTGTTCGATCGGCGTTCGCGGTAACCGAGCCCAAACGGAGACGTTTGCACCTGCAAGCGCACTCGGTTGCGGTAGTTCCACTCGTGCCGACTCACGGCCGCAATGTCGGGAGGGCTTGGCAGGTGCGCTCGATCGAGGGCCTCGCGCAGAATCTGTTTCTTGATCTCAACCTGATGCGCGTAGTCGCCGTGCTGGTAACTGCATCCTCCGCAACTTCCGAAGTACGGACACCTCGGCGTAGTGCGTTGCGGCGATGCCTCAATAATGGAATCGACTTCAGCGTTGATGAAGCTGCGCTTGTCCTCGACAATGTGCGCCTCAACTAGTTCGCCGGGCAGCGTGAGCGGAACAAAGACTGTCTTGCCCGCCAATTCCCCTTCGCGGAGGCGGGCAAGGCCCGAGCCGCCATAGATCGCCTTCTCGATGCGTAGCTTCATGCCTGGCTCATGTAAAAGAGGCTCAATCGCGGGAGCTTCCAGTAGTCAAGCAGGCGCTTGTGTAGAAACTGCTGTTCGATCTGGCGAATCTGCAAGGCCTTCATGCGACTGCGGTACGGTGCGAGTTCGGCCGCCGCCTGTGCGCGCATGGCTCCCAGTTCCGCCTGTGAGGTGGTTGCGGTGAGCGCCGCGAAGAGCTTCTCTTCCATTACGGTGAGGTTACGTTCGAGAGATTCCAACTCGGGCTGGCCGCTACGTGCTTGGGTCGCGAGTTCCTCGAGACGCATTGCTGTCTCTGTTGCAATTTGGAGCGAGATCGCGCTCAGCGGTGCGGCGCGAAGCATCGTCGCACAGCTTTGAAGATGACGAGCAATGCGCTCCGACTCGAGGCCTGGGGCCGAGCCAGCCACTTTGATCGCGCTGGCAGCTCCAACCGAAGCTTCCTGCATGTCTTCGACAGCCTGCATCACCTCCTGCGTGCACCAGGCGAGGCCGTTGATGCGACGGACACGCGCCTTTGCTTTACGCGCATCGTATTTGTCGAATGCTGCGTCGATACCGCGCAATACCGCCGCCAGCGGCACGGCGGCCTCGCGCCAGCTCTCGATGAGCGCCCAGTCGAGCGTTGAAAGCATAAGCAGCGAGCCGCGGCGGCGTTGGAAATGCTCTTCGATCTCGGTGAAGTAGTTGAAGTAATTTTGCACTTCTAAGTGACCGCTTCTTCCGCTGGCCGCGAGCGCGAGGCACGCTTCTTGATTCCCATATTTCGCTGGAAGATGATTCGCAGGCCATCGAGAGTAAGCAGGTGGTCGACCCTGGTGATGTATTTGGAATCGTCGGCGATCAGAGTCGCGAGTCCTCCGGTGGCGATGATCTTTGGCGGTGTCCCCGGCGACTGCGGCTTCAGCTCTTCGACGATGCGGGCGAGGATGCCGTCGACGAGACCGATGTAGCCATAGAAGATGCCGCTTTGCAGATTTGTAACTGTACTGGTGCCAATTACTTTCGCCGGCTTCTTGATGTTGACGCGGGCCAATTTTGCGGCGCGGGAGAATAGGGCGTCAGCGGAGATGCCGAGACCTGGGGCGATGACCCCACCCAGAAATTCCCCTTGAGCGGAGATCACGTCAAAGGTCGTCGCGGTACCAAAATCGACGATGACGCACGGTCCTCCGTAGCGCTCAAAAGCGGCGACACCGTTTGCCGCGCGATCGGCGCCGAGCTCGGCAGGGTTGTCAATCAGGAGTGGCATACCTGTCTTGATGCCTGGCTCGACGAAGAGCGGCTTGATTTTGAAATAACGCTCGGAGACGCGGCGGAGCGTCGAGTCGAGCGGTGGGACGACGGACGAGATGATGACTCCAGTGACCGCGTTTGCCTCGATCTTGTGGAGCCCAAGCAGGCTGATGATGAGCACACCGAATTCGTCGGCGGTCTGAGTCTTCTGCGTGGTGACACGCCAGTTCGCGACCAGTTCGCCCGGGCCGTCTGCATCGAGGGTATAGAGGGCGAGAACGGTATTGGTGTTGCCGACATCGAGAGCGAGTAGCATCGGTTTTATTCTAAAGCCGGACGCTAAACCCCGCGCACTCCGCCGGAAAGCACCGTGCGCAGGCCGGCCTCGGTCTCAACGAGCAGAAAGCCGCGGGCATCGAGGCCTGCGGTCACGCCCGAATAGCCGCCAGCTTCGTCGACATGCACGCGCTTGCCGCGTATCCAGGTTGAAGATTGCACGAGTCGATCGAGAATGCTGTGGGTTGCTGCCGCGAGGTGGCCTGGAGCTTCGAGCGCCAGGGTCTCCCGCTGGAGCGCGTTTAGCAACGCGATAAGAATCTGCTGCCGCGGCCAAGGCTTGCTGGTTTCGATGCGCAGCGAGGTGGCTTGCGGATTGAGTTCTTCCGGAAAATGGTCCTGATGGACGTTGATACCGATGCCGACGACGAGATGGCGAACTCGGGTGACTTCGGCATTTAACTCGGTGAGGATGCCGCAGAATTTCTTCGGCCCGAAGAGCAGGTCGTTGGGCCAGCGAAGATCGGCTTCGAGAGAGGTCACTTGCCGAATGGCCTCGCGAACGGCGAGCCCGGCGGCCAGCGAAAGCCAGAGAACGTCGGCCGGCGCGATCTTCGGACGCAGCAGCACGCTCACATACAGGCCGGAGCCTGGCGGAGACTGCCAAGTGTGCGCTGCGCGTCCACGACCGGCCGTTTGCTCGTCGGCGAAGCAGACGAGGCCAGATGGCGCCCCGGCGTCCGCTTCGTGCATGGCCAGCGTGTTGGTTGAGTGGATCGTTGGAAAAAAGCGCAGGTTTCCGGCGAAGGGAGTGCCTACAAGCGCCTCATCGAGCGCTGCCAGGTCGAACGGGTCGCTTGAGGTTTCGGGAATCAACAGACAGAAGACCTGACGCTCATTCTATCGACTTTCCCGACTCCTATAGATGCAGAAAGCGATCTGCTCCATAGACAAGCCCCAAGGTGACCAGCGCGATGAAGATCTCCCCGATAGCTCCGACGGCAAAGGGCTTCCAGCCTTGCTTGCCGAGCTCGCGGAGGCCGGTTCTGAGGCCCACTCCTGCGAAGGTCAACAGAAACGCCCAGCGTGAGAGATTCGCGAGACTCGTCAATTGAGGCTTGGTGAAATAGCCGAGCGTCGCCAGCAGAGAGATAAGCAGAAATCCTAAAACGAATTTAGGAAACTTGCGCCAGAGAAATGCGGCTTTATTGCCTACGACCTGTGCCTCGCCCCGCGATGCCCAATAGATCGCGTAGGCGAGCACGACGAAGCCAATGAGAGCGTTGCGCGTGGTTTTGGCCAGCACAGCCACCTTGCCGGCCGCGTCAGAGTAGAGCGCGCCCGCCGCAGTTGCCTCGGCGGTGTTGTCGACGGCGAGGCCGGCCCAGAGTCCGTAGGCTTTATCGCTGAGATGCAGAGAGTGGCCGATGAGCGGAAAGGTGAAGAGCGAGATTGCGCCGAGGGCGAGGATCGCGGCGATGGCGTAGGAGGCGTCTTCATCGTCGGCGTCGATGGCTGGCTTGGCAGCGATGATGGCGGAGACTCCGCAGATCGAAGAGCCAACGGCAAGCAGCGACGTCAGCTTGGGCTTGAGGCCGAAGCTGCGGCCGAGCAGGTGCATAAAGGCGAGCGAGAGCGTGATCGAGAACGCGACGAGCAGGAGCGAGATGCCGCCGAGATGGAGGATGTCGCCGAGTAGGAAGCGGGAACCGAGCAACACGATACCGGCCTTGAGCCAGAATTCATAAGTGGCGACACCGGCCTGGAAGACTCGCGGCACGCCTACGGTGTTCGCGATGACGAGACCGATGACAATCGCCCAGAGTACGTACTCGATATTCGGAAAAGTAATGTGATTCGCTTTGGTGTAGTGGGTAATCGATTGTTCGATGAACTTCCCGGCGTAGCCGACAGCAGCGAGCAGGAGCAGCCCAGGGATGAGCGAGACTACTTGCTTGCCTATGCCAACGGCTTTGGCGGGTGGGATGGCTACGGTAGTGGCCATGATTTTCTCCTTGCCTCGTCTTCAGTTCCTGGGTTGAACGTTCCGCTGTGAGTCGGCTGCGCCTACCACTTCACAGGCGGGATCAGGTTGAAGCGCACGAGGAGCGCCAATATGAGCGAAAGCGCGACGGCGTAAATATCGAGAGAGATGGCGCGCCGGGCTGGCGCGCCGTTTGGTTCTGACATGATCGTTCTCCAAACTCGGATTTGTAACTTATGCTGTGACGTGAATCCCGTCGTGTGCCACTGGAGCAGTCGCGGTGGTCTCACGGACCGCCCAGCCGGCAATGAGCAGGCTGGGCGCGAGCGCGGGTTCTGCTTCGCCGAGGGCGGCGAGGGTCGTACATCGCACTTCCTGGTCGTGCTGTGCGGCGCGGGAGACGACGACGCAGGGGAAATCCGGTGGCAGGCCTTCGTCGAGCCACTGGGCGGCGAGCAGCGTGAGATCGCGGCCCGGCATATAGACAACACGAGTGGCGTCTTCCTTCTCAGGCAAGGGCGACTGGTTGTGCGACTGCGCGTGATGGCCGGTCGAGAAGACTACATTCGAGGCGCTATTGCGGTCGGTGAGCGAGCATTGGATCGCAGCGGCAGCCGCGAAGGCGGCGGTGATTCCGGGGACAATCTCGAAGAGCACGCCGGCGTCGTTGAGCGCGGCCATCTCTTCGGCGGCGCGGCCGAAGATGAGCGGGTCTCCACTCTTGAGCCGAACCACGCTACGCCCCGCATGAGCGTGTTCGATCATGAGAGCGTTGATCTCTTCCTGGGTGATGTTCTTAACGCCGCAGCGCTTGCCCACGTTGACGATTTCGGCGCGGGGCGACGTATTTTCGAGGATCGCCTGCGGTACCAGGTCGTCGTGCAGGACCACGTCCGCATGTTGAATAAGGCGCATCGCTTTGATCGTGAGGAGGTCGGGGTCTCCAGGACCAGCGCCCACTAGATAGACTTTTCCCGAATCGATCTGCTCCCGCTGCGGGCGATGAGAGCGGGGGGTTGGATTTAGGGTATGGAGAGTGATTCTATCGTTGCCTAGCGGCGCGAAAGCCATTTGGCGCGATGGGCAGGATTCAGATTCGCAGACCGGGCGTTGGGCGAGTTGGTGAAGCAGAGCTTTACGAGCTTCGCTGCGGGGATGAATTTCGAGCACTTCGCGGCGGAGCTGGCCTAGGTTCTCGAGCCATGATCCCAGATCTTCCGGTAATTGTTCGTCTATCTCTCTTCGAAGTCTTTGTGAAACGGCGGGGCTTTCGCCTGCGGTAGAAATGGCGATTTGCAAATCGCCGCGGCTGACGACCGAACCGAAATAAAAGTCGCAATTGGGAATGTCATCGACACTGTTACAAATGAGGTTTCGTTCGACGCATCCCTGATAAACGGCGGCGTTGGTTTGCGGAGAATCAGTCGCCGTAATGACCAGGAAGTTGCCTGCGAGGTCGCTCAGTTCAAACTTGCGGCGATGCCAATCGACCTTGCCCTGTGACGCAAGTTGTTGAATTTCAGCCCGAGCTTCTGGAGCGACTACGGTGAGATCCAGTCCGGTTTTGAGCAGGCTGCCGATCTTTTCGAGCGCGACGTTGCCTGCGCCGACCAGCAGGCAGCGGCGGCCAGCGAGCTTGAGGAAAATGGGCAGCATAGCCATCAGTCGGCGACTCCGTGAGGCACGCGGCCCGCCGGAACATCACGCTCGACAGGATCGAGCAGTTCGCCCGCAAGATAGGCGCGAAGCTCATCGTTGGAATACCGGCTGAACCATGCTCGAAGGTTCTCTTCCGGCTCGCGTTCGGTGAGGTAGTGACGGAATAGGCGTTCGATCGCATCTGGGACAAGCGGAGCGGGGCAGCGGTAACCGACTGGGCGAGCAATTGCGGCGTGTTTGCCAACCGCGCCGCCAACGCAGAAGTAGTAGGCGTCGGTGAGTTGGCCATCGTGCTTGATCTTTTTGCCTTCGAGGCCGAGATCGGCGATCCAATGCTGGCCGCAGCTATTGGGGCATCCGGTGACGTGGAGCTTGAGCTGCTGGTCGAACTCGGGCAGGCGCTCTTCGAGTTCGTCGACCAGCCAGCGAGTAAAACCTTTGGTTTCGGTGATGGCTAGCTTGCAGAATTCGGTTCCAGTGCAGGCAACAGCGCCGCGCCAGAAGGAGCTGCCTTCGACCTGAAGGCCGATCTTCCCGAGTTCAGCGGCGAGTTCGACGGCACGGTGGCTGGGGATGTCCACGAAGACCAGATTTTGCGAGGTCGTCGCGCGCAAGGAACCGCTGCCGAAGCGCTCAGCGAGTTCGGCAGCTGCTTCAAGCTGCTCGCCGCTGAGTCTTCCCCGCAACACCGAGGCTCCTACATAACTAAAGCCGGTCTGGCGCTGCGGATGAATACCGACGTGGTCGCGGTGGACGTCGTTGGGCACATCTTCAGGCGCACCAGGCAGCAGCGGGAAGTCCAGACGCGACTGCAACTCGGTCAGGAAACTGTCGGCAGTCCAGCCTTCCTTGAGGAACAAGTATTTCAGCCGAGCGCGGTCGCGGCTTTCGCGCAGGCCTTGCTGGTCGCGAAAGATTTCAGTGATGGATCGAGCCACTGCAGCCGCCTGATGCGGCAGGATGAAGGCATCGAGGCGGACGGCGAGATGCGGATCGGTGGAAAGTCCGCCTCCCACACGCACGGAGTAGCCAACTTCTCCCCGATGGCGCACGGCAGTGAAGCCGATGTCGTTGATCTCGGGATACGAGCACCACGATGGGCAGCCGGTCGCCGAGATTTTGAATTTGCGCGGCAGGTTGTAGAACTCCGGGTTGGCGGTGAGCATCTCGGCGATCTCGATGGCGAGCGGTGAGGCGTCGATCAACTCGTCGGCGGCGATGCCGGCGAGCGGGCAGCCGGTGACATTGCGCACTACATCGCCGCAGGCGCCTTTTGGCGAGAGTCCGATGGCGTCGAGCGCATCGACGACTTCAGGCAACGACTCGATGGTGAGCCAATGGAGCTGGATGTTCTGGCGGACGGTAATGTCGGCGAGGTTGCGGGCGTACTTTCGAGTGAGCGAGCCGATCACGCGCAACTGACTGGCGGTGAGGATGCCGTTGGGGATGCCAATGCGCATCATGAAGTAGTCGGTCGCAAGGCCCTCGCCGCCCTTGCCGCCGATCGCGCCCACGCCGTCACCCTGCGTATAAATGCCCCACCATTTGAAGTAGGCCGAGGCCCATTCGGGGACGACGCTGGAGCGGCCCTGGCGAGCAAAGGCGCGCACCTCGTCAAACGCCTCCCAGGGATTCTTCTCGCGCTTGAGGCGCTCGATCCGTTGTGCCTTGGTTTCCTTCACTACGACGGCTTCCGGCATTTTTTCCTCGATAAAGACAGAAAGCCCGCGACAGCTTGAGCTGGATCGCGGGCCTTTGGGAACCTTGGTTTTGCTTCTTGATTTACTGAGTCAGGTCACCTGTGCGCGCGAGATAGCGGACAGCGGCGACAACAGAACTGACTCTTCATAGGTGAATGATAGAGCTGTGCCCGGCAAAAATCAATGCCGACCGGGTTTCCACGGCCGATAACCTGGATTTCCATGCCGTCGGGAACCATGCCGCCCTAAAAATCGAACGACGCGGAAAGATAAACGCTGCGGTTGCCGGCTGAGGATGGCCCGAAGAACCCTCCAGCGAGACTCTGCGATTTGAGGAAGAAGTTCTGCGGGCACTCTCCATTGTTCTGGCTCGCGTCCGGGCAGTCGTCTCCGTTAGCTGAGGTCAGGCCGATGGTGCCATTGGGCGTGCCCAAGTTCGTGTGGTTAAAGACATTCTGAGCAAAGACGCCCAGCGTCAGGTTGTACTTTCTGGAGGTTGAAGCGTCCAGCCGGCCAGGGCCACCTGAATTGCCGCTGAGTCCGCGGCCGCCGAATCCCCCGCCTCCACGGGGACCGCCTCCGCCTGGACCGCCGGGGCCTCCGCCATGGCCCTCAACTTTGGGGCCGAGGCCAATCACTTTGCTGGCGCGCAGGTTAAGGCTGACGTTGGCCGGGCCGGTGCCGACGTTCATTGGAATGATCTTTTCGCCCGTGCCGAAGGGATTCGTGTTCACGCATCCGTACGGCGTCCGCACGACGCCTTGTTCGGTGCAGCTCGCCGCATAGGTAGGCCGCGCGTTGAACTGGTTGTTCGCGGTCAGATCCGTGCCCGTGGTGACATTGAATGGCGTACCCGAGTTCGCAGCAAGAAATGGCGAGAAAGAGAAGCCCCACGGAACGATGAAGTTTCCGAGAATGACAAAACGATTGTGCACATCGAAGCTCGTCCGCCCGTAGTCGAGGCCGGGATACTGCGAGACGGTCGGCACGTATCCTACGCCGCTCGTGTCCCCATGAGCGTCGTTATAGGTGTAAAAGGTGAAGAAAGTGACACGGCGCAAACGGGCGCTGGCGGTCGCGATGATCTGCTGCTGGCGATAGACGCCGCCTGCCTGGTACTGCAGGTTGTTGAAAGTCGGACTCGGAAGCGGGGCGTCAGGATAGGTGTTGGTTGAATAGTTCTCCGCCGGAAAAGACACGGCCCCGATGTTGTTGGTCAGATATTGGTGGACGCCGCGACCATAGAGATAGGTGATGTTTGATGTGATCGTCTTAGTGATCTGCCGGTCGATACCCACCGCGGCTTGCATATCAAGGGCGGCTTTGAAGTGCGGGTCGACGCTGAAAATGGTCGGCGCCTTAGTGTTGTCTCCCAGGGTGGGCGGTGGCAGGGGGTTTCCCGGGGTTGTTTCCGAGTATGTCGGATTGTTCACGATGAACGTCTGCTGGTTCTCTCCGTTCTGGTGAATCGCCTGAATGATATAGGGGGTGCCGGCCGTCGAACCGAAGCTGTTCGGCACGGTAAAGCGCTGATAGAACCATCCGTATCCAGCCCGAAGCACGGTCTTCGGCGGTTTCTTGCCTCCGCCGTCCAGCGCATAGGCTAGGGACACTCTGGGACCCCAATCGTTCTTATCGTTGATCCAGTTTTGCGCTTCCCAGCGCAGACCATAGCTAAAGGTGAAGCGCTGGTTCACCTTCCAGTCGTCCTGGTAGAAAAGCGCAGCGTCGAAAAGGGTGGCGTTCGCGGTGTAGTTGGTCACTACCGTCTGCTGATAAATCTGCGGAGTCTTGTTCAGATAGTCGGTCAACGACTGAAACGTATACGAGCCGTTCGTCCCGGCGTCGGTGTAATTGGCATCGCGGTAGGCGCGCAGGCGGGTGCCAAAGTTGAGCGAATGGCGGCCGAGAACGCCCGCAAAGTAGTTCTGTAGTTCGTAGTCGTCCTGATTGTCCTGCACCGTTCCGTTGTTGTTGCCGCCATCGGTAAACGCACCCTGAACACTCACGGTCGGCACCAGGGAGGCGGGCGAAGTATCGTTGCGGATGCGCCGATACTGAAAGCGGATGTCGTCTACGAGGTTCTTGCTCAACACCAGGCTGTCGCTGAGCTGGATGGTGTTCTCAATATTGTGAGTACCATAGGCCTGCTCGGGCAAGCTGGTCTCGCCTACGCCTTCACCGGACTGCACGGCGCGGTAGAAGTCGTACCGCACGGTGAGGGTATTGTTCGCCCCAAGTTGAAGATCGACGCGCGGCGCGATGTCGAGCCGGGTGCTGGGATTTGGAAAGGTTGTATTCAGGGTTTGGCCAGCTGGCGTCGTCGGCGTCACGCTGGCGGGATTGATCGCGTTGATGATGCTCACGTTCTGGTTGTCTCTAGAGAAGACACTGAGAAAATAAGAGGTCGTCTTGTTAAATGCACCGCCAATGTTGCCGTCGACGTTCCATTGGTAGTATGGGGGCTCGGTGACTGGGGGTTCGGTTTGGCCCGGTACCAGGTTGGCGTTCAGGATAGGATTCTGAGCATTGAACGCGGAATCGTTCCCACGCGCCGCCACGTGTCCATGCAGCTTCTCGGTTCCAGGTTTGGTGAGGATTTCGATGCGTCCGTAGCCAAGCCGGTCAAACTCGGCGGAGAATGGGTTCTGGTTGATGCGGATTTCGCGGATAGAAGACTTGGGCGGCAGCTGACCGCCGGTAAAGCCATCGATATAAATTTCGCCGCCGTTGGGACCCGCCGCCGGGCCGGCGAGCGCTTGCAATTCACTGGACAATTCATCCGGGTCGTCGGACAGCGCATCGAGGTCCTTGCCTTTGATCACAATCGCATTGGCGTTGGAGTCTGGAGTGGTATCGACGGTGGTCGCTTCGGACTGCACCTCGACCTGCTGCTCGACTTGAATTGACAAGGAGATGTTGAGATGCAGAGCGCTGCCAGGCGCGACCACGACGGCATTGGTCGAGTAAGCCGCAAATCCGGGAGCGCTCGCCTTTACGCTGTAGGTGCTGGTAGGCAAGCCACGAATGACATAAGCTCCGGCTCCATCTGAGGTCGCAGAGTAGTTCTTCCCGGTCGCGTCGGTTGCGGTGAGCGAAGCATTGGGGATGACTGCGCCACTGGGATCGGTCACGACGCCGCGTATCGAACCTGGTCGAGCCGATGACTGGGCCGCGGGCGCCTGCGACTCAGGCGCACTTTGCGCCCACAAAGGTGCGGCCGCACTAATAAAGGAAGCGGCCAGCAGAGCGGAAAACAGGTAGACCGATGGCAGGAAACGTTTCACGAAACCTCTCTTAAATATGAAGAAGCGATGGGTGTCCTTGCGGGACACGGTAGAACACATTGGTACGTACTGGCGTTTACTGAGCGTCCTGGCCGGCTGCGGCAGTGCCGCCGCCAAGCGACCAGGAAGCCGAAAGCACGCTCTGGCTGGCAGAGGGCGAGGCCTGTAATAAAGGCTCCACGCCAGCAAGCAGAGTGACCACTGTTGCTTCGTCGGGAGTCCGTCCTTCGGTGGTCAACACCATGACCGCGTCTCCCTTTTTCAGATCGGCGAGCTCCAGCACGGGCGCCCGATTCAGCGCCTGTTGAAGGTCGCCGCTGCGCTGACCCGGAGCGCCACCACCCGCAGGCGGTGCACCACCGGCGCCGGCGCGACCTTGCCAAGCTGCGCCATTACCGCCTCCACCAGAACCGCTCGCCTGGCCGGACCCGCCCGCCGGAGAGGCAGCGGATCCAGACCCGGTGGCCCCACCTGAGGCAGCGCCTGGCGCGCCTGCACCCGCTGTACCGCCTTTCAAGCGCATGGCGATACCCTGGGCCATCATTGGGGACAGTTTGTGCAGCTGCGAATCGGAGTTGACGTCGATGGTGAAGGGCTTCTTCGTGGCCAGGTCGTTGACGACCACCTTATTCGCCGGAGCGTCCACGGAGATTACGGTGCCGGCAATGTTGCGGAAGGTGCCAGCGACGATGGCGTCGGCAGTCAGTTCGGTTCCGTCGGGGTTCTTGGCGCCTTTGGCGCGCAATTGATCGCCGGGCTTAATCTCCTCGAGAGTCGCGGGCTTTGCCTCGTCGAACTTGGTAGAGTCGGGCGCATAGCGACGGATATTCGTGGTCTTTGAAGCTTGGATCACTATGGTCTTGGCAGTCGGCCCGTTTCCGGTCGCGATGGTGACAGTCTGGGCGGCCGGGTCGACCGACTTTACGATTCCATTGACGCCCTTGGTCTTCCAATCCTGCAATTCGCCCTGCTGTAGTTTGGCGATGTCCGCCTTTTTCATGGTGACTACAGTCGACGCGGTGTAATTGCTGCCGTCCGGCGTGGTTTTGGCGAGGATACGGTCGCCCACAGCGATATCCGAAACTTTAATAGGAGTCGCCGCGCTGAGACTCTTGGCTCCGGCGGGAAGGTCTAATACCTGTGCTGTATCCGGCACGGTCACTTTGGATTCGGTACCTTTATCGTCTTTCACGGTCAGGACGTTGCCGGCGATCGCGGTTACCGTTCCAGAGACGCGGCTGCCAGGAGTGGGCGCGCTTGCCGCCTGGAGGGGCGCTGCCCAGGCCGGTGACGACACCGACCAACTCAAGCCCGTGGCCAAAACTGCCGCCAGGGCCCTCGCGCGCATCCGATTTCCAGGTTGGATTGACATGATTTTCTTCCTGTTTTCTATAAGCGACAGCGTCCACGGCTGCCGAGAATCAATCGCCGAATTCAAATGAAAAGACGTTTTGTGGCCGGTAAAGTTTCAGGTCTGATCACTCTCTTGAGCCCCGCCCCTATAGGGGGGAGGAGCGTGGGCGGTGGAATGCGATATGATCGGCGGGTTAAAGATACAGATTTTGGAGGGCCGCTCTAGCCTCCGGGACACGTCAAAGCGGCCAGGGTACAGAACGCCGCGGGGAGATCAGGATTCATGGCAATTGCGAGCGTAGGAAAGACCGCAACCGTTACCAGCCAGCCGGCATCGACAAACACCTCAGCAATGGCGGTAGTCACCACACTGTTCTTCATGTGGGGGTTCCTGACCTGCCTGAACGACATCCTGATCCCGCACCTCAAGGCGATCTTCGACCTGAACTACGCGCAGGTCATGCTGGTGCAGCTGGCCTTTTTCATGTCTTACGCCGTATTTGCCTTCCCGTCGGGAAAGCTCGTGGAGTGGATCGGCTACAAGCGCTCGATGGTCGTCGGACTGCTGATTATGGCGGTCGGCGCGTTATGCTTCATCCCGGCGGCAAATGTGCCTTCCTATCCTCTGTTTCTCGGCGCGGAGATTGTGCTGGCGGCTGGAGTGACGTTGCTGCAGGTTTCGGCAAATCCCTTTGTTTCTGTTCTGGGACCGGAGCGTACCGCTTCCAGCCGGTTGAATCTGACCCAGGCGTTCAACTCGCTGGGAACGACCGTCGCTCCCTGGGTTGGGGGCGCTCTAATCTTGAGCGCCGCTCCCAAAACGATGGATGAAGTGCGGGCGATGTCGGCTTCGGCCCTGCAGCAATACCGCCTCACGGAAGCCGCGACGGTAAAGGTGCCGTATGTCTTTATCGCGGTAGCACTGGTGGCTTTGGCAGTCGCCATCGCACTTTTCAAATTGCCCCGGATCGAGACCACCCGTGACTTCCGTCCGGCCCAGGGCGAGAAGAAGGACAGCGTCTTTCACTACCCGCACCTTCTGCTGGGGGCGGTCGCGATCTTTCTTTATGTTGGGGCTGAAGTTTCGATCGGCAGCTTCCTGGTGAACTACTTCAGCCACGAAGATATCGGCAACATGACGGAGCAAAATGCGGCCAAACTGGTTTCGCTCTATTGGGGCGGCGCGATGGTTGGCAGGTTCATCGGATCTGCGGTGCTGGCGAAGGTGCGTCCGAATCGCGCTTTGGGAGTCGTCGCGATTGTGGCGTGTACGCTGGTGTCAATTTCGATCCTGAGCTTTGGGCACCTCGCGGTATGGAGCATTCTGGCGGTAGGGCTCTTCAACTCGATCATGTTCCCAACAATCTTCACGTTGGGGATTGCCGAGCTTGGGCCGTTAACCGGCAGCGGCTCGGGAATCCTGGTAGCGGCGATTGTTGGCGGCGCGATTGTCCCTTATCTGGAAGGCAGGCTGGCCGATTCGATCGGCATCCATCACGCGTTCATTATTCCGGCGGTCTGCTATATCTATCTGGCTTACTACGGATTTAGAGGATCGCGGCCTACGCGAACGGCCGGAGCTTAGGTTTTCTGCGCAGGACCGAGCCTGCCGCTAGCGGGTGAGTTGAACAATCCACGGCGCGGCGCCTGAAAGGCGGGCAGTGATTACTGCCCGCTGATAGAAGTGGTTGCGCCGAGACCGGGCTTGCTTTGCGGATCCAGCTTCGGCGTGATCTTGTCTCCGAGCTGAATACTCTTCAGCGCATAGCCGGAACCCATCAGATCGAATTTGATGACCGCAGGCGATTTTGCGGGTTCGGCGGGGCTGACAATCCAGGTGATTTGACTACCCGGATCCGCCTTGCTTGCCATCGTAACGAAGTTCCTTTGCTCATTCATTGACACGTCATAAGTTCCCGCTGGATAGGATTGGCCCTTGGCGGTGAAGTTGAAAGGAACGTTGACTCGAGCCGCGCTGGCTGCAAAAGAGGCAGTCGCGCAGAGAGCGGCGGATGAGAAGATGAGGGCTTTCAAGTTGAGTCGCATGTTGATTTCTCCTATGAAATAAACAGTAGACCGATTTGAACTGCATGTTGTTAAGTTAGTATCCAGTTGTTGTCAAAGTTTACTTCCATGTTATGAGACAACGTGGAGGGATACGCGAAATACGTAACAGTAACAGGCACAGATAATCGATCTGCCAAATTTTGGCAGGATTCGCAGGTCAACCGCACAACAACTACTCCGTACGCAGCGCGGTCAGCGGATCGACTCCTGCGGCTCGACGCGCGGGAACCAAACTGGCGGCGATCGCCACTGCTGCAACTCCCATCGCTGCGAAGAGATATATTCCCGGATCGTACGGCTTCACTCCGTAGAGAGTCGAGGTCAACGCTCGACCTACCAGCAGCGCCAGCGGAACACCCACAGCAACGCCGATCGCCGTCATCCGCAGACTGTCGCGCAGCACCATCCACATCACCTGGCCGCGTCGCGCGCCTACCGCGATGCGGACGCCAATCTCGACAGTGCGATTGTTGACTCGATAAGCTAGGGTTCCGTAGAGGCCCGTCGCCACCAACACCACCGCCAAAAGTCCGAAGAAGCCGGCGAGCCGGGCGAAGAGCACTTGCTGAGAGATCGTCGTGTCGTATTGCGCGCGCTGGGTCATGGGCTGAATCAGTGGGAGATTCGGGTCCATCTGTTGCACGACCTTTTGCGCCGAGGGCAGAATCGCCAGTGGTTCGCCGTGGACACGCATTTCGACGTGCATCTCACCGATCACCGGAATCTGGGCATACATGGCCCAGGCCATGGGAATTGGCGCTTCATCGATACTGCGGTACTTGTGGTTCTTGACCACGCCAACGATCCTCATCTGAAAGCGTCCATCATCGGTGCCAATGATGTGGCCGAGGGGATTTTGATTTGGAAGGAAACGTTGCGCGAAGAGCTCGTTGATGATGCCGACGTGAGGAGAGGTCGCGGTGTCGGAATCGGCAAAATCGCGGCCTTCAAGAACCGGCACGCCGAGGGTTCGAAAGAAGTCCGGGCCTACGGCATTGCTGCGAACAGTTGTCGACTCCCCGTTTGCCGCCTCGGGCATCTGACCGTCGACCATCATGGAGCTGTTGTTCGACCACCCGGAACCGATGCGGTCGTCCATAACGGTCACGGATTCCACACCCGGTAAGGCACGCAACTTGCTCATCAGCTGCTGGTAGAAGGCGACGCCTTCGGGCACCGACTTGATGTCAGGCTTTACGCCGAAGACGACCAGACCCTCGATGCGCATTCCGAGAGGGGTGTTTTCGAGGTTGCGCATGGTGCGAACGAGCAGGCCTCCGCCGACCAGCAGGACAACGCACAGCGCCATCTGCAGCGTAACGGTAAGCTTGGCGACGCGCGACTTGCCGGCGTCTGTATTTGAGGTTGCCGAAGAAGTCTTCAATGCCAGCGCTGGCCCTGCGGCGAGCGCAACGCGCAGCGGTGCGAGACCAAAGAGAAGCGCGGCCAAAGCCAAAATACCAAGCGTGAAGAAGAGGACGGTGTGGTCAGGCGCCAAGCTGGATTCGATCTGCGCCCATGCTGCCAGCGCTCTTGTGGCAAAGGTGGAGAAGATCCACGCCATCACGCCGCCGACAGCGACGAGCAAAACGCTCTCGGACAGTAACTGCCGAAAGAGCTCCCTGCGCCTCGCACCCAATGCGAGCCGCACTGAAAACTCGCGCTGACGCGTCGCGTTCCGGGCCATAAGGAGCATGACCACGTTGCTCAGAGCGATCAGCAGCACCAGCCCCACCATTGCCATCAGCATTCTCAGCGGCTTGCCGTACATCTCATCGTAGCCGGGGAAGCTCTTGGCATCCTGCAGGCTCAGTAGCGGTGTCTTCTCGCCGGGCTGAGGACTTCCCAGCCCCACATATGCCGCCGTCTGAAATGTCGACTGAAGCTGGGCAACGGCCTGCGCTCTGGTCTCACCGGGCGCAAGGCGTCCAATCAGCCGCAGGCACCACCAGGTTGGATCGGCGATGTAGGTTTTGCCATTATCCGGCGGATTGCCCCAGGCATTCAGTTCGACGCGGCTCTGAAGCGGAATCCAGAAGTCAGTCGAACCGCCGGCTTCGACGCCTTCAAAGCCCTGTGCCGCGACACCAACAATGGTGATGGCAACGCCATTCACATACAGCGTCTTGCCCAGGATGCTTGGGTCCTGCGCGAAGCGACGCGTCCAGTAGTTGTAACTGATCACCGCGATCGGCGCGTGACTTGCTTCGTCTTCTGCTGTAAAGCCATGGCCTCGCGCCAGCTTCACGCCTAGCCCGGAGAAGAATGTACCGCTCACCATGTCGCCTTCGGCTTCCTCTGGTTGCGTGCCGTAGCGAACGGCGACTTTGCTGTTGGAGAGCGGCACGAAGGCCATGACCGGCGAAAGTCCACGGTCTGCCCGGCGCAGGGCATCGTAGACCGGGTAGGAGAAAGTCTCATTTGTGTCGATGGTGCCTGTTCCGCGCGGAGGGTTGGAGGTCCGCAAATAAACCACGCGAGATGGATCGGCGACCGGCAGCGAGCGTAACAGCACTGCATTCATGACGCTGAAGACGGCTGTGTTCGCACCTATGCCCAGCGCCAACGTGAGGACGCAGACGAGCGTAAAGCCGGGGGTCTTCCGTAGTTGGCGGATCGCATATCGCAGATCGTTGAAAAGAGCGAGCATGGCAGCCTCCGGCCGGGATGAACTTCGTGCGATTCGCTTAGTGCATGCGACGGGCCACTGCCTGGGGGTCTAAGCCCTTGATTCTACGCAGCCTCATGCAATGGCTGCCGACGAGCTCTCATTGGAACCGAACACTTCCGTTCAATTCTGGACATAGCGACTAGAGCATCGGTTTCATCTTTGGTTTTGCCAGCACCTCATAGGCGCGCCGGACGATCGGCGAGGAGAGCACGATGCTGGTGGTTGGAATCCCGTAGGGGAGCAGGCGCTCGATGGTGCGTTCGAGTTCAACGATCGACGCAGTTGTGACCTGGAGGAAGAACGCCTCGCCGCCGGTCACGTGGTGACATTCGCGAACCTCGGGCAGGCTGTGCACGAATTTGAGGAAAGGTTGGTAGCGCTGGCCATCGCATGTCATGCGGATGTAGGCGAGGATGGGCAGTCCGAGGGCTTCGCGGTCGATCTCGATCGTATAGGCGCGGATAATGCCGTCCTCTTCCATGCGGCGCATGCGCTCCGCGGTCGCCGAAGGCGAGAGCCCTACGCGGCGGCCGAGGTCGGCGTAGGAGAGTCGAGCATCCTGTTGTAGAGCCTGGAGAAGATTTCGTCCGTATTCGTCGAGATGTGGTGTGGATTCGATGGTCATAGCGGGACACGGCAACGGCTTCTGATCCATTTTGGCATTATTTACGTGGATTGTGGGTTTCGATTCTCCTGACGGTTTCCTATGATGAGGGATCATGAGTATCGGTTTAGAGACGGCGCAGACAGCGCGGCCCGGGTCAGCAGTTACCCGGCACACAATCCCACACCCTTGAGCTCGATGGCCAGCCCCTGTCGCTCGAAGATATCTCCGGCGTCGCGAATGACGGCTGGACGGTGACTTTATCCCCCTCAGCCTGCAAACGAATGATTGCTTCGCGATCGGTCGTCGAGTCGGTCGTCGCTCGCGGCGAGACCGCCTACGGCATCAACACGGGATTCGGCAAACTTGCCGAGATGCGGATTCCGGTGGAGGAGCTCGCCGAGCTGCAACGAAACCTGGTGCGCAGCCATGCCGCTGGAGTTGGTGAGCCGCTGGCGGAAGCTGAGGTCCGGGCGATGCTGCTGCTGCGCGCCAACGTTCTGGCCAAGGGTCATAGCGGCGTCCGGGTGCGGGTCGCGGAGTTGCTGACGGGGATGCTGAACCACAGCGTTCATCCCGTAGTTCCCTCGCGAGGCTCGGTAGGCGCGAGCGGCGATCTGGCTCCGCTGGCCCACCTGGCGCTGGCGCTGATTGGCGAGGGTGATGTGTTCTTTCGCGGTGAGCGTGTGCCGGCTTTGATCGCGATGAAGGCTACCGGCTTGCAGCCGCTCGTTCTCGAAGCGAAAGAAGGTCTTGCGCTGCTGAACGGCACTCAGGCGATGGTCGCGACCGGAGGACTGGCGCTGCTGCGCGGGCTTCGGGTCGCGAAGCTGTTCGACCTGGCGGGTGCGATGTCGCTTGAGGCCTTGATGGGGACGCCGACTCCGTTTGACGAGCGGATTCACCAGGCGCGGCCGCATGCCGGGCAGATCGCGACGGCGCGGCATCTGCGCGAGCTGCTGGCAGAGAGCGAGATTCGCGAGTCGCACCGGCACAACGATTCGCGGGTGCAGGATGCCTACTGCCTGCGCTGCATGCCGCAGGTGCACGGCGCGGCGCGCGGCGCGCTTGAGCATGGCCGCGAAGTGATCGAGATCGAGGCGGGTTCGGCGACGGATAATCCCTTGATCTTCGTGGGCGAGCAATGGCGAGAGAGGCAGAGATATTGTCGGGCGGAAACTTTCACGGCGCTCCGCTGGCGCTGGCGCTCGATTATGCCGCCATCGCTTTGACCGATCTGATCAGCATCAGCGAGCGGCGTATCGACCGACTGATCAATCCAGACATCAATGAAGGACTTCCGGCGTTTCTTTCGGACAGCCCAGGCGTTTCTTCGGGCCTGATGATCGCGCATGTGACCGCCGCTGCGTTGCTGAATGAGTCCAAAGTGCTGGCGCATCCGGCGAGCGTGGACAGCGTGCCGACCTCCGGCGGGAAGGAAGATCATGTCTCGATGGGGATGACTTCGGCATTGAAGCTGAAGCGTATCGTCGAGAATGCGGAGCTGGTGCTGGCGATCGAGATGATGGCCGCGGCGCAGGGACTTGAGTACAGGTCGCCACTGAAGCCCGCGCGGCAAGTGGCGCGGGCGCGGGTGAAGGTTCGGGAGCTGGTGTCGCGGCTGGATGAAGACCGAGTCTTGTCTGGGGATATTGAGGCGCTTGCTGAGGCAGTGAGGTCGGGCAAGTTCGATGAGTGGGCTGATTCTTTTTGAAGGAGCACCGCATGTTGCAGGCGGAAGTTGGAGTTGAGGCGGTACGCGCCCCGCGCGGGACGCAATTGAACTGCAAGGGATGGCAGCAGGAAGCCGCGCTGCGGATGCTGATGAACAACCTCGATCCCGAGGTTGCGGAGCGGCCCGACGACCTGGTCGTCTATGGCGGCACCGGCAAGGCGGCGCGGAGCTGGCCAGCCTTTCACGCCATCGTGCGCTCGCTCAAGTCGCTCGAAAACGATGAGACGCTGCTGATCCAGTCGGGCAAGCCGGTGGGGATTTTGCGGACACAAGAGTCGGCGCCGCGGGTGCTGATCGCGAACTCCAACCTGGTCGGCAAGTGGTCGAACTGGGAGCACTTTCACGAGCTCGAACGCAAGGGCCTGATCATGTATGGCCAGATGACGGCGGGTTCGTGGATTTACATCGGCAGCCAGGGCATCGTTCAAGGGACGTACGAGACCTTCGCCGAAGCCGGACGGCAGCACTTTGGCGGGAAGCTTGAAGGGCGGCTGATTGTCTCCGCAGGCATGGGCGGCATGGGTGGAGCGCAGCCGCTGGCGGCGACGATGACCGGCGCCTGCTTCCTTGGCATCGACGTCGATCCGGCTCGGATCGAGAAGCGGATTGCGAGCGGCTACTGCGATGAGATTTCGTGGAGTTTGGGCGATGCTCTAGCCAAACTCGATGCCGCGAGGGCGGAAAAGCGTGCCCTCTCGGTTGGACTGGTTGGCAATGCCGCCGATGTGCTGCCGGAATTGATCGAGCGCGGCGTGGTTCCAGACATGCTGACCGACCAGACCAGCGCGCATGATCCGCTGCATGGCTATGTGCCGAATGGCATGACGTTGGAACAGGCGATTCGTCTGCGCGAGCGCGACGCCGAAGAATACACGCGGCTGTCGATGGCCACCATGGGCCGTCATGTGGAGGCGATGCTGGAGCTGCAGTCGCGCGGCGCTGTGACCTTCGACTACGGCAACAATCTCCGCACCCAGGCGAAGCTTGTTGGCGTGGAGCGTGCCTTCGATATTCCCGGTTTTGTGCCGGAGTATATCCGTCCGCTCTTCTGCGTCGGCAAGGGGCCGTTCCGCTGGGTGGCGCTCTCGGGCGATCCCGAAGATATCTACAAGACCGACCGGCTGGTGCTCGAACTCTTCCCCGAAGACGCGGCTCTTCGGCGGTGGATCGACCTGGCGCAGCGCAAGATCCACTTCCAGGGACTGCCGGCGCGCATCTGCTGGCTGGGCTATGGACAGCGGGCGAAGTTTGGGCTGGCAATCAATGAACTGGTGCGGTCGGGTGAGATTTCAGCACCCATCGTTATCGGGCGCGACCACCTGGACACGGGCTCGGTCGCCTCGCCGTATCGCGAGACCGAGGGAATGCTGGATGGCTCCGACGCCATCGCCGACTGGCCGCTGCTCAATGCGCTGGTCAACACGGCGGCGGGCGCTTCGTGGGTGAGCATCCACAACGGCGGAGGCGTGGGCATCGGCTACTCGCAACATGCGGGGATGGTGGTTGTTGCCGATGGCACCGACGAGGCTGCGCGACGGCTGGAGCGGGTGTTGACGACCGATCCCGGCATGGGCGTGCTGCGGCATGTGGATGCCGGCTATCCGATCGCCGAGGAGTTTGCCGAGCGCGCGGGTGTTCGCGTGCCGATGAACACTCCGAAATAGGGAATAGGGACCGGGGAACGGGGTTGGCTTTTCTGCTCTTGTGTTGACGATGGTTGAAACTCTAAAAGAAATTCTGCTGGTGAACTGCTCGCAGCTGGTGACTCTGGCGGGCCCGCTCGTCCGCGCATTGGCGCGGAGATGCGCGAGCTGGGGATCATTCCTGGCGGCGCGATGCTGGTTCGCTCTGGCCGCATTGTGGCGACTGGTGCGAGATCGGAGGTCGAGCCGCATGCGACTGGCGATGCTGAGGTTGTCGACGCCGGCGGCCGGGTGGTGACTCCGGGGTTTGTGGATGCGCACACCCACCTCATCTTTGGCGGCAATCGCGCGAACGAGTTCGAGATGCGCTGCGAGGGAATGACCTACCAGCAGATTTCAGAACAGGGCGGAGGCATTCGCTCGACGGTAAGAAACACCCGCGCGGCATCCGAGGCAGAGCTGATCGAGATCGGGCAGAAAACATGCCGCATGGTTCCTGCGCGGAGGCACGACGACGATTGAGGCAAAATCTGGATACGGGCTCTCGGTCGAAGAGGAGCTAAAGATTCTTCGTGCTATCCGGGCGGTGGGAGAAGAGACTCCGCTGCGCTGCGTTCCGACGTTTCTGGGCGCGCATGAGGTTTCGGAGGAGTATCGCGGCAATACGCCGGGCTACGTCAGCCTGGTCGTCGACGAGATGCTTCCGCGGGTCGCAGACCAAAAGCTTGCGAAATACTGCGACATCTTCTGCGAGCCAAAGACGTTTCCCGTTGCGGAGGCCAGGCAGATTCTTGCCACCGCCAAGGCATTCGGGTTTGGATTGCGGGTGCATGCTGACCAGTTCACCTGTTCGGGCGCGGCGCAGTTGGCGGCGGAGCTGGGTGCGAAGACCGCCGACCACCTCGAGCAATCCGACGCTGCCTCCATCGCGGCGCTGAAAGCGGCGGGCGTGCAGCCTGTGCTGTTGCCGGGTTCGGTTTACGCGATCGGATCGCAGAAATATGCTCCGGCGCGGGCGATGATCGAGGCTGGGCTGGGGGTGGTCATTGCGACGGATTTCAATCCCGGCTCTTCGCCCACGGCGTCGATGGCGATGGTCATGTCGCTGGCGTGCACGCAGATGAAGATGACTCCTGCCGAGGCCCTGACCGCCGCGACGATCAACGCCGCCTGCAGTCTTGACCAGGAGCATGACATTGGCTCGCTTGAGGCTGGCAAGATCGCCGACTTCGTCGTGCATGAGGCAGCGGATTATCGCGAGATCCCCTACTGGTTCGGCGGCCAGCGGCCTGTGATGGTCTTTGCCGGCGGCGCTCGCCTTCCGATTTAGTTCGTCACGCGGCGCTTCGGATCCGACGCTTCCATTGATAACCACCGCGCCCAACGACTATGTTGGATAAAACACTTTGGCGGTGATGATGGCGGTTGTGAATGATGCTGCACTCGATGTGTCCCTCTTTGGAGTCGAGCGCGCCCGCGAGCGGATTCGCGAATTTATCTTTCTCTCGCCCTGCCTGCGGTCGGCTGCATTGACCCGGATGACTGGGCAGGAAATCTATCTCAAGATGGATAATCTGCAGCGGACCGGCGCCTTCAAAGAGCGAGGCGCGCTGAACAAACTGCTCACGCTGACCGAGGACGAGAAGCGGCGCGGCGTAATCGCGGCGAGCGCCGGCAACCATGCGCAGGCGGTCGCGTATCACTCGACCCAGCGCGGGATCCGGTCGCAGATCGTGATGCCCCTGATGACTCCCCTGGTGAAGGTGTCTTCGACGCGTGCCTTTGGCGCGGAGGTGGTGCTGCACGGAGCCAACTACGACGAGGCCTGCACCGAGGCTGTCCGGCGGGCCGAGGCCGATGGGATGACCTTCCTGCATCCCTTTGACGATGCCGAGGTGATTCAGGGGCAGGGTTCGATTGGGCTGGAGATTCTCGAACAGGTGCCGGATATCGAGGCAGTCGTCGTGCCGATCGGCGGCGGCGGCTTGATCGGCGGCGTGGCTTGCGCGATCAAAGAGCGTAATCCAAATATCCGGGTCGTCGGCGTGCAGACAGAGCGGCTGCCTTCGATGCTGCGCGCGGCTGAGGCTGGCGAACCGGTCACCGTCCCGGCTGAAGCGACGATTGCGGATGGCATTGCCGTTCGCCGAGCAGCGGAGCGAACGCTGCGCCTTGTCGAGCGCTACGTCGATGAACTGGTGACTGTCGATGAGGAGGAGATTGCCAGCGCCATCCTCGTGCTCCTGGAGCGCGAAAAAACGCTGGCCGAGGGCGCCGGCGCAGCGGCTTTGGCGGCGGTGCTGCAGCGCAAGTCTTCGCTCAAGACAGAACGAACTGCGGTGCTGGTCTGCGGCGGGAACATTGACGTGAGCCTGCTGGCCAAGATCATCGAGCGCGGCCTGGTCAAAGACGGGCGCTGGATGCGGCTGCGCATTCATCTCTCCGATCGGCCTGGCGCATTGCATCAACTGACCAAGATCATTGCCGACCTTTCGGCGAACATAGTGCAAACGCAGTATGACCGCGCCTACTACGGCGTAAGCCTGGGCGATACGGTGATTGATTTCACGCTTGAGACCCGCGGGTATGGAGCACATCGCGGCCATCGAGCGGACCCTGACCGAAGCGGGCTACCGGCACGAGCGGATCGAGTAGCCTTTTCTCAACCGCACGCGCCTTAAAATCGAGACTGGGATGACCGGCTAAGGATCGTTTGGCGGATTCGGGTTGCGGAGCGGCTCCGCCTTCGCAAAGCGGACACCCCGGTCGGCTCCGGCCCCGCTTTTGCGCGACGAGCCTTGAGGAAGCATTTTCCCCGTCGATTTTCTTTCCACCAGCGTGGGATGAATAGTGAACTCCGCCCCTTCGGGACCGGCTTCCTGATTGGGTCGATACAAGGCGCGAAATGCGGTTCGGGCGATGTCCGGGCGCGACACACGAATCGTGGTCAGCGGCGGCTGGGTAAACGAGCTCAGATCGATATCGTCGAAGCCGATCACCGAAATATCCTCGGGCACACTCAGACCCTGCTCGAAAATCGCGCCCATGGCCCCGATGGCAGTCATATCGTTCGAGGCGAGAATCGCGGTCGGGCGATGCGGCCGGGCGAGCAGACGCGCCATTGCGTCGTGGCCACCGCCCATACGATGGTCGCCTTCTTCAATCAGGCTCGGGTCGAGACGGATCTTCTTGCGCTTCAGGCTGGCGATGAATGCCTGGCGGCGGATGCGTGCCGAGGTCAGATTCATTGGCCCCGAGATAAATCCGATTTCAGAGTGGCCAAGATCGGAAAGATGCTGGACGGCGGCATCAACCCCGGCCGCGTAGTCGAGCACGATGTTCGAAACTCCCTCGCTGGGCACACCCATATCCAGAAAGACCATGGGAATACGGCGGCTACTGAATTCGTCGATCAGGTGTTCCTCCATCTCCGAAGTCAGGATCGCGACCCCGTCGACCTTGCGATGCAGCATGCGGCGCACGCAGGTCTCCATGCGGGCGGGATCGTAGTTGGTGTTGGCGATCAGCACTTCCTGCCCATACTGGACGGCAATCTCTTCAAAACTCCTTACCAGCTCGGGAAAGAACGGATTGGTAATATCGGAGATAATCAATCCATAGAGGCTGCTTCGTCCCGAACCGAGGGCGCGGGCGTTGTTGTTGGGGTAGAACTTCAGGGCGCGAATGGCCTCGCGCACGCGCTCAGCCGTTTCGGGAGCGACCTTGTCCGAGCCGTTGATCGTTCGGGAGACTGTTGCGGTCGAGACGCGGGCGACGCGGGCGACCTCTCGAATGTTCATCGTTCTCTCTTGCTTTGATGCTATGCCGTTACACGGCAACACGGCGCAATGCGAGACAGGTAGTCACCTAGAGTTATATACAGGTGGGGGAGCCGGAGGCCAATAAAGTTTGCGATAGACCGGTGCGGCTTGCTGGAAGAGAGATGTTGAAAGGGTATTTGTGAAGGGTTTTTGCAGGGAACTTGTAGTTGTCGCAGTCGCTTGTCTGAACTTTCAAGGTCCGCCCAGGGCGTGGACGCAAACACCAGCACAAAAAACCGCGGCTCCCGCTCAGCAATCGGGGATGGGCACCTCAACCGGCGGCGTCTTCGCTGCTGTACATGACTCGGAAAATCGGCCAATCACCGCCGGCGGATTCGTAGATTCCGGGCCGATCGTCTTTCAGGACATCTCGAAGCAGGCCGGCCTGACTGCCTGGCGGCACAAGATGGGGAGCCCGGAAAAGAAATACATTCTGGAAACCCCCGGCTCGGGTGTCGCACTGCTCGATTATGACAACGATGGCTGGCTGGACATCTACGTCGTGAACGGCTCGACCTACGAAGCCCTCGACGGCAAAGAGCCCGCGCCAAAAGCCGCGCTCTTCCACAACAATCATGACGGCACCTTTACCGATGTCGCCACAAAGGCTGGCGTGACCAACGAACGCTGGGGGTTTGGCGCGGCCGTGGGCGACTACGACAACGACGGCTGGCCTGATATCTACGTGAGCAACTACGGCAAGAATCGCCTCTATCACAACAACCACGACGGCACCTTCACCGACGTGGCGGAAAAGGCGGGAGTGACGCTTGGCGGATGGTCGGCCGGTGCAACCTTTGGCGACTACGACGGCGATGGCCGGCTCGATATCTTTGTGGCCGGCTATGTTCACTTCGACCGCAACAACCTGCCCGATCCCGGATCGAAGGCGGTCAACTATTCCGGGTGCCAATTCCGTGGGATCACCGTCATGTGCGGTCCGCGCGGACTGCAGGGCGAGAAAGACCACCTCTTCCACAACAACGGCGACGGCACCTTCACCGACACCTCGGAGAAAGCCGGCGTAGGCGATCCGAATGCTTACTACGGGCTGGCCTCGGTCTTCGTCGATGTGAACAACGATGGCAAGGTCGATCTGGCGGTCGCGGACGATTCCACTCCAAACTACCTCTACATCAACAAGGGTGACGGCACCTTTGAGGACGACAGCTACGCCTCGGGCTATGCGCTCAATCAGGATGGCCGCGAAACCGCGTCGATGGGCATCGCGGTCGGCGACTTCCAGAACAATGGCCTCATCGACCTCGCCAATACCACATTTTCCGATGACTACAAAGTGCTCTATCGCAACGATGGAGACGCCAACTTCACCGACGTGAGCTACAAGATGGGCATCGCGCAGATCACCATTCCCTTTCTCGGTTGGGGCGATGGTTTTCTCGATTACGACAACGATGGATGGAAAGACCTGTTCTTCATCAACGGCCATGTGTATCCGGAGGTCGACAAGAATGACTGGGGCACCAGCTTCGCCGAGCGTCCGCTGCTCTTTCGGAACCTGAAGGGACAGAAATTTGAGAACGTGCCGCCGGTGAAAGGCACGGGCCTCGCCGACGTCATCGCCGGGCGCGGTGGCGCATTCGGAGATCTCTTCAACGATGGCAAGATCGATGTGGTGATCAATGTGATGGATGGGTCGCCCGTTCTGCTGCGCAATGTGAACGACGACCATCATCATTGGGTCGAGTTGAAGCTGGTTGGAGGTCCGAAGGTGCCGCGCGATGCCGTCGGCTCGACCGTCTATCTCACCGCCGGCGGCATGAAGCAGCGCGGCGACGTCCTGAGCGGCGGTAGCTTCGCTTCCTCCAACGATCAGCGCGTCCACTTTGGAATTGGCGATGCGACGGCCGTCGACAGCGTGGAGATTCATTGGCCGGGAAATGTTGTTGAGCCGGTCAAGCTTCCAGGCATCGATTGCATCTTTACCGTCGAACAGGGAAAAGGTGTGACAGGCCAGATGTGCGCGAAGGCCTCCGCGAATGCGAAAGTCGCAGGCTCACCAAGCGCTCAGGCCACTGTTTCGAAATAAGAGAGAGACTAGTAGATCTTCGGAGAATGCGGCAGACCCTCGCGCAACTCGGCGAGATCGCGCCAACCCAAGGGAAGCAAGCAGTTCTGTGGCGCGTGGAGGAATAGCGGCGCGATGCCGTTGTCCTGATATCCGGCAATGCCGCAGCCGATGCGCGTGACAAAGAAGGATTGCTCCGGATGTTGGGTCGCATATGCGATGAAACGCTGGACCTCCTCCGTGAGCCGGGGCCATCCATTCATCGTCGGGATTGCGTAGGAGCGGCCCGTCGGGCCAACCCCGATTCCAGGCTCGGCGCCGCAATGCTCCTCCGCATATCTGGCTGCGCCAGCGTAGTGATTCCCTGCCTCATTGGAACCAAAGACAAAGATGTCCTGCTCTGGATTGAAGGGCCTCTCGTGCTCCCGTGCATGTTCCTCGCTCGGCATACATTGGGTACGATACGGTCGCAAGCGCCAGGGTTGCAAGATCCGTTCACTCACGGCAGCATTCTGCGAACAGAGCCAGATGACACGCCTTGCGAAAATTAGCCGCGATGGGTGCGATTCGAACGTTATTGCAATAGCCCGACGGCCGCTCTGGCGATTTCCGGCTAGCCGGGGGAAATGGTTTTTCGATCTTGCGCTTGCGCTCAACCCTGTTCAACGCATCTGGCCACCACGCCCTTGAAACCAGACAGACCGAAGCCACTGACGGAAGACAATCCAGACAAAGCGGGCATTGCCGAACAGATACCGGCTCCAGAGGCGACCCGGCTCGTTTAGAAGACGCCCGAACCATTCGAGGCCAACATTCCTCATCCAACCCGGCGGGCGTTTGCGAAGGCCGGCGAGCGTGTCCACGGCCGCTCCCACCCCCTGGACCACGCCTATCGGCAGATCACGATAATTGTCGAATATCCATCGCTCCTGTTTCGGAGAGCCGAGAGCAACAATCAGCAAGTCAGGCGCAGCGGCGACGATTCGTTCTCGCACCTGCTGATTGACCTTGGGGTCGCTTTCGAAACCAATCGGCGGACAATCGGTCCCGGCGATGCGCAGGCCGGGATTGGGCACCGCAAGCCGTTTGGCCGCCAGCTCGGCCGCACCAGGAAGTCCGCCAAGGATGTAAATGCTGAGTCCAACAGGCGCTCCTGCCGAGCAGATCGCTTGTAGCAGATCGACGCCGCGAATCTGCCCCCCGAGCGGAGTCCCGAGCCACCGCGCGGCCCAAACCAACGGCAAGCCATCGGCAATCACCAGGTCCGACGTGCGGACGATCTCAGCAAAGGACTCCTCTTCGTCGGCCAGAGCGATGATAGCGGCATTCGGAGAGCAGATCCGCGCAGGAGGTCCGCCGCGATGGGCTGGCGCATGTATCTCAACGTCCAGTCGACCGCTTCTTCGAACGTCACTCGTATCGAGACAAAGGGAGCCCAGAACGACGCGCCTCCCAGAAGCCTGAGGCGAGTCGGCCAGCTGGCCTGGCATCCCGGAGGGAGCGGATTTCCTGTCTTCCGGCATATGGGCAGCGCTCTTCGCAGGTTGCCAACCCCGACGGCTAGGGGGAAGAGGTCAGCGCCTTGAGGAATTGATAGTAGAAATCCACACCGGTGAAGTACGACTCGACGGGAACACGTTCATCCTTACCATGGGCGCGGAAGTCATTCGTCTCCAAAGCGATGCCGGAGATGGCGTAGGTCGGCATTCCGGCGGCGTTGGTGTACACGCCGTCGGAGGCGCCGTCGGCCATATCAGGGATGATCGGGACACCTGGCCAGAATTTGCCTGCGACCTCGGTCATCGCCTCCATCACCTCGGGTTTGATCGCGGCCGGCGGCAACGCTTTGACATCGGGCGCGGTGGGGACAACCTCGCCGGCTTCGGTCACAAAATTCACCGTCACTTTGGGATCGGCGAAGACGCCGATCAACTGCTGGCGGATCTCCTCGCGAGAATGACCGGGCAGTATGCGGCAATTGACATTTGCCTTGGCCATCTGTGGCAGCGCGTTGTTGGCGTGGCCGGCATCGAGACGCGTGGCCACGCAGGTGGTGTGCATGGTGGAATTGTACGAGGGGTCCTGAGAGAGCCGGTCAATTGCTGCCTGACTGGGCGGAGTCTGCAGAATCGCCTTCATGTCGGCTGCCGTCTGGCCTTTCTCGACTTTGCTCAATGCTTCAAAGTAAGAGCGCGTGACGGGGTTAAGTTCAAAGGGAAATTTATAAGCCTGCAGCCTGGTGAGCGCGTCGGCCAGGTGATAGATAGCGTTGTCCGGCACAGGCAATGAACTGTGGCCACCGGGGTTGGTGACGATTGGCTGAAAATCAGCGTAAAGCTTCTCGCTGGCGTCGATGTCGACGCTCCGGGCTTTGCCATGTTCGAGATCGACTCCGCCTCCGTCGTGATTCAAGACGTACTCAGCGTCGATCAGGTCGCGGTGGTTCTTGAGCAGCCAGTCGACGCCGTTCGATTTTCCGCCTTCCTCATCCGCAGTGAGCGCCAAAATGATGTCGCGGTCGGGCTTGTAGCCTTCCTGTTTCATGCGGATGAAGGTCGTCACCATGATGGCGTCGCCGCTTTTCATGTCCTGGGTGCCGCGGCCGTAGAAGTAGCCGTCTTTCTCGACAAACTGGAAGGGATCGGTGGTCCAGTCTTCGCGTCGAGCCTCGACGACATCGAGATGGCCGATCAGCAGAATCGGTTTCTTCGCTCCGGTACCATGCAACCGCGCCACCATATTGCCTTTGCGCGAATTTGGCCCCAGCACGACCACGTCCTCTTTTGGAAAGCCGGCGTCGAGCAGGCGTTTTTGCATCGCCTCGGCGGCGACGGTGGTGCTGCCGACCGAGTCGGTGCTATTAATCTCAATCAGCTGCTGAAAGATGTCGCGAGAAAGCTGACGCGTCTGCGGATCGAGCTGTGCGTGCGCGTTCGCGCCCGCGAACAGCAGAGACAGGGGAAGCAAAGCGGCCAGGCGGAACGGGACCTGCCAGGGACGGCAAGCTAGCTTGTACATGTTTCTCCAGAAATTTTGCGCTTGAATCGGTCGATGGGTCAGCGTAACAGATCGGTCTAAGAAGCGGCCATGAGGCCACGAGATCATTTCTTTCTTGCTCTAGCAAGCCGCCTCATTTATTACTTATTCATCTCGTCGTCCACTCATCAAAAAGTTTACCGCTATTTCTAAGAACTGAACGGCTATCTCGCCTCGGTCCTCAGCAAGCCCCAAGAATTCCGCAAGAAAAACATGCGGAAAGCCAGGGCTATTTTGTTTTTCTTTTGCTTGGAGGTTGTATCCGTGCGCATCACTCGACTGTCCCTCGCATCTCTGTTTCTGTTGATTGGAGGCTGTAATCTGCTCTGGTCGCAGGCTTCGCTTACATCCCTCAGAGGAACGATCACCGACCCCTCCGGCGCTCTGATTCCTGGCGCGACGGTGACGATTCAGGACAAGGCAAGCGCCCTGAAATCGACCCAGATCGCGAACAATAACGGCGAGTATGTCTTCGCACAGATCGTACCTGGGACCTATGTCGTCACCGTGGACAGCCCGGGATTCGGATCGCAGTCGAAGGAGGCAAACATCCTGGTGAGCCAGCCGGCGACCATCAACTTCAAGTTGACCGTTCAGTCCTCAACGACCACCGTCGACGTCAGCTCCGAAGCGGAGACTTTGAATATTACGGACGCTTCGATCGGAAACTCAGTCAACAACGCGACCATCCAGGCTCTGCCGATGGAGGGACGGAATGTCACCGACTTGCTCAGCTTGCAGCCCGGAGTCTTGTACCTGGGCCAGCAGACAGCCGCCCAGGCGGACCAGGACAGCCGCAACGGATCGGTAGCCGGTGGACGTTCCGATCAATCTAATGTAACGCTGGACGGACTGGACGACAACGATCAGCAGAACGGGTATGCCTTCACCGGGGTCTTGCGCTCGACGCTCGACTCGACCGAAGAGTTCCGCGTCACGACCACCAGTTCCAACGCTGACGCCGGCCGCAGTTCAGGCGCCCAGGTCACGCTCGTGACCAAGAGCGGAACCAATAATTTCCATGGCGCAGCGTATGAGTACAACCGCACCAACTTCGGCTACGCCAACAGCTGGTTCAACAAACAGGCCCAGCTGGAATCAGGACTTCCAAACAAGCCGGGCGAGTTGATCCGCAACACATTTGGCGGATCGTTGGGCGGACCAATTTGGAAGAACAAGCTGTTTTTCTTCTTTAACTACGAAGGACAGCGCACCCGAGAAAATCAGCAGGTCACACAGGAGGTGCCGAGCGTCGCCTATCGTCAGGGCAATCTCATCTACCAATACTGCGTGAACCCTAACGATCCTTCGTGCGCGCAGACAGCCTACCAGACCCTGAATCCCAGCCAGGTCACGACCCTTGACACCGGGTGTACCGCGTGCGTCGCGCCGGGGCCAAATCCTGCTGTTTTGGCGGTGTTTCAGGAGTATCCGATGCCCAACACCACGGGAGTCGGCGACGGTTACGACATCGTCGGCTATAGCTTTTCCTCACCATATCCCGGTTCGTTGAACACCACCATCCTGAAGCTCGATTACGCGATCAACAACAACAACCACCTCTTTGTGCGAGGCAACCTGCAACAGGACACTCAGGCCGGGACGCTGAATTTTCCCGGACAGCCGGCCTCGTCGGAGTACATCGCCAACAACAAAGGGATCGCGGCAGGCGAGACCTGGTCTATCAATCCGCACACCGTCAACGATTTGCGCTACGGTTATATTCGCGAGGGATATGGCAACAGCGGAATCGGCGAGGGCGACTATACCAGCTTCCGCTTCCTGGCCCAGCCGATCGCCGAGACTCGATCGACGATCGTCTCAATCCCGGTCAATAACATCGTCGACAACCTCACCTGGACCAAGGGGAGCCATACCATTGGAGGCGGCGGCAATTGGCGGCTGATCCACAATAATGAGGGGGGAAACGAGGACTCCTTTAACTCAGCCACCACCAACCCTTATTGGCTCGGCGGCTCCCCGCCAGATCCAGCCACGCTAGGCTTACCCACTTATTCAGGAGGTTTCTCCGATTCTTACCTGATCGCCTACGCAAATCTCGTCGGGACGGTGCCGCAGACGACCAGCGTCTCGAATTACGCAGTGAATAGAGCGCAGGGGACAGGCACGCTGTTCCCGGATGGTACTTTCATCAGCCGCCACTACCGGGCCAACGAATATGAGTGGTATATCCAGGACTCCTGGAGGATACTGCCGAACCTGACCTTCACATATGGCGTGCGGCAGACCATCCTGCAGACCCCTTATGAAGCGAACGGCCAACAAGTCGCGCCGACCATCAACACCGACGCCTGGTTCAGACAACGTAACGCGGCGGCGGCGATGGGGCAGGTCTACGAACCGAACCTCGAATTTGCGCCAAGCGGGAAGGCGAATAATGCTCCGGGCTTGTGGTCTAAGCAAAAGACCAACTTTGCGCCGCGGTTCGCGATCGCCTATTCGCCCGACGCCAAGACCTCAATCCGCGCGGGTTGGGGCATGTACTTCGATCACTACGGCGAAGGGATTGTTAACACCTTCGATCAAAACGGCTCGTTCGGCCTGACTACGAGCATTTCCAATCCGGCTGGCGTCTACACGACCCAAACTTCGCCGCGGTTCACCGGAATTAATGATGTTCCGATATCCAACAGCCCGTGCTTGCAGCCGGCCACGATCACCTATCCGTATGCGCCTCCGGGCGGAGCAAACTGCGGATTTTCGATCACCTGGGGCGCTGATAACAAGCTAAAGACACCCTATGCAGAAGCCATGGATTTTTCGGTGCAGCGTGAAATCCGCAGCGGATTCACGCTGGAGCTTGCTTACGTGGGCCGACTGGGCAGGCACCTGCTGCAGGAGCTGGATTTGGCCGAGCCGGTAAATTATGTCGATCCGCAGGGTGGCGGCGATTACTTTACCAACGCCGCCCTACTGTCCAAGATGGTGGACGCCAACGGTGGAAATGCTGCCGCTGGGGTGCCCGCAATCCCCTACTTCGAAGACGTCTTTCCGCAGATGGCGAACTACAACTACATGGGCGAGAGCGCGACGCAGTCGGTCTACACGAATGAGTGGGCGCCGTATCGCTATTCGCTTGGGGAGACAACTTCCCTCTCCGATATCGACTTCTATTGCAACTACACCTGCCCGCAAGGCACCAAGTTCTGGCAGCCCCAGTTCTCGTCACTGTACGCCTGGTCGTCGATCGGTATGGCGTCTTACAACGCCTTCCAGATAACGTTGCGTCACCCTATGGCCCACGGGTTGCAGGCGGACTTCAGCTATACCTTCTCAAAATCGATCGACATGGGTTCGGACACGGAGCGGGCCAGCGAAATCACTACTAACGGTTCGTTCAGCGACATCATCAATACCTGGAACCCCTCGCTGAACCGAGGTGTCTCCGATTTCGACACCACGCACCTAATCACTGTTGACTGGGTCTATCAACTGCCCTTTGGACAGGGAAAACGCTTTGGCAACTCGGACAATTGGCTGGTGAACGAGCTCATCGGAGGTTGGCAGTGGTCAGGGTTGAGCCGCTGGACCAGCGGCTTACCCTTCACCCTGGATGCGCCCGGTTGGGCGACAGACTGGCAGATCGAAAGCTTCGGCGTGAAGACCGCACCGGTAAAGATTCGTCAGCATATCGACGAAAACGGCAATCCCGAGGTCTTCGACAACCCGACGGCCATCAACAACGGCGTCACGAACGGCGGATCACCTGTTCGTCTACCTTATCCAGGCGAGGCCGGCGGACGTAACATCTTCCGGGGCGACGGTTTCTTCGATATCGACTCGGGGCTGGCCAAAACCTTCAAGATCACCGAAAATCAGGGGCTCAGGTTTGCCTGGGAAGTCTTTAACGTGACCAACTCGGTCAGATTCGACGTCAACGCGAATGCGGGTAACCTGGGAATCGGCTTGCTGGGCGGCAATCTGGGCAACTATGCGGCAAATACTCTGACCAAACCACGCGTCATGCAGTTCTCGTTGCGCTACGACTTCTAGAGGTCGGCGTGGCCGGCAGGCCGCGGCCTCTCCGTCCGGAAGGGCTGCGGCCTGTTGATTTTATTGATAGATTTTCACTTAGTGTTGCCTGCCCCGCAGACTAGCGTTAACCTCCTATTCACGGAATGCGGCTAGTTTGGTATTCGGTGAATCTCAACACTCAGGACGTTCGCGTGGCCAGTGCTGCCGGTTCCAGCCCCTCATTCGATCCCGCCAATTCGTCGGGGCCTGGAACGAAAAAGCCGCCCGTTGAAGTCTCGCAAATACGGAAATTCCTGCAGTCGCGCGGTAGCTCGGTAACCGTCGACAAAGCCTTTGCCGGGCTTATGGTCGCCTGTGCGCTGGTCATCTTTGCCATTGTGGGGCTGATTCTCGTCGAGTTGATCATGCGCTCACAACTGTCGATGTCGAAGTTCGGCATCGGTTTTTTCTTCAAGCAGGCCTGGGACCCGGTTAGCGGACAGTTTGGCGCTCTTCCCTTCATCTACGGCACCCTGGTCTCATCGCTGCTCGGATTGCTGATTGCCGTTCCGCTAGCGGTTGGCGTGGCGATTTTTCTGACGGAAATGTGCCCGAAGCTCCTGCGCGGGCCACTCTCCTTTCTCACCGAACTTCTCGCCGCTATCCCTAGCGTTGTCTATGGTTTGTGGGCGGTCTTCGTGCTGGTGCCGTTGCTCCGCGAACACGTCAATCCCGTGCTGGCCAAACTGCTGGGCTGGACAGGACTCTTTGGCGGCCCGAACTATGGCATCGGGATGTTAGCCGCCGGGGTCATTTTGGCGATCATGATTCTCCCGGTAATCTCCTCGCTGACGCGCGAGGTTATGACCTCGGTTCCGCATTCGCAACGCGAAGCGGTGCTGGCGCTGGGGGCGACCCGGTGGGAGATGATCCGCATGGGGGTGCTGCGCAACGCGCGCATCGGAATCGTCGGGGCAATCATTCTTGGCCTGGGACGCGCGCTGGGCGAGACGATGGCCGTCACGATGGTGATCGGCAACCGCCCGGAGATCGCAAAATCCCTCTTTGCCCCCGGCTATAGCATGGCCAGCGTGATCGCAAACGAGTTCAGCGAAGCGTCTGACGACCTTTATCTGAGCGCGCTGGTGGAGATCGGTCTGGCCTTGTTTCTGGTAACCATCGTCGTGAATGCCCTGGCCCGCTCTGCTGGTATGGGCAGTGACAAGGGGGACGCCCGCGCGGGTGAACTGAGACGCGGACATCTTTTATGGCAACCACGGTTTACAAGACGAGCGCCTACAACCGGATCAGCCGGCAATTCGCCGACTATGCGGCAACTGGCCTTTCCATCCTGAGTACGATCCTGGTTGTCGCTCCTCTGGTCGCGATCTTTCTTTACCTGATCTATAAGGGCGCGAGCTCGCTGAATCTGGCGTTTTTCACCCAGGTCCCAAAACCGGTTGGCGAAACCGGCGGCGGCATGGCCAATGCAATCTTTGGATCCGCCGTATTGCTGGCGATTGGCAGCGTGATCGGAGTACCGATCGGAATCGCTGCTGGTATTTTTCTCGCCGAGTTTGGCCAGGGTGGACGGCTGGCGAACGCGGTCCGGTTTACCGCCGATGTGTTGAACGGAGTCCCATCGATCGTGATGGGCATCTCGGTGTACTCGCTGATCGTGTTGCCGCAGAAGCACTTCTCCGCATTATCAGGTGGCGTGGCTCTGGGCATCATGATGATCCCAACCATCACACGCACCACCGAAGAGATGCTGCTGATGGTTCCCCGCGCAATCCGCGAGGCCGCGCTCGGATTGGGCGTACCCAACTGGCGATCGGTGCTTGCGATCACTCTGAGGACCGCGTCGCCGGGGGTCATCACCGGGTGCATGCTGGCGTTTGCCCGGGTTGCGGGAGAAACGGCGCCATTGCTGTTCACCGCGTTTGGCAACCAGTTCTGGAGTGCTAACCTCAACCAGCCCATCGCCGCGCTGCCCTTGCAGATTTTTGTCTATGCGATCTCGCCCTATGACGAATGGCATCGACTGGCGTGGGCGGGGGCGCTGGTACTCATTGTTCTTATTGTCGTTTCCGTCGCGCTGGTTCGTTACGTGACCTCGCGCGGCGTCTTGAAAGGGGCCAGCTGAGTGGGTGCCGGAATCCAGGTCACGGAACTGAACGCATGGTATGGCGCCAACCATACGCTGCATGATGTCAATCTGAACATGCCCGCCAACAATGCGACCGCGCTCATCGGACCGTCGGGCTGCGGCAAGTCGACGTTCGTCCGCTGCCTCAACCGCATGCATGAAACCAATCCTATTGCGCGCGTGACCGGCAAGGTCTTGATCGACGACATGGATATCTATAATGACGTCTCGGCGGTCGAGGTACGGCGGCGCGTGGGGATGGTATTTCAGCGTCCCAACCCTTTCCCGACGATGTCGATCTATGACAATGTTGTCTCCGGCCTCCGGCTGAACGGCTTCAGCAATCGGCGGGTCATGGACGAGGTAGTGGAGCGTTCGCTGAAAGACGCAGCGCTCTTTGACGAGGTAAAGGACGATTTGAAGAAGAAATCCGGGGCGAGCCTCTCCGGCGGCCAGCAGCAGCGCCTCTGCATCGCGCGCGCGCTGGCCGTCGATCCTGAAGTGCTGTTGATGGACGAGCCGGCCTCTGCCCTCGATCCGGTGTCGACGGCCAAGATCGAGGACCTGATCTTCCAGTTGAAGACCCAATACACGATTGTGATCGTCACCCACAACATGCAACAGGCAGCGCGGGTCGCCGAGAACACCGGTTTCTTCCTCAATGGCAAGATGATTGAGTTCGATGCGACCCATAAGATTTTTACGAATCCCAGCGACAAGCGGACAGAAGATTACATCACGGGACGGTTTGGCTGAGATTCTGCTAACGGACGCCAGGCGAGTTTCGCAAAGTCTGGATAAGATGTACCGAGATGAATGAGTCCGGTTCGGAGGAGTGAGAGCGATGGTGCGGCTCCGGTTTCAACAAAGCCTCGACGATCTGAAGGAGCGGCTGCTGGTCATGGCGGGTATGGCCGAGCAGGCGATCCAGCGCGCAATCGAGGCGTACCGCACCCGTGACATCAGCATCTGCGATCTGGTCGACCACGGGGAGCTGGCTATCGACCGCTTTGAGCGGGAGATCGATCAAATGGCGCTCGATCTGCTTGCGATGGAGCAACCGATGGCGATCGACCTGCGCTTCATTCTGGCGGTGATCAAGATCAACGCCGACCTCGAACGGGTGGGTGATGCCGCGAGCAGCATCAGCGATCGTGTCCGCGACTTGCAGGCTTTTCCAGTAGTCGATCTGCCGGTCGATATCCCTCGCATGGCGTCCCTGGCAGCCGCGATGGTCCGAAAATCTCTGCAAGCCTTTATTGAGGCCGACGCCGAATTGGCGGAGTCTGTGCTCTTGTTGGACGATAACGTCGACCGGCTCAACGAGGGCGCTTATTTCGCACTATCGAGCTTGATGAAAAGCCAGCCGGAGGTGACCCCGCAGGCGCTCAACGCGATGATGATCGCCCGCAGCCTCGAGCGTGTCGCCGATCACGCCACCAACGTCGCCGAAGACGTCATCTTCTGGGTGCGCGGCGCCGATGTCCGCCACCATGTGGGTCGCGCCGGCAGCTCCTCCCCACCGGCCGCAGACTAACTTAGCCCGCCCACCAGATCAGCCTCGACAGGAACGGATAGTAGAGTCCGAGCCGCAATTGAGTCTCGCTACCGTGCACCAGCCTTAATATCTCGGCATAACCCTCAAGCTGCGCGACATATTGAAGCTTCTCGGCATCGAGAAACTCCTCGATGCCGGATGGTCCATGGCTCGCGGTCTTATAGTCGATGATCCAGAAGCAGCTCTCGCCGTCGAGGAACGGTTCCGAACCGGCGAAGAAGCTGCGATCGATGCGCAGCGTTCGCGGCACTCCTTCGATTACACCCGTCCACGACGACTCGGTTTGCGATTCGCGATGATGGCCAAGAATCCAGCGGCCATGAGGATCGCTCAGAGCCTTCTCCAGCGCTTGAACTGCGCTGTTCGCTACAGCGGCCGCCTCTTGGGGGGAAAGACCCTCGTTGCGAGTGATTGCATTGGCCTGAATGCGAAGCTCCGGCAACATGGCACGAAGATCGGCCTCGGAACGTCCCTTTGCAACGAGCCGTGCGGCGCGCTCGAAGAGGGCGTGGACAGTCGTCCCCAGAACTCTCGACGAGTGCGAACCATGTGGGCGCGGCAATGCCTCATCAACCGAGGCGACAGCGACCTCAGGCCTCTGAGCTGCCCAAACGAGATTGGGCGCGATTGGGGTCGGCATCCAGTCGGATGGGAGTCGATAGAGCCTTGTTTTACTACTCGCGGCTGCCAGGGTGTCGAGAACGCCAGCCGACGCCTCGCCGGGCAACGCAGATGGAAATTCGACCAAACTACGAGATTGCCGGGACGCGTTGAGCTTCGCATATTCCGCATCGAAATAGCTCTCAAGAGCAGGCCAGGCTGTATCCAATAGAGATCCCGAATTGGGAGCGAATCCCTTATTTGTAACCGCTACGGTTGCAAATAGATGCAGCTCTTCCCGTGCGCGTGTGCAGGCGACATAGAGCAGCCGCTTGCGTTCCTCGGCTTCGCGGTTTTGCTTCTGTCGCCCCACCCATACGTAGGTTGAGGAGGGGTCCTCGCCCTTGTTGCCAATCGGCGCAACCAGAAGCTCAGTTTGTTCCCCCGTGGACCGCTCAACATACCGAATCAGACTGAATGGACCCCTGCTTACGGGCTTATTGAGACCGGGAAGCACGACGACGTTGAAGCCGAGGCCTTTAGCTTTGTGCATGGTCATCAATTGAACGCCGCAACGATCGCTGACCGCGGGATCGGACTTGGCGTAGAGACGAACAAGCCGCTCCTGCATCGCTTCGCCGGTTGCATCGATGCCATCGAGCGACACTTCTTCCAACATACGAAAGTACGCTTGTGCGTTCTCGTATCCGGCGGCATCGACGCAAGCTGGGCCGCCAAGGCTGTTCCAGGTGCGCTCGATCCATGACGAGAAGGATGGCTGCCGATGACGATTGCCGAGCGCCGCCTCGACAACCGCGATCACTCGGCTCGCTCGCTCCCTCGGGTCAGGGTCGAGCAGATGAAGGCGCTCTCTGATTTGCGCCGCTACAGCGCCCGCGTCGGACGGCCGAGCGTCAGTTCCGCAAAGGAGATGCAGATCGCGTAGCTCCAGGCCGCACCACGGAGCGCGCAGCATCGCGAGCCAGGCGATACGGTCCATCGGATGCAGAAGCGCCCGAGTGAGCGATTGAAGGTCGAGGACCTCCTGCCGTTCACCCAGATCTTCTAAATCGACCGCGTGAAATGGTATTCCCGCGTCACGCAGCGCTGCGGCCAGAGGAACGAGATGGTTCTTCGCGCGCGCAAGGACCGCCACAGTAAACTCCTCGCCTTTGTCACGCGGCTCATCCATTCTTGATTGGTGGCGGCGAATGATTCTCAATATCGCTTCGGTTTCTCTCCGCTGCGCGTCGTCGCGGCTGCTCTTGTCCGAGGTCATGAAGTCCGCGTGTATCTGATAGGCGCCTGCCGGCGCCGCTCTCTCTCCGGGCGTCGCTGGCAGAAATCTCACGTCGGCAGAACCATGTTTCACTTCATGAGGAAAGACGGTATTGAACATTGCGTTCAGTGGATCGACCAGGCCAGCGTGAGAACGAAAATTAGTCTTGAGATCGAGCGGCCTCGCTGATAGCTGGCCGGCGCCGGTCGCAAGGCCTTGATCGCGTACCTGGGCGAAGAGCTCGACGTCGGCCTGTCGGAACATATAAATCGATTGCATGGGATCGCCGACGAGAAACACCGTCCGGGGAGTGTCGAAGAGCGTACGGCGGTTGTCGTTTGCCGAGTCCGCGTCCCAGCTGCGAAGAAGGGCGGCGATGAGCTGGTGCTGACTGCGCGAGGTGTCCTGGAATTCGTCGACAAGCAGATGTTGGATGTCTCGGCCCTTGGTATCGTCACCGAGCACATCCAACGCCGCCATGCCAATTTCAACAAAGTCGACCGCGCCCTGTTCCACAAAAACGGCCCTCAGTTCCCTGACGGCGTGTCGCAAGACAACAAGAATATGGCAAAGACTCGTCCACTGCTCCTCGGAGTAGCTCGGCTGAGGAAGCCATTTAATCTCGATGAGCAGGTCGACGAAGCCGTGAATATCACTGAGTTCCCCGACCAACTCAATCATTTCTGCTTTCTCAAAAGCACCGGGCGGAAAGCCGTGACTAACGTGGTATGTCTTCCGTGGCTCTTCTTCCTTCGTCAATAGAAATTCAACGAAGCAGCGCCAATCTTCGAGGAAGTGCGCCGACGGGCAAGGTAGCGCGGTGATTCCTGCCAACTGGCGAATCTCGATCTTTAAGTCTTCGGAGCGGCATGCATAGTCAGCCAGCCTGAGCAGTTTCTCGGTGAGCACGGGGTGCGAAGACAGCAGGTCATGCATCGTGCTTAAGACGCGCTCAATCTCGCGTCGGAACGGCTCCTCGAGACGTCGGCGGACGGCAGGCCAGTCAATCTCTCCGGTGAATGGCAAGGCGCGCGACCATTGGTCCCGGGTGGCCAGCATCTTCGCCAACATATCTTCGCAGCCTGCAAGATTGCTATCGCGAAGCAGCAACAGCCCTCGCAATGCGGCATTCAGCTCGCCATCCTCTCCGCCGAGGCGATCGAGAGTTTTTCGCGCTGCTCTGCGATAGAGAGGCGTTGCCGCTTCGGTGGGTTGAAGTATGCCGCCGGGTCTTCCGCTCAGCGGCATCTGATGGGCTATGCGAAGACTGAGCGAATCGATCGTCTGGATATCGAGGCGATGCGGCTGCTCCAACAGCCTCCAGCCTCGTTCGTTTGAATTTGTATAAGCCGCGGTTGCAATTTCAAGGCTGGCGGCGTCTTCGTCATCGGGCGCGGCCCCCGTTTCCAGAAACTCCCTCGCCTTCTCGAGCTTGCCGACGATACGATGCCGTATCTCCGCTGTGGCGGCTTTGGTAAAGGTGATGCCGAGCACTTGTTCGGGCTCTTCGACCACCGCGAGCAGCTTGAGAAAACGCATTGCCAGCAGCTCGGTTTTTCCAGAACCCGCCGGGGCCTGCACGAGGATCGAGCAGCTTATGTCTAAAGCGTCTTCCCGCGCCTGCCGGTCGGCCAGATCGTGGACAGCGAGTTTAGGCATCGATAGAATCTTCCTCGATAGCTTCGTCTTCCTCATCGCCTGCCTCGTCCGCTGCTTCGATTGGGATAACTGTCTCGGCGACACGGCAGAGCGCGGGGAGCGGACAATACCGGCAGGTGTTCGGATAAAACTTTGGCGCGACTGCGGCGTCTCCAGAGAGGAACTGTTCCGCGAGGCTGCCTAGGGCGACAGACCATTCGTCGCGAAGATCCTGAGTGAACGGGCTCTTAATTAGGTCTGACCGGCCGTCGAAACTTTTCGCGAGTGTCTTGTTCGCGTCTTCCACGCGCCCCTTAAACAGCAGATCTCCGGCGCGGACCTGCGCGAAGAGGACTCCGCGAAGGCTATCGACCTGGCCATGAATAGCATAGAGAGGCAACTGCGGCTCATCAGGTCGATCGCCGCTCCACATTGCGGGAGATACCTTACCTGTTTTGTAATCGAGAATGAGTCGCCCGCCATCCACCTGATCGACGCGATCGACGCGAAGTCTGAGTTGCAGTCCGTTGATGTTGGCGTCGCTCTCTTTTTCGCACGCCTCGACGGTGAAATCCCTACGCTCTATCTCGTAGTCGAGCCACTGGAGCAATACCGAGCGCAGCCGCTCCTGTTCCACCTGCAGATAAGCTGCTGACCATCCGCCGCCTTGATCAGCGGCCCGCCGCTTCCGGAATACTTCCGCGATATGGAAGTCGAGAATCTCCGGCAAATATCCATGTACTTTTGCATTGAATAAATCGCTGTGGCTCTTCAGTGGAACGCCACCGGGGTTCGGCTTCGACCAAAATGAGTTCATCACGTCGTGCACGATATTCCCTCGGTCCCGCGGCGTGAGACCTCGCTCTGGAGTATCAAGTTCTTCGGCGCCGAGTCGGCGCGCGGCGAAAGACTGAAATGCGCAGGCTGACTGGCGTCTGAGAATTTCGGCTCCGCCGGCAGAAATCTCCCTGGGCCATGGTATCGACGATGCATCCTCGATCGAGACTGTGCGGCGACGGTGCGGCGATAGGGCAGGCGCTTGCAGCATAGTTCGCATCTGCTCTGAGGAAGACACCGGCAGCGGTGACCCAAGGGCTTCCTTCAGCAGCGCTGAACAGCGGAGTTCGCCAGTTTCGTCGCGAAGGGCGTGGCTGAAGATGCACTCCGTCGCGCTGGATGCGATTCGACGCGTGATTGCGAGATGCAAGACCCAATCGTCGTCGATACTGGCATGTGGCATCCCTGCTTTGCGCTGAAGCCAGAGGGGCAAGAGAGGATTGGGCTGGCCCGCGGGCGGCCAGTGGCCATCGTCGGCGCCCGAGAAACCAGAGCGCATCGAAGTTTTGCCCAGCGGACTCGAGCGGACCCATAATTTGAATCGGCGCGCCGCGCGACTCGGGAGCGAAGATCGTCTCCGCTGCATAACGATCAAGCACGGTTACAAATTCAGCCCAGCCAACGCGGCTTCCATCGAAACCAAGCGCTGCGATCTCGCCGAGCAGCCGCTCCCAGCGCGCGCGGGCCTGGAACTCAACACTTTCGAGCGTTCGCGCGCCTGGCCACCGTAATAGCCTCAACAACATTTCAGTAACGGCGATCCATTCAGGAAACGTCTTGCGATTGCCAATGCCTTCGGCCTGCGCCGCGCGTTGAAGATCGCGAAGACGGCTGCGAAACTGGCGGACCGTTCGCGAGTCGAGGCGCGGACTATATCCAAGAAAGGCATCAAGTGATGCTTCGGGCGGGAGCTGGCTTCTCTTGCGGAGTTCCGCGTCAAACTCCGCCATTTCGAGAAGATCTTCGCCATCCGCTGCGAGAAAACCGGAGATCGCGAGCCAGGAAATCGCGGGCTGATCGAGCGGCTCCGCCAGCCAGCGAAGAGTGAGCAACGCTGCTTTCACCAGAGGAACAGTAGCGAGGGGAACACCCAGGGAGAATTCAAAGGGCATGGCGTCCGTCGTCTCGACTCCAGACGACTCAGGCATCAGGATCGCCCCAAAGATGCGATGGATCTCTCCTCGCATTTCTTCGGCACCTTGCACGATGACGGCGATGCTTGCAGAAGGATTCTCTTCGAGCTTCCTGCGCAGCCACCAGGCGCAGGTCACGAGTTCGTCGCGCTGGTCTTTTGCCTGGATCAACAGTGGCGATCTTGCCGTCGCCGTCTGAAGCTCGTTCACCGCCGTTCCCGCGGTGCGCGCGGCGTCGATCGGCTTCCGTTGGGCCGGCGTGAGACGGTCGAGCCCGATGAGCAAAATCTCTTGAGGCAGATCGATAAATCCTTGCTGAATAGACTCGGTCAGCAACGCGGCCAAGCCGCTGCGCGAAAGCCAGCGATTGGTTCTGCATTCGCGATCAAAGGTTGACGCCCAGCCTCTAAAGACCTCGGAATCGCTGGTCGCCGTAGCGCCCCACGATTCGATTGCGTTCGCCATGGGCGTTGAAATCGCTCAGCAGTTCCCACGCTTTCTGCGCCAGTTTCGCGACTGCATCGGAACCACTCGCCGAACCGCTTGCGATCCTTCTCCAGATCGCGCGCTCTTGCAGAGGCGTGAGCAGCAAGGGGGCATCGGAAACCTTCTGCAGGCGTTGATGCCACAGAATGCTCAGCCAGCTTTGCCAGTCATGAATGAGCGGAGTGGGCCACGCCCGCCTGCCATGAGCCCGTTGCGCCCCGGCATGCAACTGACGCAGCGCCCTCGCCGCGCGGGCATTTCCGGTGACGACGACTCCGCCGCGTTCCAGACAGCCGAGGGCAGCGGCCTGGAGTTCCGATATCGGCCGAGGCGGCGGATTCACTTCGAGGGAAGCCACAGTCGAAAGTGTAAACTGACGGGGTGAAGTGCATTTTCCTCACTCTACTTGTGGCATTAGTAGCGCTCAGCGCCGGCTGCAAGAGCAAGACGACGGCGGCCTCGGCGCCATCCACGGGAGTCCAGGCAAAGCAATATCCGGTTCGAGCCAAGGTGGTTTCTACCGATCCCGCAAATGGCGAAGTCGTGCTGGACGCAGAGGCGATTCCCGGCTTTATGGAAGCGATGACGATGCCGTATAAGCTGCGCACGCCAAACATCCTGAGCGAGCTGCATCCCGGCGACCAGATTACGGCGACGCTCTATGTGACGGACGACAGCGACCTGCTCGACCAGATTGTGATTACCGGCACGGCTCAGCCGGATTACAAACCGCCTATCCAATACAACGTGCCAACTGCAGGCGATGTAGTGCCGGACTTTAAGTTCCTCAACCAAAGCGGCAAACACATCTCGATTGGAGGCTTTAAGGGCAAAATACTGCTGGTCACCTTCGTGTATACGCGTTGCCCTCTGCCGGACTATTGTGTGCGCATGAGCAAGAACTTCGCCACCATCGACAAGGCGCTGGCCGCCGATCCAGCGCTCTACGCAAAGACCCATTTGCTGACGCTCAGCTTCGATCCTGACTACGACACGCCGGCGGTGCTGCGCAGCTATGGCGGGGCCTACACCGGCAAATACACGCAGGAGAGTTTTGCGCACTGGGACTTCGCCGCGCCGAGCAAAGCCGATCTCGAGCCGGTAGACAAGTATCTTCGACGTGGGCGTCACGCCAGAAAAAGACCATACGATCACCCATTCGCTCTCGACGGTGGTGATCGGTCCCGACGGCAAGGTATTCACCTGGTATCCGACCAACGACTGGACGCCTGATCAAATTCTGGCGGACATCAAGAAATTGGCGGCGAAATCATGATCGTGATTCTGATGGGCGTGACCGGGACCGGCAAAACCACTATTGGCACGCTGCTCGCGAAGCGGGCCGGCTGGCATTACGCCGAGGGCGACGACTACCACTCCGAGGCCAATAAGGCGAAGATGCATGCCGGCATTCCGCTCACCGACGAGGACCGCGCGCCGTGGCTGGCGACGCTGCATGAGGTGCTGCTCGGCTGGTATCACAATGGCGAAAGCGGCGTTCTGACTTGCTCCGCGCTGAAACAGACTTATCGCGACACGCTGGCCGCGGGAATGGAGCACACCGCGTATCGATTTGTCTGGCTGAACCTATCGCGTGAAATCATTGCCGAGCGTCTAAGCCATCGAGCCGGCCACTATATGAATCCGGCGCTGCTTGACAGCCAATTCGCGACGCTCGAGCCGCCGACGGATGCGCTGGTGATTTCGGCGGAGGGCACGCCGGATGAAACGGTCGAACTCATTCTGAAACAGCTTCCACACTGAGCGCAATCCCAGTGAGCATTTCCTGTGCCAGGGGCTCTGCGGTGTAAACAAATCCTTTCCCACCCTCGTCCAATGGACGTGATGCAGCCGTGGAAAGCAGTATGTATGTTCTTCCTGGGAGCGACCGTTTGCCTCCCCTTGAGTCAGGCCCAAACAGCGACAGCACCGGCCCAGACGCCGGCGACAAGCGGTCAAACCTCAGCTCCTGCAAGTCAGGCGCCTGCGGGCACTCCGGCGACCACGCTTTCAGTCAATGTCAAAGTCGTGACGCTGCCGGTCACCGTCCGCGACAAGCATAACCAGATCGTGAAGGGGCTCACCCAAGCGGACTTCACGCTCACCGAAGACGGCCATCCGCAGGTCATCAAGTACTTCAACCTGGATACGAACCTTCCGCTCACGCTGGGCCTGCTGGTCGACTCGAGCATGAGCCAGCGCAATGTGCTGGAGGAAGAGAAGACCGCGAGCAAAGCCTTCCTCGACCAGATGCTGACAGTCGATCAGGATAAGGCCTTTGTTATCCACTTCGACCGCGAGGTGGAGCTGCTTCAGGACCTGACTGCTTCGCGAGACAAATTGAAGTCTGCGGTCGATGAAATTCAGGTTGGCTCACCGCGATTTGAGGATTCTTCGGGGGATTCGTCTGGAGATTCTTCGGGCGGACAGAACGGCGGGGGCGGCGGACATCGGGGAATGCATGGCGGAGGCGGAACGCAGCTCTATGACTCGATCTATCTTGCTTCCAACGAGTTGATGAAGAAGCAGCAGGGACGCAAGGCTCTGATCATCCTGACCGATGGCGTCGACCGTGGCAGCAAAGAGACGCTGAACACCGCCATCGAAGCCGCGCAGCGTGCCGATACCGTGGTCTATTCGATCTACTTCAAGGGCGAGCACGGTGGCGGCGGTGGAAACAACGGTGGCGGCGGCTACCCGGGCATGGGCCGGCACGGCGGCATGGGCTATCCCGGTGGTGGCTATCCTGGCGGCGGGGGTGGTTATCCGCGTGGCGGCGGCGGTTATCCTGGCGGAGGCCAATCGGAACCGAAGGTTGATGGGAAGAAGATCCTGACTCAAATCTCAGAAGAGACGGGCGGCCGGATTTTCGAGGTGAGCAAGAAAGAGACGGTCGACCAGATCTATGCGCAGATTGAGGACGAGCTTCGGTCGCAATATGTGCTTGGATATACGCCCGACAAGGCCAACAGCCATGCGGGATATCACAAGCTTGCGCTGACGACAGACAAGAAAGACGTCACGGTGCAGACGCGTGCCGGGTACTATGCGGAGGAGTAGTTCCGGTGGCCTAGGGCTAGAAGTACAGACTGATGTCATGTACCGGAGATTGTCTCAGTGGCTTTTTCTGGGGGAAAAAGCCTTCTGAGCCGGGCGCTTCGCACGCTTACTGTACTTCTCGTTCAGCCCGGCTTCCGTAGCTTCCACAGAACCTGGCGCAGGATTCCGGTCCAGGCGAGGGCGTGGGGACGGTCGAGGCCCATGTGGAGGACGAGGCGGCGGACGAGGGTTTCGTCAAAGTTGGCTGGGTGGCGTTGGGCGTAGCCGCTGGCATCCATAACCTCGATGGTTAGCTGAGTGAGCCGCTCCAGGTCTTCTGCGGTGGCGCGCTGAACTTGCTCCTGCAGCGGTTCCGCTTCGGGGTTGCGGACGAGTTCGTAGAGGCAGACGGCGGCGGCCTGGCCGAGGTTCATGGAGGCATGGCGCATTCCCTCGGTCTGGTGCATGGGGATGGTGAGCAGCCAGTGGCAGTGACTGAGCTCCTCGTTGCTGAGTCCGGTTTTTTCGGAGCCGAAGAGCAGAGCGACTCGGGCCTGAGGATCGGTGGACGCCATTTCGGCGCGCAGCATCGGCCCGGCTTCGGCGAGGGCATGAAGGGGATGCTCCTTGCGGCGCAGGCCGACGGCGGTGGTGCCGACGACCAGGGTGCAATCGGCGACGGCTTCGGCGACGTTTGTGAATTCGCGGGCGCTTTCGAGAACGGAGGAGGCGTCGATGGCCGACCGGGCCCTTTCGAGCGGAACGGGATATTCGTTGACCAGGCGAAGGTCGTGAAAGCCGAAGTCGTACATGGCGCGGGCGACGGCGCCGATGTTGTTGGGGTCGCGGGCGCGGACGAGCACCACGCAGAGCCGGCCGAGTTC